>NZ_FQZM01000009.1 GCF_900142025.1 Desulfofundulus thermosubterraneus DSM 16057 | reverse complement strand
ATCCGCCGACCAGAAACCGGCCGGCCTGGTTTGCTGCCGTGTTCAGAGAAAAGTTGCTGGAAGCACGGGCGGAAATTCTGGCCCTTAAGAAAAAATATCCGTTTAACCGGTTTTGAGCGGTATTACCACCGGCTGCCTCTTTCGGGTAGCCGGTTTTTCTTTTTTGGGTTTTCGATGGAAATGCCGGCGGAATTTAAAAATTATTTTTGTGATTACCGGTTTAAAATGAGAATTTCCTTTGTTCCACCAGTTGGTTGCCCCAATTTAATTTAAAGATTTTTCCCGAATCAATTTGAAAATCTACAATATCTTCCACACAAAATTTGTTTCTTATTGATGTCAGCACGCCGGGGGAATACAAAGAGGGCCACATCAAAGGTTCACTGCCGGGAGATTTAAGACTGCTGCGGACCAGGTCGGAACAATACCTGGAGTCGCTGGGAGCAACGCCATCAGATGCCATTGTGCTGATATGCGAAACGGGCAGCAAAAGTTACCGGGTGGCGGAAGTATTATTAGGTACCAAATACCAAAATGTATATAACCTGGCCGGCGGTAAAATTGACTGGGTGCGCGAAGGATATGATTTGGTTACGGAGGACGGCAAGAGTTAAGTTTACCTACTATGGTTCTTGAACGCCTACAGCAAACAAGGTATCCCCCGGCAAACATCACCCCCACCACAAAAGCGGCCAGGGCAACAAAAAGCAGGTTGCACCTGAATCAGTCAATTTTCCACACCCCTCATTGGTGGTTTTGATCTTAATACCGCCATGTCGCGTTTTTAACGCATTGCATAACAACGGTTAATCCAGTGTATACATTAAAAATATTGCCCCGGGTCCACCGGCCGGCCGTTAACCCGGACTTACAAATGCACATGCGGCCCGGTGGACAGCCCTGTATTGCCCACCCTGGCGAGCACCGTTCCCGGGGAAACCTGCTCCGATCGAAATCCCCCGCCAGGTGCGATGCCCCCTGGGCCCTTTTAAGGGCTACGCCCTGTTAAGCGAATATCCTTAGTAACGCCCGCAATGGCAATGTGCTAAATGTGATAAAACACTAGCAGAACCAGTAATCCCACCAGCCAGCAATGGGTGCGTGAAAAACGTTTCTGTCGTAACGAAGTTAAGGCCAACATACATACGGCTAAAAGTATCGACCAAGTAAGTACTCCAGAAATCATCTCAGCCTTAACATGTATCCAGGCTCCCCACCCTCGCCGTCCGTTAAGAGCCCAAAGACCATGCAGGGTTAATACCACCAGGCAGGTCAAAGCTAAGTAGTGATGAATACGTGCTAAAAAGGTTACTTCCCTTTGCCAAAGGTGTAAGCGGCGTAAAAAAAATGGCATAAGGGTCCCTATGAGCAGTAATAAACCGAGCCAGCCAAGGAATTCAACCATATACTATTCCTCCCTTAATTATTTAAAATAACCTGAACAAACCGCCCTTGCCCACGGCCACCACCAATAAAATGGTGGCCGCGCCCACAATAATGCCCAGGGCAGTGAGAAAGGCCCGAAATTTATAGAAACCGCCCCTGAAAACCCACCCCTTTGTGGGGTGGATCGAGCGGGGCATCGCCCGTTAGGGCGACAAGTGTATTCACAAACACCCGTTCTAGCACTATAATCATGGTATGAATGGAAAAACGAACCACTGTGTCTACAACATCAATTACCATATCGTGTTTTGCCCAAAATACCGGCACAAGGTAATTACCGGCAAGGTAGAAGACGTCGTAAAACCGACAATCCAAGAAATCTGCAACGCTTACGGATACACACTCATCCAGATGGAAACCATGCCGGATCACCTGCACATTTTTGAAACCTTCGGGACGAAGCCCCCGGGCTTGTCCCGGGGGAGGTTCACCGCGGTCTTCGCTTGGAATAGCGCGGTCCAGCATAGCTTCCACGTAACCCTGAACCGAAGTCAGGGGAGTGCGCAGCTCGTGGGATACGTTGGCCACAAAATCCCGGCGCAGTTGATCCAGTTTCTTGAGTTCTGTAATGTCCTGCAATACGCCCACAGCGCCAAAGTTGTTGCCTGCCTGATCAATTAACGGAGAAACGTGGACGAGGAAGTAGCTATGCCCGTCATCGGGCGTATATTCCCTGCTGCACGTCTCCCCGGATGCCAGTACGGCTGCAAACAGTTCTTTTAACTGGCTGTCCGGAACAGGTTCCCCATAGAGTTGCACTGTTAAGTCCGCAGATTCCCCCAAGCCGAGGGTGCGGATCGCCTGTCTGTTAAGCAAAATCACCCGGCTTGAGCCATCCACAGCCACCACACCTTCGGCCATGTTAGCGAGGATATTTTCTATCTTCTCCTTTTCCCGGGCCAGGGCGCCCACGGTCTCTTCCAGGGACATGGCCATCCGGTTGAAATTTTGCGCCAGGTAGCCGAATTCATCAGCGGATTTAAGCTCGATTCGCTGCCGGTAATCTCCGCCCGCTATCTGCACCGCAGCGTCGCTTAACCGGCGTAGTGGCCGGGCTATGGAGCGGGATAAATATAGCCCCAGCAGGGCCGCCAGCAAAAGGGCGGGGAGTGCGGCCAAGAACATTAACCTGCGCACAGCTCCCACCGCGTCAGTTACGTCCGCCAGCGGAGCTGATAAAAACACTGCCCCGGCCACTTCGTTATTTACCTCGACAGGTACTGCCACAAAGATAACCAATTGTTCAGGACGTGGAAGATAGCCCGCCTGGAAACGGTTTTCCCCTCCAATAATATTTGGGCGTCCGCGGGTTCCAGCCAGAAGCGCCGGGTATTGTTGTAGAATTCGCTGCGGGCCATCAGCATAAGAATATCCTTGCTAATCATAACCATGCGGTTTTCCCAAAAACGGTTTAATGTGTCCACAACATCAGCGGCGGGCCGGTTCTGCTCCGTATTTTCCGCGATAATCCGCGCCACTTCCCGGCCTTTATTCAACAATTCCGCCTCTTTGGCAGAGTAATAATAATCCCCCAACAGGTAGGACATTGGCCATACCCAGCACAAGTAGGGTGATTAAAATGATGGCGATGTATGTGGACATCAGCTTGCCGAATAAACTTTTAAACATTCAGTTTCCAACCTCAAATTTATAGCCCCGGCCCCACACTGTTTTTATGTACCGGCGGCCCGTATGGGCGCTTAGTTTTTCGCGTAAACGCTTAATATGGGTGTCCACTGTGCGGGGATCGCCCAGGTAATCATATTCCCAGATTTGCTGCAAAAGCTGCTCCCGGGTCCAGACCTGGCCGGGATGGCAGGCCAAAAACCACAGCAGGTCAAATTCCTTGGGAGGCATCGGCACAACCCGCCCGTTCATTTCTACATTTTTAGCGTTGTTATCTATTACCAGACCAGGCCAGGTAATTACCTGGGCGTTTTTTCTTTCCTCCGCCTGGTCCCTTACCGGTTCCTCGTCCTCCACGACCAGTATGGTTCCGGTATGCTCCTGCACGCTTGGCACCTCCTTTCCCGACTGATTGTACAGGAATTTTTTAACTGTTTTCCCTGCGTGTATTATACACACTAATTGTGAACAAACTGTGAAAAAAGATTGGAAAGTTTGTGAACTAATGCTATGCTTTTAGGGTCCGCATGTCCGGGTAGACTACCCTTTCTTTGGGGTCAGGGACTGCTGTTGCAGTCCCGGGTGTAGGGACGCGGCTACGCAGTTAACTAAGCGGTTTTACTGACCCCCAAAAAAGCGTCGCGCCGCAGAGTACCCTCTGCGGCGCCTTTCCGCCTCTCCCTTATCCCCGCTTTTCTATTTAGCCGTCCTGGTTGTCCTGCGCCATTGCCGCGCCCGGCTAACCAGCGCTTCCGCCCACTGGGGCACGGCCAGCGCATGAATGTGGTTGTAGGCCGCCAGAACACCCTTGTAGACGAGACCGTCTTTCTCTCCGTCTATCCCGCAGCCCCGCAGCACCCGGAAAGCGTAGCGCAAATCCGGATCCATGTTCACCAGGCGGGAGTGGTGAAATTCATGCCCCCGGATGAGACTGCCGGTGGGGAAAAAGGGGTTTTCCCCCGTTACTTCCACTACTTCATACCCGTGGCCGCAGGGCCTGCCATCCATCACCACATCAAAGGGCAGTGCGCCGCACATCTGGTAGGTGCGGCCCTGCCAGGTCAGCAGGCGGCCCAGATACATCAAACCGCCGCACTCCGCATACACCGGCAGGCCGGCTTCAATGGCCCGGCACACGGATTTACGCAATCCCTCATTTGCCTCCAGCTGACCGGCAAATACCTCGGGAAAGCCGCCTCCAATGTAAAGGGCGTCCACTTCCGGCAACTCCCAATCCCGCAGGGCGTCGATAAAAACGAGCCTTGCACCGGCTTCTTCCAGTGCCTCCAGGTTTTCAGGGTAATAGAAGGAGAAAGCCCGGTCACGAAACACGCCGATCAATGGACCGCCGGTGCGCGGTATTTCCCCGACAGCTTTCACGCCACCGGAAATATCCTCCAGGGGCGGGGCCTGGCGGGCAATGGCTAAAATCCCCTCCAGGTCCAAGCATTCCCGGGCCACCCGGGCAATTTCCTCCAGCGTCTGATCCAGCTCGTCCCGCTCCCCGGCAGGAATTAGCCCCAGGTGGCGGTCGGGGATGATTAACTTTCTGCCCTTGGGGATCACGCCCACTACGGAAACCCCGCAGTATTTTTCCAGGGCCCCGCGCAGCATTTGTTCGTGGCGCGGGCGCGCCACTTGATTTAAGATTACCCCGGCGACAGTTACCTGCGGATCGAAATGCATAAACCCCTGTACCAGGGGGGCCACACTGCGGGTCATCCGGGTGGTGTCGACCACCATAATCACCGGCGCGGCAATGGCCTTGGCTATTTCCGCGGTGCTGCCGCTCCCCTCCAGGTCCACGCCGTCAAAAAGGCCCATAGCCCCTTCCACCACGGCTATGTCGGCATCACGGCTGTGGCGCACGAAGGAAGACCGGATTGTTTCGCGGGACATGAGAAAACCGTCCAGGTTGCGGCACGCCCGCCCGGCTATGCGGCTGAGCCAGCTGGGGTCTATAAAGTCCGGCCCCTTTTTAAAGGGCTGCACCACCAGTTTTAAGCCATAAACCAGGGCGGCCAGCAGGCCAATGGTTACCGTTGTTTTTCCAGAGCGGCCCCGGGGTGCACCAATTACCAGACGAGGTATATGATGTTGCTGCATTTTTGTTTCACTTCCCTCATGGCACTCATGTCATGCCTCACGCCGAGCACCCCGTACCATGAAATGGGCACAGCCATAAGCTACACTGCCGGATAAACCGTCGCCTGCCGGCATTCATTGCTTAAGTCCGTGCCCCGAAAGCAGTTTGCAGATAGGTTGGTCGCCCTGAAGCCGGGCGACCCGTTAATTTAACCAAAAATAAACGCACATTGCCGGTTATTCCCGGTATTACACGCAACCGGTCGGTTTCGGCAACCCGGCCACTTTACAGGCACCCTTAGCCGGGCCGGACGGGAACAACTCGTAAATCTTCTTCAGGCTAAAGCCGGTCTCTTTGCAGAGCTTGCGGATCATGGGGGCAATCTGGAACTGCAGGTAGTAGTTGCGCAGGTAGTTGACTACCTTCCAGTGCTCCTCGGTCAACTCGGAGATACCTTCCTGAGCAGCGAGCGCCTTGGCTACATCCTCGTTCCAAAGACTCGGGTCAACAATGAATCCGTCCTCGTCCTGCTCAATTTCCACGCCATTTACGTTGATGGATGGCATGTGCTTAACACCTCCATTAGTTTATCATTGTTTAACATATGCCTTTCCCCTAACCCACAAAAGTTCACTTGTTTATTAATAACCCCGGGCCAGATGCCTATGGAGCCCGTGTGGAGCTCGACCACCCCCTTAAAAGAATATCACTCCTCGATAAACAAGTCAATGATTTAAGAAAACTCGTTTCCTTGCAGCTTACTTCCAGACCAGGGCCATGCCTACGAGGTCAATTAAACCTTTAACCTCCACTCCCAGCTCGTGCTCTTCTACCATTGGATACAGCTGGGCCTTGCAGATGGAGCACGGTGCGCACAGGATGCCGTTTCCGTCCTTGCCCACCCCGGTGGCCCGGACCTGTTCGGCCTTTTTCTGGGAGAATTTTATGCGCAGCTGGTACATTTCGGGGTCATCAAAGAGTATCGCCGAACCGCCGCCGCAGCAGAAATTATTTTCTTTGTTCGGATACATTTCCCTGAAATCGGCCACACATGCCCGGATCACCGTACGCATTGTTTCAGCCAAACCGCAGGCCCGCACGTAGTTGCAGGGGTCGTGAAGGGTTACCGGACGGCCGAGCTTGTACGGGTCCAGCTTCAACTGGTTGGTGCGGATGTAGTAGGCCACTTCGTCGTGAATGTGGGTAATGGGCCAGCGGAGGGGTAAATCGGCCATACCCGGGAGGTACATCTTCCATGCCCGCCAGCCGTGACCGCACTCGCCCCAGACGATCTTTTTGACGCCAAGTTTCTGGGCTGCATGCAAAAGGCGTGTGAAGTTGTGCCGCATGGTGTGCTGCTGGTCGAAAAGCAGGCCGAAATTACCCGCCTCGGTGATGGTGCTGGGTATGGTCCAGTTGGCGCCGATATACGTGAAAAACATCCCCGCACCCATCAACGTATACGGGTTGAGCAAGAAGTCGGCGGAGGAGGGCACGTACATGATGTCTGCCCCCTCTTTATCCACGGGAAATTCCACGTCGACGCCGAACTCATCTTTAATTTCCTCGGAAAGAAACTCCAGGGTATCCACAATGGCCGGCTTGGTCAGGCCGGTATGGTTGCCCGTCCTTTCCATGGCCGCCCCCACACTGGCATGCAGCTTGGGCACAATGCCGAGCCAGTGGAGGATCTGGCGTCCAATCATGGTCACCTCGCAGGTATCGATGCCAAAAGGACAGACATGGGCACAACGCCGGCACTCGTTGCACTGGTAAAAGTAAGAATACCATTGTTCGATGATGTCCAGGTTCAGGTCCTCCGCCCCCACCAGTTTACCGAACCAACGCCCTTCCAGGGTAAAGTAGCGCCGGTATATTTTCCGGATCAGCTCCGCCCGGTTGGTGGGAATATTGTTCGGGTCCCTGGTCCCCAGGTAGGTATGGCAGTTTTCGGCACACAGGCCGCATTTCACGCACGACTCCATGGCCAGCACGAAGGAACGGAACTTCTTGCGCATCTCGTCCAGATACTGGATAGCCATTTCAACCTTTTGGTCATCGGGTACCGGCTCGATGTGTATCTGGCGCATCTCCTCGGCTGAGGCTTTTGCCGGCATTTTCAATCCCTTATACTCTGGCAACTGTTACACCCCCTCTAAGCCACGTCTGTGCTGCTGGCGGACGAAAGGCCGGTTCCCCTGGCCCGGGCAGCGGCCACGTCCACGTTGGGCAACCCGGGAGCCGGCTCCTTATAGACCCGGTTTTCAATCCAGCGCATGCCGAACATGCCAAACAGGTGCATCAGCTTGCTGAAGGGGAGGATCATAATCAGGATCTGGGCCAGCAACAAGTGGATGATGAAGAAAGGATTACCTTCGGGAATCGCTGCCGGCTGGAACAGGATAAGAGTAGTAAAATACTCCTTTACCGGTTCGTAGTGCATACCGTATTCCGGAACCAGGCGCATGAAGTTGCCTATGGATACAATGGAAATGAGCAAAAGCAGCATGAGGTAGTCGCTCGGGTTGGACACCTGCCTGACCTTGTCAATGGCAATCCGCCTGTACAAGAGGTACAGCAGCCCGGCCAGCAGGATTATTCCAAAAACCGTTCCCAGCAGGTTGGATAAATACTTGCTCAGGGCTTCAGACGCCCCCAGGTAAACAAACTGTTTGCCCAGGAAGTAAAAGCCCACCACGTGACCGCCAATCACATTGAGCAAAGCTATATGCATGGGCCAGGCGCCTACCCACAGCGGGCGGTCGAAGTTGAAGACGTTGCGAAAAAGCAAGATTTCCCGCAGGTAAATGCCCGCAACCTCTGTTTTGGTCTGGGGAAAGGGTGAAAGGGTAATGTTATGCACGATACGCGATGCCGCCCAGCGCCAGAGGCGGTAAACAACCCCGAGAACAAAAACGGTAACCGTTATATAGGGCAGTATTTGGGCAATAAAGTAGGTCACAAATCGACACCTCCTCTTTTACTTCTCCCCCACAGCCCGTACCTGCTTTATTTAATGACCCGCCATTAAACCCCTCCCTTTCTACCGGTATGATTTATGGTCCTATAGAAAAAAATAACTTTCACGATTGATTATTCGGCATGGTTTTTGGCGATTCCTGCTCAAGGAAAAAATTACTTATAGCTGGTTCATACCCCTTAGAACGTCTTCAGCAAGCCGGCCAACAGCTTTTTTAATTAGCTGTCCGCTCTCGTAGAGGACTATTTCCGAGCCGTCTCCCCGCAGCGATTCCAGTTCCTTCCTTATCCCGGTTTCTCCCAGGGCACCGAGGATAAGGACGGCATAACCCCGCGATTCCGGTTTGTTATGCCAAAGGAGGGGGGTAAAAAGGGACGAAAACTTCCTGAGCAGTTCCGGGTTTGCGCAGGCAATCCTGTGCAGGGCCCGCAGGGCATCCACCTGCAGGTGTTCCTCATGTACAAGTGCCAGTAAAGCGGGAAGATATCCGGAAAATTTATCAATGGAGTTACCCATAATTTCCCCCACGGCGTCAAGCGTTGCCCAGATCGACGCACCGGAATCGGCAAGGGAATTTATCAGCGCTTTCAAAAGCTCGGATACTATACCGGGGTTTTCCAGGGCAATCACTTTGGCCGCCCTGCCCATCAGCTCAGCCGCCCGCAAACGGAGGAGAGGGTCACTGGCACACAGCAACCGCCTTAACAGCCAGAGAATCTTGTGGTCCTGATGGGCGGCCCGGAGCACGTTTTCCACCCGGTACTGCTTCACCCAGGCCTCCAGTTCTTTTTTGGAAACTTTTTTCCTTTCAATAAAATTTAAACCTGCTTCTTTTTCTTTTTTTATGGATATACAAGAAACAGGAGGCCCGTCCGGCAATACCCCGGCACCTCTGCTGTTTAACTTGATGAAATAAAGGGCTCCGACTATTTTCCTGCCCTCAAAAAAACCTCCCGGAATGATCAGGTGGTTTTGCGGATCGTAATTTTTGACGATCTCTTCCCGGTAGTCTTTATCCGGGAGCAGCCCCCAGGCCATATCCCAGTCCATGTTGCACGCAAACACCAGTGCTTCTATGAAAGCGGAACCCAGATTCCGGCCCGAGACGTCAAAGGCGTATACCGCGCCGCAAGTACAGGAACCGACGGGCATTCCAGGCGAGTTTGCTGTAGCCTCCACCTCTTGAGGTCGCTCAATGTTCATGCCACAAAAAGGACATTCGGGTATTTGAACATAGTCCTTTAAAGGAGGCCTTCCCCTCATGATCGACTCCCCATGTTTATTTTTCACCGGGGCCCGGTATTTCAAAGGTCGCGCAGGTATTCCCCGGGCTGCACGACTTGGTGACCACTTTCGGCGCGCTCCCGCCCGCTCCCGTCTTGTCCACGTAATTGACCCGGCTGATCACACGCTCGAAGGAGTCGGACTGGCACTGGGGGCAGCGAATTTCCACTTGCTCATTTGGGTTCAAGAACAGTTTTTCGAAAAGACCGCCACAATTCAGGCATCTGAACTCGTAGATGGGCACAAGCAGTTCCCCCTGTCATCCTTTTATTTTTCGAGGTATGGTTCCATCTCCTTCAAAAAATCCGGATGAGCCTCAAATCCCAGCTCCAGGGCACGTTTCAGGTGTTCGGCGGCCCGGATCATATCCCCCTTCAAATAATAAGCGTAGGCCAGGTTGTTATGACCCAGTGAAAAATCGGGTGCCATTTCCAGCAGTTTTTGGTTGGTCTCTACCGCCCGATCCAGTTCGCCTTTTTGGAGATAGGCGTTGGCCAGGTTGCACCATGCCTGGACTATTCTGGGGTTTAACTCTATTGCTTTGTGGAGCACTTCAATGGCCTCATCGGTTTTTTCCATCTGCAGGTAGGCAAACCCCAGATTGGCATAACCACGGGCATAACGGGGTTCGATTTGCACCGCCCTGCGGTTGCATTCCTCTACTTTTTCCAGGTTTCCCTGTTTGAAATAGATATAACCCAGGTTGACGTAAGCCTCAAACATCCGGGTTCCATCGGCAATGGCTTCTTCAAAGAGGGTTTTTGCTTCCTCCAACCTGCCCTGCTCCATGAGCATTACCCCCAGGTTGTATTTGGCCGTGGCACAACCGGGGTTGCTCTGCAGCATGTTCACCTGTTTTTCCATAAAGGTTTGGGAGACGTTGGCGTTTTCCATGGTACACCCCCCATCCGGCAAAAATTAAGGCCGCTACTCGTAGCGAATAGCAAGCCGTTCCGAGCGCCATCAGAACAAAAAATAACCAGGCCTGGTAATTTAATATAAAGTCTATTGCTGTGGCTCGTCGGAAGCGCACCTGTCCTTCAAGCCGTACATGGTTGTGCTGCCGGTGGAGAAGTAGATCAGCGTTCCTTCGTTGATCAGCTCGCTGGCAGCCTTCTTAATTTCCCTGGCCTTGGCAGTGGGGATCTTTTCCTGTACTGCCTTTTCCATATCCTTAAAATAGAATCTGGTTTTCTTGCTGGCACTGGCAAACTCTAAAATCGCTTTTTTAATCTCTTCCATCAGATAATCCCACCCTTTCTATCGCCATAAATAGAAGTGACCGGGGCAGGCGTTTTGTGCAAACGCCTGCCCGCCACAGATTTAGTCAATTCCACCGGCTGCCTTGCAAACATTCCAGGCTGCTTCCGTGAACTTGAACTGGGTGCTGGTCCGGAACGTGTCGTAGGCCAGGCGGTAATCGTCAATGAGGTGCTCGGTAAACGGTATACCGGTCTTTTCAAAGAATTTCTCCCAGCCGATACGCTCGGCCCAGTCGCCCAGGCGCTCATGCTTCCGGGCATCGGAGGCATAAACTTCCACAATCTTCTTCACGGTCTGGACCACTTCCGGGAACCGCGGGAAGTTGTTGGGCAGGTAAGCCACCACTACCTTGGAGAACTTGGGCTCGCTGACCGCATTGGAGATCTTGCCGCCCACC
The DNA here is from genome assembly GCF_900142025.1 of Desulfofundulus thermosubterraneus DSM 16057. Taxonomy (GTDB): domain Bacteria; phylum Bacillota; class Desulfotomaculia; order Desulfotomaculales; family Desulfovirgulaceae; genus Desulfofundulus; species Desulfofundulus thermosubterraneus. Next base: position 86,641 of record NZ_FQZM01000009.1, on the reverse strand, counting down.
AGGATGGCTACGCCGTCGCCTTCCTTGTCGGCAATGGGCAGAGCCGGGCACATGGTGTAGCAGTTGCCGCAGAACATGCAGCGCTCAACCTTAATCTTGAGGGTCCTCCTGCCTTCCGGGGTCTTGTCAGGCGAAATGGCGCCCAGGGGGCAGGAAGAAATGACCAGGGGAAGCTCGCAGACCTGATCAATGACCTCGTGGTCAATGATCGGGGGCTTCCGGTGAATACCGAGCAGGGCGATGTCCGAGCAGTGAACTGCGCCGCACATGTTCAGGCAGCAGGCCACCGCCACCCGCACCTTGGCCGGCAGGGTCATGCCGGTGAAGTAATCAAACAGCTCGTCCATGACAGCCTTGACCAGGGAAGAAGCATCCGTGGCCGGAGTGTGGCAGTGTACATATCCCTGGGTGTGCACGATATTGGTGATACTCGCTCCTGTACCTCCAATGGGGAACTTATAGCTCCCGGAAACAAACTTGCGGCTCCACAGATCCTTTTTAAGGGCTTCCACCTTCTCAAGGCTGTCCACGATAAACTCGATGTTGTTGCGGGTGGTGAAGCGCACATAGCCGTCGCAGTACTTGTCGGCAATGTCACAAATTTCCCGTATGTGCTGAGCGGTCATTAAGCGGGGCGAGCCGCAACGCACCGTATATACCTTGTCACCGGTTTCGGAAACGTGCACCAGCACGCCCGGCTCGACAATCTCGTGGTACAGCCACTTGCCGTAGTTCTTTTGAATCACAGGCGGGAAGTTTTCCCAGTAATGGCGCGGACCTATATCCGTAATTCTATCTTTGGTTGGATTTTGCGGATCGTATTTACCGAATCTCCCAGTGGAAAGAGCCATCCAACAAACCCCCTTATAATTTACCTCTTGTGTCTGGCCCGGAAATCTTTAATGTCTCTTTCAAATCCGCCGGGTACGTCCTCTTCCTTCCAGAAGATGTACGGGTTGGCACGTGGCGCCTTGATCATTTGCGGAGCAGGCGGCAGGCCGATTACCTCCAGGAACTTGGGCAAGCCAACACGCTGGATGAGCTCTCCAACACGCTCGCGGTTCTTACCTTCTTCCATCCAGAATTCCCAGATTCTCTCGATAACTTCTTTCACATTGTCATACGGCGGCTCCGCCTTCATAAAGGGCACGATAACCTGCGCTATTTGAGCACCTTCGAGGATAGGAGCCTTCGCACCCACCAGGATGCTTACGCCGGTATCTTTACCGGGCCTGAGCGCCTGCGGCATCACGTTAATGCAGTGCATGCAGCGCACGCATTCCTTGTTGTCGATAACCAGCTTGCCGTCTTCCATCCTCATGCACTGGGACGGGCAGAGGTCAATAACTTCCTTTTGAATATCAAATTTACCCCACTCTCTGCCTTTGTGGGAGCCTCCCCTGGGTACAATGTCACCGGCAATGTACGCTTTTACAGCTTCCTGGTCGATGCGGATCTCATCGCGCCATGTACCGATAAAGGCAATGTCGGCACGAGCAATGGAAGCCACGCAGCAGTTGGGGCAGCCGTCGAACTTGAACTTAAATTTGTACGGGAAGGCCGGGCGGTGCAGCTCGTCCTGGTAATGCATGGTCATCTCATAGCACATTTCCTGGGTGTCGTAGCAGGCCCATTCGCAGCGGGCTTTACCGATACAGCAGGAGGGTGTCCGCAAGTTGGAACCGGATCCGCCGAGGTCCTGATCCAATTCGTGAGTCATGTCGTAGAAAATGGGCTCAAGCTGTTCGGTGGTAGTTCCCAGGAGAATAATATCCCCCGTCGAACCGTGCATGTTGAACAGGCCGCTGCCCCGATACTCCCAGAGATCAGCGAGGGCGCGCAGGAAGTCGCTCTTATAGAACTTGCTGGCTGGCTGGTTAACGCGGATGGTATGGAAATGGGCAATGCCCGGGAACTTTTCCGGTACGTCGGAGTACCGCCCGATGACGCCGCCGCCATAGCCAAATACACCCACGATACCGCCGTGCTTCCAGTGGGTCTCGCCGTCCTTAAAGGAAAGCTCCAGCTGACCCAGCAGATCCTCCACCACGTACCGGTCGATCATCATCCGGTCGTCGGCAAGCTTTCTGCGGCGCAGGGCTTCCTGTTTAGCATCGGCCACAAAGCTGGGCCAGGGTCCTTTCTCCAGCTCTTCCACGGCGGGGATTTCATGTTTTATTTTAAATTCTTTTAATTCTTCTTCAGTAAAGTTTTTCAGTTCCTCATCAGTATAAATCCGAAGCTCTTCATATTTCAGTTCTTTTTGAGGCCTCTTTGGTTCAAACATCAGCACGCCTCCTTTATAACGCTAAATGTATCTTTGCCTCTCGCAACACCCATACCTGGAATTACCTGAACCTAAAGACAGAACAACCTTTCTCCTCTCACCCCTCTTTCGTTAAATTGCCTATCTTTCTTCCAGCGTCACTGCTCCCGACGGGCAGACGGAAACACATGTTTCGCATCCGAGGCAATCATCGGAATTGACCACGAATGCTTTGCCATCCTTCATTTCCAGCACGCTGCCCGGGCAGGAATCCACGCACTCGCCACAACCCTCGCACTTCTCGCGATCTACTGTTACTACGTACATAAAACTACCTCCTTTTGGTTTTTAGAAATAAGGATTTGTCCTTTTGCTCACGAGCCTCTTCACTAACCCCTCCTGACAGGCCTCCAACCACTTAGTAATTCGATGCGTTTTAACCTATTCCTCCCGAAAAGGCCCAATTTAACGATAAAAAATTTTAACAAAAGAAAAGATAATTTCCTTAATTCTTTTTAATTAGTTCGTCAAAAAATGAACTTTTCCTGCTACCATGCAGCTCCGTCCGGCGTCTTCCGGACCGGTACCTCCTAGCGGTGGTACCTTTCACCACGGATGATTTTAAAGGCCCGGTATACCTGTTCCAGCAAGATAATGCGCATTAACTGGTGGGGAAAAGTAAATTTAGAAAAGGAAAGACGCATGGAGGCCCTGGCCAGGACGGCCCCGGCCAGCCCTGCGCTCCCCCCGATGATAAAACACAACCTGTTCTGCCCCCGCAAACTGAGGTCGTGCAGGAAGCCGGCAAATTCCTCGGAGGTAAGCATTACCCCCTCCCTGTCCAGGGCGATCACATAGCTGTTATCCGGAATCCTCTGTAACAGGTGATCTCCCTCTTTTTTCAGGACAGCCTTGACCGCCCCCATTTCCCCGGCCGGGGGCAGGGCTTCCTCCCTGACCTCCACCACCTCAATCCGGGCATAGGGCTTAAGCCGCTTGAGGTATTCCCTTTGGGCCAGTCGCAGGAAATCTTCCTTCAGCCTTCCAACACAAAGCAGTGTAATTTGCATCGACTCTTCCCGTTACCGGTAGTTTTAAACCATGGCGCTCTTCCTGGCCGTGCCGTTTTGCGCCGGGGCATCCGCTTCAGATGAAGTACGCCAGATCCTGGCACCAAGCATCTTCAGCTTTTGTTCCAGATTGAAATAGCCCCGGTCTATATAGACCACGTTGCCGATCCGGGTTTCACCTTCAGCCATGAGCCCGGCCACCACCAAGGCGGCCCCCGCCCGCAGGTCGGTAGCCCGAACGCAGGCCCCTTGCAGCCGCTCCACGCCTTCCACCACGGCCAAGCGGCCTTCCACCTTGATCCGGGCACCCATGCGTTTCAGCTCATCGACCACTTTGAAGCGGTTTTCAAAAATATTTTCCACGATCACGCTAGTTCCGGGAATAGTAGACAAAAGGGCCATCATTTGGGACTGCATGTCCGTGGGAAACCCCGGATAAGGCATGGTCTTAATGTCGATGGGGCTCAAAGGCCCGCTGGCCCTGACCCGGATGCGGTCCTCCTCTTCCTCTATCTCCACCCCGGCCTCCCGCAGTTTAGCAATGAGAGGCTCCAGGTGACGGGGAATGACATTTTCCAGAATTACCTCTCCCCGGGTGGCAGCCGCCGCCACCATAAAGGTGCCCGCTTCAATGCGGTCGGGAATAACCGCATAGCGCAGGCAACCGCCCAGGGAATCCACGCCTTCGATCTTGATTACATCGGTACCTGCTCCCCGCACCCTGGCTCCCAGGCAGTTCAAAAAGTTGGCCAGATCCACCACTTCCGGCTCCCGGGCGGCATTCTCGATCACCGTCTGCCCCTGGGCCAGACAAGCAGCCATCATGATATTTTCCGTGGCCCCTACACTGGGGAAATCCAGGTACACCCGGTTCCCCTCGAGCCCGGCGGCCCGCGCGACCACTGTACCACGCTCAAGGGAAAGCTGCGCTCCCAGGGCGGTCAGGCCTTTGAAATGCAAATCCATGGGTCTCGTCCCGATGTTGCACCCCCCAGGTAGGGGGATTTCCGCCCGGCCAAAACGGGCCACCAGGGGACCCAGCAACAAATTGGAAGCACGCAGTTGCTTGGCCAGGTGGTAAGGGGGCATTTGGGCAGGCGGTTCCGTCATGAGGATGCGCAAGCTGCCACTGGGGGTGGTGCGGTGTATTTGCGCCCCCAGGGAGCGGAGGATGTCCACCATTACCTGTACATCCCTGATGTCGGGTACATTTTCCAGGGTTACCAGCTCGCCGGCCATGACGGCCGCACACAAAATGGCCAGGGAAGCGTTTTTGGCCCCGCTAATGGCAACCCGCCCCCGCAGGGATATTCCCCCGGCGACAACTAATTTATCCATAGAAAACGTTTTCCTCCCGTCATGAAAGAACTAAACCTATATTCTCGATCCCCCTCCACAATTCCTGCCACAAAGCCGGCTTTTCCTACAATCATCCGCAAGGGCACCGGGGGAGAACAGTCTTGACTTTTTCTTATAGTTTTTGCCCGAGCCACGAGCGGAAGCCGGCAGCGAACTGGTCCAGAGCCCGTCCGGTAACCTGTTGCAGGGCACCATCCATATCCCGCCCTTGTCCCAACGCTGCTAAAATTTTATGCAAACTTTCTTCACCATATACTTCCACCAGGTATTCCACGGCCGCCAGGGACTGCCAGTAGGCCAGGGTCTGGTCGGGCAGTTCATCAAAATTTCGCTCCATCTCCCCGAAGTCATAGAGCGGCTGACCCGCAAAATCCCCGGTTCCAGCAAGCCGGAAGCCGGTGAGCCTGTATTCCTCGTACTGGGCGACCCCTTCGGTGAACCAGCGGGGTACATTGCCCCGGGCAAGATAGTCCACCACCAGGTGAGTTAACTCATGAGCCACCGGCCCCGAGGCAACAAAAACCTCTTCCACCTTTTGGGGATCCCGGGCATCGATCCAGGCGCCGGGCGAAAGAACCCTGATCACCCCCGCCCAGTACACGCCCATGGCACTTTCGCTGGCCGGCCAGCCAAAACTGGCATTCAGCGACTCCCGCGTGGGATGGACAACCAGGAGGATCTTTTTCCTGGCGGAAAAGCGAAAGTCCCGCGCTACCAACGGGTAGAACTCCCGGGTTGCTTTTAAGACCAGCCGGGCGCTGTCGGCATCCTCGGGATAGTAGCGCACTACGAACAGGCTATCGGAAAGGGTGAGCATATGGCGGGTGCTGATCAGCGCCTGGGCTCGGGCCGCCTCGCGAAAGATATGGTAAACGTACCCCCGTATTTGCCCGGGCACCCTTATGACCAGGAGAAACGCCAGGGCCACAAAAACGGCCAATAATTTCAACCGGAACCAGTGCAAAAGCTGCCCCGTGCCGGGGGGAGGTTGAGTTTGAATCAGCGGGTAAATGTTCACAGGCGTTCACTTCCCATTAATAACATATTACCACGGCTAATTAGCTTATTAGCTTATTAGCTTATTAACTATTAAAACTTATTAAAAAATAAGGGCCTCCTTTAGGGGCCTTATTTAAGATTTTTCTCTTTAAATTATAACGTCAGCAGGGTCCTCCTCCTAGAGGAAACTAAAGGCAACCCCGCCGGGTCAAGCGATACTCTGTCAATCCCTTGTCTTTTAACCCGCCGGGGCCTGGCGTTATCCAAAGCCAGTTACCGCCTGATACACATCCACCAGTAGCAGTAAGCGGTTCCCGGCTTATTTACTTTTTCAACTGCGCCTTCCACTCCTCGATCATTTTACGCGCCTGAGCCACGTCATCCCCCTGACCGGCAAGCTGAATGAACTTTTCCAGCTCCCGGATGCCGCTCTCGTAATCCCCCTTCCCCAGGGCCAGGACCTGGCCGTAATAATAGTGGGCCCGAGCATTGTCGGGATGACGCTTGATTTCCTCTTTAAAATTGGCTACGGCCTCGTCGTAATGTCCCAGCAAAAACTGCACCAGGGCCAGCTCGATGCGAAAATCACTGTTTTCCGGCCTCAGTTGGACGGCTTTATCGTAGGTTTTAAGAGCCTGATCCATCTTTCCCGCATCCAGGTAGGCCCTGGCCAGCCGTGCGGCAATGTCGGCATCTTCAGGGTTAGCTTTGGCCTGGGACTCCAGATCGGCAATTATTTTTTCCAGGGACGGCTGTTGCACCCCCGAGGGTGCGTTGGCAGCGTGAAAGTTAAAAAACCAGCCGATGGAAGTTCCCAGTAAACCCAGGGAAAGGAAAACGGTGAGGATAATAAAGGCAATCCGCTGGCGCCGTTTTTTGCGTTCACGGTAAGAAAAAGCCATGGCTACTACCCCTTTTTAAAGCAAAATGTTTTTCGACCATTATACCACAATTGTTCCTCAGGCTGAACAGGACCATTAAATGGTTTATCCCTGCAATTGTACGGCATATTTTAGCGGAGAAAAAGCAAGTTGTGTGTTATAAATGGTAAGGATTGGTTGATGCAATGGCGCATAAAAACGCCCCTCCTTTAAGGTCATCCAGTTAAGGAGGGGTGTGTCGTTTTAAACTAAACTGGATAATCCCTTTAAAACCGGGATTTCGCCCCGCTAATAACCCGCGTGGCTAAAACTACGCTTTATAAAAACCGCGCCGGATTGACGGGCTGCCCGTTGACCAGCACCTCAAAGTGCAGGTGGGGCCCGGTGGCATTACCGGTGCTCCCTACCCTTCCCAGTAACTGGCCGCGTTCCACACGCTGGCCAACCCGCACCTCAATCCTGGACAGGTGGGCGTAACGGGTAACCACGCCATCCCCGTGGTAAACATCCACTGTCAGTCCGTAGCCGCCATTCCAGCCTGCGCTGACTACCCGTCCCGACTCGGCAGCCCGAACCGGGGTGCCCGTACCCGCGGCTATGTCCACACCGGAATGCAGCCGTCCCCAACGCAGCCCAAAGGGCGACTCGATGGCCCCCACCGTAGGCCAGGCCAGCCCGCCCCCCGTCGCCGAACGGGAAGCCAGGAGCACACGCGAGCCCACCGCTACTATCCGGGTCTGGGATTTCCTGATCACCCGCCTGTCCAGTACGTCCCTGCTCATTTCCCGGCCGTTTAAGTAGGCGACCTGGTAAGTGACCTCCTCCAGGCCGGGTTTCCCCGGTTGTATAATCCGTTGCTGGCCGCGATACATACTGTTATCCCGCCGCCGTTCCTCCGTGAAAGGCACTTCCCGCTTTTCGGTGCGCCGCGCAGTAGCCAGAACGTTGATCACCGGCACAGTGCGGGATAAATTAAGCTTCTGGCCTATCTGCAGTCTCTCGGGGGTCAAACCCGGATTTGCGGCCTGCAACTCTTCCACCGTCATGCCTGTCCCGGCAGCAATGGTCCACAGGGTATCTCCGGCCCTAACGGTGTAGCGGTCAAGCTGGCGCCCCCCCGTGCAAACGAAATCAAGGGCCTCCTCGAACCCTAAAATGGTATGTGCTGGCGCCCGTACTTCTTTAAAGCTTACTTCTTCCACCAGGCGAACATCCGCTCCGGGAACGCTGTACCGCTCTTTTAATTTTTCCAACAACCGGCTGGCAATTTCACGGTCGGCTACCACCAGCTTAATCGCACCGTTTACCAACAGGGCAGTGCCCCGGGCCCCGGCACCCAGAGCCCGGGCGAGATTTTCCTCCAGTTGCCGGTCATCTAACAACAGCGGGCCCTCTCCCACAGCGGCTGGGCGGATGGTCACCCTCCGAAGGAGATCACCGGTAGATTCCCCAAAGTAGAACTTTTTATGAATGACTGTCTCCAGCGTCTCCCGGTCGGAACATACGGCCACCACCCGGTCGTCCACCAGCAGGGTCCAGCCGCCGGAAGCACGCGTCAAGAGAGAACCGTAAGTCATTACCACTATGGTAATGGCCACTAGACATATTACCTGGGCCGGAGTCAGGGGATCCTCGATCAATATTCGGCGCACCGCTTGCCTAAGACCATCGATGTATTGGGACACAAAAGAGAGCCTGGGGCGGGAGGAAAATACAGCATTGGCATCTGCTCGGCTCAACGTCTCTCGCTTCCGTGCAAAACGGCGGCCCTTTTCATTCTCTGTTGGTGGCGCTGAAAGCGTCATGGGTGTCTACTCCTTTGGTGAAAGACTGGTTGCACAACCAGACAACCGGCAACCCGAATACAAAAAACAGGTTGCCTGTCAGGCCATGTCAACCTTCTATAAATATATAACTGATAAGGGCGTTATAACACTATGAATTTTGTCCATTAAAGCCTTTTATGGTCGGGGTATGGCAAATTTGCTTTTAATTTCTTTTGTTTTTCAAGTTTATGGCGAAAATTTTAGCCCGGGTTGAACCCGGGCCAAAGGTGGAGTCCGTGATTTAAGCGCTTTCGCTCGACAGGGCCGCCTTTAAATACAGGGCGCATTCAATCCTCTTTTTAATCAGGTCACAGGCGATTTCATAGGGAGTAAAGATATTGCCGTGAAAAGCGTGGGCATTGGCATGGCAGCCGCCGCTGCAGTAAAAACGGGCCCAGCAGCCCCTGCAGGCATCTTTGTTATACACATGGGCGGCCCGAAACTCTTCCACCAGCTCGGGTCGTACGATTCCCCGCTCCACGTCCCCCATGCAGTATTCCGAGCGACCGACAAACTGGTGGCAGGGGTAAAGTTTACCCTCGGGCGAAACGGCCAGGTATTCCCTGCCGGCCCCGCACCCCGTCAGGCGCTTGGGCAGACACGGTCCCCCGCCCAGGTCTATGTTAAAGTGGAAGAAGTTTATCCGCTGGCCCTTACGGGCGCGGCTGAGTAGTTGCCGGGTTAGTGCTTCATATTCCTCACAGATGAGGGGCACGTCCTGGGGTTGCAGGGCATACTCCTCCCGATAAGGAGCCACTACGGGCTCCACCGAGATGTGCTCAAAGCCCAGGTCGGCCATATGGAGCACGTCCCGGGAAAAATCCAGGTTATGGCGTGTAAAGGTACCACGCACATAATATTCACCCCCCGGTCGGGAGGAAACGAAACGGCTGATGTTTTCCAGCACCCGCCCGTAGGAACCCCTGCCGCCGGGAAAGATGCGCATGGCATCGTGGATTTCCTGCCGCCCGTCCAGGCTGAGCACGACAGCCAGATCGTTCTCGTTTAAGTAGCGGCCTACTTCCGGAGTGAGGAGTAAGGCATTGGTGGTCACGGTAAACTTGATTACCTTGCCCAGTTGGGCAGCCCGCTGCCGGCCGTACTCCACAAGAGCCTGCAGGACGGAAAAGTTCAACAGCGGCTCTCCCCCGAAGAAATCAACTTCCACATGCCGCCGGGAGCCGGAAGCGGCAAAAAGAAAATCCAGCGCCTGCCGCCCAGTTTCCAAAGGCATCAGCCCGCTTGGGCCGCCGAAATGACCCTGGCCGGCAAAACAGTAGCGGCAGGCCAGGTTGCAGTCATGGGCCAGGTGCAGACAAAGGGCCTTGACCACCTCGTTACACGCCGGTTCATAATGGCCGTTTAAGGGGTCGGGAGAAAACAACAGGCCTTCCCGGACCAGCTCTTCGATTTCCCTAACGGCCTCCTGCACTTCGGACACCGGGTAACAACGGGAGTGCTTGGCTACTAAATCCCGGGGGCTGAGAAGGGGATAATCGTCCAGCAGGTGCCAGGTCAGTTCATCCACCAGGTGCACAGCTCCGCTGTTGACATCCAGTACAATGCGGTGATCGTCAAAGATAAACTTATGGATCATAGCCCTTCCCTCAAGAAAAAAACCTCATCCCGTACGGGATCAGGTTTTCCATTACTTGTCCTCCTTCATGCAGGCCTGGTTGCCCACGGTGCAGGAGGTCTTGCAGGCCGACTGGCAGGAAGTCTGGCATTCCCCGCAGCCCCTGCCCTGAACAGTCTTGGCCAGGGAGGGGCGGCTGATGGTCTTGATGTGCTTGCCCATTGAATCAAAATCCGCCTCCTTTTGTTAAGCCTATCTACATTATACCCCGGTCCAGGTCTCCCAGACAAGATCCAATGCCTGTAGCTTGAACCGGACCCCCAACAAGTTCGCAGGTCTAACACAGTGAAAACCGGCGGGTTAAAAAGCGTTTTAAAACGGACACAGGTAGATGGTTTCAATCCCTCAAAGCATCCCGGCGATGTAGTCCAGGAGATCAATCGCCCTGATGATGCCTACGGCTTTTTTACCTTCGAACACGGGCAGGATATTCACGTTTTTGGTCATCATCAGTTCGATGGCCCTGGTTACGGTATCGTCAGCCTGTACGTAAGCATCGACCAGGGGCCGGATGGCCTGCCCCACCCTGGTCACGGTAAGCTCATTGAGGGGTTCTCTGCGGTAGAAAAAGGCCCAGGACATGGTGAAGAGTTCAGTATTGTCGTAAAGCATGCGGTTTTTCTTAATGGCATTGAGGATGTCCCGGGTGGTGAGAATTCCCACCAACCGCTCTTCATCCCCCACTTTCTTGGTCTTACTGAAAACCAGCAGCGAACGGTGCTCGTGGCCGGCGGCGCGGTAATTTCTAAGCACCTTAATGGCATCCTTCAAGGTATCGGTCTCATACACCACCGGGTATTCGGACAGCGGCACCATGATCTCCCCAACTTTTTTCGTTTCAGGCATAAAAAGCCCCCCTCCCTATTTTTTACCTGTGCCCTTCCAACCACACCTTAACATAACTCACCGGTCCTGTCTTTTCCCATGGCTTAGCCTGCTTAAGTATAGTCTACTATAAAAACCACTCATTTAAAGTGTTTTAAGGGGGGTTCTGATATCCCCGGCAGGTGACACCGGAAAAGGTAAGGGTATCGCCGGCCACAATACCGCAGGCCCGCGCCGACCCGGCTTTCAATTCCAGCACTTGGCTGCAGCCTTCATAAGTACCTCCTACCCGTCCGGGCGGCAGGTTATCTTCTACTGCCAGTACCCTACCGCTTCTGTCCAGATAGACGGCGTCAATTGAAAAGCGCATTCCCCACGTGTGGATGCGTCTGCAGGGTGAGAGTAAAAGCCCTTCCTCTTCGCCGGGGGGAGTCGCAAACATCCATCCCTTCAACCGGGCCCAAAAACCAAACGCCGGCCGTACTTTCAGCGGCAAATTTCTTTCCCCAATTCTTACTTCCAAAAACCCTCCCCTTTTTTTCGCCACCGGCTCCGAAACCTCCAGGCCAGTAAGTAAACTTTACTTGTATATCCTGGAAAATTCCTTAATGAGCTTTATGACACCGGGTCCCAGCAGGATAATAAAAATAACCGGAAAAATAAACACGACCATGGGAATAAGCATTTTTACGGGGGCCTTCATGGCCCTCTCCTCTGCCTGCTGGCGCCTTAACTGCCTCATCTGCCTGGACTGAACGCGCAGCACGTTAGTAATACCTACACCCAGCATGTCAGCCTGGATTATAGCCCCCACAAAGACGGTCAACTCGTCGACCCCGTTTCTTGCCGCCATATCGCGCAGGGCGTCCCGCCTCGGCTTGCCAATGTTGATTTCGTCCAAAACGCGGGCAAACTCCTCTGCAATAAACCCCTTGCTCTTTTCGACCACCTTGGCCAGGGCAGCATCAAAACCGAGCCCGGCCTCCACGCTCACCGCGAGCAAATCGATGACATCAGGCAAACTTTTACGCAGGGCTTCCTGCCTTGCCTTTATGCGCCACTTTAAAAGCAGATCCGGCAAGAGAAAGCCGGCTAAAAGTAAGGAAACTTCCCCTAAAAACATGGACAGCGGGCCAGCACGAAAAACAGCGGCTAGGAGCATACCCGTTCCCAGACCGAGCATTGCTGACAGATACTGGGCGGCCCTAAACTGCTCTGCCGTCATATGAAAGGGGTTACCCGCCATCAGAAGGCGCTTTTCCAAAAGAGCTTTTTTATCCTTGGTCATCATGCGCGCCAGGCGGCCTGAAAAGCGCTGCAGGATGGGGAGGATTACCCTTTCAAAGAATGGCTTTTCCAGGTCTTCGAGCGGCAACCGCCGCGCTTTTTGGTTGAGCCTGGCCAAACGTTCACGCACAGCCAGCCGGCGCCCAGCCAACCCCACAGCCAGCCCCCAGACCAGGAAAAAGACTGCCAAAAAACTGAGTACCACCGCCAGTTGTTTCACGTCCAGCTCGCCCCTTAAATCTCGATGTTCGTGATCTGCCTGATCAACAGGAACCCCACTAGCTCTGATACAGCCGCGCCCGCCAGCATGAGGAGACCCGCTTTCTCTGTAAAAAGCACTTTTAAATAGTCTGGACTGATCACCAGGAGTAGTGCCCCAAAAAAAACAGGCAGCAGCCCAACCACCAGGCCTGATATCCGCCCCTGAGCCGTCAGAGTGCGAATCTGACCTTTGATGCGAATCCGCTCACGGATTGTTTCAGAAATAATGTCCAGTATCTCTGCCAGGTTACCACCCACCTGTCGCTGGATGAGCACTGCTGTCACCACCAGGTCGAGGTCAGGGCTTTCTACCCGCCTGGCCATCCCCTCCAGGGCCTCATCCACCGACCTGCCCAGGTTGATTTCCCTTAAAGCCCGGCTGAACTCACCGGCTATCGGATCGGGCATTTCCCGCCTCACCGTATCCATAGCCTGAAAAAAGCTAAAGCCGGCCCGCAGGGAGTTAGCCATTATCGCCAGGGAATCAACCAGCTGGTCGTTAAATTTCCTGGCCCGGCCCGCCTTGCCCCGGATTATCACCATCCTCGTCAGAGTGTAACCAAAGATGCCGAGCACCACTGCTCCCGCCAGGTTGTGCGTGGCGGCCAGCATAAGGAGGGGGAGGCCGGCCGTCACCCCGAGCTGTACGGTAATAAACTCCTCCCCCCGCATGGGGATACCGGCCCGCGCCAGCTCAGCCTCCAGCCGCTGGGCGGCGCTGCGCGGGGCCAGGGCAGAACCCACCCGGCGCAAGAAACGCTGCCAGGGGGGCAAACCCTCCTCTTCTTTGAGGGCGGGGTTCCACGGCGAGTGGGCCAGCCGGCCGGTGTACACTTTAAGCCGGTGGGCCACCCGCCGGGCTGCCTCACCGGCATCCCCCAATAGCCCCCACACAAAGAGGGACACACTTAAAAATACCAAAAGTCCTGCTAAATATTCCATCTAAATCGACCTGCCGCACACCCCCGCTCTAACGGCGGGCAAAAATATCCGGTGGCAGGCTGATGCCCGCCGCCTCCAGCCTGGGCATAAAGCGGGGCCTGATGCCGGTAGCCGTAAAGCGGCCCACCACCCTGCCCATCTCATCAACTCCGGTCTGTTCAAAAATAAAGATGTCCTGCATGACGATGGTTTCCCCTTCCATGCCCAGCACTTCGGTAATGTGGGTCACTTTGCGCGATCCGTCCTTCAAGCGGCTCTGTTGCACGATCAGGTCAACAGCGGAAGCAATCTGTTCGCGGATAGCCCGCACAGGCAGGTCCATCCCGGCCATGAGGACCATCGTCTCCAGGCGGGACAGCATATCCCTGGGCGAGTTGGCGTGACCCGTGGTCAGTGAACCGTCGTGGCCGGTATTCATGGCCTGCAGCATGTCCAGCGCTTCGCCGGAACGCACCTCACCCACTACAATCCTGTCCGGTCTCATGCGCAGGGCATTTTTCACCAGGTCGCGAATGGTGATGGCCCCCTTGCCCTCAATGTTTGGCGGCCGGGATTCCAAAGTAACTACGTGCTCTTGCCTCAACTGGAGCTCAGCGGAATCCTCAATAGTCACAATGCGCTCGTCCTCGGGAATAAAAGACGAAAGCACATTGAGCATGGTTGTTTTGCCGCTACCGGTGCCCCCGCTGACCACAATATTCAACCGCGCCTTCACGCAGGCCTCCAGAAACCTGGCCATTTCCGGGGTGAGAGAACCAAAGCGGATGAGGTCCTGTATTTGCAGCGGATCGCGGGAAAACTTGCGAATGGTAATCGTTGGGCCAGTTAAAGCCAGCGGCGGAATGATAGCGTTGACCCGCGAGCCGTCCGGCAGGCGGGCATCCACCATGGGCATGCTCTCATCAATTCGCCTGCCCAGGGGAGCAACGATCTTTTCGATAACATGCATGACATGCTCGTTGTTGCGAAACTTCACGTCGGTAAGCGTAAGCTTGCCCTTGCGCTCCACGTACACCTTGTACGGCCCGTTGACCATGATCTCGGAAATGGTGGGATCATCCAGAAGGGGCTGGATGGGACCGTAGCCGAGCACGTCGTTGAGCATTTCTTCTACCACCTTCTGGCGGACGGCAGCCGGTAAAAAGGCCTCCTCGGCCTCCAAGACCTGGCCTACAATCTCGTCCACCCGTTCCGCCAGCACATCCCGCTGCCAGATCTCCTGCTTTTTCTGCCCCCCGGCAGCCTCCCTGCCTTTTTTGGAGGAGCGCGCGTCCTGGCGCGCCATCTCGGCTTCCAGATCCTCAATTATCTGCTGGAAGATCTTGCCTTTCAGTTCTGAAAACTGTTCGTCCTCCTCCCGGCCGGCCACCACAGCCGGCTTTTTTTCGCTGGTTGTTTCTGTTTCACCTGCAGGCAGCCCTGGCATCGTCCTGCCCAGGCGCTTCATGAGAGACACGCAGCAGTCACCGTTCCTTTCCTTCCCGGTTTCCAGGTGGTTTCAAAGTGTATAAAAACACTATAAGAACAGCAACCTAACGGCCCCGCGCCCAGAACTTAAAGAGATTCTTTTTCCTCTGCTCTTCCAGATCCGTTTGGCGGCCGGTGTCGCCAATAACCATCTCCGCCAGCTCAGCCACGGCGGCAGTCACCCTGCTGCCGGGGCTGCTCAGCACAAAAGGTATACCCTCGTTGACCGAAGAAACAACCAGCCTGCCCTCGGCGGGCACGCGGCAGGCCGCCAAAAAGCTCAGGTTAGTTTCCAGGTCCTCAATTTTGATGGAGAAGTCGTGGGAAAAGCGGTTGACCACCATTTTTGTCTTTCCCTTGTTGTGCAGCGAATCGAGGATATCCAAACAAATTTTGGTGTTCTTTATCGTCGGCAGTTCTGGAGACGTTACCAGAAGGATCTGGGTGGAGAGGTCCAGGGCAGAAAGAGTTATATCGGAAAAAATGGCCGGCAGGTCGATAATCACGTACTCGTACTGCTCCTTAAAGGCCTGCAGCGTGCGCTCCACTTGAGGCCCCTTAACAACCTCGGCGAGTTCCGGGCGTACCGGTGCCGCCAGTACCCGCACTCCCGATGGATGGGGAGTAAGATAGTGCTCCCAAACCGGACTGTAGTTTTGCTCCAGTTCCTGGGCCAGCTCGTACCAGGTCTTGCGGGGGATGAGGTTTAAAAACACGCTCGCATCCCCCCTCTGCAGGTCGAGGTCCACCAGCACCACCTGCCGTCCCGTCCGGCGCGCCAGCATAACGGCCAGGTTAACCGCCAAGGTCGTCCTGCCCACCCCACCCTTGACAGAAAAAACTGCCACCATCTCGCGGCGGGCCAACCCTTCCAGCGTTCCTTCCGTCAGCAGCCGACTGGAAAAGCGCGACTGCTCCGCCTCGTAAACCCTCCTGATTGATTCAACCAGGGCCTCGCCGCTAAAGGGCTTCACCAAAAAATCCCGCCCTCCTGCCCGCAAGGCCTCTCGCAAAAGTTGCTGGTCTGCCTGCAGAGCAGTAAAGATGATAGCGGTGCGGGGGCAGCGCTGGGCGATAAGAACGGCTGCTTGAAAACCTCCCAGGCCGGGCAGGTTAACATCCATGATGACGACGTCAGGTAAAAGCCGTTCCGCCAGGCTAACCGCTTCATCGCCGGCACTGGCCCTGCCGACCAGTTTAATATCGTCCTCCAGGCTCAAAATTTTTTGGATCACCTGGTACGTCTCCCAAACGTCGTCGGCCACGAGCACCCTGATGGCAGCCACAAGACTCCCCCCTTAAAAACCGGGCCGGCTGCCGGCATCAAAATTTTACTTTTCACTAAACACACTCCACCGCTCATTTTCTGTACGCTCATTTTCCGCAAATGGTGGTGGGGCAACCACCCCGGTCAGGCCGGTACCGCCGGACTCGGCTTTTTCCCGGGCCCCGGCCATCTCTGCCTCCCGCCGGAGCCTGTCCAAAAGCCCGGCCCCGCCGCCGAATTTCTTGATCATTTTTTCCGTGTCGATGGGCTCCAAAACCCTTTTCTCCCTGTCTACCGGGGAACGCAAGGCCAGACGCACGGACCCGAGTTCAGAAGCCAGGAGCAACACCTGGGCTTCCTCCGGCTCAACCGCCAGGGTTACCGTGGCCACCTCTTTGGCCTGCTGCGGGGACTGCTTGTTCTCCCCTTCTTTGCCAGCCGCTTCCACCCTGGGCTGCTCAAGAGATCTGCCCACGGCCAGAACTTCCACGTTTTGGAGAATGGTAAGCGCCACCGGCACTTCTTCCGAGCCACTGCCCGTACCGCCGGCTTTAACCGGCACTTTAAGCAAAACGTCAACCGTATCCCCCTGTTTAACCAAGAAGCCGACGCTCCTGACCTCATCGACGCTGATGGCTACCGCCCGCTTGCCAGGGGGGATCTGGAAGGCCAAGCCCCCCCTTCCCTCCCCGGGCCGCGCCAGGCGCGACAGCAAGACCGGCTCTCCCCCCACCAGCGGGAAAAGCGTCACCGTTCCCACCACTTCCTCCAGCTTCCGGGCCGCCCGCGGGTGAATTGATTCAACGGGTACGTCTTTTAAAGCCACCATCTCGGCCGTTATTTGCTCACGGGCGGGAATGTCTTTAACCGCCACCACTACCTGAGCCAGGCGGCGCTGGCGCGCCTCCTGCTCCACCTTTTTTATATAACTATAAACGGTAAAAGATGCCGCCAGTCCCAGTATAACGGCCAGCGCCACCAGTTTTTTACCCATAAAAAGTTCCTCCGTGCTCAATCAGTAAGCTTAACACCTGTAAGCCCGTAGCCAGTACCGGCAGCGGGGTCGCACTCCAGGGAGAGGGTGGTTTTTAAGAAACGGCCATTTATCACACAGTCATTACCGCTGCCGGGCTGCCCCTCAATAAAGAAGGCAGCAAAGCCCACAATTTCAAAGTCGGGCTCGTTTCCACGCGGGTTGAGGTAACGCAAGACGGGGATGATGACAAAGCGCGCGCAGTCGCTGCTCGACGTGCGCCAGTCCGGTGGGGACGACCAGCAGGAGGCGCCGTGTACAGGGCAGGCCTTAAGCCTTTCCTCCAGCCCATCTCTTGTTGGACCGGACATGTTGCCGGTCTTCTCGTAGAGGCGGTCGCCAACCTTTAAATTAAAAGACACACCCCTTCCCAGGTTGTCCTCATAGTCGCGGGCACCGGTACCACCGGGAATCGTCCTGTGCTCCGCCCCAGGGTCCGGAAACTGGGCCGGATTGCGGGTGATATCGAGGGCACCGTACCAGCCCTGAGTGCCCATACCGCCGCCGTATTTCAGCGTATACAACTGGCCAAAAGCAAGCTCCTGGTCCAGAATCCCCAAGGGGAGAACCGGGTAGCCACCGGCGCTTTTTACCGCTCCTACCCGCGCTGCCGATCTGGCCCTGATCGACCAGCTGTCGATGCCCAGGGCGGGCCCGAAAAAGAGGTCTACCGGCCTCTCCTTGCTGCAAATAATCTTTAAATTACCGTCGGAAAAACTTACGTCCCCTGCCTCCAGCTCCACGCCGTTGTAGGCGGCGTACTCCACGGCCCGCGCCCGGGCCGCCTCCGGATCGTCCGGCAAAAACCTCGCCCCGGCCAGGGCAGCGGCGTCCAGCGCCTTTTGCAGGCGGGACTTCTGGACGGCAGTGTGCCCCACATCCACCACCAGGGCAAGGGAGGCAAGCAGCGCGGTCATGGCGGCGGCAACCAGGATAATGATGGTCCCCCTTTCCCCGCCGTTAAACACCTTCACCGGCCTCACCTCCCCCTACTCCACCATCATGGTGGTACTGCCCCTTACGATATAGGATTTGTCGGCAAAAAAAGGGATGCTGACTTCTACCCTGGTAGACACCGTCACTGTCACTGGTGTCCCCCTGGAGCGGGTACCCGGCGGGGGGCTAATGGACACCTCCAGCGTTCCCACAGGGCCGGCGGCCGCTGTGGCCCGCTCCACCACCTCGGAGTCCGGCCTGCCCAGGGCGGCCAGCCTGGCCCCCTCCCGGGAGGCATTTGTCACCATCTGGTATGCGTAGAACACCCGCCCAAATTCAAATATGCCCATCAGGATCAAAATCACCACGGGCAGGACAATGGCCAGCTCCACCATGGCCTGGCCGCGATTGTTACCAATGCAGGGCAGGAAGGGCATGCCCGCTCACCTCTAAGATGAAGACGACAGTTGCACCGCAAAAAATTGCCAGGGCATAGGGCACAGCCGGCAGGTCTTCCCCGCCGGGCGGCGGCACGAGGGCCAGGGAGAGCTTCCCCAGGGCCCAGGCCAGCCAAAGGTGCCTGCCCACACACCTAAGGGAAGAGACCAGATGGCGCCTGCCCAAAAGGAAAAGGGCCGCCAGCACCCCGCCGGCCAGGGCTCCGGCCAGAAACGTCCAGGTTGCAAAATGTGCACCCTTGTAAAGGCCAATCATAGCCAGCATCTTTACATCACCAGCTCCTACCCCGCCGGCCCAAAAGGGGATGAGGAGCAGTAAAGCCCCTATCACAAGGCCAAGGCACCCTTCCAGCAAGCCTGCCGGCCCTCCCCCGGCAAGGCGCAGGATAAAACCGGCGCCCATAAAGGCCGCCACCAGGGCGTTGGGTATCCTACGCCAGCGGAGGTCAGTATAAACGCTGCAGCACAAGAAGGCAGCCAGTACAGCATCTAAAATGCTCAACTGCCTCTAAACCTCCGGCAAAATTTTAAAAACAGACCCTACTCAAGACCGGACGTCCGGTAGGGCCTTTTTTCATTATTCCGTCATCAATATTCCGTGTAATGAGCGCCGGTAAAATGTCCTCTTCCTTAATCTGGCCAGAAAGAAACTGTGAGGTGGCGTGCCTTCCGGCAAAAACAGAAGAGGGCCACCTTTTTTACCAAAACTGTCTCTAAAGGACGGCTAAACAAACGACCTATTGGGTGTTTAAGTTGTTTCCCACCCTGTTAAATATGCCCGTCAGCCGGCCGCCCAGGAATATCAAAGCCGCAATGGCAGCCACGGCAACCAGGGCGAGGATGAGAGCGTACTCGCTCATACCCTGACCGGATTCCTCCTTCCACAAACGGGCCAGCAGTTTTTTCACTCCGTTCACCTCCCTTCCAGACCGGCTGTCCTGCCACGTATCTCTTCCGTCCGCCAGCTCCCGCCGGCGGGCGGTAAAACAGGTGCCCCCTTCTCCTCCACCAGTTACTGCCGCCGCCCCATTTTCTCCCGGTAGAGGCCGACCAGGTACGAGCCGGGTTCCCGCTCTTCATACCGGGCGACGGCCTCCTTCATTACTTCCGGAGTGTAACCCAGTTCGTCCAAACGAAGTAGAACCCGCAAAGGGAGAAATAGATCTCTTTGGGCCACCAGCCTGAAAAGTTCGGGGCGCAGCGTCTGCCCGTGACCGGAAGATTCAAGGTAGGCCTCCAGGAGGAGCGGGAAATCACGTTCCCAGGCAACCCTATCGGCAAAAACAGGGTGGATTCTTAAGGCGTTTTCACCCGAGCGGGCGGCCATTTCCCTGTCACCTAGCAACCGGTAAGCTTCCAGGCAGTGATAATAAATCTCCGCCGTCTCCAACCCCCAGGCCACCGCCTGCCGGTAGTGGGCAAGACACTCTTTATAGAGGCCGCGCCTGAAAAACATGCCGCCCAGTTCTGCCTCGCCACACGCCAACTGGACCCTGGAAAGGCTGCCGGAGCGGACGGAAACCGCCCGCAGCTGTTCGTACCACTGAACGCTGCCGCCGGCAGCGGTCACCACAAAACGCAGCGGCACATAAAGCTCCCCTTCCCAAAAGTGCGGGAGCGTATCCAGCGGGTACTCCTGGGCACCATACGTTTTCTCCACCACGGCTACAGGCGAAGCAGTCCCAAACTTAAGCGACCTGACCGCGCTCCCCTCGGGCATCCTGATCTCCGTGTACGGGGGGTTGGAAACCGCAACACCCCCCATGGCCCTGGCCAGATCACCAGCCCCTATCAGGACCCGCCCCTTCTCCAGAAAAATTTTCTTACCCGCCAGCCAGGGCTGGCCGTTCCAGAGTAACGAAACTCCCGTTGCCCCGGCCCCCCTGGGCACAAGAAAAATGGCTGCTCCCAGCAAGAGGAGAAGGAGCACCAGCGAACAACCACGGGCAATAAAAGGACTTCCCCCGCTTACCGGCAAAATTTTTTCTCCCCGTTCGCTCCTGCCTCTCAGGCCTGTCACCGCCCAATTCACTGCTCTTACAGCGCCCACGCCCTTCTTACTGGTGCGGCGCAAAAGGCACAGTTTGAAAAAATTATTTGGTAAAACTTCAATTTTAATCCCTTACCTTATCATTATAACTAATCGGTTGAGTGATTTCAAACATTAACACGGAAGCAGAGTAAAAAAACTGGATAATGCAGTCAATATCCGGAAGGAGGGCGGATTTTTACGGCGTATTTTATTAGCAGTCTCACCAAAACAGAAAAGAAGAGGCCTATCCATGCTGTCTGCAAAAAATGGAAACAAACTGCGGCTGCCCCCCATTTCCTATGTGCCGGTTCTCCTGGCAGCCGCCCTCATGTCCTTAAACTTGAGTGTGCCCATGGGCGATACCGATTTCTACTGGCACCTGGCGGCCGGCAGGTGGATCCTGGAACACAGGCAAATTCCCCTTACCGACCCCTTCTCTTTCAGCCGGGCCGGTCAGCCCTGGGTAGCCCACGAGTGGCTCTTTGAAGCCATATTGGCAGCTGCTGACAGGGCCTTCCAATACCCGGGGGCCGTTCTTATGGGCCACGTTTTTTACTGGCTTTTCGCGGCATTCTTCTACCGCTGGCTCCGGCTGGTTGCTCCCGGCAGCAGTCCCCTCCTGGCTGCCTTCCTGCTTTTTTGCGCAACTTTTACCGTCTTTCCCTTCTGGACGCTCAGACCGCAAATAGCGAGCTATACCTTTTTTGTTATCTTCCTGGCCCTGCTGGAAATAGGGAAGCCCTCCACTGGCCGCACCTTGGGCCTGGCCGCCCTGACAGCTGTCTGGGCCAATACGCACGGTTCTTTCCCGCTGGGTCCTTTGCTGGTCCTCTTTAAAATGGGTAGCGACTTCCTCCGGGAGGCCCGGGCGGGGCTAAAAGAGCCCCGGCACCAGTGGCCAACTGCTGCGTTCAGGACCCTCCAGTTGGTGGCCGGGCGTTGGGGCTGGACGCTTCTTTTGACAGCGGCAGCGGGCACCCTCAATCCATGGGGGCCCTCCCATTATCTCTACCCCCTGCAGGTCACCGGGGATGCCGAAATGATGTCGGCCATAAGGGAGTGGCGGCCGCCGGACTTCCACCACCCTTACGCCAGGTACCTGCTCTTTGGCTGGTTGCTCGCTTTTCTTGCCCTGCCGCTCTGGCGGCCCGCCAGGGTGCGGCGGCCCGACATGTTTTTCTTAAGCGTCTCTTTTTTGTGGCTTACGCTTACTTCGGTGCGCTACACACCGTACTGGCTGGTTGTTTTAAGCGGCTACCTCCTCACTACCCGGCCCTCAAGATCGCCGACGCAAATGAAATGGGATTGGCAGGAAGAGGGTCCGGCAGGTGCAGGTACCCGGCAGGAAGCCGACGGGCCAGGTACGGGGAAACCGGCCAGGCGGCTGGAGGTAGCTATATGGCTCTGGGCCCTGTTCTTTTATCTTTCGACTTTTGCACGGCTGCCCTTGGGCCCGCTGGAGGCCAACGTCAGCCGGGAATTTCCCGCTGCCGCTGCCGAAAAGCTTGCCAGCGCCCCGCCGGGCCGGAAGCTGCTCAACGACTACAACTGGGGCGGTTATTTGATCTGGCGCCTCTGGCCGCAGCTGCCGGTCTTCATTGACGGGCGGGCAGATCTCTACGCCGGTGGGGTATTCAGCCAGTACCGCCGGCTTAAGAAGCTACAAGACCCACAGGCTGTCCTCGACGAGTGGCAGATTGACATGGTTTTAATGCCTCCGGACGAGCCGCTGGTGAGCTGGTTGCGCCTGCACCCGGCCTGGGAAGTGTGGTATGAAGACGCGCAGGCTGTGATTATGAAGAAAAAGGGTGGTACTAAAAGTGAAGGAGCAAATCTCCGTGATCATCCCGGCTTATAATGAGGAGTGCCGCCTGGGTGCGACTTTAAAGAAGGTGATTTCCTATTTAAAGAGGGAATTTACTTCCTACGAGGTTATTGTGGTAGACGACGGCAGCAGTGATGGAACCCACCGGGTGGCAACAAGTTTTGCCGCCACCAACCCCTTTGTCCGCTGTTTGCGCAACCATTCCAACCGGGGCAAGGGCTACAGTGTAAGAAGGGGCATACTGGAAAGCAGGGGGGAGTGGGTTCTCTTTACCGACGCCGACCTGTCCACGCCCATTGAAGAGCTGCCCCACCTCCTGGAATGGGGCGCCAAAGGGTACCAGGTGGTCGTTGGTTCGCGCGCCCGGGAGGGCTCCCGCATCCTTGTAAGCCAGCCGTTCTACCGGGTTGTACTCGGCAAGGGCTTCAACCTGGCCGTGCAGTTACTGGCTGTGCCGGGCGTACGCGATACCCAGTGCGGCTTTAAGCTCTTTTGGGGAGATACGGCCCGTCTTTTGGCCTCGTTACAGGTACTCAATCGCTACAGCTTCGATGTAGAACTGCTTTTTCTGGCCAGGAAGCTGGGATTGCCCCTGGCCGAGGTCCCCGTGGAGTGGTCGCATTCTCAGAGCAGCAGGGTAAGGCCGCTCCGGGACGGTCTGCGCATGCTGGCCGACCTCTTCTTCATCCGCTGGCTGGATCTCCGGGGAGCCTACATGGCCGGTACTGCGCCGGGAAAAACCGGGGTAAGACCTGCGCCGGTCTGCCCGTCTCAAGATGCAGCGTCCCCTTCCGACTGACCCCGGGGCGCTGTTTTGATGAAGCCGGCCGCCGGGATCCTCTTCCGGCAGCTTTTCTGTGCTTATCTTTTAGCTGCTGGCAACCCGCCAACATCTCTTTCCAGGCCTGTAGGCAACTGGTCACCTGCGCCGCAAGCCGTTCCAAAGCACCAAAGCGCTGCCTCCACCACCCGCGGGTGAAAACGCGTGGCCGAACCCTTGCGCAGTTCTTCCACCGCCGTAGCCAGCGTATGGCCTTTCATCAGGAGGTTGTCCAGGGCGTCTGCTGCCCCCACAATCCAGGCCGCCAGGGGCACTTCTTCGCCCTTCTTCCCATCCGGAAAACCACTGCCGTCCCAGCACTCGTGGTGCCAGCGCACTGCTTCGATTACCGGCTGGGTGAATTCCGTCTCGGGAATGAGCTCCGCTCCCACTGCGGGGTGAGAGCGGTAGAGCTCTTCCCCTGTACTGGGAGCTGCCTCCCCGGCTGCCTCGCTCTTTAGCCCGGCCAGGCCAACATCGTGCACCAGAGCTGCCAGCCGCACAACATCCACCTCCACTTCGGAAAGGCCCATGAATGAGGCCAGACGAACGGCCAACTCGGCCACCCGGACACCATGGCCGTGGAGCTTACCGCCGCGAGCCTCCAGGGCACCGGCCAGCGACTTCACCACGCCAAGGTAGCTCTTCAAAAACAGCTCCTGTCTCTGGGCGTTGCGCAGGGCTACTGCCACCTGGGCGGATATCTCCACCAAAAAGTCCAGATCGGCCTGCGAAAATTCCCCCCCGCTCTTCTTATTGATTACCTGCAGGACTCCCAATATCCGCCCCTCCAGGATAACGGGCGCGCACATCATGGCCTTGTTCTTAAACTTGATTTCCTCGCTGATGTTCCGCTTAAAGCGGGGGTCTTTCTCCACATCATTGGTAATATATGGTATGCCATTGGCTGCCACCCAGCCCGCAATCCCTTCCCCCACTTTGAGGCGCACCTCTTTTAAGCACTCCCCCTTTTCCCCCAGGGCAACCTCGAAGTATAGCTCATTCTTTTCTTCATCGAGAAGGAGGAGGGAGGCAGCTTCCGCTCCCGTAAGGGCGGCCACCGTATCCATGACCTTCCTCAAAAGCGGCCTTAAGCGAGTAGTAGAGCTAAGATCCCTGCCAATATCAATGAGGAGTTCCAGCCTCTTTTGGCTGCGCCGGTATTTACCGGCCAGCATCCAGACAGCCAAACAACCGCAGATAAGAAGCAGGACAAACAAAACTAAAAGGGCCGCCACTTGAAAGCTCATAAAAAAGCCTCCTTGGAAAGTCTTACCAGAAGTGAAAGTCCGATGGGGATACTCCACCGCTTAAGCCACCAGGACTCCACCCGGTAGAAACCGGCAATAAATTTTCCCCAAAAGGGCGGCAAGCAGCCGCGCACCGCCCCGCCAGACTGACTCCTTTCCTTCATCCTCACCAAAGCGGCAGCCGGAAAAATAAAAAAGTTGGTGTAAGACATGAATTCCACGCTCAAACCGGCACCGCCTGCCGTCCTGAAGAGAGACTGGGGCGTGTAACGCCGCCGGTGGCCGAGTGCGCGATCGTGGCTGCCGTAAAGCCAGGGATGGGCCGGCACACTGACCAGCACCATGCCCCCCGGGCGCAAGACGCGCCCCGCCTCCATGAGGCCGAGACGGTCGTCGTCGAGGTGCTCCAGCACATCAAGGAGGAGCACCAGGTCAAAAAAAGTAGCGTTGTCGTAAGGAAGACGACAGGCGTCGCCGTGACAAACCCGCAAACCCCCGGCGCGGGCCCTCTCTACCAACGGAAGGTGACAGTCTATACCCTCGGCCTCCACAAGGCAGCCAAGCTCCCTCAACAGCGCCCCGTCGCCGCAACCGACGTCCAAAAGCCGCACCTTACCCTGGTTGGTGCTCCGACCGGCAAGGAACTTGAGCACCTGCCCGCGCACAATCTGGCGCTTGCCGGCGTGCCACCAGTGCCTTTCTTCCTCCTCCCACAGCAGGCGGTACTCTTCATCCCTCACTTCTCCCCCACCCCCTTACGGAATTCGCCAGTGGGTGCCAATATCCTTCCTGCGGGGATTTCCCTCGCCGAAAAATATGAACCACCCCTATTTTTGATCGCTTCCGGTGTGTTAAGATTAAAAAGTGGAGGTTCGGATGACAATGACACCCGTGCATAAGCCTTTTAACTGCCGTCTGCTGGAAAACAAAGTGTTAAAACACTTAGGCGGTATTCTGGTGCCGGCCCTGGCCGTATTTTTTGTCTCGCGCGGTATCATGGTAGCCCTCTTGTTCCTTTTCCGACCGGTTGTGCTCCACGATGCACCACCGGGCACATTTTTTGCGGTAAAGCCGCTGTGGGATCCTTTCGTCTTGTACGATTCCGAGCATTACCTGCGCATCGCCCGCCAGGGATACGGAGACCCCATGTCGGCTGCCTTCTTCCCACTTTATCCCCTGCTCATCAGGCTTTTTGGCCGCGCCTTTGCGGACTACGAGGCAGCGGGAGTGCTGTTGAGCTGGTTTTTTTTCTCAGCCGGCCTGGTAGTGGCCAAAAAGCTGCTCCTGGCTAAGGGCTGCCCCAAAAACAGCGCTTTGTGGCTACTAGCCTTTTTCCCCTCCAGTTATTTTTTTTCGGCTGTCTATACGGAGTCGCTCTATTTCTTTCTGTTAGTCGCCTGCCTTACACTGGCCGCATACCGCCGCTGGCCGCTTTCCCTGACCGCCGCCTCTCTTTTAGCTGTCACCAGGGTAAGCGGCGCCGCCGTGCTGGCTATCCTGCTGGCCAACTACTGGGCCGCCGAGCGACCGGGCTTCAAAAAGGTCGTTCTCTCCCTGGCCAGCTTCCTGCCGCTGCTGGCTTTTTTGGGTCATGAACACGCCGTCTACGGCTCCCCCCTAGCCTTTACCAGCGCCCAGCCCCTCTTCCACCGCTTTTTTTCCTGGCCCTGGCTCGTTCTTTACCATGACTTTACTACAAAACTATCAAACATCATTTTTATTTTCAACCTGGTAGCTCTCGTCGTGGCAACAGTTTCCGTCGTGGCAATTAAAGAAAATCTCTGGCGCTCCATAATCCTTATCCACGCTCTCCTGCCCCTTTTTACTGCTGATTTGTTGCCGCACCTGCCGCAAAGCCACGGCTACGTGCGCTACCTGCTCCCCGTCTTCCCCGTCTTTTATGGCCTAGGGCAGTTTGCAGGGAGGAAAAGAACCTTTTATTACCCCCTCCTCTTCTTTTTCTACCTGCTGTGGCTGGTATTCCTCTGGGGAATAGCCAGGAAAGCCTTCCTGGCTTAATCAGAGAGGGCGCGCGGGCAACCTGGACCGGCAGCTGGAACGGTTTCACGCTCGGGAAAACGGTTTTACCGTCAGGGCGGAACTCACGGACGTGGCCAGTGGCCTGAACCAGAAGCGCCGCGGTTTAGCGAACGTACTTAAACTGGCCGAGCGGGGCGATTACAGGAGCACATCCGGGTACATAACCTACGCCACACCTTCGCGACGATTCTTCTTCAGGAGGGAGAGAACCCGGAAAACCTGCGGGATCTGCCGGGACATACCAAAACGAGTTCCATATTAGACCTTTACTGTCATTCCCCTATGGAAGGAAATAAAGAAAGTCGTTTCAAAACAAAACTGCACGGAATCCTTTTCGGCGGGAAAAAATAAATCCCTCCAAACAGAGGGACACAACTCACTCCACCCACCGGGTGGGTTTTCCATCGTCGTAAGATTGTCGTAAAAACCTGTCCTGTCGTATGCGGCTGAACCCGCGAAGCCTTGATTTTACTGGAGCGGGTGACGGGGATCGAACCCGCAGCCCTCAGCTTGGGAAGCTGATGCTCTACCATTGAGCTACACCCGCTTACTTTTTTATTATAGCAATTCCAAAAAAATAGTCAAGAGATCATTGCAGCAAGCTCTACGGCCTGGCCAGGTTATCATTCACAATGGTTTCCCAGAGGGCAACGCATCACGTCCAATATAAGCAAGGCCCGGAGGCCGTCCGGGCCAGGGATGGCGCATTTTCGCCAGCCCATTTTGAAACGATTGGACGTCGCCTTATTCAGCCCCCTTGACGCCGACAATAACGTAAAACCAGGCGCCCTCCCCGGGCAAAAGGGGTTTTACGGCCGGGTTCCGGCCCCGCCCCTCTTCTTCGAGATTCTGCCGGAAAAGTTGCAGGTTCTGGAAATAGCTCCCTACCAGTTCTTGAAATTCCTCCAGGGTGTACTCCCGCACGTGGAAGCTGTTGGCCGGCGGGTCCTGGGGTCCCCGGCCGGGTGAAATGAGCAGCCGGTTGGGCGTGGAAACCAGGTAGAGACCTCCCGGCCTTAGCACCCGCCAGGCTTCCCGAACGCAGGCCTCCCCGTCGGCAACGTGTTCGATGGTTTCAAAGGAAACCACCACATCAAAGCTCCCGCCGGGGAGAGGGAGGGCGCAGACATCCCCCTGCTGGTAAACAACCCGGGGATGGGCGTAATTGTCCCGGGCATACTGGAGGCACTCCGGATCAATATCCACCCCCACCACCTTCTTCGCCCGCCCAGCCATCATCCGGCTGCCATAACCCACCCCGCAGGCCGCATCCAGCACCTGTTTCATTTTTGCTATCAACTTCTATCAAGTAACGATAAAAGCGACAGCAAAAGCAGTTCACGCTCTCCGAGAGGCCGGGTATCCCCACCTGCCCGGCTGACGGGGCAGGTGGACCACGGGCTTCTGGAGTCCCGCCCGAAACAGTCACCGCCAAACCGGTACGTCATCCGGTAGACCCACAGGCCCAC
The DNA here is from genome assembly GCF_900142025.1 of Desulfofundulus thermosubterraneus DSM 16057. Taxonomy (GTDB): domain Bacteria; phylum Bacillota; class Desulfotomaculia; order Desulfotomaculales; family Desulfovirgulaceae; genus Desulfofundulus; species Desulfofundulus thermosubterraneus. The sequence goes on along the minus strand of NZ_FQZM01000009.1, from coordinate 58,692 downwards.
CGTCTTTATCCAGCCTGACAGCTTCCAAACGGCGGGGTGGTTTTATTGCCCGAAGGCTCCCACCTGAAGGACAGGAACAGTTTGGCCGACCGGAATGCCGTTTCCCGTACATCCCAGTGCAGGCTACCCGGCAGTGCTCCGCTTTCCGTGGAAAGCGTCATCGTTAAAGCCGTCCTCGCGTGCGGCCAAAAGCCAGCCGACCGCACGTTCCAACGTTCTTTCTCCCACCGGGCCAGTCCCTGCCCTTTCCCGGGAACATCCCGGGAGGATAAAGGATTAATTGGCTTGCTGTTTCTGATAATAACGCTGAAGCAAAAGCTCCTTCACCTTTTTATACGGCATGTAACGGGTTATCTCTTCGTCGTGCAGTCTCAACTTAAGGTTCAGTGCGGCTACGTTATCCGCATCAGCTTCAAAACTACATTTCCGGCACATAAAAACGTCCCCGCAGCGATTCTTCGCGTCCACCCACCCGCACACGGGGCACGTCTGGCTGGAGTACGCCGCATTCACCGGACCGGGGTCGGTGACGGAGTAAATGTAATTTTTGTATCCCAGCCGTTCTTTGATGATGCTGCGCTGCCAGCCGCTCACCTTGCGGGAGAGACCCCTGCTCCCGGCCTTCCCGCGCAGGTGGGCAAGGTCCTCGTAGGCAATTATCTTCGGCCGGCGTTCTTTGTAGAATTCGTTAAACGCCCGGTTGATTTCGTTTTCGCACCTGGTCCGGTATTTTTTGTTCCTCTTGGTTTGCTTAACAAGGCCCAGGTTGTGTTTTAAGATACGCCGGGCTTTGGGTGGGTCCTGCTCCAATAATTTTCGGCGCAGCGCCCAGAGCTTGCCGCGCTTTCGGCTCTTGTCCAGGATATGGTTGGACATTTCTTGCAGAGCCTCACCATATTCGGGCCGGTATTTTCTGCCCGTGTCGTCGGTGAACACTTCCGTCACGCCCAGGTCGATGCCCGCCTCTCCCTCACCGGGCGAGTAAGTCTGCGGTTCCCTGGTCAGGTGGATTTCTACGCAGTTTTCGTCAGGGAGAAGCACCACCCGCAGGTTGCCTTCTACGGCATGTACCCCGGCCAGCGGGATAACTACCCTCTCGCCGGGGGTTAAAGTAGCCACGGCAATGTACTGCCGCTTTTCGGTGGCAAACACCCGGTACATCTGCTGATCAACGGCGAAGCTGCGGGTTTTTTTAACGCGGGGCTTTTTGCCCAGGACGCGGCGAAAAACGCGCTTCAGGTACTTTCTCACCCTGGCGCGACCCTCCGCGTCCAGCTTTATCTCTTCGCTGACGATATCTTCACCGGTGAAGACTGCCCGGATGCGTTTCCAGTCGCGACCGTGCTTCACGTGCCTGTAAAGCAACCAGAAGGCGTAGTGCTTTTCTTCATCGGTCAGCCCTTCGTGGCGGTAAAGGCATTCTTTGACTTTAACGACGGCGGCCTCAAACTGCCTCTCCAGCGTGAAAAGGGCGTCGTCTAAGGCCAGCTTCCACTGCCGGGCCTGCAGGCCAAAGGGGCTAACGAAACCGGCGGAAACCAGTTCGTCCCGCAGCTTCCGCTTTTCACCCAGATAGTGCAGGTATTTTACATGCCCGTACCCCACCAGAAAGGCGTCCTTCTGCCTGGCATATGCATCGGCAGTTTCAGTTATCCTGGCCCACTTCTCATTGTTCAGCGGCAGGCTCTTCTGTCTTACTGTCTGCTGCATTTTTCAGCGCCTCCCGGACGGTTCTGGTGAGCTTTCGCGCCTTATATGTCCTCTGGCCGTACAACCTGGCCGCGAAGTGCTGGACGATGCTGATCAGGTCTTCGGTCAACTCCTGGGCCGGGGACATGTCTTCGGCTTTGTTGACCACTAGTATTTCGCAGCCGAATTTGGCGAACAGGTCTTCAAAAAATTCGAAGCCGAACCGCACCAGACGGTCCTTGTGAGCAACAATAACAGTCTTGATTTCTCCCCGGGTGACCATGCCGCACAGCTTCAGGAAATTCTTGCGCTTATAATTGAGGGCGGAGCCGACGTCGAAAAGTATTTCGTCCACGGTCAGCCCCTTGCCGGCGGCAAAATCCTTCAGGTACTCAAGCTGGTTTTCCAGGTCCGGTTTCTGGCCGGCTGATGACACCCGGGCGTATAAAACAATTTTCTTTGGTTCCTGGCGGTTCTTTATACCCAGTGCCCGGTAGAGCATCTCTTCAGTATACCTTCGCTTGTTGGTTGGTGTACGTAAAGCAACCAGCTTGCCTTCTTTATCCCACGCTCGAAGCGTTGATACACTGACACCAAGTTTTTCGGCAAACTCGCTTATTGTGTAAAGTTTCATAAAACACCACCTGATATTAATTTATATCAGATGGTGTTGGTTGGCAATACCTATTCGGGATAATTATTAAAAGGGAAGAAGCTGTTTTCTACCTCCCGGCCGGCTACGAAAGCCAGGGCAAACTTGTAGCGGGCCAGGTGTTCGGCCATGGTAACCGGGTCACTAAACCCGGGAACCGCCCTTTCACCGCTTACCACGGGATTGCTCATCGGTCGATACTTCCTTATAAGTATGAATTCAGAACAGGTAAATTTTTATCTCTTCAGAAACTAGGGACGGGTTATATAGATAGCCAGGCGAGCTTATGGTGGGGGTGCGGGGCCAGAGGTGGAGCTCTTTTCCGCAGATAAGCGCTCCCTGGCATTCCAGATCGCAATGCACGGCTCTTTGGGCCACAAGATCCGGTGTGTATAAAGCATACTGCAGCGGCAACCCGTCTAAAGCCAGGCGGCTGTAGTCGAACCCTATTAATTCCAGGACCGTAGGCATAATGTCCACCGTACTCACCGGCACGTCAACCTGCACGCCGGCCGGACCAATGGAACGGGGCATTTTGGCGATCAGGGGCACATGGATCTGGTCGGGGGTCAAAGTGAGACCGTGGTAAAAGTAGACTCCATTTTCCCCCAGGGCCTCGCCGTGATCGGCAGTGACAATGACCATCAGTTCATCCCAGAGGCCCATTTCCTTTAATGTCTGGAATAAATCACCTACAATATGATCCTGGTACCGGATACCGCAGTCATACCGGGCCAGGTAAAAACGGGCATCATGCTGGTGTTTGGCCACACCGTCGGAATCATCGGCCAGCAGCTGGTAACGGGGAATTCCCCCGGCCTCCCCTTCATTCACCACCGGCAACAAGAGGGAACTGTTCCCGTAATCCTCCGGCCTGAAAAAAGTGTTAAAGGGAGCAGGTTGTATATACGGACCGTGTACATCAAAATAGTGTATCCAGACAAAAAACGGTTTGCCGGTGTTGTCTTTTAACCATGCCAGTGCCCGCGCCGTGGTAAGGGGGCCGTCCCGCACCAGCTCATGGGGACGGTTTTCTTCTCCCCTGGTCATCTCGTCGTCGTACAGCACAAAGCCCTGGGAAAGCCCTCGGCTGGCGTCCAGAACGGCGCAGCTGACAAAGGCCGCGGTGGACCAGCCCAGGCTCAGGAGAATTTCGGCCAGGGTTACTTCCCGGTCGGGGTCCATTTTTCCGTCCCCCTGCTTGTAACCAACTGAATGATGGGGCACATATTTCCCCGTCATAATTGAGGCATGGGCCGGTAAAGTATAAGAGCATGGGGAGTAAGCCCGGCGGAAAAGAATGGCTTCCCGGGCCAATGCATCCAGGTGGGGCGAGGTTTCCCGTTGATAACCGTAGCACCCCAGGTGATCCGCCCGCAGGGTATCAATGGTAATCATCAGTATGGAAAAGAACATGCAGACTCCTCCCGGTTAAAAATACCCCAGTTGCCTTAAATCGGGCATGGCCCTTTCCTTGGCCGCAGCCCGCCCGGAGCGCTCCGCCTCACCGGGACCGGCCGGGCTGGTGCAGGGCCGGCAGCCCAGGCTTACATATCCCCGGTCATAAAGGGAGCAGTAGGGCAGGTGGTGCAGGCGGATGTAGGCCCAGATATCCTCCCGGGTGAAATGCAGCAGGGGTTGCACGCGGATGTGGTTTTCCCGCAGGGAAATATAATCCTCGCCGGCCCGGGCCGGGTGCTCATCCCGCCGGATGGCGGTGAAAAGGTGGGAGACGCGGTATTTTCCCAGTGCCCGCTTTAAAGGAACGGTTTTCAGCTGGTAACAGCACTGAACCTGGTCCCGGCCAATTTCTTCCGGGGGAATGACCCCGATGTTATTTTCCCGCACCAGGTTAAACCCCCAGAGACGCTGCATCTTATCAATAAACCGGTAAATTTCCGGAAACTTTACCCCGGTGTCAATGTTTAATACGGGTATGGCTATCTTCCCGCCTTGAACGGTACGGATCAGGTGAAGCAGCACCAGGGAATCCTTACCGCCGGAAAAGGTTACCATGGCCCCTTTGGCCTGCTCGAGCGCGGCAGCAATGATTTCTTTGGAACGCTCAATCTTTTCCGTGAGCATAGGGTACCTCCTTGGAAAAGCCAGCTCAAATTTTTAGCCTTTTATCATTTTGACCGCAAACACTGCGGGAATAATTACCAAACAGGTAATTTTCCAGGTCACGGTTTCCCCTTTTCCCGAACCGTGTCCTCCGGCACGCCCTGTCGCAGAATCTTTTCCCAGCGGGCCAGATCTGCATCCACCATCATGCGCACCAGCTCGGGAAAGGAAACCCGGGGCTCCCAGCCCAGTTTGGACCGGGCTTTGGAATAGTCCCCCTGGAGCAGATCCACTTCTGCCGGGCGGTAAAGGCGGGGATCCACAACCACGTACTTTTGCCAGTCCAGGCCGGCGTGGCTGAAGGCAATCTCCACCAGTTCCCGCACCGAGTGGGTTTCCCCGGTGGCAATCACGTAGTCATCGGGCTCATCCTGCTGCAGCATCAGCCACATGGCCTGCACGTAATCCCCGGCATAACCCCAGTCCCTGCGGCTGTCCAGGTTCCCCAGGCGAAGCTCACCGGCCAGGCCCAGTTTGATGCGGGCCACCCCGTCGCTGACCTTGCGGGTGACAAACTCCAGGCCCCGCCGGGGCGATTCATGGTTAAACAATATACCGCTGCAGGCAAAAAGGCCGTAACTCTCCCGGTAGTTCACGGTGATGTAATGACCGTAAACCTTGGCCACGCCGTAAGGGCTGCGGGGATAAAAGGGTGTTTTTTCCGACTGGGGCGTTTCCTGTGCCCGGCCGAACATTTCCGAGCTGGAGGCCTGGTAAAAGCGGATGCGCGGGTTTACGGTACGGATGGCCTCCAGCATGCGGGTAACCCCCAGGGCGGTAACCTGGGCTGTAAGCACCGGCTGCTGCCAGGAAACTCCCACGAAGGACTGGGCGGCCAGGTTGTAAACTTCATCGGGCCGGGCTTCCACCAGGGCGGCAATCAGGGAATTCTGGTCCGTCAAATCGCCGGGGATCAGCCGCAGGTCCTTTTCCAGGTGTTTGATTCTCTCCAGGTTGCCCACGCTAGAACGCCGCACCAGCCCGTAAACCCGGTACCCCTTCTCCAGTAAAAATTCGGCCAGGTAAGAGCCGTCCTGGCCAGTAATGCCCGTAATCAATGCCCGTTTCACTTGCCCTCACCCCTTATGCGTCCAGAGGACGGCAGCAGGCCCGCTCCACATTCTCCGGGGAAGGTGGATAATGATAGCGCAGGACATCTTTCCATTTGGCCACGAATTTTTCTCTGTTCACGGCCATGTAACGCCGCCATCCCCCGTTGCCGGCTGCGGCGGTTCCGCCGTCGTAATGGATGACCGCAGCCTCGGGAACATAAAGCACGGCCCATCCCGCCTGACGCAGGCCAAAGCAAAGATCGGCATCCTCGTAGTACATGGGAGCATAGCGGGGATCAAAACCTCCCAGACTACGGAAGAGATCTGCCCTTACCATCAGGCAGGCCCCGGAACAGTAATCCACCGGGCGGGGGTAATTGTACTTGGGCAGGGCGGGATCGTCGCCCCGGCCGTAGTTCCAGCCGGTGCCGTCCCTCCAGATGATGGCGCCGGCCTCCTGCAGCCTCCCGTCGGGGTAAAGCAGCCTGGCACCCGCCGCCCCCGCCCGCGGGTTTTCCTGCAAAGCAGCTACCAGGGCCGTCAGCCAGCCGGGGAGGGGCCGGGTGTCGCTGTTTAAAAAGAGAAGGTATTTGCCCCGGCTTGCCGCCGCCCCTTGATTGCAGGCATGGACAAAGCCCAGATTTATGGAGTTGGAAACAAGGCGCACCCCACCCCCCAGTGTTTTCAGCCAGGCTGCCGTTTGCTTATCCGAGTTGTTGTCCACGATGATCAGTTCCCAGGGGAAGGCACGGCTGGTGTTTTTCCACAATGCCCGCAGGCAGTTTTGTATGTGTTCTAACTGGTTGTGTACCGGTATGATGATGGAAACCAGCATGGCGTCACTCCTCGAATCCCGGCATCTTGCCCTACATTTCTCTTTAGCTGGCTAATCTGCTAATGACCGCCGACCGGCCTGGTATCTCAGCTTGACAGCAAACTATAAATGGCCGGGGCCACCACGGGAAAACTGTAATGGCGGCGCACATGCTCCCGTCCTTTTTGAGACAGGCGCTCCCACAGGGACTGGTTTTGATAAAGGGCGGCCACCGCCCGGCTGAAGGAGACGGGATCATCGGCCACCAGCACGTTTTCACCAGGCTGCAACTCCATACCCTCGGCACCCATGCTGGTAGTCACCACCGGCAGGCCGGCGGCCATGGCCTCCACTATCTTGGTCTTTATCCCCGCCCCGTAACGGATGGGGGCTACCATCAGGCGGCATTGCTCAAAATAAGGAGCCAGTGAGGGTACATAGCCGACCACCCTTATCCCGTCATTTACCAGTGCCTGGATCTCCTGCGGGGGGTTGTGGCCCACAATGTAGAGCTCCACCCCGGGGAGGGCCTTTTGCAAATGGGGCCAGATGTGATCGACCAGGTAAAACACGGCATCCGCATTGGGCGGGTGAAAAAAGTTTCCCACGTAAAGCAGGCCCTGGCGGCTGGAAAAGGGGTTGACCTGTGGCCAGGCATCGGCAATAACGGGAATGACCACTGTTTTGACACCGGGTGCCAGCCGGGAAATCATTTTGGCTTCCAAAGGGGTAACGGCAATAACCGCATCGGCCTGCCGGAAAACGGCCGTTTCCATTTCCCAGTGGCGATAGGCTTCTACAACCGTCTCCTGCCGCCCGGTAACCAGGGCCTCCCGCCACAACCGGATATGGGCGAGATCCACCGTATCCACGGCAATCCTGGTACGGGGGGAATAGCGGCGGATCACCGGGATACATGCCGGGGCGTTGGCCGCAAAATGAATGCAGGCAAGGTGAAAGGGGACTTCCTGCACCAGCTGGTTCAGCCCTACCACCCGGCACTTCACCGGACCCTGCCGGCAAATCCGGGCTCCTTTTTCCACATAGAATTCAACCCCGGCCTCTTCAAAAGCAGGACGGTAAATCTCGTACCGCTCCCCCTGGAGCAGAAGATAAACCACCCGGTGGCCTGCTTCCGCCAGGGCCTTTAAAATGCGTAAAACGCGCCATCCCCGCTCGGGATGGGGGAATGAGGGAAGAACTCCGTCAATAAACAGCACGCTGGCCATCTTACCCCACCTGATTGCCAGATAATTCCTCAGCATACTCCCTTAAGAAAACCTGCCTTAACCGCTCATATTCCGCATCAATCCTGCCCGGACTCCGGTGGTAGCACCAGGGTTCTTCCTGGCGGGGCACCGCCACCCGGTATCCTCTCCGGATAAATTCCAGACAATGGGATAAATCGTAAAAATGGAAACCGTCAATAATATCCTCCCGCCAGGGTAGATCGCAGCGGGTGACCATGAGCAGGCCGTCCACCGCCTGCACCACCTCGTAAAGGCCCGCGGGTTGGTTGAAGAGGAGCACCCGGGGTGGGTCCCCATGATAAACCTTGCCGTAACTTTTCCCCTCCCACCATATCCCGCTGGGCGGTATCTTTTTACACCCGCACATGCCTAAAAGGCCGATGGAGGGGTCTGCCCGAAAAATCTTCAGAACGTCCCGGCAAAAGCGGCGGTTCAAAATAAATACATCGTCGTGCAGATAAACCTTATAGGTAGCCGCGCTCCTTTCCATCGCCCGGTTATAAGCAGCCGCAATACTGTGCCGGGACGCCACCCGCAGAACCTCCATCTGCACGTCGGGGCGTTCCAGCGCCTGCAGGTACTGGAAGCAGCGGCGGTAACGGGCATCGTCCTGGCTGCAAATGATAAAGGCAAAATGCTCCACACGTGACCCTCCATCCAGGATATGCTTATTGTGCCCTGCCGGTGAAAAGGGGCCTCCCTCAAACCGGAATGCCGAAGGTATGCATGAACCAGTCATCGTCACGAACCCGGCGGCGAAAATACTCATCCCGTTTTTTTAAGACGCCCGGTGTACTCACCCGGGCCCACGCTTCGGAAAAGCCAGGGTAGCGCCCGGCCATTGACGCCACCCTGGCCAGGCGGTGGGGGCTGAAGTGCAGGGTCGCCAGCAGAAGAAGGTTGCGGGTGAGATTCTCCCCCGGCCTCTGGTAAGGTTTTAAAGGGCAGCTGATGTGTATAACTTTAACCCACGGCATTACCGCCACGACAAAACCAAAAAGCCACAATTTCAGCGAAAACTCTACATCATCGTATCCCCAGCTGGTTAAACCCTCTTCAAAGCCTCCCACCTCTAAAAAGGCCTTTCGACCCACGGCCAGGCAGCCGGCGGGGGCCAGGGGCACGGGTGAGAGGGAGCGGGGGGGAAAGGTCAGCCCCACCCAGGAAAGGTCTTTATTTAAGGTGCCGCCGTAGATAGCCAGGCGAGGGTTTCCGGTGTGCACCATGGCCGGACAAACGGCATGGGCCTGCCCGGCCAGCACCGGCCGGGCCAGATCGCCCAGCCAGCCGCCGGGGACAATGATGTGGGCGTCGCAAAAAACCAGGAGCTCACCCCTGGCCCGGGCGGCTCCCAGGTTCCTGGCCCGGGCCGGCCCTAAGCCGGGGGCATCGACAAGGTGCACGCTCCGGCTCAGCTTGCCCCCCCGCCGGAGAAAATCGGCGCACCCGTCCCGGGAGCTGTCATCCACCACAATGATCTCCATGGGGCAACCGGAAGGTACGGTAAGCATAAACCGGATGGTTTGCTCCAGATAGGGCAGTTCATCCCGGCAGGCAATAATTACCGAAGCCAGACCTTTTGATCCCCTTACGGATGCTTCATACATCTGTTGTAAACCACTCCAAGCGTTAAAAGGGTATTTTAAAATGCTCCATGAACCAATCGTCGTCATAGCGGCGGCGCCGGAAATAATTCTTACGCTTTTCCCAAACATCGCTGTCCAGCAGCCCTGCCATTACCCCGGCAAATCCGGGCTGTCCCCTGACCATCTCCATTACCCGCGCCAGACGCCTCCGGTTAAAATGCAAAAAAATCATGCGCAAAAAATTGTGCAGCAGTTCGTCCGCCCCTACCGGATAAGGGTGGACCTCCCGGAAAAGATGCCGCACCTGCACCCGCGGCTGTACCATAACCCTGTAACCGAAGAGCCAGACCTTGAGGGAAAACTCCTGGTCGTCAAAACCGAACCCGTAAAAACCCCTTTCAAATCCTCCTACCGCTTCGTACACCCGCCGGGATACCAGAAGACAACCCCCGGGAGCCAGGGGGACATAAGAAGGTTCCGGGGGACGGCGGTGTAACCACCGCCATTGCAGGTTGGCTCCCCAGGTAACCCCGTAACCTACCGCGTGGGGCCGGCGGGAATCGGCCATGGCCGGGCAAACCACCTCGGCCATACCCTCCCCGAGGGGGCGGGCCAGAGCCGCCAGCCAACCGGGTGGCAATTCCAGGTGGGCATCGCAAAAACAAAGGATTTCTCCCCGGGCCCGGGCAGCCCCCGCATTGCGTGCACCGGCCACCCCCAGGTTTTTCCCCTCAAGCAACCGCACACCGGGCATTTCACTGGACCGCAGGAAATCACAGCACCCGTCGGTGGACCCGTCGTCCACCACAATAATTTCTTGCTCCGATCCCCGGGCCTGGATCATGGATTGGACGGTCCGCCGCAAATGATCCCCTTCATTGCGGCAGGGAATTATAACGGAGAAAAGCACAGAAGGAGCAACCACCCTTCGCAAAGGATAACGGCAAAGAAGGTAAAAATGCTTACATCGGACTGACGCCACGTGAGAGATCCAGCCTGCTTACGGCAACGGAGCAACTGGAGGGAACGGGGCTATAGTGGGAAATGGAGCTATGGGAGGCAACGGGAAAACCGGCGGGAAAATACCTGACTCCACCACCTGGGCCTGGTCCTGCACAGCACCGGTTTCCATGTAGAATACCTTTACCTTGTACTCGGTCCCGGGAGCCAGGGGCCCCAGGAAAAAGTGCCCGTCCTGATCGGTGAAGGTATAACCAATGACGGGCCCCAGCTTATCCCCTTCCTTCCGAAACACGACCACCACGGCTCCCTGCACGGGCGTACCATCGGGCCGGCGCACTACCCCGCTGGCCAGCGCCCGGGGTTCGGGGAGGATGAAAAAGTCGTAATGCTGCTGGTTCCCACCAGGCGGGGTAACTAGGTCAAAACTGGTTAGTTGAAAGGCCATCCTGGACACTCCTTTTTTAGTGATTTCTGCTATGAACATACTATGAAGGGGCTAAAATATGGTGCTCGAATCCCCTGTGGTAATACTTTCCTGAAGCATTTGGGCACTTGCAACATACTTTTAGGGACCGCACTGCACCCTTCGGGCTCAAGGGTAGAGCTGTTTTACTCCAGCGGAATCATATGCCGGCAGGGATCAAAGGTTTGATTCAGGATCAGGGGAGAAGTGTGGCGCTTTTCCGGTGGAAAGTTGGGCGGCAACTTCCACTTAAGTCGAAACTTTTCCCAGCCGGCCTGCAGGGCCGCCCGGTAATCCATGCCTTCCCCGGTAAAAGTTTTCTGACCGAAGTGGTAAACAAATACGTCTGCTGCCACCAGCAGCACAAAGCCGGCCAGCCTGGCCCGCAGGCAAAAATCGTCATCCTCAAAATTCCCGGGGTTAAAACGGGGATCCAGCCCCCCAATGGTATTCAAAACCCGCCGCGTGAACAGCAGGCAAAAACCACTGAGCACCGGCACCGGGAAGCAACGGCTCGAGTTCTGCAGTGCCAGCCGGCGGCTGAATTCCTCCAGCCGGCCGAGGGAAGGCGGGGCTACCGGCATGGTCTGCGTTACACCGCCACAGTTGGAGAAGGGGCCGACCAGCCCGGCGCCGGGATACTTTTTTAAATGGGAGATGAGCCCGGATAACCATCTCGGGGTTACCAGGGTATCGTTGTTTAAAAGCAAAAGGTATTCGCCCCGGGCAACGGTCAGGCCCCGGTTGCAGGCGGCGGCAAAACCCAGGTTGCTACCGTTTTCCAGCAACCGGATTCCAGGCACTGAGCGCAGGTATTCCCGGCTGCCGTCGGTGGAGCCGTTGTCCACCACAATAATTTCAACCGGTTCCGGGGTGTACTTGAAAATGCTATCCAGGCATAACACGGTCAGGCTTAGCTGGTTCCTCGTGGGAATGATAATCGAGGTAAGCTTTTCCTTTTCCATCAGAAAGGGCAAATCCTCTATCACCTGCCCTGGAAATGGTTATCCTTAACCCTGCCCCTGAAACCACACGGTAATCACCGTATCCATGCCCGGCTTCTTGTTCCGAAACTTAATGCGGGCATATCGCAGGAAAAACTGGGGGACAAAAAGGTGCTTATCCCCGGGCTCGATTACGTACGACGATTCCCCGAAGGAACTCCAGGTCACTCCGTCCGGACTCAGCTCGGTCTGGGCCACCACAGGATTGGGACCGTCATTGCGGACCAGAAAAGAAAAAGTCCGGATCCGGGAAAGATCAATGCTTTTGCTAAAACCTTCTACATCCCGGCTAACCAGATTACGCTGGACAATACTGGTAAACTCGGGTTCAGGGCATTCGGGAACGGGCTTGCGGTATAAGATAAGGCATAGGACAATGGCGACAGCCCCCAGCACAATCCCGGCAAAAATGCCCAGCACACCAAGGTGCTCAAGGTTATCTTTTAGCCGTGCGAACCTGGAATCCTCCGGCATGACACCAATTTTTGCCATAGAATTAGACCTCCATAATCAGATACCCGGTCAACATTGGCAGAACTGAAGGGGGAAGACCGCGGGAAAAACCGCGGCCTTCTCCTTGTTGTTAGCTCTGGCCCTGGAAAAAGATATTCAGGGTCACGGCGCTGGCCGAGTTGACGGCAGCATAGTATATACGTGCGTATTTCAAGAAAATAGCAGACACAAGGGTAGTTACATCGCCGGTGTTCAGGGTAACCGGGCCGGCCTCGTCGATCCAGCTGCTGCCGTCCGGGCTGATCTGCAGCTTGACAGTGGCGGGAGCAATCGTTGTGGAGGCGTTAACAACGCCAAACGTCCAGGTCCTGAGATTCAAAACGGTGTAACTGGTATCGGGGCTTCCTGCAGTGTCTGTAACGTTTGCCCTCGTGGCCGATACGTCAGTGGTGACCAGATTTGACAATACGGCTAGGCCGGTGCTGGTGATGGTCAGGCCTCCGGCCGGTGGCGTAATCGATAAACCAGTAGCCGGTGCCGTCACCAGCAGCCCGTTCGCCGGTGCGGTGACGGCCAGACCGGTGCTGGTGATGGTCAGGCCCCCGGCCGGCGGCGTAATCGATAAACCGGTGGCCGGTGCCGTTACCAGCAGCCCGTTCGCCGGTGCGGTGACGGCCAGACCGGTGCTGGTGATGCTCAGGCCCCCGGCCGGCGGCGTGATCGATAAACCGGTGGCCGGTGCCGTCACCAGCAACCCGTTCGCCGGTGCGGTGACGGCTAGGCCGGTGCTGGTGATGGTCAGGCCTCCGGCCGGCGGCGTGATCGACAAACCGGTGGCCGGTGCCGTTACCAGCAACCCGTTCGCCGGTGCGGTGACGGCCAGACCGGTGCTGGTGATGCTCAGGTTACCTGTTGAGTCGGTATTCAAGGCTACATTCTGGCTGCCAAAGATTTTTATACGCGCTTGATCTGGATTGTCTTGAAAAATTTTATAGTTTGGCATAAGTTGTCCTCCTTCGCATGGTAAATTTTTACGTTCCGCTATTAGAGTATTCTTCATAGTTGTGGAAGGTTACAGACCCTGTGCATAAATTAACAAAAAACTATTTTATTGAATGAGGTATGAGAGATCATGGAGTCCAGAATCAGCTTGTGCATGATTGTGAAGGACGAAGAACAAAACATCCGCCGCTGCCTTCAAAGCGTGGCCGGGACCGTGGACGAAATAATTGTTGTAGATACGGGCTCTACCGACGGTACTTGTCAAATAGCCAGGGAATTTGGCGCCCTGGTCCACTCTTTCCCCTGGAATGACAATTTCAGTGACGCCCGCAATGCCTCACTTGAACTGGCCACTGGAGACTGGATTTTGTTTTTAGATGCCGATGAAGAACTGGCTGGTGAAAGCAGGGAAGTGCTACGCAGGCTGGCCAACGAAAAGAATGTAGAAGGTTATTTTATCAAGATAATTAACTACGTAGGCAACGAGGGATGGGTCGAAACCTGCCCGGACCTGGTCTTCCGCCTTTTCAAAAACCGAAAGGACTACCGGTTTCGCGGGGCTATCCACGAACAGATCGCAGACGTGATATTAGAACGAAACAGCCAGGCCAGGTACCAGATTGCCGAAGACCTGGTGATCCTGCATTACGGCTACCTGGACCGGCAAATAAAGGCAAAGGATAAAAAGAACCGGAACCTGGCCCTGCTCAGCCAGGAGCTAAACCGGAATCCTGACAACCGCCACCTTCGCTATCACTACGGTGTGGAGCTGTACCGGGCGGAAAGGTTTGATGAAGCAGCAGCAGAACTGGTCAGGGCGGCCAATGGTATCGATCCGAACACCATCTACCTGCCCAAACTCCTGCGTTACATCGTCCTGGCCTACCATGCCGCCCGCAAGCCCGAACAGGCTTTAGAAATTGTCCAGCTCGGCCTGGGTCTTTTTCCTAACTACGCAGACCTCTATTACTACGGCGGGTTGATCAGCTACGAACAAAAAGATTACGGGCGGGCGTACGAGTTCTTTCAAAAGGCCCTCTCGATGCCCGAACAGCCGGCCCACTACGCACCTTTCGGCGGGACGCGAGGTTTCCGTTCCCTTTACCAGCTGGGACAGCTGGCGGAAGTTTTTTTGAACCACGAAGAAGCCATGCGTTATTACATCTTGAGCCTGCGGGATAACCCCCACTTCACCCCCGCCCTAGAAAGCATCACGCGCCTCTTAAAACCACAAGAAGATCCGGTTTACACAAAAAAGTGCCTGGAACAGCTTTGTGAATTTTGTACTCCCCAGGCCAACCTCCTGATGGGGCAAATCCTTTTCCGCCAGTCCGCCTACAAGCTTGCCCTGGAATACCTGGAGCGGGGCATGGACCAGCAGGAAGCCGCACCGGAAATTCTGCTGTGGAAAGCAATTTGCCTGATCCAGCTGAGGCGTTACCTGGAAGCCCTGCGCATACTTGAGGGGTTCGGCCCCGACCACCGGCTTTACCCGCTGGCCAAATTAAATAAAATTTTGTGCTTCTGGTTCCAGGGAAAACGCCGGAAAGTGCGCCCCCTGGTGGAAGAACTGTTTGCCCTCGGACTTTCCCAGGACACGGGGGCGGTGGTGAGCCTGCTGCAAAACTATCCGGGCAGGCGTAGAGGGCCCGGGGTCACCCTGGGCGATGAGGGAATGTCCCTTCTCCTGGATATTCTAATGCGTGCCCTTGACCTGGGTGAGAAAGAACGGGCCGAGTCGCTATTAGACGGCTTATCCCGGGAGTGCCTGAGCAAGAACGCCCGGGCCGTAGGCCAGCTGTTCTACCGGTACGGCCACCTCAAGACCGCAGAATATTACCTGGGTCTTTACCTGGAGGCCAATCCGGAATGTCCCGAAACACTCTTTACCCTTGCAGAAATTAAAGAGCGTCAAAACGCCTGCATCGAAGCCGGGGAACTTTATAGACGGGCCCTGGCGCTGGATCCAGCAGAACCGCGGTATTATGTCAGCCTGATCAGGCTTTATGAAAAAATGCGCCGGGAAATCCTGCGGGAAGCCATTGATAAATACCCCGAACTACCGGTTCTGCGCAGGCTCTTTGAGGAGGCAAACCAGGAAATATGATACCAACTGTAGCTTTAGCGATGATCGTGCGCAACGAGGAGGCAAACCTGGCCGCCTGCCTGGATAGCGTTAAGGGGGCGGTCGATGAAATAGTTATTGTAGATACCGGTTCGACGGACCGTACCGTAGAGATCGCCCGCCGTTACACAGGCAAGGTCTACCGTTACCCGTGGCACGGTGATTTCAGCGCCGCCCGCAACTATGCCCTTGCCCGGGCTAAAAGCGATTGGATCTTGTCCCTTGATGCCGATGAAGAACTGGATACCAGTCCGGGCGACCTGCACTCGCTTATAAACAACAACAGCGGTTACGAGGCCTTTTTCCTGCCCCTCCATAACCGGGCCACTGAAAATCCCGGTGACTACAACCGGTTTTTTGTTCTCAGACTGTTTCGAAACAAGGCCGGCTACCGCTTCCAGGGGATCATCCATGAGCAGGTGGTGATTAGCCGCCCGGAAGCGGTAGGCACAGCACAGGGCCCGGTTATCTGGCACAGGCCTTTATCCAAAAAAGAGCGCAACTGCAAGCGAGGGCGCAACCTGGCCCTGCTGCGGCAGGCAGTAGCTGCGGATCCCGCCAATCCCTTCTTACAGTATTACCTGGGGGTGGAATGGCTGGGCCTGGGCAAGGCTGAACGGGCGCTCCCGTACCTTCAAGAAGCCTTAAAACAGCTGACGGACGGGCACATCCTGTTCCGGGCGCCGGCCATCCGTTTAGTGATTGCCTGCTTGAGGGCGCTGGGGAGCCTGGATGAGGCCATCTGTATATGTATGGAAGAAAGCCAACGCTATCCCTTTTACACAGATCTATTTTTCGACGGAGGAATCCTGTTCGAGGAGAAAGGGGAGTATGAAATAGCCCTGAAATGGTTTGAGGAGGCCCTGCGTCTCGGCCAGCCGCCTCCCCTGTTTAGCCATACCAACGGCACGGAGAGCTTCCTGTCGTTATATCATCTGGGCTACTGCCACGAAAAACTGGCCAGGTTCAAAGAAGCTAAAAACTGTTACGAGAAGGCCCTGGCATTAAACCCTGCCTATCTTTATCCGCTCTACAACCTGTTCCTGCTCTACCTGGCTGAAAAGGGTCCACAGGGTACTTTCGACCATCTCAAAGCCGCCGGGCACCTCAACCACCCCCAACAGGTAGTAGTGCTGGCCGACCTGTTCTTCGAGGCCGGTTTTCCGGATCTGGCCTGTGCGTGTTTTGAAGAAGCCGGTCCAGGTGCCGGCAGTCCAACTGAAGACCATGCCCGGCGCCTGGCACGGTTTTGCGTGTACGCAGGCCGGTTTGAGCATGCCCTTTTCCTTATGGAGCGTATCCGGCACGCCGGTGGTGAGATAGATCCCTCCCTGGCAGTCGACGAGATCGTTGCCCTGATGCTCAAAGAAGATTACCGCTTGGCGAAAATAAGGACCATTTCCCTGTGGCGGCGGCCACAAGGGCGTAGCCCGGCCTGGACGTTATTGAACCTGATTTCGCTGCTCGGCAACGGTTCCAGGTGCGGCCGGCCGGAAAAAAACCGCGAGCCGGCAGTCATTGAAACGGCCCTGACCATCCTGGAGAACTGCTTGCGCTACCGGCCCGGGCCTTTGGAACCAGGTAATGCTCGCGTTTCATCGGGGTACCACCGGCTGGCGCAAGAGACAATAAAGCTTTTAACCAGCCTGTCTCCCAGGGGATGCATGGCCCTGTGTGCCTACCTTAAAGAAAAAGCCAGCGCCGCCCGTCACATGCTGGACTACAAATGCGGCCCGGCCAGGGGGTTATTTTCATGAGCAGCGGGTTACCGGTGAGCCTGTGCATGATTGCCAGAAACGAAGAACACTGGATTGCCTCCTGCATCCAAAGTGTGCAGCACCTGGTGCGGGAAATCGTCGTGGTCGATACGGGTTCCACCGACCGGACGAAGGAAGTGGCCGCCCAAAGTGGAGCCAGGGTTTTTACCTTTCACTGGTGCGATGATTTTGCGGCGGCAAGAAACTACTCCCTTAGTAAAGCCACAGGTGACTGGATCCTGGTCCTGGATGCTGATGAAATACTGGCCCCAGTTAAATTAGAAGAATTCGCCAGACTCCTTGACGCACCGGGTGTAGAAGGGTATTTCGTGAAAATCCGCAGCTACCTGGGAAACGGTGAAGGGATGGCCGAGGACCAGGTAGTGCGGTTGTTTAGAAATAAACCCGCCTATCGTTTTGCCGGAGCCATCCATGAACAGGTAGCCGGGGCAATCATAAAGCATAACGCCGGAGGGGGTCTCGCCTTTTCGGATCTGTTAATCTACCACTTTGGCTATCTTGACCGGCACTTGCAGGTCAAAAACAAGCACCAGCGTAACATCTGCGTAATTAAAAAGGCCCTGGATGATAAACCTGATGACCCTTTTCTTTTATACAGCCTCGGCATCGAACACTTGCAGTGTGGGGAAATCAAAAAAGGCATTGAACAGCTGGAGAAAGCCCTGGTTTTCATGCGCGGGAACGAGGGTTATTTCCGTGATTTGTTGCTCACGCTGTGCCTGGGACTTTTCAGAACCGGTCAAAGGGACAGGTTAACATTTTTGCTTGACGGGGCCCTATCCATGCTGCCCGCTGACCCGGATCTGCACCTGCTCAAAGGGCTTTTGGCCCTGCATGACGGCCGCTGCGATACGGCCATCGAAGAACTGCGTTTTGCCCTCACTGTGGGAGCCCAGATTCTCCCCCCTTACCACATCCACGCCTTGCTTGGGGACAGCTATAATCTTTTGGGCCAGTATGGGGAAGCAGAAGATGAGTACTTTAACGCCTTACTCCTTGCACCGCACATGTTGTACCCGCTGACCCAAATACTAGGTTTAAAACAGCGGGGTCGGGGCAGGCTCCAATGGCAGGCATTAAGCCGGTTTGCTTCCCCATCCAGAAAAAAAGCCCTGTACAAAGAGCTGTGCAAACTCGGCGAGTTACCCCTGGCGATGGTCCTGGCGCTGCTTATACTGGTCGAGCCAGCTAATTCCAGAAACTGCCGGGAATTAATAGAGACCTGCCGGGAATACCGGCTTATGGTGGAACAGTACCTGGCCAACCGGCCCGGGCAAGAGCCGCTGGGCAACTACCTTCTTACCGGCGCCAGCGGGATGCTTTTATACGCCAGCGCGGTGCAGCGAAATCTGGAGTGTGGGTTGTTTTCTTTCGTCCAGGGACTTCTCAGGCTGGCCTCATCCGCCCTGGAACTGGTGGTCATGGGGTTGTGCCCTTCCTGGTCACCTGCTCTACTGAATAGCCTAACGTTTGGTGAAAGGATTGATCTGGATGCAAAGGGTGCTCATCGCCAGTCCAGTCCGGCAGAAACCGTCCATACTAAGAGAATTCCTGTGGTCCCTCTCGCACCTGGAGACCACGGGTCTAGAAGTTGAATACGCGTTTATTGATGATAACGAAAGGGAAAGTACCCTGCTGCGGGAGTTTGCCGCCGGGAGAGAAAACGTTCATATCTTCCCCGGCAACGGTGCAGGGCACGCTTACCACTGTGACGAGCACACCCACCACTGGCGGGAAGATTTAATCTGGAAAGTGGCCGGATATAAGAACCGTTTTATCCAGCTGGCCCGGAACAGTGGCTTTGATTTCTTGTTTCTGGTTGATTCGGACCTGGTGCTGCACCCGAAAACGCTGGTCCACCTGGTGGGGTTGGGAAAGGATATCGTTTCCGAGGTCTACTGGACCAGGTGGGAACCGGATATGACCCCTCTTCCTCAGGTCTGGGTAGCCGACCAGTACCGGCTGTATCACATGCAGCGGGGCGAGATGCTCGACGAAAAGGAGATCGCCCGCCGGGTGAAAGAATTTCTGGAGACGTTGCAAAAGCCCGGTGTTTATAAAGTAGGCGGCCTGGGTGCCTGTACCCTGATCAGCCGCAGGGCAATCCTGTTGGGGGTCTCCTTCAGCGAAATATATAACCTGGGTTTTACCGGGGAGGACCGGCATTTTTGCATCCGGGCGGCTGCCCTGGGGCTGGAGCTCTATGCCGACACCCATTACCCGCCGTTCCATATATACCGGGAGTCTGATTTTGCGGGCTTGAAGGCGTATAAAGAGAAATTTTTTCCGGCCGGCAAGGATACACCGACCGGCGCGGCCATGCTGCAAACTGCTGATGAAGAGACTGGTACACGGGGAAGTAAAATTACCCTTGCTATGCTGGTAAGAAACGAAGCCGGGAGATACCTTGAGAGGGTTCTCAAGCACGCGGCGCAGTACGTCGATTGTGCCGTGATTTTAGACGATGCCAGCGAGGATAATACAGTGGAAGTGTGTAAAAAAACCCTGCAAAACATTCCCTTGACCCTGGTTTCCAATAAGCAGCCCTCTTTTCATAACGAAATCATCCTGCGCAAGCAGCTCTGGGAGCTGGCGGTGGGAACCGGGCCGGACTGGATTTTAGTTTTGGACGCCGATGAAATTTTTGAAGAGCGCGCGGTAAAGGAGCTAAGGTCCCTGGCTGCCAATCCGGAAATTGAGGTTTATTATTTCCGCCTCTACGACATGTGGGATGAAGATCATTACCGCGAGGACGAATACTGGAAGGCCCACCACTACTACAGACCCTTCATGGTCAGGTATGTTCCCGGTTTCCCCTACCAGTGGCGGGAAACCCCCCAGCACTGCGGGCGATTTCCCCATAACATCACTGAGCTTAGAGGCGCCACCAGCTCATTGCGGGTGAAACACCTGGGATGGATAAAACCTGCCGACCGGCTGGCCAAATACTATCGTTACAAAAAGCTGGACCCACTGGGGCAGTACGGACTAATTGGTCAATATCTGTCCATCCTTGACCCTAAACCAAACCTGGTGGCCTGGACCGAAGACCTTTAAGTGCACGGCCCGGTAAAGATAAGTTAAGGAAGGGATGATAAGGTGTCTGGTAAATTCCTATCCAGATTTTTTTTACGGAACGACCCGCGTATTGAGCAGCTTGTCTTTCCGCTACCACCATACTGGTGGAGTAGGTTTTATGAATATGAATGGGCAAGACAATTTTGTGAACCTGGCGATGTCGCCTTGGATGCTGGTTGCGGTATTTGCCATCCGTTTAAATTTTATTTGGCGGATGTATGCCGTGAAGTTCACGCTTGTGATATTGACGAAAGAATTTTATCTCCCGGAGCAATCCTGAGCGATATATTAAAAGATTTTGGATATGACGCAGCACAGTTTTTTCCGATGAAGTACTTTAAACGTATATACTACGTTAAGGCGTCAATCACAGAACTGCCCTATGAAGATAAGAAATTTGACAAAATCTACTGTATTTCTGTGATTGAACATTTGCCTTTAAAAGACATCATGCTGTCCATGAAGGAATTCAGAAGAACTCTAAAAGACGACGGACTGCTATTATTAACTCTGGATTATCCAAGCATTGATTTAGCATTCCTGAAATGCGTTTTGTACGAGACCGGGCTGGCTTTTGCAGGTGACGTATCCTTTGAGCTGCCCGAGAACGCTTTATATTCCGAAACCTACGGGCTATACTGCTTTAGAGCCGTCCTTAGAAAAGAGGACACAAACCCTGTCCCGAGCTCCAGGTAATTTTTTCGCAACACTTCGACACATTTCAAGGCTTCCCCGCATAATATGAGCTTGAGTACGGAGTCTGCCGTACGGGCTGCCACAGTATTAAATACGGGCCGGGCAAAGGCGCCCCCCGCAGTACATACATCAGCTGCTGCGGAAGGGCGCTTTCCTTTTCCCGGCTGGAATTTCGCTGGCTCGCACGAAGTTTAAATTGGGAGGGGAAAGTCAAATGTGTGGCATTGCCGGCTGGGTAGACTGGGATGTGGATCTCACCCAACAGCGCCCCACTTTGGAGGACATGGCGGCAGCCCTGGCCTGCCGCGGGCCCGACGCCGCTGGGTTGTGGCTGTCTCCCAGGGCCGCCCTGGCCCACCGCCGCCTGATAGTGGTTGATCCCACGGGCGGGGGGCAGCCCATGATCCGCCGGAAGGGAGAGTACAGGTACATAATCACTTATAACGGTGAACTGTACAACACCCCGGAGCTGCGGGCGGAGCTGGAAGCCCGGGGTTATCGCTTTCAGGGCCACTCGGATACGGAGGTGTTGCTCACGGCCTATATGGAGTGGGGCAAAGAATGTGTGCCGCGCTTGAACGGTATTTTCGCCTTTGCCATCTGGGGTGAAGCGGATCAAACCCTCTTTATGGCCCGGGACCGGCTGGGAGTAAAACCCCTATTTTATACCCAAAGGGGTAGCGCTTTTATCTTTGGCTCAGAATTGAAGGCACTCCTGGCCCATCCGGGCGTGCAACCGGAGGTGGACGCCGAAGGTCTGGCCGAAATCTTTGTTTTGGCCCCGGGACGCACCCCGGGACACGGCGTTTTCCGGGGAGTAAAGGAACTAAGGCCCGGCCATTGCCTGGTTTATAATCGCCGGGGTATGCACATTTACCGGTACTGGGCCCTGGAAAGCCACCCCCATCCGGACGACCTGGACACCACTGCCCGTAAGGTAGGCTGGCTTTTGCAGGATGCGGTCCGGCGGCAGCTGGTGGCCGATGTGCCCGTCTGCACCCTGCTCTCCGGCGGCCTCGACTCCAGCGCCATTTCAGCCTTTGCCGCGGCTGCCTTCCAGCAAAATGGGACGGGGCAACTGCGGACCTTTTCGGTGGACTATATGGAGAACGACCGTTACTTCCGGCCCAATCAATTTGAGCCCGATTCCGATGCCCGGTGGATAGAACGAGTGGCGCACTTTCTGGGCGCCCACCACCGGACCGTGTTGATCGACACGCCACACCTGGTGGAGGCGCTAAGCGCTGCCGTGCGGGCCCGGGATTTGCCCGGTATGGCCGATGTGGACGCTTCCCTTTTGCTCTTCTGCCGGGAGGTCAAAAAAGAAGCCACCGTAGCCCTGTCCGGCGAGTGCGCCGACGAAATTTTCGGCGGCTACCCCTGGTTCCGCAAGGAAGATGCCCTGGCCGCCCATACCTTCCCCTGGGCACTCAATACTCAAGAGCGCACCCGCTTGTTGTCACCGGAACTGCTGGCCATGATCCGGCCGGAGGAATACGTGGCGCAGCGCTACCGGGACACCCTGACCGAAGTACCGCACCTTCAGGGGGAAAATCCCCGGGAAGCACGCATGCGTGAAATGTTTTACCTGAATCTCAACTGGTTCATGGCCACCCTCCTGGACCGCAAGGACCGCATGAGTATGGCCACTGGACTGGAGGTGCGGGTCCCCTTTTGCGATCACCGTCTGGTGGAATACGCCTGGAACATCCCCTGGGAGATGAAAAGCTGCGGGGGGATGGAAAAGGGTATCTTGCGCCGGGCACTGGCGGGGGTGCTGCCCCAGGAGGTGCTCCTGCGGCGCAAGAGCCCTTACCCCAAGACCCACCACCCGGCCTATTTCGCGGCCGTCCGGCGGTGGCTCCTGGATATTCTGGACGACCCAACCTCCCCCCTGCTGCCCTTTATCAACTTAGAGGCCGTGCGCCAGTTTGCGCGGCTGGATGCGCCGGCCATGAAGAGGCCCTGGTACGGCCAACTGATGCGCGGGCCGCAACTCCTGGCCTACCTCATTCAGGTTGATACCTGGCTCAGGGAGTACCGGGTGGTGGTAAGGTAGCCATTGTAGAGTCGCAGGCAAGGCGTTGTCTGCGTAACAACGGCAAAAAAATTATGCCCCGTGCTTTGTTCACGGGGCTTTAAAATTGGTGACCCCAGCGGGATTCGAACCCGCGTTACCGCCGTGAAAGGGCGGTGTCTTAGGCCGCTTGACCATGGGGCCATAGAACAGTCGTCAGTCGTCGGAAGTCAGAAGCCAGATTTATTGCCGACCACAACTGTCCGGCAATAACAAAATCAAACATTTTTCCGACCTCCAACTTCCGACCTCTGACTTCCATTTTGGTGAGCCATGGTGGACTCGAACCACCGACACCCTGATTAAAAGTCAGGTGCTCTACCAACTGAGCTAATGGCTCACAAGAGCATTACCGGTAGATATGATACTATAGATGGATACCGGTGTCAACACAAAATTTATGGTTGCTTGTTACAATGGCCGGAGTGTCGTTCAAAAAGTTTTAGTGATTTAAACGTGGCGATTTTCATGTTATTGAGGCCGGCGGGGCGTTATCGTCACCGCCGGCCTCATATTTTTCCACCGGGCAAAGGGAAATTAGAATACCTCCCGGGTAATAATGGTTTCCTCCCGCCCGGGACCGACGCCAATAATGGCTATGGGAACGCCCACCAGCTCGGTGATGCGCTCCAGGTACCGCCGGGCACTGGCGGGCAGGTCCTCATAACGCCGGGCCCGGCTGATGTCTTCCTGCCAGCCGGGCCATTCCTCGTAAACCGGCTCGCAAGCCGCCAGCACCTTGAGGGTGGCCGGAAACTCGGTTAAGATTTCCCCCTTGTAGCGGTAGGCAGTGCACAGGCGGATGGTCTCCAAACCGGTAAGTACGTCCAGCTTGGTGATGGCCAGGTAGTCCAGGCCGTTGATCCGCACCGCATAACGGGCCACCACGGCGTCAAACCAGCCGCAGCGGCGCGGCCGGCCGGTGGTGGTGCCAAATTCCCCACCCCGGGTGCGGATATGGTCCCCCAGGGCATCTTTTAGCTCCGTGGGGAAGGGGCCTTCACCCACCCTGGTGACATAGGCCTTGGCCACACCCATCACCCGGTCAATGCGGGTAGGACCAATGCCCGCACCGGTGCAGGCCCCGGCGGCTACGGGATGGGACGAGGTTACGTAGGGGTAAGTACCGTGATCCACGTCCAGGAGGGTCCCCTGGGCACCTTCAAAAAGGACCTTCTTGCCCTGCTCAATGGCTTCGTTCACGATGACGGACACATCGGCCACGAAAGGTTTCAACCTGCGGCCATAGCTTAAATAGGTGGGCAAAATGTCCTCCAGCTTAAATTCCTTGCTATGGTAAATCTCCCGGAAAAGCTGGTTCTTGTTCTCGAGATTTCGTTCTAACAGACCCGGAAATTCTTCTTCATCCACCAGCTCGGCCATGCGAATGCCCACCCGGGCAATCTTATCGGTGTAAGCCGGGCCGATGCCCCGGCAGGTGGTGCCGATGCGCCATGCGCCCTTTCTTTCTTCCTCGCACTGGTCCTGCCGCCGGTGGTAGGGGAGAATGACATGGGCACGGGGACTGATGCGCAGGTTGGCCGTGGAAATCCCCCGGGCGGCCAGGTTATCGAGTTCGTTCAGGAGGACCTCGGGATCAACCACCACACCGTTTCCAATTAAGCACAGTTTATCGGGGTACAGGATGCCCGAAGGAACTAGGTGCAGCTTGAACTGCTGGCCCGCCACAACCACCGTGTGGCCGGCGTTGTTACCGCCCTGGTAACGCACAATAAGGTCGGCCTTTTCGGCCAGAAAGTCCGTAATTTTTCCCTTCCCCTCGTCTCCCCACTGGGCACCCACCAGCACTAGCGTTGACATGCTCTATTTATCCCCCCATTTTTTCAGGATCTCCCGCGCCGCCACAATCCCGGACACCGACGCCTGGGCCAGACCTCTGGTTACTCCTGCCCCGTCTCCGGCGGCAAAGAGATTCTGCACCTGGGTTTCCAACCCCTGGGTCAGGGCCAGACGGGAAGAATAAAATTTCACTTCCACCCCGTAAAGGAGGGTGTAACGGGAATAAATTCCCGGCGCGACTTCGTCCATGGCTTTCAACATTTCCACAATGGCCACCAGATGCCGGTAGGGAAAGACCAGGCTCAGGTCTCCCGGCGTAGCCTTGGTCAGAGTGGGAACGGTGAGGCACTTGCGCATCCTTTCTTCCGTGCTCCGCCTCCCGGCCAGGAGGTCGCCCAACCGCTGGACAATAACCCCGCCGCCCAGCAGGTTGGCCAGGCTGGCAATATACTTGCCGTAGGCAATGGGCTCTTTAAAAGGCTCGGTGAAGGTTTTGCTAACCAGAACCGCAAAGTTGGTATTACCGGTTTTACGGTAGGCATGGGTGTGACCGTTGACGGTAACCAGGCCGTCGTTATTCTCCATGACCACCTCACCGTAGGGGTTCATACAAAAGGTACGCACTTTATCGTCAAAGGCCCGGGAATAATAGATAAACTTGGCTTCATAGAAGACCCTGGTCAAGGGTTCCATCACCGGCGCCGGCACTTCCACCCGCACGCCGATATCCACCGGGTTGACCACCGTGGTCAGCCCTAGCATCTGGGCCTGCCTGGCCAGCCACTCGGCTCCTTCCCGGCCGGGGGCCAGAACCACATGGCGGCCGTAAATGATTTCTCCTCCGGTGGTAATTATACCCCGTACTTGATTATTTTCTGCCAGGATGGACTCCACCGGGCAGGAGGTGCGGATTTCCACCCCCGCGGCCAGCAGGTATTGTTTCATGCGGGCCAGAATCTCCTGGCACCGGCCGGTACCCAGGTGGCGAATGGCCACGGGGATCAGCTTGAGTTCCGCCTGGGCGGCCCGGTGCTGGAACTCCTCGATGGCTTCGACATGCTCCAGGCCGTAGACCATTTCCGGCGCCCCAAATTCCCGGTAGATTCTATCCACATAATCAATCAGCTCACCAAGAGCTTCTTCCCCAATATACTGCTCCAGGCTACCCCCAATTTCTGTGGACAGGGTCAGCTTGCCGTCGCTGAAGGCTCCGGCGCCACCCCAGCCGCAGATGGTGGAGCAGGGGTTGCAGTGAAAACAGGCGTTATTCTTTTCTCTGGAGGGACATTTGCGCTCTTCCAAATCCCGCCCTTTTTCTAGCATAAGGATTTTTAAGCCGCCTTTTTGCCTGACCAGCTCCAGGGCAGTAAAAATGCCGGCGGGACCTGCACCGACAATTATCACATCGTAAACCTGTTCCATTTTCATCCCCCCTTGCGCAAACCCCCGGGCATGTTCGTTTTTTCACCATTCAGAACATAAAAAGAATCCACCTGCCCGGGCCATCATGCCAAACATGTTGATTTTAGCAAAGTGACAGGGGTATGTCAAGAGAAACTCCCTTTTTAAACTGGAACTGCCAGAAACCCCGGTGCTTATCCGCCACTATTTTATCATATTAAATTCTAAAAAGAAATGCCAGCGCCCGGGATACACGCATCTCCCGGCACTGGACCGCACCCAGTTCACGGAAGTGACATAGTTGTGTGTATTTCCGCATAACGACAGTTCCCCGGTTGTCACCAGCGAAGATTACAGGGACCAGGGCAAGGGGAACCCTTCTTTACAACCGGAACACCTTGCTATTCAGGCCCTCCCGGTACTTCCTCTTTGGCCAGGTTCATGAACCTGGTGAATTCCTTCAGGAAAGCCAGTTCCACCAGCCCCGTGGGGCCGTTTCTCTGTTTGGCCACAATAATTTCCGCTATGCCCCGCTTTTCCGTGTCGGGCCGGTAGTACTCATCCCGGTAAATAAACATGACCACATCCGCATCCTGCTCGAGAGAATTATGCACTATGATATCGGCCGCAACAAAATTGTGGTGTCCTGGAACCTCAAGGTCATATACTTCTTCAATACCATCGGGCTCAATGCTTACCACTCGATCCCAAAAAACATCACTTTCCAGCGACCTGGGTAATGCAATGAACTCTCCTGGCTGTAGCTCACCTAAGCATTTCCACCCTTCTAAAGTGCGGAATTTGTGGTTTGCCGTAGCACGCACTTCACGACCCAGCTGGGTACAAAGTCGAAAAACAGGTTTTACCCCTGTACACCACACCTTGCTAACCGCGGCAGGCTCTAATTTCCATGTTATTTCATTAAGTGCCATAACCTTTACAGGCTGCTTTTCCCGAACTAAATCCTTGATTGGAACCCGGTGTCCACTGGCTAATTGCACCAGTGTTTCACCGGCCAGGCAGCCACTTTCCCGCAAGTCGGACATGATGGGCCTTTTGTCTTGCCGCTGTTCCACCGACCGGCTGAGCTGGGCCAGGGCCAGTACGGGTACGTTCAAGTCTTTAGCAACCCCCTTCAGGGAGCGAGAGATTTCCGCGATCTCCTGCTGGCGGTTTTCCGCCCGGCGGCTGCCCTGCATTAATTGTAAGTAGTCAATCAGGATCAGCCCCAGGCCCTTTTCTGCCTGTAGCCGGCGGGCTTTGGCCCGTAGCTGGCGAGGTGAAAGAATGGCTGTGTCGTCTATGTACAGAGGGGCTTTGGCCAGGCGGGCCGCCGCCTTGGTAAGGCGCGCCCAATCCTCTGTGGATAAATAGCCGCTGCGCACCTTTTGCTGGTCCACCATGGCCTCGGCACAAAGCATCCGCTGTACCAGTTGGGCCCGGGACATCTCCAGGCTAAATACAGCTACCGGCACCTGGTGCTGCAAGGCCACCTGGTGGGCGATGGTGAGGCCCAGGCTGGTTTTGCCCATGGCCGGCCGCCCGGCAATAATAATCAAGTCCCCGGGCTGGAAGCCGCAGAGCAGCCGGTCCAGATCTGCAAAACCGCTGGCAATGCCGCTGACCGTCCCCTTGTTGCGATAGCGCTCTTCTATGTACTCGAAAATCTGCTGCAATATTTCTTTGATGGAAACAAACAGGCCGGTGGAACGGCGGGCCGCCAGTTCCAGGATCATTCTTTCGGCCTCGTCCATGAGCCGTTCTACATCTTCGCTGCCCTCATAGCCCAGACCCGCGATCCTCTCGGCCACTTCTATCAACTGGCGCAGGATAGCCTTTTCCTCGACAATGCGGGCATAATACTCCACATTGGCCGCGGTGGGCACGACATTAACCAGGGAGGCCACATAGGTAACCCCGCCAATGAGTTCCAAAAGTTTTTTTTCCTGCAGGTAGTTGGTCACGGTAAGCAGGTCCACCGGCTCGCCTGCTTCATCCAGGGTGAGAATGGCCTCATATATTTTCCGGTGAGCTTCCAGGTAAAAATCCTCGGGCTTAAGTAACCGGGCTACCCGGGGTATGGCTTCCCGGTCCAGAAACAGTGCCCCCAACACCGATTGTTCCGCATCTATGTTTTGCGGCGGTCTTTTTTCATTCACAGTCCTTCACCTGTCCACCCGGATAAGCAAACTAAAAATACTTGTTGAAATTACCTGGGCGGCAGTTTTGCGAGCCACTCCTTTGGTGTTTACTGCCGCCCTTGCCCACTTTCTATCTGGTGAAAATATGCTGCAGCATTTCCTCCACCGTGGCCACGGGAATGACTTCTATCCCCTGCAGACCGGACGGTACATCGCTTTTGTTTTCCGCGGGGACGATCACCCGACGCATGCCCGCCTGGCGGGCACCGTAAATTTTTTCCACGATGCCGCCCACGCCCCTGATGCGCCCCTGAATGGATAGCTCCCCGGTAATGGCCATGTCCTGGGGAATGGGTCTTTCCTGGATGGCGCTTAAAATGGCCAGGAAGATGGCGGCTCCGGCCGAGGGGCCGTCAATGCGCCCTCCCCCGACCACGTTAATGTGCACGTCGTAGCTGGCCAGGTCCTCGCCGGTAATTTTGCGCATCACCGAAGCGGCGTTGAAAACGGAGTCCCGGGCCATGCTGCCCGCCGTATCGTTAAAGCGGATGGTGCCCTGACCCTGGTTGCGGGCCGGGAAGGCCACCGCTTCGATTTCCAGTACGGTGCCCACAAAGCCCATTACCCCCAGGCCAAACACTTTGCCTATTTCCAGTTCCGGGCGGGCTTTATACAGGACGTAGGGGCTCAGGCGGCTGGCCTGAATTACCTCATGGACATCCTCCAGGGTAATGCCTTCTTCCCGCACCTCTCCCCCACCCCGGTAGCAGGCCAGGCCGTAGGCGTCCGCCAGAATGCCGATTGCCTTTCGCCCCTCAATGGTGTACTGGCTGATCACCCCGGGAACCTGCTCGTCCATCCGCACCCCCAGTTTTTCCGCCGCCTGCCTGATGATGCGCTCGATATCCTGCGGCGTAAGGGGTTCAAAATAAACTTCCGCGCAGCGGGAGCGGATGGCCGGGTTAATTTCCTCCGGTTCTCGGGTGGTGGCTCCAATTAAAATGAAATCAGCCGGCGCCCCTTCCTCAAAAAGCTTGCGCACGTACTGGGGCACCGCGGGATCATGGGGATCGTAATAGGGGGAGTCGAAAAAGACCCTTTTATCCTCCAGCACCTTCAGCAGCTTGGTTTGCAGCACGGGATCCATTTCGCCAATTTCATCAATGAAAAGGACACCGCCGTGGGCCTCGGTAACCAGGCCCAGCTTGGGCTCGGGCACACCGCTGTCGGCTAAATCCCGCCGCGCCCCCTGGTAAATGGGGTCGTGAACCGAACCTAAAAGAGGGTTGGTTATATCCCGGGGATCCCACCGCAGGGCGGTGCCGTTTACCTCCACAAAAGGAGCATCCTTGGCAAAGGGGGAGCCGGTGATGTTCTTGGCCGCTTCCAGAGCCAGCCGGGCAGCGGTAGTTTTACCCACCCCGGGCGGCCCATACAAAATAATGTGCTGGGGAAAGGGGGAGGCCAGTTTAGCCAGCAGCGCCTTCACAGCTCTTCCCTGGCCCACCAGTTCTGAAAAATTCCTCGGGCGGAGCACTTCCATGGCTGAGCGGGCCAGTTTCTTTTGCTCCAGCTTTTCCAGTATGGCCAGTTTTTTCAGAGTCTGGGCGTTTTCCGGGCCGCTATTTTCCTTGAGCACCTGCATTTTAATTTCTTTTACATACTCTTCGTGCCGTTGCTGCAACTTTTCACTGACTCTTTTTTCCAGTTCATCTTCCACCGTGCGCCGGGCCAGGATATCCGCAATCTCATCTTCAATCTGTTCTAAAATGGCCGGAACCTCCTCTATGCCGGGCGCGGTATCCAGGGTGGGATCTTCAAACACCAGTTTCTGAAGGGCCAGAACCCTGTCCTCCAGGTGTTCTGAGCGCATCAAATGCAGGACATTTAGTTTCCCGGCCCGCAAAACCAGTTTATCCGAACCATAGATGTTGGCCACCAGGCCATAGAGGGCGTTTACCTGACGGCGAAGTTGTTCCACTCCCTTGAGCTTGGTACCGGGTTCTTCCTTGCTGCCTTTGAATTTATGCAAAAAAACTTTCATTGCCCCGGTTTCTCCTTTCTACGTGCCTTGCTGCATTATTCGTAAATATTCAGTGAACCCGGTTGGATGCGGCCCAGCACTCACTGAATAAGCTATACGGCGGAGGTCAAATTTTCTACTCCCTTTTGCATTTGCCTTGGAATGAGCATCTTTGCCGGTGAGTGCTGGGTTCACCGGGTGCTGTTACCGGCGTTTCGCAAGTCGTTCGCTCCGGACAGCGCCGCATCCTCCTCATAACGGTTTTACTGAAATATTTGCCATTATTCTGCGGGAACCACTGCTACCTTGACCTGTGCCTGTACGTTGGGGTGAAGTTTAACCACCAGGGTTTGTTCACCCAGCTGTTTGATGGGTTCCTTGAGCAGGATCTTTTTCTTGTCTACGGCAATCTGGTGCTGCCGTTCCAGGGCCTCGGCGATGTCCTTGCTGCTTACCGCGCCAAACAACCGGCCGCCCTCGCCGACCCTGGCCTTAATCTCCACCGTTAGCCCGTCCAGCCGGGCGGCCAGGTCCCTGGCTCGGGCTTCGGCCTCTTCCCGCTTCTTTGCCTCGGCGGCCTTTTGCTGGGCCAGCTCCTTCATTCTCCCCGGAGAGGCCTCTACCGCAAGACGCCGGGGTATGAGAAAATTTCTGGCGTAGCCGTCGCTCACATTCACCACGGTACCCCTGGTACCGAGATTCTTCACGTCTTCCAGTAAAATGACCTTCACTTATCATCGCCTCCCTTTTCGCGGTGATGCGCCGAGTGCCTGATATTTACAAGGGAATCCAGTAGACCCAGGGTAATCAGCATGAGGACTGCAAAGGGCCAGTACAGCAGCAAAGCCACGGTCAGCAGGATTTTTACCGCCCTGGAGAGCTGCCAGCGGGCAAAATAAAAGCTGACCACAGCCAACCCCAGAACCAGGTAAAGAAAGGCCCCGGTGTATAAAAGGTTCTTTCCG
This sequence comes from Desulfofundulus thermosubterraneus DSM 16057, assembly GCF_900142025.1. Lineage (GTDB taxonomy): Bacteria > Bacillota > Desulfotomaculia > Desulfotomaculales > Desulfovirgulaceae > Desulfofundulus > Desulfofundulus thermosubterraneus. The sequence continues at coordinate 27,556 of NZ_FQZM01000009.1, read as the reverse complement.
ATAGCGGAAAGAACTTGCTTCTCCAGAGCATCACCCCCCATGAAAAAGGCCAGCCCCAGGATCAAGATCCACACAAGATACCAGGGAAATTGCCATTGCCTGAATGGAGGCAGGGGCGCGATCACGTATCCCAGGCGCCGGAAAACCACCTGCCCCAGGTAATAGGTGATGAAAGTGGAAACCAGTGACCAGATGACCAGGTTGGCCGGTAGTAAAAGAACGGCCAATTGCATCATTTCCAGGAGCAGGCGGCGCAGCTCCTCTTCCATTCCCGGCTCGATAAAGCCGTGCTGGCGGTACCACTCGAGGAGATGTTCTGCGCCCTGTTGCATCTGGGGTCCGATGGCCAGGGGATTGATGCCGGTAATACAAAAACCCAGAACCAGGGTGACCAGGCTCAATCCGGCCGCCACCACGGCGGCTGTAGCTACCGCAAGCCCGGCCCGTACATGGTTTTTAAAAAGCAGCCCCAGTAAAAGGCCCAGCGGGCCCAGCTGGATAACCATTATCAGCACGGTGACCGGCCGCCCGTAAAGCACGTATAAAAGCGCCGCCGCCACCACCAAGGCCAGGGCACCGGTTTTGAGGTCCCGTCTCCGTACAAGCAGGGCCAGGGGCAAGGGGGTGATGAGATTGCTCAAAAGAAACAGTGGTGGTATAAATAAACCGGGGAGGGCGATGACCACCGTCAGGCCGGCAAAAATCGCCCCCTCCACCAGGGCATCATGGTGCAACCGGGAACCCAAGGGATCACCTCTTTTTTTCCACCAGGTGGGCCAGCAGGGCGGATAGATCTCCGTACCACCGTTCCATTTCGTGTCCTTCTTCGATACCCTGGCGCAGTTTGGACTCCAGCTTGAGTTCCATCCGGGTAAAGCTAATCCCCAGCCGCCGCCCCAGTACGTAACAGGTAATAATAATGCTGCTAAAGGCATCCATGAGCCGTTCTTCATTGCCCCGCAGCATGGCTTTAAACAAAGCAGATAGAGAAGCCAGCAAATCCGCCTTCAACCACTCAATTACCCGTATGTTTTTGGCAATATCCGTATCCTGATGGTGACGGGGTCCGAACATGGACTGCCCCCCTTCACATGATCCTGAACATATTTCGCGAGACGGCCCTGGTTTTCCTGCCCCCTTCAATCACTCCGGGCTTGTTATTTGATGGCCCCGCTGGTAGGGAATTTTAAGACAGGGATCCTTTGATAACCGAGGAACCAAACCCTGACGGCAGAACAAAATGATGGTGTAAAAAAATTAAGGGGAACCGGCAAGTTCCCCTTCGTGTTTTACTCGGCTGTAAATGGCAGGAGGGCTATGTTCCGCGCCCTTTTAATGGCCACGGTCAGCATCCGCTGGTGCCGGGCGCAGTTTCCGGATATGCGCCGTGGTAAAATCTTACCCCGCTCGGTAATGTATTTTTTCAGCCGGGGTACGTCTTTATAATCGATAATGTCTATTTTATCTACACAGAAGTTGCAGATTCGTTTCTTGCCCCGGCGTCCCCTTTCCCTTTTGGCCAATTGAGTCACCCCTTACCGCATGGCAATATATTTATTCCTAAACCTGGGGGCTCGACCGTCCCCCCTTACGGAACAACCATTCCCCAGGTGTTCAGGTAGTAGCTAGAAGGGTATGTCGTCCTCGCTGAAATTAACCTCACTGTATCCGCTATCAGCCAAACCAAAATCATGGCCCCCGGCACCCGCAGCAGCCTGACCCTCCCGGGGCCGGTCCAGGAAGCGCACCTGTTCGGCCACTACTTCGGCCGCCTTGCGCCGTATCCCCTGGCTGTCGTCGTAGGAGCGGATCTGCAGGCGGCCTTCTACGGCCACCAGCCGACCTTTGCCCAGGTATTGAGCACAAACTTCCGCCTGCTTCTGCCAGACCACGATGTCAATAAAATCAGTCTCCCGCTCCCCCTGCCGGTTGGCAAAGGGACGGTCCACCGCTAAGGTAAATCTGGCCACCGCCGCACCGTTGGGCGTGTACCGCAGTTCGGGTTCCTTAACCAGGCGCCCGATTAGAATGATCTTATTGAGCATCTTTCCACCGCCTCGGGTTTAATCTCTCCCCGGCAGGGCAGGCCGGCTTTCATAACCGGTCGGTTTGTCGGGAGATTTTTTTCTTTTTAAGCCGCTTGGCGCACAATGATGTGACGCAGCACGTCTTCCGTGATCTTGAGCACCCGGTCCAGTTCCTGGGCTACTTCCGGAGCGGCATTGAAATGCATGATCATGTACAGGCCTTCCCGGGTATGGGCAATTTCGTAGGCCAGGCGACGTTTGCCCCATTTTTCCAGCTTGGTGACTTCCCCGCCGTGGTTTTCCACGAGGGATTTGAACTTTTCCGCCACCTCGCCGGCCCTTTCATCGTCAAGATCCGGGCGCAGAATGAAAACACATTCATAGCTGCGCACTGAACACACCTCCTCCCTTTGGACTGCTGGCCCTACCCTCCTGGGGGTAGAGCAGGGCGGATAACGTTAAAAATTTGACCTCCAGATTATAGCATAATAATGTCCAAATGGCAACAACCTGCTGCTATTCGTCCGTGTCAAGATCCAGTAGGTGACTCTGCCCTGAAAAAATACTTGCCTGCCGTTTGCACGCGCTCGCTCCGTTCGCCTCGCAGGCCAAACTAGCGCTCGACCTCGGGCTCCGGCGGGGTTCCCGGCAAATTTTTTCCAACCTCCATTCCCGGCATCCATGCCCTCGGCCCCGTCTCCACCCTCGGTCTCGCTAAGTTTGGCACCTGCTCAGCTCAAGGTCGCTCGCTTCGTGCAAAACGGCGGTCATTTTATATTAAACCCATCATTTGTCTGTTTGATTATCATCCCGGCCCGGGCGCACAATTGCCCGCACGCTTTTTTCGAACTTCGGCCGGGGGATCATGACCACCCGCCCGCAGGTGAGGCACCTGATGCGAAAATCGATCCCGGTGCGCATTACTTCCCATTGATCACCCCCGCAGGGGTGGGGCTTGCGCGTTCTCACCACATCACCAACCTGAAACCTGATCACTCCTTGCACCCCCGCTCATGGTCATCACCACCCGCCTGGGATAAGGTATTTCGATGCCTTCCCGGTCAAAGGTTTCTTTGATCCGGCGCCTCAGCTCCCGCTCCACATACCACTGCTGCATGGGTTTGGTGTAGGCAATGATCCTGATTACCACATCTGATTGACCGAAGTTTACCACCCCTAGAACGTGGGGCCCTTCGGCAATGATGTCAGCCATATCCCGTGCGGCCTGCTCACAGACCTTTTGCAGGACGTCAATAGCCCGGTCCAGGTTTTCCTCGTAGGCCACACCTACTTCTACCAGCGCCCGCATGTTGCCCCGGCTGTGATTGGTGACCTGGGTAATTTGGCCGTTGGGGATGATGTGTAGTTCCCCACCGAAATCCCGCAGGCGGGTCACCCGCAATCCCATCTCTTCTACAGTACCGCTTACCCCGGCTGCGGTAATGTAATCGCCCACGGCAAACTGGTCCTCCAGCAGAATAAAAAACCCGGTAATCACGTCCCGGACCAGGTTCTGGGCGCCAAAGCCGACGGCCAGGCCCACCACGCCGGCCCCGGCCAGGATGGCTTCTACCCGCACCCCGAAGAGGTTCAAAATGGTAACCATGGCGATAAAGTAGACGGTGTAATGAAGGCCGCTTCTCAGCAGGGTGCGCAGAGTCTGTGCCCGCCTGCTGTCAACCGGGCCAAGCTTGTTCCAGTTGTTGAAAAAACGTTCTACCGCCGCGTCGCCCAGGCGCATGATTATGAAAGCCAGCACGAGGATGAGCAGAATTTTAATCCCCGTACCGAAAACTTTGCTCCAATCTACGGCCATCAGCTGGGCCACGGCCACCTGAATCAACGCTGATCCCCAAATGCCCTCCATCAGTTCAACCCTCCGCCTCTAGCCCTCATAAAAGGCCCGGTATCCCCGGTACGCCATGTATATGTCCACCTTGTGGGCCACCTCAAAGGGTGAATGCATACCCAAAAGGGGAACCCCGCAGTCCACCACATCCATGCCGTGTAGGGCCAGCAGGTAGGCAATGGTGCCGCCACCCCCTTGATCTACTTTGCCTAAAAGCCCGCTCTGCCAGGCCACACCGTGGCGGTTAAACAGCCGGCGCACCAGGCTCATGAACTCCGCGTGGGCGTCGCTGGCCCCCTTTTTACCCCCGGAGCCCGTGTATTTGGTCAAAACCAGCCCGTGCCCCAGCCGGGCGGTATTCAGCTTATCCATCACCTCGGGGTAATTGGGGTCAAGCCCGGCATTCACATCGGCTGAAAGGGCCCGGGAGTTGGCCAGGATCCGCCGCAGAACCAGTTCGCTGTACCGTGGAACGATCCGGGCAGTCAGCTCGGCTACAAAATTGGTAAAAAAGGCCGAGTACATCCCGGTGTTACCCACACTGCCGATTTCCTCTTTATCTACGAAAAGGGCCACCGCCGTCTTCGACGGGGCAGGCAAGTCCACTATGGCCTTCAAGGTGGTAAATACGCTCACCCGGTCATCTTGTCCGTAGGCCCCAATCATGCTTCCGTCCAGACCAACGTCCCGGGCCGGCCAGGCCGGTACGGCCTCAATTTCAGCGCTGATAAGATCTTCCTCCTGTAACCCGAACTCCCGGTTCAGATAATCGAGCACAGTATGTTTAATTTTTTCCTTCACTTCCCCGTCGTCTACCGGGAAACCTCCTACCAGAAGGCTCAACCCCTCGCCGCTGATCCCTTCGTTCATTTTCTTCTCCATTTGCTCCCTGGCCAAGTGGGGAAGCAGGTCGGCTATGGTGAAGACGGGGTCTGTTTCCTTTTCCCCGATGACCACTTTAACCAGTTGCCCGTCTTCCTTTACCGCTACCCCGTGCAGCGCCAGGGGAATACCAACCCAGTGGTATTTTTTTATTCCTCCATAATAGTGGGTTTTGAACAGGGCCAGGTCCGCCTCCTCGTAAAGCGGCCGGGGTTTTAAATCCAGGCGGGGGCTGTCCACGTGGGAAGCCACAACGTTCACACCCTTTTCCACGGGTTCGCTACCTATTACAGCCATGGCCATGCACTTGCCCCGCCAGGTGGCAAAGACCCGATCCCCCGGTTCTAGGACGCTCCTTTGTTCCAGCAGAACAAATCCCTTATCCCCGGCGGTTGCAACTGCCAGGTCTATGGTTTCCCGTTCCGTCTTGGCCGCGGAGATGAACTGCCGATACTCTTCCGCCAGGTTCATCACTGCCTCCTGTTCCGGGCCATTCAGCTTTGCCCAAACCGGCGTGGTGCCGGATTGATTCCCCATGTTTTGGGTCATTTTTCCACTCCCCCTGTTGATGTAATTACCGAGGGTATTATTTCCCCGCTGACGGTAGTTTAGCATTTCATGTGCCGTTTTTAGTATAGCGACTTACCAGAAGAGGGACGAGCTGTTGCAACTCTTCAACAATCGGATCTAGCCATTGGATCAGGCGGGAACCCTCCACTGCCCGGGCAAGCCAGGGTATGGGTTCGCCGGGAAGCCAGGTTCCGGCCGCATTTTTCAAGGCAAGGATCACAGCTAATAATACGCCTGCTGCCAATACCCCCCGGACAATACCCAGAACTAGTCCGCCTGCCCGGTCCACAGGACCGAGCAAGCTGAACCTGGCTGCCCCGGCCAATATTTGCCCCAGCCATCCGATCAGGCGAGCCGCCACCAGCAGAATGACCACAAATGACAGTACTTCGAGCAGGCCCTGGGCCAGATACCGGTTCCATCCCGTCAGGGAACCGGGAGCCAAGCCAATGGCAGGGGAGGCAATCCAGGAATTAAGCCATTGCTCCAGGGGCCATTGCCGGCTGATGTATGCCGCCAGAGGAGCTTGAAATTCCCTGGCCAGAACCAGGCCAACCAGCAGGCCACACAGCCGGGCAAGGCCGGCCACCAACCCGGTTTGCATACCTCGCCATGTTGACCAGGCAATTATCCATAGCAGGACTAAATCTAGCCAGTTCACCCACCCATACCGCCCTTTCTTTGTTTTCTTTTCCTTCTCTTTTCTCGCATCAGTGGCCCGATTCCTTCCTATTTCCAATCCCTGAAGTACAACTTTAACCGGAAGGGCGCGATTAAGAGGCCGGCCATGATCACCAGGCCGGCGTAACCAAATAGCGGATACAGTAATTGCACCAGCAGGGTAAAATCCATCCTGGCCAGGGGAAGGGAGAGCAAAATTGTCCCCAGGCCCACCAGGCGGTAGGGTATACCTCCGCCGGGTGCCAGGCGGCTGGCAAAGCCATGGGCGTCGGCAATAGCAGTGGTTATAATAGCCAGCCAGATCAACACCCCCAAGCCGTGTCGCCAGCCTTCTCCCAGTCCGCCCGCAATGCATAAAAGTGGCACCTGGTAGCGAGTGATCTGGGGATAATAAATCAGCCCCGCCAGGGTGACCAGGACAGCCGTGCTGCCCAAGGCAATCCCTCCGGTAACCCCGCCCAAAACCCCCGGCCTTTGTTCCACGTTGCGCCCCAGGGAAGATAATACGGCCAGCGGTACGACCATGTTATAGGAAACGTAAAGCACGCTTGACCAGAGCCAGTGACGGTCCGTGCCTGTCAGTGGCTGGCCTGCCTTTGTAATTTCGGGCCACCCGCCGTGGTGAATGACGGCCAGGAGGCAAACCAGGGCGATAATGCATACTTTCACCGGCACAAGGATCATGTTGGATAAGAGTACCCCTTCCAGCCCGCCTAAAATAACCAGAGCCGTGATCAGCGCGGCTAGCATTGTTCCCGCTTCCGTAGGCAGGCCGAATTGTTCATTGAATAAAGCGCCGCTGCCCGCCAGCATCACGACCAGTCCTCCCGGCAGCATGGCCAGGCTCAGCCAGTCCACCAACCGGGCGATCTTACGCCCCATCAAGAGCGGTAGCAGTTCTACATAGCTGCTGCACCTGACTGCCGTAGTGAAAGTCATTAATAAAAACCCCAGCACCCCAAAGAGCAGCGTGGCCAAACTGACGCCCCAGAGCCCTTTTTCTCCAAAAATAATAAAGAACTGCGTGATCTCCTGGCCGGACGCAAACCCGGCTCCAATCACCGTGCCGACATAAAGGGCGCTAACCTGAAACCATTGCCGGAACCCACCGCTACCCGGCAAGTCCACCACCCCCTTTTTCATTCCTATGCAGCGGAGGTGACAGTTTGACCCAAAATTAACTTCCCAGGAATAATACCGGACCCGGGGGGAAATAAATATACTAGTTATTGGCAAATCAGGGGGAATCCAAGATGATTGACAAGGCCCAGGAAATACAAGACTTCATGGCTGGCGGAAAGACAAGGGTTCATATAGAAGACCCCATGGCGGCCAAAAAATTTGGCTACGATCTTTTTACCCGCCTGGAGCGATGCGGCGGACTGTCCGGCCAGCCTCTGGTTTTGTTGTGCATTGGCACCGACCGGTCCACAGGTGACTGTCTTGGTCCGCTGGTAGGCACCAGGCTGGCCTCTAGCAACCAGGATTTTTTCACCGTTTACGGCACGCTGGACCAGCCTGTTCATGCTAGCAACTTGCAGGAAAAGCTGGATGAAATTTACCGCGTGCATCAGAATCCCCTGGTGATCGCCGTGGATGCCTCACTGGGCAGTGTGGACAGCGTCGGCTTTGTTACCATCGGGGATGGCGCCCTTCATCCGGGAGCCGGGGTAAACAAAAAGCTGCCTCCAGTTGGTGAGATTCACATCACCGGCATTGTTAACGTGGGCGGTTTTATGGAGTACCTGGTCCTGCAGAACACCAGGTTGAATCTGGTTATGCGTATGGCCGAAGTTATCGCACAGGGGGTATTGCACACCATAGCCCTCTGTACGAAAAGGGAAACCCGGGAAATTTGAACCCGGGTTTCTCGTTCTATTACAGTTCTTTGATGCGAGCTAAAACCTGTTCCGGTGTTTTCCCGGCCGCATCAATTACCGGCACCTTTGTGGTAATGTCCTGCATGTTCATGGCGTTATTGTCCAGCCCTGTAACTACCATGGCCAGGACATTTTCATCGCTGCCGGGGTTTACCACCGTATAACCTTGCTCTCTTAGGAGCTCCCTCAACCCCGTCAAATTTTCTTCCACGGCAATTTTTTTGGCCACATAAATGCACCTCCCGTTCCCTGTTAGTATGACCGGGAGGTGTTTTTTTAACTCACCCCGTTGTAAAGTTCCCGTCTTTTGCTTTCTTTGCCCGTGAGGCGGGGGAAAGAGCCGAAGATTTACGCCTGTTGAGCCGTTCTTTCTTTTAATATTTGGATCACTTCCTGGTCGGTGGTCTGGCTGAAATCAAGGTAAAACTGTCCCACGGCGTAAAAATCATCCGGAGTTTCCAGCACCACCAACTGGTCCACCTCATCTTCCAGCCGGTCCAGGGTATCCTGCGGCGCCACCGGAACGGCCAAAATGAGCTTCTGCGGCTTAAATTTTTGCCGGATCCAGCGCAGGGCGGCCTTCACCGTGTAGCCGGTGGCAATGCCGTCATCAACAACGATAATGCACCGCCCGCTGTAATCCGGGTACTCCATCTGGCCCCGATACAAGAGCATACGTCTTTCAATTTCTCTTTTTTCTCGTTCCACCATCCTGGCCAGGTCTTTTTCCTCCAGCTCTAGAAAATTAAGTAGTGGTTTATTAAAGAATGTTATGCCGTCCTGGGTCACCGCTCCGATGGCCACCTCCGGATTATGAGGCGCTCCAATTTTCCTTGGAATAATCACGTCCAGGGTCATACCCAGAATGCGGGCGATTTCCGCCCCCACCACCACCCCGCCCCGGGGTATAGCCAGCACCACACCGTTTTGCTTGCAGGTACCTGCCAATTCCATGGCTAACTTTTTTCCCGCCTCAACACGGTCGGCAAAAACCATGGGGTTATCACCACCTTTTTACTATCCTGGAGCTGTCGCTCATTCACTAATCTGAGTATGCTTAAATTCGGTGGTAATCAAACGTAAAATCTCTGTAAATTGAGTTTTTTAATCAATTGCAGGCCCCATGAGGCAGGTCGGGTGAAAGCAGCCTATTTGGCGCCGGATCATCATCTGCTGTTGGTGGTGCTGGATGTGTCATGGGTGTCTCCTTAGAAGTATTTTTTATTTTTTTTGTTTTTCTTTCACTGGAAAGGCCGTAATCCGCCTTCATCTTTTCATAACGGGCATGGGTAACTGGAGAAATTTCAGCAATTGGGAGCGCATCAAGAAGGGGTAATATTTTTCTCAAGCTTTCGCCCCTGAGCATCCACTGGTAGTAGTTGCGGCCGCCATGGGTATACGGGCCGTACAGGCGCGAGCCCGGAACGTTTTCAGTCAGCCACTCAAAAAGGCGGTGGTGCCGCGCATGCATGCGCAGGGTTATCTGTGGTTGCCTGCCGTCACCGCCAAAATGGCCCTCTCCCACCAGCAGTCCGAGTAAAAAACCCAGTTTAAAATCATCCATACCCAGCCCTCCATATTGTTGTTTCACCGTCATGTAACACGTGAAACATTTTTAAACCTTTAATAGATACTGTCGCATAAGTAACCGGGACGGCCCAGCACTCACTGGTAGGGTACTCCCTTTATGAGTACCCTGGTCACATGCGCTTAATAGCTATTCTAACGAGGCCTTTGTGATGGTGGTGCTGGGTCGCTCCTTAAGAGACAACCGCCGCTCGTTTCGTTTCTGGTTTTGCGACAATACCTAATATTTAATTCATAAGAAGATTAACAATTTCCTCCAGCTGTGCCCGGCTCTCAAAGGCAATTTCAATAACTCCCCGGCCACCCCGGCGGGAATGAATACGCACTCTTGTTCCCAGGGCACCACCAAGCATATCTTCCATAGATACCAATTCCTCATCCTTACTTCGGGAAGAAGGAGAGGCCTGTTTTTGTGCAGGCGCATGATTTTTACCATCTCTGCCGGTAAAACGGCGGATAAGTTCCTCGGTTTCACGGACATTTAACCCACCGGTAACCACTTCACGGGCGGCGGCAATTTGCGTGGCCGCATCGTCCAGGGAAAGGATGGCCCGGGCGTGGCCAGCCGTAAGCAAACCCGCACTGAGCATATCCTGAACTTCAGGGGGCAAACTCAGCAAACGCAAAGTGTTGGCGATAAATGAACGGCTCTTTGCCACCAGCCTGGCGATATCTTCCTGGGTAAGCCCAAACTCATCAATCAACCGGCGGTAAGCCACAGCTTCTTCCAGAGGGTTCAAGTCTTCTCGCTGCACATTTTCAATCAAAGAAATGGCCGAAGCCTCCAGGTCGTCGTAATCCCTGATGATGGCCGGGATAAACTCCAGACCCAGCACACGGCAGGCCCGCCAGCGACGCTCACCAGCAATGATTTCATACTTGCCACCCGGAACCGGCCGGACCACAATGGGCTGTACAACGCCATGCTCCTGTATGGAAAGCGCAAGCTCTTGAATTTTTTCCTGGTCAATGGCCTGGCGGGGCTGGCGGGGGTTCGGCTGCACTTCGTCAACCCGGATCTCCTGGAGCGAACCCTCACCTTCGGATTGCACCACAGGAATTAAAGCGCCCAGCCCTCTGCCAAGACCGCGTTTCTTACTCAATGCCCATCACTTCCTTAGCCAGCTCATGATAAACCTCCGACCCCCGGGAACGGCGATCGTAAATCATGATCGGCTGTCCGTGACTGGGGGCCTCACTCAAGCGAACATTACGAGGAATTATGGTTCTGTAAACCTGGCCGGGAAAAAATTTTTTAACTTCCTCTACCACCTGTATACTCAGGTTGGTCCTCCCATCAAACATGGTCAACAATATTCCTTCCAGCTCCAACCGGGGGTTTAAACGCTTTTGAACCAGATGAATGGTATTCATTAACTGACCAACCCCCTCGAGAGCATAGTATTCGCATTGTATGGGAATTAAAACCGAATTGGCGGCTGCCAAAGCATTCAAAGTAAGTAATCCAAGGGAGGGAGGACAATCCACAAAAATATAATCAAATTTTTCCTGAACGGGTTGTAATGCCTTACGCAGGACGCGCTCCCGATCGACCATGGAAACCAGCTCAATTTCGGCTCCGGCCAGCTCAATGGTGGCCGGGATCACCTTTAAACCGGGAACGGAGGAGTCTACAACCACACTGGACAATTCTCTTCCTCCAATGATTACATCGTAAATGCAAGAATCCAGCTGGTCTTTATCAATGCCCAAGCCGCTGGTGGCATTACCCTGGGGATCAATATCCACCAAAAGGACCTGTTTTCCCATAAGGGAAAGCCATGCCGCCAGATTTACTGCCGTAGTTGTCTTGCCAACACCTCCTTTTTGATTGGCAATGGCAATGGTCTTTCCCAATGGTAACCACTCCTTCAACTGGTTCATGTGGGCAAATATTCAACAAAACGAGCAGCTGTTCCTGCAAAGAAAATGGCCGCCATCTAAAACAGCGGCCATTTTCCAGCATTAACTACGAGGCTTAAAAGTTTCACATTTGGTCTGGGGAGAATGATTGGCTTTACTAACACCATTACGGTCAACCTGAATCATCGGAGCGCCGCAAACCAAATCGCTATTGAACTGGCACTCCGAAACTGAACATTTAATTTGCTGTGCCAAAGAACTCTCACCTCCAGAGATATATTGCCCTGCCTTTTTATAATTTATGTATGGTAAAAAACTTTTTTGTAAAATAATCTACCACAGGAAAAGCCTACAACGGACGGCGCTGCGGGACGCCCGGTCGGCGTGGATATTTTGCCGGGGTAGGTCCTGTCTTTTCAACTACAACCAGTTTCCTCATGTCACCTGTTATAGGCAAAAAAACTGTTTTGACCTCTTTTACACTACCACCCAGAACATTCAAGGCATTCCCGCAGGCGGGCAGCTCCTCATGCACCGCCGGGCCTTTAAGTGCAATAAAAAAGCCGCCAATTTTTAAAAAAGGAAGTGCATATTCGAGAAGCACGGGCAGCGGAGCTACCGCCCTGGCCAGGGCTAGATCAAAGCAAGCCCGGTAACAAACACGGTGGGCCAGTTCCTCGGCACGGCCGCAAGCTACCTCCACATCTGCCAGATCCAAAGATGCAGTCACATGGCGCAAAAAAACAGCTTTTTTAGCCGAAGATTCAATCAGGGTGCAGCGCAGGTCCTCGCACACAATTTTCACCGGCAAACCAGGAAAACCTGCACCGGCGCCAATATCAATAAGGCGAGCACCAGCGACGGGGTTGTAGATCAGCAGGCAGGTCAAAGAATCAATAAAATGTTTTACGACTACGTCCCGGAGATCCACCAGAGAGGTCAAATTAAACTTTTCGTTCCATTCGATCAGCAAACGGTAATAAAGAAAAAAACGGTCGCACATGGCTTCCGTCATGGGCAGGCCCAAAGCGGCAGCGGCGGCTAGCAATATTCTCTTAAATTCATGCAATTAGTATTACCCCCTTAAGCCACAGGCACATAGAAAACCAGTCGCCGACAATCCACCGTTAGTATACAATATTGTGCAAAACTGAGGCCATTTCATCCTCCGGGTAAAGGCCGGCCCTACAGGACGCTTCTCGATGACGGACGTCACCAGCATTCACTCTTGCCAACGCAGTGCCTTAGTTAACAAAACGGCACTACTGTACATTTACTCCTTTTCCTTCTTCTGTCTTTTGCGCCCGGTGGCGGCTCTCCAGGTACACCAGGAGCACGGCAATATCGGCGGGATTGACCCCCGATATACGGCTCGCCTGGCCAATGGAGCGGGGGCGAATTTGCTCCAGCTTTTGCTTTGCCTCGGTAGATAGCCCCTTGATGGCGCTATAATCTATATCATCGGGAATGCGCCGGTTCTCCAGTTTTTCGAACCGGTCTACCTGAGCCTGCTGCTTTTTAATGTAACCTTCATACTTAATCTGGATCTCCACTTCTTCTTCCACATCCTCAGGGAGCCCGGGAACTTCTGGATCGATTTCCTTAATGTGCTGGTAAGTAATCTCGGGCCGGCGCAACAACGCGGCCAGAGAAGAGGGCTGTTGCAGTGATGAGCTACCAGCATTTTCTAGCACGGCCTGCACCTTTTCATCCACCGTGACCATGGTGCGGCGCAAACGGTCAACCTCTTCCTTAATCATACGCCGCCTCTTTTCAAAGACCCGGTACCGTTCGGGAGTGACCAGTCCCACCTCGTAACCCTTTTCCGTGAGCCGCAGATCCGCGTTATCCTGGCGCAGGAGCAACCGGTATTCGGCCCGGGAGGTAAGCATGCGGTACGGCTCGTTTGTGCCCTTGGTGACCAGGTCGTCGATCAGCACGCCAATATAGGCCTCGGACCGGGACAGGATCAAAGGGTCCTTATCCTGGATGAATCGGGCAGCATTAATGCCCGCAATAATGCCCTGAGCAGCCGCCTCCTCGTACCCTGAAGTGCCGTTAATTTGCCCGGCACTGAACAAGCCTCGGATGTTCTTACATTCCAAGGAAAGCTTTAACTGGGTGGGAATGAGGTAATCGTACTCGATGGCATAGCCCGGGCGCATTATCTCAACTTTTTCGAGGCCGGGCAGGGATCGCAGCATGGCCAGCTGGACATCCTCAGGAAGGCTGGTGCTCATACCCTGCACATACATCTCCACCGTATCCAGGCCTTCAGGCTCGATGAACACCTGGTGGCTCTCGCGGTGGGCAAAACGCACCACCTTGTCTTCAATGGACGGGCAATAGCGGGGTCCCGTCCCTTTGATGAAACCGCTGAACAGGGGAGAACGGTGCAGGTTTTCTCGGATAATACGATGGGTTTCCGCAGTGGTATAGGTAAGCCAGCAGGGCACCTGTTCCCGGTGGGTTACGGGGGAAACAAAGGAAAAATTTAGCAGACGGTCATCCCCCGGCTGGATGGTCAGCTTACTAAAATCTATGGTCCGCCGGTCCACCCTTGCGGGAGTGCCCGTCTTAAACCGTCCCAGTTCCAAACCCAGTTCCCGCAAAGAATCGGACAATCCTACGGCGGCAAACTGGCCGTTGGGACCGCCTGTATAGGCCAGGTCGCCGATAATGATCCGGCCGTTCAAATATGTCCCGGTGGTAAGGATCACCACCGGGGCCAGGAACTTGGCGCCGGTTGTTCCCACAACCCCTTCCACGCAATCGCCCCTGACCAGCAAACGCTCCACCAGAACCTGCTTTACGTCCAGATGCTCCTGACTTTCTAAAACTTTCCTCATACTCCAGTGGTATCGCTTCTTGTCGGCCTGAGCCCGCAGGGCCCGCACTGCCGGTCCCTTTGCGGTATTCAACAGGCGCATCTGGATGGCCGTGCGGTCGGTATTGAGGCCAATCTCGCCCCCCAGGGCATCCACCTCCCGCACCAATTGGGCCTTGGCCGGGCCACCTACGGCCGGATTGCAGGGCATCAACGCCACATTATCTAAATTTAACGTGAGCACCAGAGTGCGGCAGCCCATGCGGGCCGCGGCCAGGGCCGCCTCGCAACCGGCATGGCCTGCCCCTACGACGATCACATCATATTTTCCCGCCACGTATTCCACGAAAGCAAGACCTCACTTTCCGATGCAGAAGTCCTGGAAAATACGATCAACGATATCATCGGCAACCGTGGTACCGGTAATTTCACCCAGAGCCTCCCAGGCCGCTCTTAAATCAATGGCTACCAGATCCAGGTTTTCACCGGCGGACAAAGCACGGAGCACCTCCTGCAGGTGTTCGTAGCAACGGGCCAGGGCCTGTTTGTGACGCACATGGCTGACCAGGGGCAGCTGTGAGGCCACCGCCTGACCGCCGAGAATCATCCGTTCAATGGCCTCCTCCACATGAGCCAGCCCCTGGCCGGTCTTTACCGAAATAACCTGCACAGGCTTGTCCGGGAAAAGCGAGGTCACCTGCCGCGCCAGAGCCTCGCCGTCGCCAATATCGCTCTTATTCACCAAAATGATCCCCGGTTGCTCCCGCACCAGCTCAAGGATGGAGCGGTCATCGGGCGTTAACCCCGTGCTGGCGTCCAGAACCACCAGAACCAGGTCAGCCATTTTCACCAGGTCCCGTGAACGCTCCACGCCGATCCTTTCCACAACGTCGTCGGTTTTCCGCAAGCCCGCCGTGTCGGCCAGGCGAACGGGTATGCCCCGGATATTCACCACTTCCTCGATGATATCCCTGGTGGTCCCGGGGATCTCGGTGACAATGGCCCGCTTTTCCCGCAGTAGGGAGTTAAGCAGGGAGGATTTACCCACATTGGGACGGCCCACAATGACCGTGCGCAACCCCTCCCGGTAAACCTTGCCGTACCGGGCCTGCCGGAGGAGTTCCTCCAAATCGCCCATGATAGCGCGTACCGATTCTACCATATCCTCACGGGTGGCTTCTTCAATCCCCTCTTCAGGAAAATCAATGCTGGCCTCCACCTGAGCCACCAGGCCCAGCAACCGGTCCTGGAAGGTACGTACCCGGGAGGAGAGCTCACCAGCCAGCAAAGACATGGCCACCGCAAGGCCAGCCTCCGTTTTCGCTCGGATAATATCCAGAACAGACTCTGCCTGGGCCAGGTCCAAGCGTCCGTTTAAAAAGGCCCGCCGGGTAAATTCGCCGGGCTCGGCCAGCCTGGCGCCGTGCTGCAGTACCAGTTCCAGGATTCGCCGGAGAGGAACGATGCCCCCGTGGCAGTTAAATTCCACCACGTCTTCCCGGGTAAAAGTGCGGGGGGCATACATCACACCCAGCAAAACTTCATCCACTGGCCGACCGGTGGCCGGATCCACCACCAAACCGTAAAACAAACGGTGGCTGCCCAGTTTCCGCCAATCCACACCCGTGCGGCTGACAAACAATTTTTCTGCAATGGGCACGGCCTCGGGGCCGGAAACACGCACGATTCCGATGGCCCCCTCGCCAAGAGGAGTGGCAATGGCAGCAATGGTATCATCCAACACCAGTCAACACCACCATTTGAAAAAACCCAGCCCGGCTTAAACCGGCTGGGTCTGCGGGAAATAAATTGACTATTTTTTCGGGGAGATGATAATTTTGCGGTAAGGCTCTTCGCCCTCGCTATAGGTAAAGATATCGTCCCTTCCCTGAAGCGCGGTATGGATAATCCTGCGCTCGTGAGAGGTCATTGGTTCCAGGACCACATTCCGGCCGCGCTGTTTGGCTTTTTCGGCCAACTTTAAAGCCAGACGCTGCAGAGTTTCTTCCCGCCGGCGACGGTACCCCTCCACATCAAGAAATACCTTGCAACGCTGATGCTGGTTCTTATTTACATAGAGAGTTATCAGGTACTGGAGGGCATCAAGGGTTTCTCCCCTCCTGCCGATCAGTATGCCCACATCTTTTCCCTCTATATCAATAAACACGTTATTTTCCTTTTCTTCGATAGCCATGTCTACGGGGAGGTTCATGGCCTCTAAAAGCCGGCCGAGCAATTCCTTTGCCCGGCGCGACGGCGTATCTTTAACCCTTACCCTGACCCGTGCCGGTCGTGAACCCAGCAGGCCCAAAAAACCTCTCGAAGGTTCCTCTAAAACCTCAATTTCCGCTTCCTCCCGGGAAATTCCCAGTTGGGCCAGCGCCAGGGAAACCGCCTCGTCAACTGTTTTAGCGGTTTTCTCTACTCCCTCCACCGGTGTTTAGCGCCTCCTTCAAACCTTGGGTATGCCTGTTCACAAAATACTGTTGAAGAATCCCAACGGCATTGAAAGTAACCCAGTATAAAGCCAGGCCTGCAGGCACGGTAGCACTAATCCAGGCAATAAAGATGGGCATGATGATCAGCATGGTGCGCTGGGTAGGATCGGTCATATTGGTGGTCATGCGCGATTGAACAAAGGTAGTCAACCCGGCTAAAAGGGGGAGGATAAAATAGGGGTCTCCCACCTGGCTCAAGTTTTTAACCCACAGAAACCGGGCATGAGCAGGATCCGCATAATTAAAATGTAAAAGCGCACGATACAGGGCAATTAAAATGGGCATCTGAATCAAAAGGGGCAAACATCCGGCCATGGGGTTCACATTATGTTCCCGGTATAGTTCCATAATTTTTTGCTGCATCTTCTGTGGATCTTTGTTACGATAACGATCCTGAATCTCCTTAACCTTGGGCGCCAGCTGCTGCATGAGCACCATAGAGCGCATCTGCTTTACGGATAGAGGGTAAAGGATAACCTTAATGAGAATAGTTAACAGGATTATCGCCAGGCCGTAATTGGCTACATGAGCCAGCTCTGTAAGGTGGTACAACCAGTTTAACAGAGCGGTCATGCCATCAACTAGAGCTTGAAACAAACCATCCCCTCCTTGCTTATTTAACCGGATCATAGCCACCCCGGGAAAGGGGATGGCAACGGAAAAGACGCCACAAGGATAAAAGCAAACCGCGGACCACACCGTATTTAACCACGGCCTGTACGGCGTACTCGGAACATGTGGGATAAAAACGACAACTGGGCGGCTTCAAAGGCGAAATAAAACGCTGGTAAAAACGCAATATGGCGATAACCAGAGCACGCACAGGCGATCAACCTTTCAGCGTCATCTTGCGGGCAGCCCGCCGGGTTAAGTGGTAGAGCTGTGCCGCCAGATCATGGAAGTTTTTCCCGACAGCCTCCCTGCGGGCGATAATCACTACATCATGATCTTGTGGAAACCAACCCTCATTGAGACGGCAGATTTCCCGCAAAACACGGCGCACGCGGTTCCGAACAACTGCCTTGCCCGTTTTTTTACTTACGGAAAAACCAAAACGCCGGCCCTGTCCTCGATTACGGGACAAATATAAGACCAGGACGTTACTGGCCACGGAATGACCTCGCCGGTAAACCCGTTGAAAATCTTTTTTCTTTTTTAAAATCTCCATGGCCATAGACCAATCCCGCTCACAAAATCATCCGGCCAAATTACGAAAAGGCCACCTTGATATCAAGCGGCCTTATGCGGTAAGTCTCTTTCTTCCCTTCAGCCTTCTCCTCTTAATTACATTGCGGCCCGCCCTGGTGGACATGCGCTTTAAAAAGCCGTGAATCTTTTTACGCTTCCTGTTCTTCGGCTGATAAGTGCGCTTCAAATCATCACACCTCCTCACCACCGTCCCGACTGGAAAAACCAGACACATCACATGTAATTATATAAGAAAAACCCTTCCCAAGTCAAGAAAAAAACCCCCGGGCGCCCGGGCGGGAATCGTCTGTCCACAACATACATAATTATCCACAGGATACCATTTTATCGGTTGATAAGCCCCGGCAAATTTGATATGATTGAATCGCCGGCAGCCGGAGATGAAATTACCCACAGGTTGTGGGTAAAGTTGGGTATAAGGCTGTCGATATCTATACTAAAAAATATCCAAGGGACAAGCCCCGTTAAAATCGCTTGCGGAGGCTTTTTTAAGTTTAACAAACATCTGTAAGCAGGGGGTTACCACATATGATCAAAACACATGTCGCCGAGATTTGGGATGAACTCCTGGCCCATATTCAGCCGCGCCTGGATGCGGAAACCTATGAGATCTGGCAGGAATCGGTACTCCCCCTGGGGTTTCACCGGAGCACATTCTTTATCCAGGTTCCCAACCAATTTTACAGGGACTGGCTGGTCACCCGCTACGCATCCATAATTAAAAATTACCTGCAGGAAATCACCAGGGACGAAATTGAAGTACAATTTTTACCAGCAGAAGAAGTCAATGAAAAACTACTCAACAGAATACGCAAATCAACGCCTTCTGTGTCCGTGGAAACCTGCCCCCTCAACCCCCGCTACACCTTTGATACCTTCGTGGTGGGCAATAGCAACCGGTTTGCCCATGCAGCCTGCCTGGCAGTAGCCGAATCTCCGGCGGAAACCTATAATCCCCTGTTTATTTACGGCGGAGTAGGATTGGGCAAAACCCACCTGATGCATGCCATAAGCCACTACATCCTGAAACGCGGCAACCACAGCCGGATAGTTTACGTTACCTCCGAAAAGTTCACCAATGAACTGATCAATGCCATTGCGAACAAGCGGGCAGTGGAATTCCGGGACAAGTACCGGGGCATGGACGTGCTGCTCATTGATGACATACAGTTCCTGGCCGGGAAGGAACGCACCCAAGAAGAATTTTTCCATACCTTTAATACTTTATACGAAGCAAACAAGCAAATCGTCATTTCCAGCGACCGGCCACCCAAGGAAATACCTACGCTGGAAGACCGGCTGCGCTCGCGCTTTGAATGGGGTCTTATAACTGATATCCAGCCGCCGGATCTGGAAACGAGAATTGCTATTTTAAAGAAAAAAGCCCACCTGGACAACGTTAACATACCCGATGATACGGTGGAATACATAGCGCAGCAAATAACGTCCAACATCCGGGAACTAGAGGGGGCGCTCATCCGGGTGGTAGCCTACGCCTCCCTGTACAAGCAGCAGATTACCACCCAACTGGCCCGGGATATCCTTAAGGACATTCTACCCAGAAAGTCACCCAAACAGATTACAGCGCAGCTCATACAGGAAAAGGTAGCCGCCTACTACGGCCTCAAACCCGAAGAATTCAAATCCAAAAAGCGCAGCCGAAACGTGGCCTTTCCCCGGCAGATCGCCATGTACCTGGCCCGCGAACTGACGGATCTCTCCCTGCCCCAAATCGGGGACGCCTTCGGAGGAAGAGACCATACCACCGTGCTCCACGCCTACGAAAAGATCAGCACCCAGCTGGCTACTGACGCGCTGCTAGAACAAGCAATCAAAGAAATCAAACAAAAAATTCAAGAAGAAATATAGCAGGTGTCAGGCAACTGGACTCTAAAAGCTTGCCTGCTCAAACCGGGTTCGATGAATATTACAAAAGTATAGGACCCTTGGCCATATCAGTTTCACCAACTGAGGATGAAAATGGGTGCTGTTCAACACGAGGCGAGCGCGTGCAAACAGCAGGTAAAAACTATTTTCGAAGCAGAATTAACCTGACACTTATCCACAGGACAAAAGCTACGTTTTTAGCCCTATTTCCAGGCAAAGATGTGCTTATCCACAAGTGCGCAACCACTACTATAAACTACAATACTTAATTTCTTAATTATGATCATGATTGTGGGGGAAAACCGGTGAAGTTTACCACAAGCAAATCAACTCTCGCCTATGCCATAGGAACCGTACAAAAGGCAGTTTCCCCGCGGTCACCGCTGCCCATCCTCTCGGGCATCCTTCTTGAGGTACACGGCGACCAGCTCACCGTTACCGGGTCCGACACGGAACTGACCATTCAATGTACGGTGAACGTAGAAACGGAAAATGAGGGCTCCATCGTCTTACCCATCCGCTATATTGCAGACCTGGTCCGCTACCTGCCGGATGTACCCATCCAGTTCCACACCCTGCCGGAAAGTACCAGTACCACCATAATCTACGGGACCTCCCAGGTAAACATCCATGGGTTTGAACCGGAACAATACCCGCGCCTGCCGGCAGTAGAAAAGGGAGCCAGCTTTTCCCTGCCCCAGGATGCACTAAGAGATATGTTGCGACAGGTACTTTTTGCCGTTTCCACAGATGAAACGCGGCCCATCTTCACCGGCGTTTTGATGCAGGTAACAGGCAGCCAGCTGCGGCTGGTGGCCACCGATACTTACCGCCTGGCCGTGCGCCGCTTTCAGCTGGACCAGGAACCGGAACAACAAATTAACGCCGTTATTCCAGGAAAAACTTTAAACGAAGTGGTCAGGTTAACTGGCGGCACTGAAGATGAAATTACTATTATATGCGGGGAAAATCACGTTTTCTTCCTTACCGGAACATTGAAAATAGCCTCCCGGTTAATTGCGGGACAGTACCCTCCCTATGAACAGGTTATTCCGAGGGAATTTATTACACGCACGCGGCTGGCCACCAGAGAAATACTGGAAGCTACGGAAAGAGCCTCTTTGCTTGTGCGCGAGGGGTACCCGGTGGTACAATTCACATTACAGGAGAATAGCTGTGTGGTTTCCGTACAAACCCAGGTTGGCTGGATCCGGGAAGAGGTCAGCGGGGTAGTAGAAGGGGAACCCCTGGAAATCTGGTTCAATGCCCGATACATGAGTGAAAGTTTGCGGGCCCTGGGCAGCGAAGAATTAAGCCTGGAACTAACTGGTTCTTTGAGTGCGGCTGTGCTCAGGCCGGCGCGGGAGGAAAACTACCTGTCCCTGCTGCTGCCGGCAAAACCGCCTAAAGAATAGCGGGCGCAGTAGGCCCGGGAGGAATCAGGTGCATATAGAGCAGATCCGCCTGGAAAATTTTCGTGGCTATGCCCGGCTACAATGGCAACCCGACCCCTTGATCAATATCATTACGGGAGGCAACGCCCAAGGCAAAACCAACCTCCTGGAGGCCATTTTTTTTGGCTTTACCGGGCATTCCTTCCGAACAATCCGTGACAGGGAGATGATCCGCTGGGGCAGTTCTTTTTGCCGGGTGGAAATAAATTTCCGGTTCGGGCAGCAGGAAAACTCTACGGCTATTCTTTTGACCGCCGAAGGAAAAAAACAGAATAAGCGAAACGCAAACACGGGTCGGGCCATGGACCCGGTCCTGCTACCCCTGGTGTTTACCCCTGATCACCTGCTAATGATCAAAGGAAGTCCTGTCATAAGGCGCCGCTGGCTGGATCAAGAGCTCGGACCCCTGCAACCAGGCTACCTGGCCTACTTTCGCCGCTACCAGCAGGTGCTGGCTCAGCGAAACAGATTATTACAGGGAATGAGGGTAAACCAACGCACCCGGCAGGAGCTGGAGCCGTGGAACCAGCAACTGGCGGCTTTTGGCGCCAAAGTTATTGCCTGGCGCTGTCGCCTGTTGGCCGAGCTTTCTCCCATAGTGCGCGAGATTTACGGCCAGATAGGCGGGAGGGGCGAAAAAGCCGGCCTCCTGTACCTTTCCTCCCTACCCCTGGAACGGACAACTGGAGAAACGGAAATCTGCGAGCGCTTTATGGGGGAATTATCCAGGCGCTATGCCGAGGAAATAGCCCGGGGTCAAACCCTAATTGGACCCCACCGGGACGATCTGGGCACCACCATCAACGGGCAGGACGCTCGCCGCTTTGGCTCCCAGGGGCAACAGCGCACCCTGGTTCTGGCGCTAAAGCTGGCCCAACTGGAATTAGGAAGGCGCTTTGCAGGGGATTACCCCGTTGTCCTCCTGGATGACGTTTTTTCCGAACTGGATCAAAACCGGAGGGCCCAGCTGATAGAGCATATCCGGGGGAAAACGCAGGTTTTCGTAACAACCAGCCAATCCGCCGGTATAGATCTTGCCAGCCTTTCCGGGCGTATCATAACTGTCCGGGAACATGTACTTCATGAAGGGGGTTAAATTTTGTTTTTACATCTTGGCGGTGATGTGATCATCCCTAAAAAAGACGTAATTGCTATATTGAACGTACGCGCGGCGAATTCTCCTATCACGAAAGAGTTCTTGGAAATTGCTATGGAAGAAAAAACGGTACGGATTATTGCGAAAAAGGGCAAGGAAAAATCCTTTGTCCTTACCCGCGAGCAAATATTTGTATCCCCTATTTCCTGTTCCACCTTAAAGAAAAGGGCAGAAATGATAATTTTTACTGAAGATTAGCTAAAGCATTCCAAAATAAGGTTATAATTCTATTATGACATCTAATAAAAGACTCGTTTTCAAGAAATGGAGGTCCCGGCCTTGCTGGAACAGGAGATGAATAATCGCTACGGCGCGGAAGAGATACAGGTTCTCGAAGGGTTGGAAGCCGTCCGCCGCCGCCCGGGGATGTATATAGGGAGCACCGGTCCCCGGGGTCTGCACCACCTGGTTTATGAAGTGGTGGACAACAGCATAGACGAAGCCATGGCCGGTTTCTGCGACCGGATAGAAGTAGTTGTCCATAAGGACAACAGTGTGACCGTAATTGACAACGGCCGCGGTATTCCCGTGGACATTCACCCCAAAACCGGCCTGCCGGCGGTGGAAACGGTCCTCACCATGCTGCACGCCGGGGGAAAATTTGGCGGCACCGTATACAAAGTTTCCGGGGGGCTGCACGGGGTAGGTGTATCGGTGGTAAACGCCCTTTCCGAGTGGCTGGAAGTAGAGATTTGCCGGGACGGGCACGTTTATCACCAGCGTTACGAACGGGGGAAAGCGGTTACCCCGTTGAAAACCATTGGTACGGCTAAAGCCACGGGCACCAAGGTTTCCTTTAAGCCGGATGCGGAAATCTTTGAAGAGCTGGTATTCAACCACGAAACCTTGAGCCAGCGCCTCAGGGAGCTGTCTTTTTTAAACCGGGGCATTAAAATTATCTTCCGGGATGAGCGTACGGACCAGGAGGTAGTCTACCAGCACGACGGCGGCATCAGGGATTTTGTGCACTACCTGAATAAAAATAAAGAGGTCCTGCACAACCGGCCCATTTACGTGTTTGGCGAGCGGGAAAACGTCCAGGTGGAGGTGGCCCTGCAATATACCGAGGGCTACGTGGAAAGCCTGTTTTCCTACGTCAACAACATCCACACCGTGGACGGGGGCACTCATGAGGCCGGTTTTAAAAGCGCTCTCACCCGGGTGGTCAATGACTACGGGAGAAAATACAACCTCTTAAAAAACGGCACCCCCGCCCTTACGGGAGAGGATATCCGGGAAGGGCTGACGGCGGTGATCAGCGTCAAGGTGCCGGAGCCACAGTTTGAAGGCCAGACCAAGACTAAGCTGGGGAACAGCGAAGTGCGGGGGATTGTGGATACGGTAGTGGCCGACGGGCTGGCCACCTTCCTGGAGGAAAACCCGAGCATTGCCCGCAGGATACTGGATAAAGCCATTACCGCCGCCCGGGCCCGGGAAGCAGCCCGCAAGGCCCGGGAGTTGACCAGGCGCAAGAGCGCCCTGGAAAGTGCTTCTTTGCCCGGGAAGCTGGCCGACTGCTCCGATCGGGATCCCAGCAAGACTGAATTGTACCTGGTGGAGGGGGACTCGGCCGGCGGTTCGGCCAAACAAGGGCGGGACCGGCGGTTCCAGGCCATCCTGCCCCTGCGGGGCAAAATCTTGAACGTAGAAAAGGCGCGCATGGACAAGATCCTGGCCAACGAGGAGATCCGGGCCCTGATCACGGCCCTGGGTACGGGAATTGGGGAAGACTTTGACTTGAGCAAGGCCAGGTACCACCGCATCTTGCTCATGAGCGATGCGGACGTGGACGGGGCCCATATCCGCACCCTGCTTTTAACCTTCTTTTACCGCTACATGCGCCCCCTTCTAGAGGCGGGTTACGTTTATATTGCCCAGCCCCCCCTGTACCGCATTCGTAAGGGCAAGATTGACCGTTATGCCTACAGTGATGCCGAGCTGGAGGAAATACTCAAGGAAATCGGCCGCGACGGGGTTTCCATTCAGCGCTACAAGGGTCTTGGTGAAATGAACCCGCAGCAGCTTTGGGAAACCACCATGAACCCGGAAAAGCGGACCATTTTAAAAGTGAGCATAGAGGACGCCATAGAAGCAGACGCTATCTTCTCCATGCTCATGGGAGACCGGGTTGAGCCCCGCCGGGAGTTTATCCAACAGAACGCCCGGGCCGTGCGCAACCTGGATGTTTAAGCAAAAACATAACTTTTTGAGGTGACCTTTGTTGTCCGTTAATATCGGCAAGGTAATTTCCATCGACATCAAAGAGGAAATGAAACACTCCTACCTGGATTACGCCATGAGCGTAATCGTGGGCCGTGCCCTGCCCGATGTGCGAGACGGGCTGAAACCAGTGCACCGGCGCATTCTTTACGCCATGCACCAACTGGGGCTTACCCCCGACCGTCCCCACCGCAAGAGCGCCCACATTGTGGGTGAGGTAATGTCCAAGTTCCACCCCCACGGGGATATGGCCATTTACGACGCCCTGGTGCGCATGGCCCAGGACTTTGCCAGCCGCTATCCCCTGGTGGACGGCCACGGCAACTTTGGCTCCGTTGATGGGGACGCCCCTGCGGCCATGCGCTACACGGAAGCCCGCATGGCCCGCATTACCATGGCCATGCTGGCGGATATTGAAAAGAATACGGTCGACTTCATCCCCAACTACGACGGCAGCACCGAGGAACCCAAGGTATTGCCCGCCCGCATCCCCAACTTGCTCGTGAACGGCTCCTCGGGCATTGCCGTGGGCATGGCCACCAATATCCCGCCCCACAACCTAGGGGAAGTAATCGACGGCGTGATCAGGCTAATCGACAACCCGGACATCACCATTCCGGAGTTAATGCAGGTAATCAAAGGGCCCGACTTCCCCACCGGCGGGAAGATTATGGGCCGGCAGGGCATCCGGGAGGCCTACCAGACGGGCCGGGGAGCCATAAAGGTGCGTGCCCAGGCCACGGTGGAAAAAATTGGCGGGGGCAAGAACGCCATTATTGTCCACGAAATACCCTTTATGGTGAACAAGGCCCGGCTGATTGAAAAAATAGCCGAGCTGGTCCGGGAAAAGAAAATCGACGGTATTACCGACCTGCGGGACGAATCGGACCGGCGGGGAATGCGTATAGTCATTGAGCTGCGGCGGGATGCCAAGCCCCGGGTGATCCTCAACCAACTCTACAAGCATACCCAAATGCAGGAAACCTTCGGGGTAATCATGCTGGCCCTGGTGGACGGCCAGCCCCAGGTATTGAACCTGCGGCAGATGCTGGGCCATTACCTGGAGCACCAGAAGGAAGTGGTCGTCCGGCGCACCCGCTTTGACCTGGACAAGGCCGAGGCCCGGGCCCACATTGTGGAAGGGTTACGCATTGCCCTGGATCACATCGACGAGGTCATCAATACCATCCGAGCCTCCCGGACGGTGGAAATAGCAAAAAATGCCCTGATGGAAAAATTCGGCCTTTCCGAAAAACAGGCTCAGGCCATTCTGGATATGCGCCTCCAGCGCCTAACCGGCCTGGAGCGGGACAAGCTGGAAGAGGAATACAAAGAACTTTTGGACAGGATTGCCTACCTGCGGGGTGTGCTGGCCGATGAACGGAAGGTCTTGCAGATTATTAAAGACGAGCTGACCGAAATGCGGCAGAAATTTGCCGATCCCCGCCGCACGGTGATCAGCGACGAGGATACCACCCTGGAAGCCGAGGATTTGATTCCGGAAGAAGAAGTGGTAATCACCATTACCAACCAGGGTTATATCAAGCGCATGCCCCTGGATACCTATCGGAGCCAGAAGCGCGGCGGCCGGGGCATCACCGCCATGGGGACAAAGGAAGAGGACTTTGTGCGGCATTTATTTATCACCGGCACGCACCACTACTTCCTCTTCTTTTCCAACCGCGGGAAGGTCTACCGCCTGAAGGTGCACGAAATTCCCGAAGCAGGGCGCCAGGCCAAGGGTACGGCCCTTGTCAACCTGATCTATATCGGCCCGCAGGAGCGGATCACTGCGGTGATCCCGGTACGGGAATTCAGCAATGGACTGTATCTCTTCATGGCCACACGCTTTGGCGTGGTGAAGAAAACGGAGCTGGAGCAATTTGACACCTCCCGTCGGGACGGCATTATCGCCATCAAGCTTGACGATCAGGACGAGTTGGTGGAAGTTAAACTCACTAGCGGCAAAGAGGAGATTATCTTGGGTACGCGCCAGGGGCTGGCCATTCGCTTCCCCGAGGAGGAAGTGCACCCCTACGGGCGTAACGCCCGGGGTGTGAAGGGCATTACCCTGGAACCGGGGGATACGGTGGTGGCCATGGACATCGTCCGCCCCGACGGGGACGTGCTGGTAGTCACGGCCAACGGCTACGGCAAACGCACCCCCGTGTCCGATTACCGCCTCCAGTCCCGGGGCGGCAAGGGGATCATCAGCGCTCGGGTGACCGGGCGCAACGGTCCGGTGGTAGCCATGCAGGTGGTCAAACCTGACGAGGAAATCATGGTGATCAGCGCCGAGGGGATTATCATCAGGCTCAAAGCCAGCGACATTTCCACTATGGGGCGGGCCACCCAGGGCGTAATGCTCATGCGCCTGACCCCAGGGGACAAACTGGTGGCCGCAGCTCTGGTCAGCGCCGAAGAATAACTTAACCCAATTTTAATCAAAACTTAATTTCATGTTGACAGCATCTTAACCCTGTGGTATATTAAATCCTGCACTCGCTAAATGGAGTCCGGCCGGGTTGCCCTGTAAGAGGGTGACCGGCAGGACCATAAAAAAGTAAAAATTACCTATTGACTAAGCTTAAAAAAGTTTGATACAATCAAAAATGCGCATTGAGCGCGGGTAGTGGTCCTTGAAAACTAAACAGGGAGGAAGAAGGCAAGCGGGGGGGCTGTTGGAAGCGCCATAAAGAGGTGCGGAAGCGGCCTGGACCTCGTTGGAAGGCGAGCAGTAATTCCGAAAGAGCATGGACGGACTTGAAGATTTAATGGAGAGTTTGATCCTGGCTCAGGACGAACGCTGGCGGCGTGCCTAACACATGCAAGTCGAGCGATTGAGAGGTGAGAGGTGAGAGGTTAGAAGTGAGATTAAGAAGGCTTTGGCAAAGCCAAAGCCAACAATAAATCTCACATCTCGCTTCTCACATCTCACCTCTCAATAGCGGCGGACGGGTGAGTAA
>NZ_FQZM01000084.1 GCF_900142025.1 Desulfofundulus thermosubterraneus DSM 16057 | reverse complement strand
ACAGTTTAGAAGACATTTTCTAGAAGAGGAAGAACCGCCCGAAGGGCGGTTTTTTTATTTTCCCAAGTTCAAAAGCCGTTGTTCTTCATCCACTAGGGCCTGGCCGGCGTAGATAACTGCGTTGATTATATCCCCGCTGGTTTGGAGATACTGGGTTAATTCTTCCATTTGGTTATTTTGCCTGAACCGGATGACCGTCTGGGCATATTTTTCAGAATCGGCGTGGGCTGCTTGAAGGGCCATGTGCAACGAGCGCTCGTCGTTGCTTTGCAGGTGTTTAGCCAGTTCGGAAATGTCCCTTTGCAGGCGCTTGGTTTCCACCAAGTAGGCATTGAGATAACTGGGATTTCCGGTGAGCATGTAGCCCCGTAAATCCAGGGCCGTTTTCTCATACCGGATAAGGATACCCTGGACTTTGCTCATGTTTGCTGCTTTATGTTCCATTAAATCGGTATAGGATTCATTGATGGCATTTAGTTGGGCCAGGGACAAAAGGCCCAGGGCCAGGGTAAGCAGCAATACCAGCCCGAAACCCATTAGTAATTTGCCACCGATTTGTATGCCCTGGCGGTTTGCACGGCGGTAAAAATCACAGCGGCGGCAAAGGTTTATCTTTTCCGCCGCGGAACTCTGGCCTTCTGTGTCACACAGGGTGTGATCCACCAGCCAACAGTCCCGGCCCCTCTTTTCAATATAAGCCGGGCAAGCTCTTTTCTTTTCCTCGGGGCATTTTTGTAATCCCAGCAGTTTTGTAAAAATTCTTTGGTTGTTTCTTTCCTTTCCTTTTTCCCTTTCCATGTTCTTTTCACTTTTTTTCCTTCTTCCCTGGTAATATGAGCGGCTCTAGTGAACCCAAAAGAGGTATTCATTCCCGTTATTGGAACCGGTAGCGACCCGCTAAAGCCGTAAAGATTCCGCCAGCTGGCTAAGGCTGGCTGCAGCCGCACTGAGTTCTTCAACCGTGGCCGTTTGTTCTTCGCTGGCGGCGGCAATATTTTCCACACTGGTACTGATTTGTTCGGTGCCGGCAGCGGCGTCATGCACCTTTCCTGCCAGTTCTTTGATTTGGCGGGCAATTTCCCGGAACAGGCCACCAGCCTCGGAGACCACCCTCAAGTACTTGGTACTCGGCCTAATGCATCTTTACCTTAGCAAGTTGCCTTTTGGGGAAGAGATTTTATTTCCAGCCTTTTAAGGCAAACTCACAATCACCTAAACAACCAGTTCATCGGCCAGTTTTTTCAGTTGCCCGGCTACTGCAGCCAGTTCGTTTACAGAAGCATTAATTTCCTGGGACGAGGCAGCCTGCTGTTGGGCTGCAGCAGACATCTGTTCAATTGAGTTAGTCAGGTCTATAATGGATTGCTGTACGTCATGCAAGGTCTGCATGATTTCTTTAACTGAACGTTGGGTATCCTGGGATAGTTTGCGTATTTCCCCGGCTACCACATTGAAACCCCGCCCGGCGTCACCGACCCGGGCCGCCTCAATGGCCGCGTTCAAGCCCAGTAAGTGAGTCTGCTCGGCGATTTCTTCGATGAGGGCTACAATGCCATCGGTTTTCTTAATTTCATTCCTGATCTTCTGGGCGTTGTTGTTCAGGTTTTCCGTGGTTGCCGCCAGTTCTTCCGAAGTGGCAGAAAGGTTGGAGGTGGCCATGGCAATGGTGTTGATCTGGTTATCCATTTCCTCCGACAATGCGATTAGATTTTCCTGGCGGGTAATGGGGGTGGTCATGCCCAAAGTTCCGACTATTTTACCCGTCTTAGCGTCGGTAATGGGATAAGAAATACCAATATATGGTATACCGTAGACCTCTTTTCCCACCCGTCTGGCTTGTCTTTGGCCGGTACGCAGGGCCAGGGCCGTTACGCTGCCTTCTTTGACAATGTCCCCCGCTTTTAGAGAAAGACCTACACGTCCCGGGTCGCAATAAATGTACCGTTCCAGGTCCGAAAGGTATATACCCGCTTCTTCACCCAGCAGCCCCTTGATAAAAGGAGCCAGGTCTAGGGCACAGTTCAGCAGGTCACGTTCTGTTTGTTCTGGTCGGTCAACAGTCCTTGTTTCTTGGGGGCCCGGAGGTGATTCTTCCGGTATTACAGCAGGAGCTGATGCTATTTTTTTCTGGCATGCTATTTTACTTTTGAATCCAGGCAAGATCACGAATGGCACTCCCCTTCCTTTTATCTGCATTTTTTGGTTAGCACAATTAGAAGACTCCAAGAGTTGTTTCGGCAGGTTCTAGTGAAAAATTGAGGGGAAGGTAGCGAACGCAGATAATTTATGTAGAAAAAAGCGTATGTCATGGTTATGTGGTATGCAGAAAAAAGCCGCAAGGGAGCAATATCCAACTTCCCTGCGGCGATCAATCCATCCGGACCTCCGCCCGGCCTTACTAAAAATTAAAAGCCCACAAAGCCTTCTTTATGCGGCCATGCGGGCTTTTCTTTGGTCGGAGCGACACGACTCGAACGTGCGACCTCTACCACCCCAAGGTAGCGCTCTAGCCAAACTGAGCTACGCCCCGACATTACCTACTGGCATTATTAATTTTACTGTATCCTCAAACCAATGTCAAGGGGTTAGGTGTTGTTGGTGTCACCGGACTATGATATTGTCACCCTGTAAGCGGACTGAGAAAATGTCACTATGGGAGGAGAAATCTTTTTGAGTGCTAAAGAGTCGCGCAG
>NZ_FQZM01000013.1 GCF_900142025.1 Desulfofundulus thermosubterraneus DSM 16057 | reverse complement strand
CACTGAATATTTACTTTAAAGGGTGTTGGATTGAGGTGTCCTACCGGGTAGAAAAAGATCTGCTGGGTGAAAGGGAAATCCCCCGGGAGGCCTACTACGGCATCCATACTTTAAGGGCCAAAGAAAATTTTGCCGTGTCCGGGGTTCCCGTTCACCGTGAGCTCATCTGGGCCCTGGCCCTGGTCAAAAAAGCCGCGGCCATGGCCAACAGGGAGATTGGTTTGCTGGAACCCCGCATTGCCGGGGCCATAGTGCAGGCGGCGGAAGAACTGGCCAGGGGGCAGTGGCATGATCAAATTGTCGTCGACGCCTTTCAGGGCGGGGCGGGTACTTCCACCAACATGAATGTCAACGAGGTCATTGCCAACCGGGCCATTGAAATCCTTGGGGGAACGAAGGGAGATTACTCACTGGTCCATCCGCTGGATCACGTTAACCTGGGCCAGTCCACCAATGACGTTTACCCTACGGCCCTGCGGGTGGCGGCCATCAAACTGGTGCGGGAGTTGAGCCAGGCCATGGCCGTTCTGCAGGGGGCCCTGCAGGCCAAGGAAAAGGAGTTTGCCTCCATACTCAAGATCGGCCGCACCCAGCTGCAGGATGCAGTGCCCATTACCCTGGGCCAGGAGTTCAGCGCCTACGCTGAGGCGGTAGCCCGGGACTGGTGGCGTTTGTACAAGGCAGAGGAACGCCTGCGGCAGGTTAACCTGGGTGGGACAGCCGTGGGGACGGGACTCAACGCCAGCCGGCGTTATATCTTCCGGGTGGTGGAGATCCTGCGGGAGCTGACCGGTTTTGGCCTGGCCCGGGCGGAAAATACCGTGGAAGCCACGCAAAATGCCGACATTTTCGCGGAGGTCTCCGGCTTTGTAAAGACCGCCGCTGTCAACCTGGCCAAGATAGCCGGGGATCTGCGCCTGTTATCTTCCGGCCCCCGGGCGGGGCTGGGGGAAATTGTGCTGCCTAAGGTGCAGGCCGGTTCATCGATCATGCCCGGCAAGGTCAACCCCGTAATCCCGGAAATGGTCACCCAGGTGGCCTACCAGGTGATGGCCGGCGATGTGGCCGTTAACATGGCCGCGGCTTCCGGGCAGCTGGAGTTAAATGCCTTCCTTCCCCTGATTGCCCACAATTTGCTCCACTCCCTGGAAATGATGACCGGGGCGGCCAGGTTGCTGGCGGAAAAATGCGTCCGGGGCATTCAAGCTGATGAGGCCCGCTGCCGGCAGCTGCTGGAAGCCAGCCAGGGGGTGATCACCGCCTTTGTCCCTTACCTGGGCTACGAGAAGGCTACCGCCATGGTTCTGCGGGCGGTCCGGAGCGGCCGGCCGGTGACGGAACTGCTGGTGGAGGAGGGGTTGTTCACCAGGGAGGAAATCGAAGCAATCCTGAAGCCGGAAGAGCTGACCACACCGGGTGTGGCCGGCGTGCGGCATTTAAAGCGCTTTTTAACCAGGGAAGGTGATAAGCCATGAGCCTGAATGCTACCCCCCGGGGGCAGCGGCTGCATATTGCCCTTTTCGGCCGGCGTAATGCAGGCAAATCCAGCTTAATTAACGCCATAACCAACCAGGAAGTGGCCATCGTTTCCGGCATCCCCGGCACAACCACCGATCCCGTGGCCAAGGCCATGGAGCTCCTCCCCCTGGGGCCGGTGATGATTATCGACACGGCGGGGCTGGACGATACCGGGGAACTGGGCGCCCTGCGGGTGCAGAAAACCCTGGAGGTGCTCAACAAAACCGACCTGGCCCTTTTGGTGGTGGATCCCGGGCGGGGAATTGGGGAATATGAACGGGATGTGGTGAACCGGGCCCGGGAACAAAAAGTGCCGGTGCTGGGAGTAATCAACAAAATCGACCTCTACCCCGGAGCGGTTAACCGCCCGTGGCAGCAGGAACTGGATGTGCCCTTTGTGGCGGTCAGCGCTTTGACCCGCCGGGGCATCAATGAGCTGAAAATGGCCGTCGTAAAGGCTGCCCCCAGGGACTGGGCCCTTCCCACCATTGTGGGGGACCTGATTGAACCGGGGGACCTGGTCGTACTGGTCATCCCCATCGACAAGGCCGCTCCCAGGGGGAGGCTCATCCTCCCCCAGCAGCAGGTAATCCGGGACGTACTGGAAAACGACGCCGTGGCAGTGATGGTCAAGGAGCGGGAGCTGAAGCACGCCCTGGCCAGCATGGCCGTGAAGCCGAAGCTGGTGGTAACCGATGCCTCGGCCTATCTAAAGGCCGTGGCCGACACCCCGCCGGATGTGCTTTTCACCTCCTTCTCCATCCTGTTTGCCCGCTTTAAAGGAGATCTGCCCACCCTGGTGGCCGGGGCCAGGGCCGTCAAGGATTTAAAGCCCGGGGACAAAATCCTCATTGCCGAGGCCTGTACCCATCACCCCATCCAGGATGATATCGGCCGGGTGAAGATCCCCCGCTGGCTCCGGCAGGCGGTGGGGGGAGAGTTGCTCTTTGACGTGGCCAGCGGCGGGAGCACCCTGCCCGGAAACCTCCGGGATTACAAGCTGATCGTGCACTGCGGGGCCTGTATGCTCAACCGCCGGGAAATGCTCTACCGGATCATGCAGGCCCAGGAAGCCGGGGTGCCCATTGTCAATTACGGCGTGCTCATGGCCCATATTCACGGGGTTTTAAAGCGGGCATTATCCCCCTTCCCCCAGGCTTTAGCCGTTCTTGAAGAGGAACAGGTGGAATTTGAAGACGAGCTGGCCCTTTTGCAACAGGCATCCCGGACATAGGTGGTTTATATGCGGCAGGAATTTGTGGAAGTACTGGAAAAAGCCAGGGGAAGCCACGGTCTTGAGCGCCATGAAGTGATTGTTTTGCTTCAGGCCAGGGGCGAAGAGGTTGATGCCCTTGGCCGGGCGGCCGACGGGGTGAGGGCGGCATTCCTGGGAGATGAGGTACACTTACGGGGCATCATTGAGTTTTCCAACTACTGCTGCCGGAACTGCCTTTACTGCGGCCTGCGCCGGGACAACCGGAAGTTGCGGCGTTACCGCTTAACTCCCGGGGAAATCCTGGCCGCTGCCCGTAAGGCCGCCGGGTTGGGTCTTCCGACCATTGTTTTGCAATCGGGGGAAGATCCCCATTACACGGCCCCCGTTCTGGCAGATATCATCAGGCGTTTAAAAGAAGAGGTGGGGGTAGGAGCGGTAACCCTTTCCGTTGGCGAGCGTTCCTTTGAGGATTACCGCCTGTGGCGGGAAGCTGGAGCCGACCGCTACCTCTTGAAGCACGAAACTGCCGACGCCGCCCTTTTTGCCCGGCTGCGGCCGGGTACCACCTTGCAGGACCGGCTGCTGCGCCTGAAATGGTTGCGGGATCTGGGCTACCAGGTGGGTTCGGGAAACATCATCGGCCTGCCTGGCCAGAGTCTGGAAACCCTGGCCGCCGACATCCTGCTCATGCGGGAATTGGACGTAGAGATGGCGGGCATTGGCCCCTTCATACCCCACCCGCAAACACCCCTGGCAAAAGAGCCTCCCGGAGAGCTGGAACTCACCCTGAAGGTGCTGGCCATAGCCAGGTTGCTCCTTCCCCGGGCCCATTTGCCCGCCACCACCGCCCTGGGTACCATCCATCCCCAGGGGCGGCGTATGGGCCTGTGTTTTGGTGCCAACGTAATTATGCCCGATACAACCCCGCCGCCTTACCGCTACTATTACCAGATCTATCCCGGAAAGGCGGGACTGCACGAGGAAATGGGAAAGACACTGGTTTCGTTGAAGAACCTGATCTTTTCCTTAAACCGGCGGGTGGGGAGCGGACCGGGGCATTCCCCGAAAATCCAAGGAGGGATGGAACAGTGAAGTGTGAACCCGCTGCCTTTATCAACGAAGAGCAAATTAACGGTCTGCTGGAAGAAGGCCGCCGGGCGACTCCTGCCACGGCCCGGGAGATCATCGCCCGGGCGGAAGAGGCGAAGGGACTTTCCCCCTTTGAAGTGGCCGTGTTGCTCCATGTGGAGGACCAGGATACCCTGGACCTCATGTATGCCACCGCGCACCGGGTTAAAGAAAAGATTTACGGCAAAAGGCTGGTTCTCTTTGCCCCCCTTTATATCAGCAACTACTGCATCAACAACTGCCGGTACTGTGGTTACCGCCGGGATAACAAAGAACTGGTGCGGCGCCGCCTGACCATGGAGGAAATACGGGATGAAGTGATTGCCCTGGAATCCATGGGACATAAGCGGCTGGCTCTGGAAACAGGTGAGGACCCCGTCAACTGTCCCATCAATTACGTGCTGGAGGCCATCGAGACCATCTACTCCGTTAAGGACAAGAACGGCAGCATCCGGCGGGTGAACGTGAATATCGCCGCCACCACGGTGGATGAATACCGGCTTTTAAAAAAAGTTGGCATCGGCACTTATATTTTATTCCAGGAAACTTACCACCGCGATACCTACCGGGCCATGCACCCCTCCGGCCCCAAACGGGATTACGACTGGCACACCACGGCCATGGACCGGGCTATGGAAGGCGGTATTGATGACGTGGGCCTGGGCGTTTTATTTGGTTTATATGACTATAAGTTTGAAGTGCTGGGCCTGCTCTTCCACGCCCTGCATCTGGAAGAGCGCTTTGGTGTCGGCCCCCACACCATCTCGGTTCCCCGGCTGCGCCCGGCCTTAAATATCAATCTGGAAAACTTCCCTTACCTGGTTTCCGACCGGGACTTCAAAAAAATCATCGCTATTTTGCGCCTGGCCGTACCTTACACCGGGATGATTCTCTCCACCCGGGAACGGCCCGGGTTCCGGGATGAGTTGATCTCGGTGGGCATTTCCCAGATCAGTGCCGGTTCGTGTACGGGCGTGGGAGGCTACCACAAGGCTCTGATGGGCGAGCACCAGGAAGAGGGAGATACTTCCCAGTTCCAGGTGGAGGATCACCGGAGCCCCGACGAAGTGCTGCGCAGCATTTGTTTATCCGGGTACATACCCAGCTTCTGTACGGCCTGTTACCGCAAGGGGCGTACCGGCGACCGGTTTATGTCTTTAGCTAAAACCGGCCAGATCCAGAACGTCTGCCAGCCCAATGCCATTCTCACCTTCAAGGAATTTCTCCTGGACTATGCATCGCCCCAGACCCGGCAGGTGGGTGAGGAGACCATCCAAAAACACCTGGAGTTGATCGAAAATCCCGCCGTGCGTGAGGAAACCGTAGCCCGTTTGGAAATGATCGAAAAAGGACAACGGGACCTGTACTTTTAGTTTTATATTAATATGCTCTTCCCCCCTTTGTTACCCTGATCATTGAAAATGTCTTTGGTAGCAAAGGGGGATTTTTTGTGGAATACGTTGGAGGTGATAAAAAGAGATTTTTGTTAAAAAGCGGCGATACTGCCGTTAGGCCGTTTTATATGACCGCTTATTCCCTCCAAATGACCATTTAGCAAACTTGTATTGCTTTTTTGAAAAAAGTATTATTCTGTTGTAATAAACGATTTTGATGACTATCGATAACATAAAATTATTGTATAGGGCGAATGATCAAAAAAGCTTTTTATGGCAGGTGAACGACAATCAAGTTGCATGTCATTAAAGAGATGCTCCATGCCGATGTGCTCTGCGGTGCCGACCTGCTTGACATAGAGGTCACTTGCGGCTTTGGCTGCGACCTGATCAGTGACTCTTTGTGTTTTGCCAGGCCGGGTTGCCTTTTGCTTACCGGGCTTACCAATGTGCAGATCATCCGTCTTGCGGAAATGGTGGAGGCACGGGCCATCGTTTTTGTGCGGGGTAAGAAGCCCGGTGAAGACGTAATTAAGCTGGCGCGGGAAAAGGGCCTTCCCTTGCTGGCGACCGATCTGTTCCTGTTTGAAAGTTGCGGCATCCTCTACCAGGCAGGACTGCGGAGTTCCTGAAACGGGGGGTAAGGTGCCTTGCAGCTGAAGTTTCAAGTGAAGGGGATGGATTTCAGCCGGGCAGGCCAGGCCGCAACAAAGATCAAAAAAGCCTTACAGCTGGCCGGTATGGATCCCGCGACCATTCGCAAGGCCATCATCATTGCCTACGAGGCGGAGATGAACATCGTCATCCATGCCTATCACGGCACCCTGACAGCCAATATCACTCCCCATAAGGTGGAAATCATCGCCGAAGATGAAGGCCCGGGTATTCCCGACATTCCCCTGGCCATGCAGGAAGGTTACTCCACCGCTCCGCCCCACATCCGGGAAATGGGCTTCGGGGCGGGCATGGGCCTGCCCAACATCAAGAAAAGCGCCGATGAGCTGGATATCCAGTCGGAAGTAAATAAAGGCACCAAACTGTGGGCGGCAGTTTTCAACAATTAGTAAGGTAAGAGTTGAACGGAACGACGGGAGACGACCGCTGCCGGGGTATACGACAATATCTAGAAGTGGTGATTGAAAATGCAGCAATATTTCCATTCAGTGCGTCTCGACGAAGAAAAATGCAAAGGGTGCACCAACTGCATCAAACACTGCCCTACGGAAGCCATTCGCGTACGCAAGGGTAGAGCCCGCATTATCGAGGAGCGCTGTATTGACTGCGGTGAGTGTATTCGCATCTGCCCCAACCAGGCCAAACTGGCCATAACCGATTGCCTGGAAAAACTAAAAGATTTTAAATATACCGTTGCCCTCCCTGCTCCTTCCTTTTACGGTCAGTTTAAACCCGAAGTCACCCCCTCCCAGGTGTTAAGTGCCCTGCTAGCCCTGGGATTTCATGATGTTTTTGAAGTAGCCCTGGCGGCTGAAGCCGTTTCGTGGGCCATCAGGCATTATATGGGAGTATGTGTTGACAGGCCCCGGCCGTTGATCTCATCAGCCTGTCCTGCGGTAGTCAGGTTAATCCAGGTGCGCTTTCCCAGCTTGCTGGAACACATCATTCCCATAGAATCTCCCATGGAAATAGCCGGGCGTATGGCCCGGGAGCAGGCCTGCCGGAAGACCGGGCTTGAACCGGACGAGATTGGCACCTTTTTCATTACCCCCTGTCCCGCCAAAGTGACGGAAGTAAAACAACCGTCCGAAGGTAGATCCAGTGTCGATGGGGCCATCTCCATGGCCGTGGTTTATGGTGCTCTGCTCAAACGCCTGGAGATGCCCGCACCATATCCGGTGGCTCCCCGGGCTTCAGGAGTGGGCATTGGCTGGGGCCGGGCGGGGGGAGAAAACGAGGCCATTAAAGCCGGGTCGCTGCTGGCCGTTGACGGTATCCACAGCGTGATCAGCGTTCTGGAAGAAATAGAAAGAGGAGGCCTTACCGACATCGACTACCTGGAAGCCCAGGCCTGCACGGGAGGCTGTATTGGCGGCCCCCTGGTGCCGCAAAATCCCTTCGTGGCCCGGGTGCGCATGGGTAATCTGGTCAAGTATTACCGCTCCCAGGAAAAATGGGAATTCCCCCGGGAGTTGGATTACTACCGCCTGAAAACACCCATTCCGGCCCGCCCGGCTTTAACCCTGGCCAAAGACCCCCAGGTGGCTCTGGCCCGGCTGGAAGAGGCGGAGCGAATTTGTACCGAACTTCCCGGGCTGGACTGCGGATCCTGCGGTTCCCCCAGCTGCCGCGCCCTGGCTGAAGATATAGTGCAGGGGTATGCCCGCCGCAGCTACTGTATCTTTGAACTGCGGGAGCGCCTGCAGCAACTGGCCGAGGAGATGGTCGAACTGGCCCAAAAACAGCCGCCGGCCATGGGACGGGATTGGAAGCAGATAAGGGACGGGGGTGTTGAAACTGATTGACTGGCGGGAGATAATTGCTGAACTGGAACTGACAGCCCATTATCACAATGCCCTGGTTCTGCCCCCGGTATACGGTGCCTACTGTGGTGATATGATGAGCGACGTGCTGGCAAGGGCCCGCCGGGGAAGCCTGTGGATTACCATCCAGCGCCACCGCAATGTGATCGCCGTGGCTTCCCTGGTGGGTTTGAGCGCGGTTGTTATTTCCGGAGGCCGGGTTCCTCCACCGGATACCGTTGCCCTGGCGGAAAAAGAAGGTGTGCCCCTCTTCTCCACACCCCTTGATAGTTTCCACGCTGCGGGCAGGCTGTATTACTTGCTTACCAGGGTTGGCCTGATCAATCCAACGGCAGATGGTGTGGCCAAACCACAAAATACATGAGGGCGGGGGTTGTCCCGGAGCGACTCAGCGCAATCGATTCTAACTTGAGTTCGGCCCGGGTCTTTCTTGGCGACGGGGATCCACCGCCGCCCGGCTAATTTTACGGTGTTACCCTGAAGGGAGGTGGTCAATACCTTTTGGCACGGCTCCCGGTAAAACAGACAAAGCGCAAAGGAGGTTGGTATGATGTCGTTCGGGTGCAAGTGTGGTGGGGAGTTAAACAGTAAACTGGATGCACTGCTCGACCGCTATCGTGGGCAGCCGTCAGCATTGATTCAAGTGCTGCACCAGGCCCAGGAGCTTTACGGGTACCTGCCCAGAAAAGTGCTGCAAAGGGTTGCCGGAGCGCTGAATGTACCCTTAAGTCAGGTCTACGGCGTGGTATCTTTCTATTCCTTCTTTACCATTCATCCCAAGGGCAAGCACCAGATCAGCGTGTGTAAGGGTACGGCCTGCTACGTGCGGGGAGCGGGGCAGCTCCTGGATCGCATCAAAGAAGAACTGGGCCTCAAGCCCGGGGAGACCACCGAAGACGGCCAGTTTTCCCTGGAAGTAGTGCGCTGCCTTGGGGCCTGCGGCCTGGGACCGGTGATCACTGTGGATGAAGATGTTCACGCCCGGGTTCAACCGGAGCGCATGTCCGATATCCTGGCGGCTTACCGGCAATAAGTGATGGGAGGGATTCCCATGATGGAAGAACTGGCTCACCACATCCTGGACGTCGCCAGGAATTCCCTGGAGGCCGGGGCTACCCGTGTGGAGATTACCGTAGAAGAGGATCCGGCCAGCGACGTAATGCGTTTTTCCGTAATTGATAACGGTTCCGGGATGCCCCCACACGTGCTGCGCCAGTTGACCAACCCGTTTTTTACAACCAAAACCGGTAAAAAGGTAGGTCTTGGGCTGCCCTTTTTGCAGGCG
Source organism: Desulfofundulus thermosubterraneus DSM 16057 (assembly GCF_900142025.1). GTDB lineage: Bacteria > Bacillota > Desulfotomaculia > Desulfotomaculales > Desulfovirgulaceae > Desulfofundulus > Desulfofundulus thermosubterraneus. Next base: position 79,510 of record NZ_FQZM01000013.1, on the reverse strand, counting down.
GCGGTGGAGCGGTGCGGCGGCAACCTGGAAATAAAGAGTGAAGTTGGACGCGGTACAACGGTTGTAGCTACATTCCCTTATTATTGCTGGGACCGTCCTCCTCTGGGGGATATACCCCGGACCATCGTCAGCCTGCTGGTGGGCAATGGCCACCTGGACCTGCGTTACCGCCACATTTACAACGGGCATAGCTATGAGCTGGATACCAGGGAAATCAGGTCCCGTCTCAAAGGGATATCCCTGGATACACCGGAAGTACTTATCTGGCTGCGCCAGTATCTTACCGAAAGTTTAAGCATACTTAGCGGAGGTGGTGGGTATGAAATCGCTCGCCGAGCTGGATAAGCTCAGGGAGAAGCTGCAGGAAGAGATGCGCCTGCGGGAGGGCAAGGAGGACGTTAAAGTGGTGGTAACCATGGGCACCTGCGGGATTGCCTCGGGGGCCCGGGAGGTGCTCACTGCCATCCTGGAGGAAATCGGTAAACGGGGCCTGAAGGGTATAACGGTAACCCAAACCGGGTGTGCCGGCCTGTGTCATTGCGAGCCGCTGGTGGAAGTGGAAAGGCCCGGCCGGGATAAGGTTACCTACGGACACGTGAATGAGAAAAAAGCGCGGGAAATTGTGGTTTCCCACCTGGTCAACGGCCAGATAATTAAAGAGTGGACTATTAAGTAGATAAGTAGGGGGGGTCGGTATGGAACTTTACAGGGCTCATGTTCTGGTCTGTGCCGGGGCCGGGTGTATTTCCTCGGGGTGCCAGGCAGTAAAATCTGCCCTGGAAGAGAGCATAGACAGGCTGGGTTTAAAGCGCGAAGTTAAGGTGGTTGAAACCGGCTGTATGGGTCCCTGCGACCTGGGCCCGGTAATTGTGGTTTATCCCGAGGGAGTGTTTTACCGCCAGTTAAAACCCGCGGATGCAGTGGAAATCGCCGAAGAACATTTATTAAAGGGGCGGGTAGTGGAGCGCCTGCTGTACAAGGCGCCCGAAGACGGCAAGACGGCGGTGACCTCCGATCAGATAGATTTCTTTAAAAAGCAGACCCGCATTGCCCTGCGCAACACGGGAATCATCAACCCTGAATCGGTGGAAGAATACATTGCCCGCGACGGGTACCGGGCTTTGGGCAAAGTGCTTACCAGCATGACCCCGGAAGAAGTTATAGAGTGCATCAAAAAATCCGGCTTACGGGGACGGGGCGGCGCAGGATTTCCGACCGGCTTGAAGTGGGAGTTTTCAGCTAAAGCGCCGGGGAAGCCCAAGTACGTGGTCTGTAACGCCGACGAGGGCGATCCGGGCGCCTTTATGGATAGAAGCATTCTCGAAGGGGACCCCCATAGCGTGCTGGAAGCCATGGCCATCTGCGGCTACGCCATAGGAGCAAACCAGGGCTACGTTTATGTCCGGGCCGAATACCCCCTGGCGGTGCAAAGATTGAGCCTGGCCATCGAAAAGGCCCGGGAATACGGCCTGCTGGGAGAAAACATCTTTGGCACGGGCTTTAGTTTCGACGTGGAAATCCGGGTGGGAGCCGGCGCCTTTGTCTGCGGCGAGGAAACGGCCCTGCTGGCATCCATTGAAGGCCGCCGCGGTGAACCAAGGCCCAGACCTCCCTTTCCCGCCCAGGAAGGCCTCTGGGGAAAGCCCACGGTGATCAACAACGTGGAAACGTGGGCAAACATTCCGCCCATTATCCTGAAGGGGCCCGAATGGTTTGCCTCCATCGGCACGGAGAAGAGCAAGGGAACGAAGGTCTTCGCCCTGGCCGGTAAAGTAAACAACACCGGTCTGGTTGAAGTGCCCATGGGTACCACCTTGAGGGAAATTATCTTTGATATTGGCGGTGGCATCCCGGGAGGCAAGCAATTCAAGGCCGCGCAGACGGGAGGCCCCTCCGGCGGTTGCATCCCGGCCCGTTACCTGGACGTGCCGGTGGATTACGAGTCGCTGACCCAGCTGGGAGCCATCATGGGTTCCGGCGGCTTGATCATCATGGACGAGGATACCTGTATGGTGGACCTGGCCCGCTTCTTCCTCGAATTTGTCCAGGACGAGTCCTGCGGCAAGTGTTCTCCCTGCCGCATCGGTACCAAGCGCATGCTGGAGATTGTGGAGCGGATCACCCGGGGCGAAGGCCGGGATGGGGACATCGAGCTTCTGGAGGAACTGGGGCAGGGTATCAAATCTTCCGCCCTGTGCGGCCTCGGACAGACCGCACCCAATCCCGTGCTCAGCACCATCCGCCACTTCCGTGAAGAGTATGAGGCCCATATATACCACAAGAAATGTCCTGCCGGGGTTTGCCGCGCCTTGATGGTGTACGCCATAGACGAAGAGAAATGCAACGGCTGCGGGCGCTGCGCCCTGGTGTGTCCGGCAAAAGCTATTTCCGGAGAGAAAAAGAAGCCCCACCGGATAGACCTGGAAAAATGCCTCCGGTGCGGCACGTGTATGGAAAAGTGCAAGTTTGGTGCTATTTATACCATTTAAAGCTGGAGGGAGAGACATGTCCCTGGTGACGCTTACTATAGATGGGCGACAGGTTCAGGTGCCGCCCGGCACCACCATCCTGGCGGCGGCCAGGCAGGCTGGGGTAAAAATCCCCACGCTCTGTTACCTGGAGGAGTTGAACGTCATCGGTGCCTGCCGCCTGTGCCTGGTGCAGGTAGAAGGAGCCCGCGCGCTGGTGGCAGCCTGTGTAACCCAGGTCGGCGAGGGGATGGTGGTACATACCAACTCGCCGGCGGTACGGCAGGCGCGCCGGCTTAATTTGGAACTGCTCATGTCCAACCACCCCCAGGAGTGCCTGACCTGTGTGCGCAATACCAGCTGCGAGCTGCAGCAACTGGCGGCCGAACTGGGAGTGGGAGAAATTCGCCTCCAGGGGGAGATGTCTCCCTACGAGGTGGACGATTCCAGCCCCTCTATAATCCGTGACCCGCGCAAGTGCGTCCTTTGCCGCCGCTGCGTGGCGGTGTGCGAAAAGGTGCAGGGGGTCAGCGCCATTGCCGTCCAGGAACGGGGCTTTGATACCGTGGTGGCACCGGCCTTCCTGGCGCCGCTGGGCGAGGTAAACTGTGTCAACTGCGGCCAGTGCTCGCTGGTTTGTCCCACGGCGGCCATTCACGAACGGGATGAAACGGACAAAGTTTGGGCCGCCCTGGCCGATCCGGAAAAGCACGTGGTGGTGCAAACCGCCCCTGCCGTGCGGGTAAGCATCGGCGAGATGTTCGGGCTGGAACCGGGAAGTATCGTTACCGGTAAGCTGGTGGCCGCTTTAAGGCGCCTGGGATTTGATAAAGTCTTTGATACTGATTTTACCGCTGATTTAACGATTATGGAAGAGGGTAGCGAGTTAATTCACCGCCTGCAGAACGGCGGCAGGCTCCCCCTGATTACATCGTGCAGCCCGGGGTGGATCAAATTTATTGAGCACTTTTACCCCAACCTGCTGCCTAACTTATCAACCTGCAAGTCGCCACAGCAGATGTTCGGTACCCTGGCCAAGACCTACTATGCGCAAAAAGAAGGTATCGATCCGGTCAGGATCTTCGTAGTTTCCATCATGCCCTGTACGGCGAAAAAATACGAAGCCGGCCGCCCGGAGATGACCTCCAGCGGCTACCGGGATGTGGACGTGGTGCTCACCACCCGGGAACTGGGTAGAATGCTCAAGCAGGCGGGTATTGATTTCGAGTCCCTTCCCGAGGAAGATTACGACGCGCCCCTGGGTATTTCCACCGGAGCGGGAGTCATCTTCGGGGCCACCGGTGGGGTGATGGAAGCAGCCCTGCGGACCGCTTATGAACTGGTCACGGGTGCCACCCTGCTGTCCCTGGACTTTGAGGAGGTCCGCGGGCTGGAAGGGGTGAAGGAAGCTTCCGTCAACCTGGCCGGAACGGAGTTGAAAGTAGCCGTGGCCCACGGGCTCGGCAATGCCCGCAAGGTCCTGGATGCCGTGGTGAACAAGGAAAGGGAGTACCATTTCATTGAAATCATGTGCTGCCCCGGCGGGTGTATCGGCGGCGGCGGCCAGCCCGTCCCCGTGGACAACGAGATCCGGGCCAAGCGTATCGCGGCCATCTACCAGGTCGACCGGCAGATGCCGCTGCGCAAATCCCACGAAAACCCGGCCGTACAGGCCCTGTACAGGGAGTTCCTGGGCGAGCCTTTGAGCCACAAGTCCCACGAGCTTCTGCACACCCACTACACTCCCAGAGAAAGGTTTTAAAACCCCAAAACCCCTTAAAGCCCGGGTTGGGTTACCCCGGTCTATTCCGGGGTTCCAGCCCGGGACCTGTCCCTGAGGGATTCCTTACTTCATTAATTCTGCCAGCGGCTTGAAAAGTGCTTCAATGGCTTTGGAAGGATTGGGTACCTTGATCCCCAGCACCTGCGGAATGCTCAAGGCCATCCCAATGGCCAGGTACACTGAAAAGGCGACCAGTTCCCGCCACATCTTCTTTTTCACCAGGCCCGGCACTTCCAGCAGGATAATGCCGATAAATGATACGATCAGCAGGAAAATCATTTTCTCATCCTCTGCCGCAAGATTTTCCGGGGCGGTGCTTGTTCCGGAATAGAAACAACCGCACTCCCCTGATTTTTGGGGAGTTATTCTTCCGGCACACCGGCTCGTTTGGTCAACAGGCCGATTTCCCTGATCTGGGCTTCCACGGCAATATTAACCTCCGCTCGGGAGAATTCCTCATCCCACCGGTCCTTTAAATCCCGCCATTCTTTCTTATACTTCCGGTGGAAGGCATCACCAAAACCGAAGATGTCCACACCGTATTCGTTCTGGGCTTTCTCCAGGGCGGCGGTGGCTCTCTTTTTGAGCTCATCGGCCATTTCACTTTCCAGGGTTTTAATTTTTTCAGGTTTGGCCAGATCCTCGCGGCTCTGCTGCTCCACCATATCCCCTTCCACCCTTATTCTTACCATAAAGCGCAGGTATTCCCCATCGTATTCCGGTAGAATTTTTGTACTTCCCCGGCGGATTCGAATGGAAACCGCTTTATCCGGCTCGCCCGGGCTGGGGACGATGATTACTCCCTTCATGGCCTCACCCTTCAACCAGAGAAGTCCCCTGGTTTCGTAAGGGTCCAGCCAGCCGATCAGTTTATCTTCCTTGAATACCGCTACCCCGGCCAACCCCACCTGTTTTTGAGGTGGGGACTTTTTTTCCCGGTCCGGCTCCGGCGTGATCCCTGCCTCTTTAACTTCCACTGCGGTGACGGCCGGCTGTATCCCCTTGCTGGCCAGCATTTCCGCCAGTTTCCAGAGTTGAACGGAATAGCCGGTTTTCATTCTTTCCAGGAAGCCTGCTGCCTGTGCCGATGTCTTCTCCAGACTGGAATATGTTTCCAGAAAGTCTTTAGCCTCTCCCCTGGTCACCATTACCCATATGTTTTCCCGGGGTTGTCTGTCCCGTTGAAAGAAATTGGTGATCATACCTGTTCCCTTTCTGGCCATTTCTTCTCCCAGGACCAGGATAATGCAATGGCCCCAGTAAATTTCGCGGGGGACCTTCATGGCCAGGTATCTTTCGGCCTCCTGAATGGTTCTGCCTTCCGCAGAAACCACCCAGCTGGCAGGCTCTCTTCCCCTGGCCCCTGCTTCGCTGCCGGCAGTAAAAGCGCCGGGCCTGGCAATTTGTACGGTCAGCCGGATCCGGCCGTCTTCCATCCAGTCCACCCCTGTTCCCAGGACAATGGCCACTTCGGTTAATTCCCTGCGGCTCCAGCAGCCTCCTGTAAGGCCGGTTAGAAGCAGAATCAAAAGGAGGACGGCGATTTTTTTCATCAAGTGCCCTCCCCTCCTTTGCCCCTGGCCAGAGCAACAATCAGCAATACCAGTGGCATACCCACCTCAAAGACGCTTAAGGCGTAGGGTGGCCAAGCCGTAGCCAGAAAATCAAGCAGCTCTACGATGTTCTCGCAAAGGGCCGCCAAGGCCACCAGGATCACTCCCACTGGTGCCACCAGGGGCCGGTAATCCTTAAGCCCCAGCCACTGGGCGCTGCCCAGGACGGCGGCGTAGTAAAATACTCCGACTTTTGCGAAACCTCCAAACATCCACACCGCCACAGCAATGGATTCCATCCGTTCCAGAAAATTGGCGATGGAAACTACCCGGACTGCGTTGTATGTGGGAAAAATCCAGTGGCCCGTAACATTGGGGCCAAAAATCATTATTGCCACCAATATGCTTACTAAAAGGTAGAAGCTGGTAAACAAAGTGGCCAGCGCAGCCACCCGATAGGCTTCCTTTGGCTTATTAAGAAAAGGAATGATCATGGTAAAGATAACAATTTCCCCCAGCCAGCTTGCGGGTGTGGCGGCCCCCTTCAGAATAGCGATAGCACCTTTATCAAAAACCGGCAGCAGCCTGGTCACCTTCATATCTTTGGTGGCTAAAATGAAAACGACAAGCAGCAATCCCAAGAAAAGGGGCAGGAACAGCTGGTTGAAACGGCTTAAAACCTCCAGTCCGTTGCGGACCGCGCAGGCTGCCACAGCAATCCCCAAAATGAAAAAAACAATGACCGGGGTGTCGGGCATGTGAGCGGAACATAGAAAAGATGCATACTCATCCATGATCAGGGCATTCGCGTGCAGGAACCACCAGATGTAAAGAAAACCGACCACCTTCCCCGGTACCCGGCCCAGGATTTCTTCCGCGTATTCAAACAGGGTTTTGCCCGGGAACCGGAGGCTGAGGTCTGTCACCAGCCTGGCAATCAGAAGTCCGGCCATGGTGGCGACGATGATGGAAATCCAGGCATCCTGGGCGGCATGCTTCACGGTAATCGCAGGAACGGTGAGGATGGCCGTGGGTAAAACCAGGCTTATTATCAATAAAATAGCCTGCCTGCTGTCGATTTTACCCTGTTCCAACATAAGAATCTCAACCTTTCGGCCGGGTTTCCGGCGGCTCAGGTTTTAACCCCTGTTCCTGCCTTTTTTGATTCTGCCTGGCGATCAGCCGGGGGCGGGTGAACATGGCCCACAGCGGCGCCCGGAAGACCACATCTTTCAAGTCAATGCCTGTCATGGGCACTACCGGGGAAAGGTAAGGGACCCCGAAGGAGCGCAGGCTGCACAGGTGGATGCCGATGAGCGCCAGCCCGCTGATCAGTCCGAATAATCCCAGGGCGGCCGACAGGAACATGATAGTAAATCTCAGCAGGCGGAAGGCAATGCTGGCACTGTAGGCAAAGGTAAACGAGGCAATTCCAGTGAAGGCCACCACAATAACCGTGGCGGCGGCCACCAGGCCGGCTCGCACGGCGGCCTCCCCGATAACCAGGGCGCCCACGATGCTCACCGCCTGGCCGAGGGGCCGCGGCAGGCGGATGCCGGCCTCCCTTAAGGTTTCAAAGGTCAATTCCATGACCAGCACTTCCACAAAAACCGGAAAGGGGACTGCCTCCCGCTGCCCGGCAATACTCAGCAGGAGCGTGGTAGGGAGCAGTTCGTGGTGGAAGCTGACCACAGCAATATACAGCGCAGGAAGCGTAAGTGACACGAGCGCAGAAAGAAACCGGAGTATTCGCACGGCCGTTGTGAATATGAACCGCTCGTAATAGTCCTCGGGGGAATGGAGGTACTCCACGAACAGGTTGGGCACGGTGAGGACAAAGGGCGTTCCGTCCACCAGGATGGCCACCCGTCCTTCCAGCAGCATGGCCGCCGCCCGGTCCGGTTTTTCCGTATGGTTGACCGTGGGGAAAGGGCTCCAGGGATTCTCCTCGATCAGTTCCTCGATGTAGCCGCTTTCCAGGATGGCGTCGACCTTTATTCTTTGCAGCCGGCTTTTCACTTCTGCCACCAGCTTCTCGTTGACGATGCCTTCGATGTAGGCTATGGCCACATCGGTGTTGGTAATCTCACCCAGTTTGAAAACCTCGATTTTCAGGTTGGGACTGTTTATCCTGCGCCTGAGAAGAGCCGTATTGGTCCGCAAGGTCTCCACAAATGATTCCCGCGCTCCCCGCACCGTCGGCTCCGCTTCCGGCTCGCTAATGGCACGCGAAGCCCAGCCTTTTGTTCCATTGACAATGGCGATGTCGTGTCCGTCCACCAGTAAAACGCTGTCCCCTGAAAGAATGGCCTGGATAACATCTCGCAGTTTACTGGTCTGCTGGATTTCATTTATGCACAGGCCCCGCTGTTTGATAAATTCCAGGGCCCGGTTTTTGCTGATTTCCTGGCCGGGCACGGCCATGGGGACTTCCAGGGCCAGTGCCTTCGTTATTTGATCACCCACCTGCGTCTTGTCCGCCAGACCGTCTGTATAGATCAGGGCCAGCCGGATCTGTTCGTTCTGGGCAAAAACAAACTCCCGGTAAACCACATCGCTGCATTTATCCAGGATGGCTTTAATCTGCTTCAGGTTAGTTTCCAGATCCGGACTTAAAACCTGTTCTTTCCAGGACGCGCCTGGAAGGCTGCTCTCTTTGGACTGGTCCGCTGGGTGGTTGCCCCGGCCCGGGAACCTGGCTCTAAGTGGCTTGATAAAATTGACCATGTACATACACCTGCTCTGCGGGGTACTTGTTCAGTAAAACCGCTACCATCGGCACGGTGCCGCCCAGCACTCACCAAAATACGACGCTACTACTGGTATTTCAGGTTTAATTGATACCTCCGGTTTTGGGAAGATTTAGTATACCAGTGAGTGCTGCTTCCAAAGCGAGCGACTTGCAGAGCGCTGGAGTGAGCGTGGACAACGCGGTACCATGGCGGGGTGACTGAACATTTACTCTGCGGCAAATCAGGGATATTATACCTGATTGTATATTATCTGCCACAGCAGGTGCTTTATACATTTCAGGTGTAGTCTGCAGTTCGATGTAAAATCACAAAAGGGAGGAAATTTCCTCCCTTTTGAACAGAAACTTGTGCTGAGCAAGCGCGTCTTATAAGGCAACAGGATAAAATATATCAGCCCGTTTCCCCCAACAAACGGCGGCAGAGCTCCCGGTCCATGAGGAAGCTTTTGAAAATGGCTGCTGAAAGGCCGTTGCTGACCTGCCGGGGCCAGGCCAGGTACAGGTAGTAACGGATTTGCATTCCCGGGATAATTACCCGGGCCACTTTGCTTGCTTCCAGGGCATCGTGGGCCGCGCGCCGGGAAACCGCAGCTATCCCCAGCCCAGCCCGGACCGCCTGCACCATGGACTGGCTGCTGCCCAGTTCCAGTATGCTGGGAAAATGCTCCACGTTAATGTTGTGTTCGGCCAGTTTGGCCTCCAGGGCCTGCCTGGTGCCTGAACCGGCTTCACGGATAATCAGTGATTCGCGGGTCAATTCCTCCAGGGAGATGTTGTTGCCCGCCCAGGGGTGCCAGGAGGGAACGATAAAGATCAACTCGTCTTCCAACCAGGGGTGGTATTCGATACTCTCTCCACCCATTGCCGCTCCCAGAACGCCGATGTCGATCTCCCGGTCCTGTAACCAGCGTGCTACGGCGGCGCTATTGCCCACCTGCAGGCTGACCCGGACTCCCGGGTACTGCTCACGGAAACCGCCGATAAAAATAGGCAGCAGGCATTCGGCAGGCATGCTGGTGGCTCCCAGCATGAGATGGCCGCTTTTCAAACCCTGGAGTTCATTGACCATGGCCCGGATTTTCCGGTAGTGGCGTACCATTTGCTTGATTTCGGGGTAGAGAAGCCGTCCGGCCTCGGTAAGCAGCACCTTTTTTTCATTACGCTCCAAAAGGGTGACGCCCAGTTCTTCCTCCAGCGCTTTTATCTGGAAACTTACCGCCGGCTGGCTCATCCCCAGCTGCCCGGCGGTTTTGGTAAAATTGCGCAGTTCAGCGACCAGCAAAAAAGCTTCCAGCTGTTTTATATTCATGGAAAGTTGCAACACCTTTCGGAAGATTATTTCCGGGAATATTCAGACGAAAAGCAAAAAGAGTACTTGCTTTGAGAATACGTTATCCCTCGTTGAAAAATTATTTCAACGTGGTGTTCTTTCTATATAGTAAAGTGAAAATCCTGCTCCGGGCCAGCTGTTGTTATTTACCTTTGACAGAACGGTAACGGCAAATATAATTAGGGTGTATGTACTTGGAGGGGTAAATTTCGAAAGTTCAAGGAGCGGTTTAACCTTGAGCAAAGAGTTTCAGCGGTATGTGGTAACCCGGGTAAAGCGGGCCATTGTTGATTACGGCATGATTGCGGATGAGGACCGGGTGGCCGTGGGTCTTTCCGGGGGGAAGGACAGCAGCGTGCTATTGCACATCCTGAACCTTGTCCGGCGGGTGGCACCCATTAAGTTTTCTCTGCACGGCATTTATGTGGATCCCGGCTGGGATATGGAAGCAAACGTGTTGCGGGAGTTTTGTGAGCGCGAAGGGGTTCCTTTTTACTATAAACCCACCAATATTGCCGAAGTAGTTTTTGATATCCGGCAGGAGAAAAACCCCTGTGCCCTATGTGCCAACCTGCGCCGGGGGGCTTTGAACAATACCGCTCGGGATCTGGGATGCAACAAAGTGGCCCTGGGACATCACCTGGATGATGTGATTGAAACCTTTTTCATGAGCCTTTTTTACACAGGGCAGTTTCGCACTTTTTCTCCCGTTACTTATTTAAGCCGCAGCGATGTCACCATGATCCGTCCTTTAATTTATTTGACCCAGGAGCAGGTGCGGGAGATGGCGCGGCAAAAAAAACTGCCCGTATTGGAAAATCCCTGTCCCGTAAACGGCAGGACCAAGCGGCAGGAAATGAGGGAGTTCGTGGCTAATCTACTTACCAGGTATCCCGAATTGCACCTGCGCTTTCTCAATGCTCTCAAGACGGCGGATCTACGCAACCTGTGGCCGGTAACAAAGTAACACTCTAGCCGGGTAATATTCAAAAACAGAAAAAACTAAGCGAGCCCAGTTACCGGCCTGTAATATCAAATTTTAAACAACGGGTTTATTGTTGAGTTGAAAAAAGCTTGAAAAATGCCACAAAAAATTAAAATCTCACTTTCGTTCAATTTACAAAATTACTATTTTCATTGGTGCCCGGTGTAGCTATTTACTCACACTTTTCACCCCTTTATAATTGAAGAAAAGACGTTTGTGTATTGTATGCTGTATAATTAGTTTTTAAGTTTTCGCTCAATTTGCTCCAATAAGGGGTGAGAATGTGGGACTACTGAACAACTTTTACAACCCGAATGCGGTAGCTGTTGTCGGTGCCTCAAAAAAACCCGGTAAAGTAGGCCACTCCATAGTGAAGAACCTGATCGAGTCGGGGTTTCCGGGGCAAATTTATCCGGTCAATCCTAGGGAGGAGGAAATTGAGGGTTTAACGGTTTATCCATCGGTTTCGGCCATTCCGGAGCAGGTGGACCTGGTCGTTGTGGCCGTTCCCGCGGCCAGAACCCTGGATGTAGCCAGAGAGTGTGGAGAAAAGGGTGTCAAAAACCTGGTGGTAGTTACTGCCGGGTTTAAGGAAATTGGCAAAGAGGGTCTGGAGCTGGAAAAAGAATTGGTAGCCATCTGCCGCCAGTATGGCATGCATTTGCTGGGACCAAACTGCGTGGGTATGATGGATACCCATACACCCATCAACGCTTCTTTCACCAAAACTTTCCCCCTGAAAGGCGACATAGCCTTCCTCTCCCAGAGCGGTGCCACCCTGATTGCCATCCTGGACTGGAGCCGGTCTGTTGGTCTTGGTTTCAGTAAGATGGTCAGTTTGGGTAATAAAGGAGATCTTTCGGAAATAGATTTCATTGCCGAAGCCGCGGAAGACCCCTATACCCGCGTAATAGCCTGCTACCTGGAAGACGTGGCCGACGGGCCTCGTTTTCTGGAAGTGGTCCGCGAGGCCACCCGTAAAAAACCCGTAATCATTCTCAAGTCCGGTACCAGCCAGGCCGGTGCCCAGGCCGCCTCTTCCCACACCGGTGCCCTGGCCGGTAGTGACCTGGCTTACGACACGGCCTTCCGGCAGTGCGGCGTAATCCGTGCCCGGTCCATGACCGAGCTCTTTGAGCTGGCCATAGCCTTTTCCCGTTGTCCGGTTCCGGCCGGCAAGAGGGTGGCCATTGTGACCAACTCCGGTGGTCCGGGCATTGTGGCTACGGATAATGTGGAAGCCAGGTCCTTGACCATGGCCCGGTTTACCAAGGAAACCATTGAAGATTTGCGCGGGGGGCTACCCGCCGAGGCCGCCCTGTACAACCCGGTGGACGTGCTGGGTGATGCCAGGGCCGACCGTTATCGTTTCGCCCTGGAAAGAGTTCTCGACGATCCAAACGTAGACAGTGTTGTCGTTTTAATGTGCCCCACCGCTGTGGCTCAGCCCCTGGAAACCACCCAGGCCGTAATTGAGCTGCAAAAGAAATATCCCCACAAGCCAATTATGGGCGTTTACCTGGGCGGCGAATCCATGGCTGAAGGGGCACGGCTTATGTCCGAAGCCGGCATGACCTGTTTTACCTTCCCCGAACCGGCTATTGCAGCGATCAGCGGATTGGTTAGTTACGGTGAATTTCGGAGTGCCCCCGCGGGGGAAAGTGATCTCAACTATCCCGATGTGGACAAGAAAGCGGTCAAGGCCGTTTTTTACGATGCCATGCGGGATAACCGCCTGGTACTGCTGGGTAGCGAAGCGGCAGTCGTTGCCAGGGCGTACGGTATCCCGGCCGCTCCCATTTCCCTGGCCGCCACCCCCGAGGAGGCAGTGGAGGAAGCCGAAAAAATGGGCTACCCGGTGGTGCTCAAGGTGGCCTCTCCCAAGATCCTGCACAAGACCGACGTAGGTGGCGTAAAAATTGGCCTTGATTCCCCCGAAGCAGTACGTAAAGGTTTCATCGAGATTATGGAGAACGTCCATCGCCTGCTGCCCCAGGCTGTGGTTTACGGCATAGAGGTACAGAAAATGATGCCCAAGGGCGTGGAGCTGATCATCGGCATGACCCGGGATGTGCAGTTCGGCCCCATGATTGCCTGCGGTCTGGGCGGTATTTACGTCAACCTGCTTAAAGATGTTTCCTTCCGTCTGGCCCAGGGGCTCACCCGGCGGGAGATTGAAACCATGCTTTCTGAAACTAAAGCCTATACCCTCTTGCGGGGTTACCGGGGCGAGAAGCCGGCCGACCTGCCGGCGCTGGTGGAAGCCATCGGACGTACGGCCCGGTTGGTACTGGATTTCCCGGAGATCAATGAAATCGATATTAACCCCGTCTTTGTTTATAACCAGGGCTTAAGTGCCCTTGATATTAAAATTACCATATCGTGAGGTGTTGGCCTGATGAAAAATCTGTATATTATGGGCACTCCGGCCAGCGGTAAAACGGCCCTGGCCCTGGGGCTGGCGCAAAAATTGCAAAGGGAAGGGTTTCGGGTCGCCTACTTTAAACCCATCGGGAGCCCTTCCCGGGGAGCGGAACGGGTGGATGATGATGCCGTTTTAATGCGGGAAGTGCTGGGGATGGACGTGCCCCTGGAACTAATAGTTCCCCGGATTATCGGACCGTCCTATCTGTCCGGGAACGGTTGTAAAGACGCTCTTTCCAGGGTTCGTGAGGCTTACGAGCAGATTTCCGCAGGCGCTGATGTGGTGATTATCGGCGGGGCGGCCTACCCCTACGCTTACGCTGCCTGCGGGCTGGACGATATTACCCTGGCCAGAAAACTGGACGCTCAGATATTGCTGGTGTTAAACATTGAAAATGATTTTGGCTTTGACCAGGCCCTGTTCTTTAATCGCAGCCTTACCGCGGCGGGGGTAAATCTGCTGGGCAATGTTTTCAATAATATTCCCCGTCCCCTTTTGGCCAAGATCGAAGGTATCTACCGGCCCATTTTAGAAGAAAACGGCTACCGCACTCTGGGTGTAATTCCCCGCCGTCCGGAAATTGCTTCCCCTACCGTGGAAGAATACTATGAAGTTCTGGGCGGGGAAATCTTGACCGGTAGCGAAAATCTAAAGCGCCTGGTGGAGGATGTGGTGGTCGGGGCCATGACCGCCGAGAGCGCCCTGAGCTATTTCCGCCGCACTGCCGATAAGGCGGTGATTCTGGGTGGCGACCGGGCCGATGTTGCCCTGGCCGCTCTGGAAACCAGCACCTCGGTGCTCATCCTTACCGGAGGCCTCTATCCCGACGTAAAGGTAATTGCCCGGGCGCAGGAAAAGGGAGTGCCCCTGATCCTGGTTCATTATGATACCTATACCACCATCGAAAAGATCAGCCACCTGTCCCGTCGCTTGAAGCCGGGTGATACCACCGGAATTAAAGTAGCCCTGGAAAACGTGGAACAGTATTGCCAGTGGGAGACCATTGTGGAAGTGTTGCGCTAGTTGTAGGCCAGCATACCACACCGCCGGCCAGGCGACCGGCGGTGTTTTTAATGCCCTTGAGGGCGGGCTGCCCAGGCATTTACCTTGACAAAGGAACGACACCTCTATATAATGAGTTTTGTTAAATTAAGGGGTGTTTGACATGCGCGTTGATGTGGCGGATCTAAAAAGAAGCCCCGGGGAAAGCATACAGGTGGAACTTTCTTCTCCCTTGCCGGAACTGGAGTTCCACGGGGACAGGTTGAGCTTTGACGGGCCTGCCAGGGCGTCCCTGGAGATCAGTAATACCGGGAAAGCCCTTTTAGTACAGGGGGGGGTCAGGGGCACCCTGAAAGTCCGTTGTGCCCGTTGTTTGGAGCCCTTTTGTGTGCCGGTGGAGGCTCCGCTGAGCGAGGTATATTATCCTGCGGATAGTGAAGAGATAGCTGTGGTAGATCCAACTAAAGAAGAGTACCAGGAATGGATCCCCTTTTCCGGCGATGTCCTGGATATTACGCCGGAAGTGCTGAAGAGCATTTTGCTGGTATTGCCCATGCGTTTCCTTTGTAATGAGGGTTGCCGCGGCCTCTGTCCCCGGTGTGGCCAGAATTTGAACATGGCACCCTGTGCCTGTCCCGGGGAGGATGTGGACCCGCGCCTGATGATACTTAAGGATATGCTAAAGGATAGCAACCGGTAACCTTTGGTTAAAGGGGGGTGGAGTGTTATGGGTGTTCCGAAAAGGAAAACTTCCAAGCGGCGGGCCAGAATGCGGCGGGCCCACTGGAAGATAGAGGCCCCAGGACTGGTGCGTTGTTCCCAGTGCCATGCCCTGATCGTGCCTCACCGGGTTTGCCCGGAATGCGGGTATTACAAGGCAAAAGAAGTGGTGAGAGTTCAGTAGTCGAACGGTTGCAATAGTTTAATCCACATATAATCAGGTTTTAGCACCAGTGGCTCCGGTAAAGGCGGGTATGTTTGCCCTGCCTCGCCGGAAAATTTTTTTGCCCTGGAGGAGTTGCTTTTTTTTGGCATTCCCGCTATACTTTATTTAGTACCTGGTGCTAAAATAATTTTGGTGATGGGGCGATGTCCAGAAGCCATACGGGAAAACTGAACCGGCAGCAGCTGGTGGCCCGTTACCTGACCGGTAACCCTTTCCTTACCGATGAGGATCTGGCGGCCATCCTGGGGGTCAGCGTGCAGACCATCCGGTTGGATCGCAGCGAGTTACATATTCCGGAAAAACGAGAGCGTTTAGAGCAGGTGGCCCGGGGCGTTTACGGCCGGCTCCGGGCTTTGAGTGAGACCGATCTGGTGGGTGAACTGGTGGAACTGAATATAGGCAAATCGGGCGTTTCCATACTGACCATCACCGATGAGATGACCCTCAAGCGCACCCGCGTGGCCCGGGGGCATTATTTGTTTGCCCAGGCCAACTCCCTGGCGGTGGCTTTATGCGATGCGGAGGTGGCCCTTACCGGCACCACCAAGGTTAGTTTCCGCCGGCCGGTGTTCTGCGGGGAAAAGGTGGTAGCCAGAGCGTTTGTAAGGCGCAAAAAAGGCAATAAATATATGGTAAGGGTTGCCTCAAGAGTCAATAATGAGGTAGTGCTGGAAGGAAAATTTCTCATCTTCGCTATAGCAGAGGAGGTCTGGCGGCAGTGAAAATTGCCGTTGATGCCATGGGCGGTGACCATGCGCCGGGAGAAATCGTGCGGGGGGCAGTGGAAGCGGCCCGGGAATACCGCCAGGAGATCATTCTGGTGGGGGACCGGGAAAAAATTCTGGCCGAGCTGGGCCAGTCACCTCCGGCTCCTATTGAGGTGTTCCACGCTCCGGAAATTATTGCCATGGGGGAACATCCGGCCGTAGCAGTCCGGAGAAAGAAACAGTCTTCCATTGTGCAGGCTGTCAGGCTGGTTAAGGAAGGGGAGGCAGCGGCCCTGGTTTCTGCCGGCAGCACGGGAGCGGCCATGGCGGCTTCCCTTTTAGGTCTCGGACGCATCCAGGGGATTGACCGCCCGGCCATAGCCAGTGTTTTACCCCGGCGTGGGGGAACAACCGTCCTTTTAGATGCGGGAGCCAACGTGGACTGCAAACCCCACCATTTATTGCAGTTTGCCATTATGGGTTCCCTGTATGCCGAAAAAATCCTGGGCGTTCCCCGGCCCCGGGTTGGCCTTTTAAATGTGGGTGAAGAAGAAACAAAGGGCAACGAACTCACCCTGGCCACCTTTCCCCTTCTGCGCCAGGCAAAAATAAACTTTATCGGTAACGTGGAGGGGCGGGATATCTTCGCCGGTACGGTAGACGTGGTAGTTTGCGATGGTTTTGTGGGGAACATTGTTTTAAAGGCCGGAGAAGGGCTGGCCACGGCACTGCTGGGAATGATCAAGGAGGAAGTTACCAGGAGCTGGCTGGCCAAAATGGGTACGGCCATGGCTATCTCTGCTTTAAAGTGCTTTGAAAGGCGCATCGATTATGCGGAGTACGGTGGCGCACCGCTTTTAGGAGTCAACGGGGTATCCATCATTTGTCACGGCAGTTCCACTGCCCGGGCGATCAAAAACGCCATTAAAAGGGCCAGGGAAGCGGTTGAAACCGGCCTGGTAAGCGCCATCCGGAGCAGTATTGAAGACATGGCGGAGCACCAGAAAGTGGGGATAAATTAATGTCCAAACAAATTTTGCCCGCAGGAATTTGGGGGACGGGCATTTATGTGCCTGAACGGGTACTTACCAATGCAGATTTGGAGCGTATGGTGGACACCAGTGACGAGTGGATCCGCACCCGCACGGGCATCCGGACAAGACATATTGCTGCGGATCACGAGGCAGCTTCCGACCTGGCCGTTCAGGCCGCCCGGCAGGCCCTGGAGGATGCCGGGGTTGCCGGTGAGGAAATTGATTTAATAATCGTGGCTACCAACAGCCCGGACATGTTGTTCCCGGCCACGGCCTGTCTGGTGCAGCATGCCCTGGGGGCAAAAAAGGCCGGGGCCTTTGACGTTCAGGCGGGGTGTACCGGCTTTATATACGCCCTGGCCTGCGGCAGCCAGTTTATCGCCGCCCGGGCTGCCAGAACCGTTCTGGTCATTGGCACTGAGGTCCTGAGCCGGTTGGTGAACTGGCAGGATCGCAACACGTGTGTCCTCTTTGGTGACGGCGCCGGGGCAGTAGTTATGGGTCCAGTGCCTGAGGGCTACGGCATCCTGGCCACCCGTTTGGGTGCGGAGGGATCGGGGGGACCTCTTTTATCCCTTCCGGCGGGCCTTTCCCGTTGCCCGGCATCGGAGGAAACACTGGCTAAAAAACAGCACTTCATACATATGAATGGCCGGGAAGTATTTAAGTTTGCCGTCAAGGTGATGGAAGAGAGCTGCCGGGAGGTTTTGCAGGCAGCCGGTCTGGATACAAAAGAGCTGGATTTTTTAATTCCCCACCAGGCCAACACCCGCATTATCGAGGCCGCCGCTAAAAGGCTTGACCTGCCTTTAGAACGGGTATGGATCAATGTGGACCGTTACGGCAATACTTCAGCCGCTTCCATTCCCCTGGCTTTGCACGAGGCTCTGGAAGCGGGACGTATCCAGAACGGCGATCACGTGGTGCTGGTGGCCTTTGGCGCAGGTCTCACCTGGGGAGCCACCCTGCTACGCTGGCACGATTACCGTTCAAAACCTTTGAGAAGGGAGACGGATAACCATTATCCGCACGAAGCTTTGTGATTTGCTGGGAATCGAATATCCCGTCATCCAGGGTGGGATGGCCTGGGTTTCCACTGCCGAACTGGCTGCTGCCGTTAGCGAGGCCGGCGGGTTAGGGATTATTGGTTCCGGCCAGGCCCCCCCGGAATGGGTGCGGGAGCAGGTACGCCTGGCCCGGAAACTGACGTCTAAACCTTTCGGGGTTAATGTGATGTTGCGCTCACCTTTCGTAGACGAAGTGATGCAGGTGCTTCTGGAGGAACGGGTTGCGGTAATTACCACCGGGGCGGGCAACCCGGGGAAATACCTGCCCGGCCTGCAGGCAGCGGGCATCCGGGTAATTCCGGTGGTGGCTTCGGTGGCCCTGGCCAGGCGCCTGGCCAGAAGCGGTGTGGATGCCCTTATTGCCGAGGGCATGGAGAGCGGCGGCCACGTGGGTGAGCTGTGTACTTTCCCCCTGGTCCCGCAAATTGTGGACGCGGTGGATATTCCCGTCATTGCCGCCGGCGGTATTTATGACGGCCGGGGTCTGGCCGCCGCCCTCATGTTGGGGGCGCAGGGTGTCCAGATGGGTACCCGTTTCATGTGCGCGGCGGAGTGTACCATTCACCCGGCCGTAAAGGAGATGGTGATTAAGGCCGGGGACCGGGATACGGTGGTCACCGGCCGGCCCACAGGCCACCCGGTGCGGGTACTACGCAATAAATTGAGTAAACAATTTGAGGAACTGGAAAGCCGGTGCGCCCCGCCGGAAGAACTGGAGAGGCTGGGAGTAGGGAAATTGCGGGCGGCTATGGTTGAAGGCGATGTGGAATACGGTTCGGTGATGGCCGGGCAGGTTTCGGCCATGGTGCGGGAAATTCAGCCCGCCCGGGAAATTGTTCTGGACGTAGTGCGGGGCGCGGCGGCCTTGCTATCGGCTGCATCCCGGTGGGTGGTGTCCGGCAAATGAAGCTGGCCTTTATCTTCCCCGGCCAGGGGTCGCAGTATGTGGGTATGGGCCGTCAGATGTACGAGTGCTTCCCGGTTGCCCGGCGCACCTTTGAAGAGGCCGACGCCTCTTTAGGCTTTACCTTGAGCCGCTTATGTTTTGAAGGCCCGGTAGAGGAACTGCAGCATACCGTGAATGCCCAGCCGGCCATCCTCACGGTAAGTGTGGCCTGTTTACGGGTGCTCCGGGAAAAAGGGGTAGTACCGGACGTGGCTGCCGGCCACAGCCTGGGGGAATACAGCGCCCTGGTGGCGGCGGGGGCCATGACCTTTGCCGATGCGGTAAAAATTGTGCGCAAGCGGGGCCAGTTCATGCAGGAGGCGGTACCCCTGGGAGCCGGGGGGATGATGGCCGTTCTCGGACTGGATGTTCCCACGGTTCAGGAGATCTGCCGCCGGGCATCCGATGCCGGGGTGGTGGAAGCGGTCAACCTCAACTGTCCCGGTCAGGTGGTCATTGCTGGGGAAACGCAGGCTTTGGAACGGGCCTGTGTGCTGGCCAAAGAAGCGGGAGCCAGGCGGTGCGTTCCCCTGGCCGTAAGCGCCCCTTTCCATTCCAGCTTGATGCTCCCGGCCGGGGAGAAGCTGGCCCGGGAACTGGAACAGGTGGCCATGGCCGATCCCCGGTTACCAGTGGTGGCCAATGTTACCGCCGACTACGTGACCTCCAAAGAGGAGGTAAAAAGGCTCTTGGTACAGCAGGTTTACAGCCCCGTGCGCTGGGAGGAAAGCATGCGGCGGCTCATTGCCGGCGGCGTCCAGGCCTTTATCGAGGTGGGTCCCGGGACGGTATTATGTGGCCTTTTGCGCAAAATTAACCGTCAGGTAAACTGCTGGTCGGTCCAGGACCCGGAGTCTCTGGAAAAAGTCCTTGCATGCCTTAAGGAGGTTGGCTAAAATGTTACTTGACGGTAAAAAGGCCATTGTTACCGGCGCTTCCCGGGGCATCGGCCGGGCCATTGCCCTGGCTTTAGCCCGGGCCGGGGCGGACGTGGTGGTGAATTTTAACGGTCAGGCTACCGCCGCCGAAGAAGTGGCTGCCCGGATCCGGGAGATGGGCCGGCAGGCGGTAACTTGCCAGGCGGATGTTTCCGTGCCTTCCGAGGCGGTAAAACTGGTTAATGTGGCCGCCGAGCAACTGGGTGCACTGCATATCCTGGTGAATAACGCGGGGATCACCAGGGATAACCTGGTGATGCGCCTGGCTGATGAAGATTGGGACCGGGTGCTGGACGTAAATTTAAAGGGTGCTTTTAACACTATAAAGGCGGCTTCCCGGTTGATGGTGAAAGCCCGCTGGGGCCGCATCATCAACATCAGTTCGGTGGTCGGTATCACGGGCAACGCCGGCCAGGCCAATTACGCCGCCAGCAAGGCGGGGCTCATCGGTTTGACCAAAGCGGTGGCCAAAGAACTGGGCTCCCGGAACATCACTGTCAATGCGGTGGCACCGGGGTTTATCCTTACGGATATGACCGGCTCCCTATCCGAAGCCGTCAGGGAAAAAATGTTAAGCCGGGTGGCCCTGGGCCGCTTCGGTCAGCCCGAAGAGGTAGCGGCGGCGGTAGTTTTCCTGGCCAGCGATGCTGCGGGATATATTACCGGGCAAACCATTGTCGTTGACGGAGGTCTAACTATGTAGGCCTGGTACATAAAGTTTGTGTATAGTAGCAGTGGAAGGGGGTGAAACGTTTGTCCGTTTTTGAGAAGGTTAAAGCCATCATTGTGGAACAATTGGGGGTAGATGAATCCGAAGTGACCATGGAAGCCTCCTTCATTGAAGATTTGGGGGCTGACTCCCTGGACATTGTGGAACTGGTGATGGCCCTGGAAGAGGAATTTGACCTGACTATTCCTGATGAGGATGCGGAGAAGATCCGCACCGTGGGTGAGGCCGTCAGATATATTCAGGAGCATTTATAAGTAAAATCCCGGGTCCCGCGATCATCACGCGGGACTTTTTGAAATAAGCTTTCATGAATCGCTTAAGGAGGTAAGGTTTTGTCCAATAGAGTTGTGATAACCGGGGTGGGGATAATATCCCCGGTGGGTACCGGTGTCGAAACCTTTTGGGCCAATATTACGGCAGGGAAGAGCGGCGTGGGGCCCATTACCCGCTTTGACGCCGGTGCCTACGATACCCGCTTTGCCGCCGAGGTAAAGGATTTCGACCCCACCCGGTACATTGACAAAAAAGAAGCCCGGCGCATGGATCGCTTTACCCAGTTTGCCCTGGCTGCCACCAACATGGCCCTGGAGGATGCCGGTCTTGACCTGGAACAGGTGGACAGGGATCGGGTTGGCGTTATTTTGGGCTCGGGCATTGGCGGTATTGAGACCCTGGAGGAGCAGCACCAGGTTCTTCTGAAACGCGGCCCTGGACGGGTGAGCCCCTTTTTCATCCCCATGATGATTGCCAACATGGGGGCAGGGCAGATTGCCATCACCCACCGGCTGCGGGGTTGTAATTTAACTGTCACCAGCGCCTGTGCCTCCAGCAGTCATGCCGTGGGTGACGCCTTTCGCCTGCTCCAGTGGGGCCATGCGGATATAGTGATCACTGGCGGCAGCGAGGCGCCCATCACTCCCCTGGCGGTGGCGGGTTTTTCGGCCATGAAAGCCCTTTCTACCCGCAATGACGAACCGGAGAAAGCCAGCCGGCCCTTTGATGCCGGGCGGGACGGTTTTGTCATTGGTGAAGGGGCGGCCATCCTGATCCTGGAGACCCTGGAGCACGCCCAAGGGCGAAAGGCCCGCATTTACGCCGAGGTGGTGGGTTACGGTACCAGCTGCGACGCCTACCACATTACGGCGCCCGATCCCGAGGGCAGCGGGGCGTCTTTATCCATGGAATTGGCCCTCAAAGATGCCGGCCTTCCGCCGGAAAAGGTGGATTATATCAACGCCCACGGTACCTCCACCCCTCTGGGAGACCGGCTGGAGACAGTGGCCATTAAACGTGTCTTTGGTGATCACGCTTACCGGCTGGCCGTCAGTTCCACCAAGTCCATGACCGGCCACCTCCTGGGGGCGGCGGGTGGCCTGGAGGCAGCCGTCTGCGTGCTGGCCCTTTACCACGGAGTAATTCCCCCGACCATCAATTATGAGGAACCGGATCCGGAATGCGACCTGGACTATGTACCCAACCAGGCCCGCAATGTGCCTGTGGAGGTGGCCTTAAGCAACTCCTTTGGTTTTGGGGGACATAACGCCACCTTAATATTCCGGAAGCTTTAAGGTTAAAATGGTGATAAAATGACGTATCATGAAGATAGAATCGGCATTTTGAAGAATAAACTGGGTTTTAGTTGGCAAAACGAGGATCTGTTGCACCTGGCTTTGACCCACAGCTCCTATGCCTACGAAAAATCTTCCCGGGGCCAGGAAAACAACCAGCGGTTGGAGTTCCTCGGCGATGCGGTACTGGAACTGGTGGTCAGCGATTATCTCTACCGCACCTATCCCGGGCACACCGAGGGGGAATTGACCCGGTTGCGGGCGGCGGTAGTCTGCGAGCCCTCCCTGGCCCGGACGGCCCGGGAACTGGATCTGGGTTCCTGCCTTTACATGGGCCGGGGAGAGGAGCGCTCGGGGGGGCGGGAACGCCCCTCCATCCTGGCTGATGCCTTTGAGGCCCTTTTAGGAGCCGTTTACCTGGACCAGGGGCTGGAGATGGCCAGAAAGGTTGCCCTGCAATATCTCAAACCGGTTATTAAAGATGTGCTAGAAGGCCGTGTGGAGCGGGACTATAAGACAGAACTGCAGGAAATCCTGCAGGAGGAAGGTACAGTGGACATCAGTTACGCCATTTTGCGTGAGGAAGGACCTGATCATCATAAAATCTTCACTGCTGCGGTGTATTTTGGGGGTAAAGAGATGGGTCGGGGACAGGGGCGTTCGAAAAAAGAAGCGGAGCAACAGGCAGCGTGCCGGGCACTGACCAGGCTGGGATATCTCCAGGGGAAAGGGTTGTAGGAGGTTTTATGGGGATGGGACTTTTTAACCGCCTGAAGGAAAGTTTAACCAAAACCCGCCAGGGCCTGGTGGAGAAGATCGAAAATCTCGTTACCGGACGCCAGGCCATTGACGAAAGCCTCTTTGATGAGCTGGAGGAAGCGCTAATCGGTGCCGACGTGGGGGTGGAAACGGCCCTGGAGTTGATGGAAACCCTGCGCCGGCAGGTTAAAGAACGAAAGGTAAAAGATCCCGCGCAGTTGAAGCCCCTTTTGCAGGAGCTCATCCAGGGCATATTAAGTGCGGGAGAGAGTTCCCTTAACAGGGGTGGCCCCCCGACGGTAATCCTGGTGGTGGGGGTGAACGGCGTGGGTAAGACCACCACCATCGGTAAACTGGCCCACTACTTCAAATCACGGGGGGAGCGGGTAATTCTAGGGGCGGCGGATACCTTCCGGGCGGCAGCCATCGACCAGCTGGAGATCTGGAGCCGGCGGGTAGGAGTGGATGTCATCAAACATAAGGAAGGATCCGACCCGGCAGCCGTAGCCTATGATGCCCTGCAGGCGGCCCGCGCGCGTAAAATGGACATGGTCATTATCGATACTGCCGGGCGGTTGCACACCAAAAGCAACCTTATGGATGAACTGAAAAAGATCCGCCGGGTGCTGGGGCGGGAACTGCGCGGGGCGCCCCACGAGGTGTTGCTGGTGCTTGATGCCACCACCGGGCAGAATGCCATTTCCCAGGCCCGCCTGTTTGGCGAAGCCACTGGTGTGACGGGCATTGTTCTGACCAAACTGGACGGTACCGCCAAAGGCGGGGTGATTATCGGCATCAGCCGGATGCTGAAGGTACCCGTTAAGTTTATCGGCATCGGTGAAGGAGTGGAGGACCTTCGTCCCTTTGACCCGCAGGAATTTGTAGCTGCTCTCTTTGAAATATAACCAACCGAACCGGGCGAGACGAGCCTGGTTTTTTTACGTCCCGGGGCGAATTTTTTTCTTTACTTGTTCGGAGAATCTAAGTAATGCCGTTACATATTGTAAAATATCAATGTTGGTGTTATAGATGAACTGTTTAATACCCGGGGTGGTGATCAATTTCACCAGGTTATCGAAGTCTTCGTTTTCCATATTGTTTAAGAGCTGGCGCAAAGTCGCCAGGTAAGAGATCTTCCGGCGCAAATCACTGGTCAGGCTGGTATAGGATTCCCCCCGGGCCAGGGCCCGGCCGGCATAAACCCCGCTCCTGATGGAGGCCATGACGCCGAATCCTAAAAAAGGCTCCATAAAGCCCCCGGCATTTCCGATCATCAATACATTGCCAACTTGCGGCGGATAGCAATAGCCGCTGGTATGTTGTACGGAAAAATTCTCTAAAACCTGGTAATCAAGTTCTTCCATTTCCCAAAAGAGACGCCATTTCTCTTCAACCTCATCGGCATTGCTATTGCTGACTATTAAAATCAGGGAGGCACGGTGAGCATTAAAAGGTGTGAGGTAGGCGTAGGTATGGCGTGTGTATTTGGTATTCACCCACATGATCAGGGTGTTGGGGTCGAAGTTCCCCAGTACCACCGCTCCCCGCACCCAGGTTTTCAAGAACTCCTGCCAGCAGCCCAGCGTACGCGCGACCGTTGGTGTGCCGTCGGCCACCACTACGTAGTCGTAATGGCGCGCCAGCACCTGCCAGTTGGCATAACGGTTGAAATATACCGGCGTTTTTAGAAAGGAATAGAGCTGGCTTTCTGTGGAATTTTCGTCCTGTCCCCGCAGAAGCAAATAGCCCAGCTTTCCGGTGACGGTGCGTGTAACGTTGGGCATGTGCATAATTATCCTCTTCAACGGGGCCAGCGCCTTAACAGGCAAATGCAGTTCTTTTCGCAAGTAATCCATTTCGTCTCTAATAGGCCGGGACATCAGCTGTAAAAGTCCGCCAACGTGGTTAAAAGTTTCCCCAGCACGGGAGCGCTGCTCAAAAATAGCCGGGGCGATGCCGTGACGCTCCAGTTCCAGGGCGCAGGCCAGGCCGGAAATACCGGCGCCGATAATGGCAATCCGGGGCGTGGGGCGACCCATGTTTGTCCCTCCCATGCTCAAGTGAACTCCACCTTAGGTTTCTATAAGAGCATTGGCCATGCATATCGCCCCCCTTTTCCATACACAATATGTGGAAGCAAAGGGGTGTATGCTGGTGAACCAGGGTGGAAGTGGCAACTTCATTGAAAAGGGAAGAATTACCTCCCGCCAGATGGCCATGTTGCTCTTTACTTTAATCATTTCCACTATTGATGTTTACATGCCGGCAGTGGTGGCCGGTGTTGCCGGACGGGATGCCTGGATTGCAGTAATTCTGGCTGTCTTGTATGCCCTGATTATCTGGGCGGTGGCCATAGCCCTGGCCTCCCGTTTTCCCCGTCAGACCATTATCCATTACAGCAGGGAATTATTGGGACCCCTTCTCGGGAGCCTTGTTGGAATATTGCAGGTTATTTTTTTCTTTTTTATAGGGGCCAGCATCACCCGAATTTTGGCAGACATTATGAAAACGTCTTTTATGCCCTATACACCTATGGTTGTTTTTACCATCAGCGTGATGCTGGTGGCTTCTTATGCTGCCTCCGGTGGGCTTGAGGTTATAGCCCGGTTAAACGAAATTTTGCTTCCCCTGGGACTCGCCGCACTTATTTTTGTTGGTTTCGGTTCTTTGCCTCAGGTAGATTTTGGTAACTTCTTACCCGTGATGGAACAGGGTCTGGGGCCGGTGAATTGGGGAGGTGTTGTCTTAGTCAGTATCTTAGCCGAAATTGTGATTGTACTGATGCTCTATCCATATTTAAGTGACCAGACCCGGGCCGGGGTAAATGGCCTGTGGGCGCTCCTGGGTTTGGGGGCGGCCATGCAAATTGGCGTGCTGGCCATCGGTCTTTTTACCGCAGAGGTTACCGCCGCCATGAACTTTCCGGCCCTGGAAATGGTGCGGGCCATCAGGTTAGGACCCTTAATGACCCATCCGGATGTGGTGATCGTGGCCGTTTGGGTGGGAGGCATTTTTATAAAACTGGCCCTGCTTTATTATGTGGTGACTTTGGGGCTAGCCCAGTGGCTGGGCCTGAACAGTTACCAATTCCTGTTGGCGCCAGTAGGGATCTGGATGGTTGTCTATTCACTGGTCGCCTATCATTCCTTGGCCGATTTTTGGGTTCTGGAGACGAAGGTATTTCCCGGATACGCTTTGTTTCATACATTTCTAATTCCCTTGTTTCTTTTACTGGTGGCGTGGGTGCGCGGATTGGGTGCGAAAAGTTAATTTTTAAACCCGGATAAGATGGCATAAATTTTAGGTATTATATCCAACCCGGAGTGGTAAATAAGATGCTTTATACCGAGCATCCCCAGAATGCCTACCAGGCGGTCTAGACCGTGGTTATCCAGTTTGTCCAGCTTTGAGCGCAGCTCGTTCAGTTCGTTAATGCGCCGGGTCAAAGGCTTTACCAGCCTTTCATAATCATCATTGCCGGCAATGGCCCGGGCAGCCAGCACTCCACTGATCATCCCGGGAAAAAGGCCCAGGCCGAGGAGGTTGCAGACAAAGCCCCCACTGTTGCCAATCAGGAGGATGTTGCCCACCTGGCGACGGTTGACCCGGCCGCAGTGAAATTGCTGTTCATGGGTTTCTATGATGTGATAATGCAGTTTCTCCGCTTCCAGAAAAAGTTCCCAGTAATCATCCATCTCTTCAGGTTTAATCCCCCCTACACAGAGGTGGATACTGGCCCGGCCCCGGTCGAGGGGAGCCAGATAACCATAGCCGTGGTTGGCGTAACGGGTGTCCCAGAACATATGGAAGGTGTGGGGATCAAATTGCCCCAGCACAAGGGCCCCCTTGATGACTACACTGTCATATTCCTCCCACAGACCCAGCTGGCGGGCGGGTATGCTGTCTCCCGTGGCCACCACCACCCGGTCGAATTCCCGGGCCAGGTCCCGCGGATCGGCAATGGTATCAAAAACTACCGGCGAGCTGAGTCCGGCTGCCAGCTGGTTTTCAATGGAAAGGGGAGAGCGTCCCCGGTGGACCAGATATCCGAGACGCCGGCTTCGGATGACCATCCGGCGGCTGGGGCTGTACATGATAATGGTACGCAGGGGAGCCATGGGGTGCAGATAAAGGCCGCATTTACGGGCCAGGTAATCCAGCTGGTCTTTTACGGGAAGCCACGCCAAGTGCAAGAGTATATCCGCCCGCTCCACCGGATGGCCTACGCGGTGAAAGCGCTCAAAGACAACCGGTTTAATACCCAGGCGTTGCAGTTGCAGGGCACAGGCCAAACCGCTGGGGCCGGCCCCGATGATGGCTACGCGCAACTTTGATCATCTCCCGTTCATAGTGTTCGTTGCGCCGGGGGATATTATGAGCTGGTGGCTTGATAAAGTCTTATTCCCGGATCTGTAACATGATAGTGCAGGTTGGGGGGGTAGAATAAGGAAAATGCGGAGGAGCAAAGGAGATGCCCTGGGTAATCACTTTTGCAATTAGCTGGCTTGTTTTCTTTGCCCTGGCGGAACGACGGTCCCGCGTATCTCTCCTGGTAGGCGGGTTGGTGGCGTGCGTTATACAACTTTTCACTGATTTCATCGGACAGGATCTGCATCTTTATCGGATTTCTGATCCCGTCCTGCCTATTTTTTGTTCCTCAGCGTTCTTTACCTTCGGCTCGGTGTTTACCATGGGGGCCCTGTTTGGGCAGTATCTTCCTTCCCCACGCTGGCTCCAGGGGCTGCATATACTTGTCTTTTCCGGCCTTTTCCTGTTGCAGGAGCACATGTTCATGCTGGCAGGTGTCCTGGAATACATCCGCTGGTATCATCCGGCCAGTTTTCTGGTGAATTTTACGGTTTTTGTCACCCTGGCCTGGGTGGTGGAAAGTCAGCGAAGGGGCTGGCGGTAGTTTGACCAAGTACGTCTGGCGTGTAAATTGTTCCAGATTTGGGGGGATTGGCGTGAATCTGTTCACCTTTACAGTTTTTTCTCTGGGAGTGGCCCTGGCGGTTGTCCTCTGGCTGCAGGTGGTTAAAGGGTTGCGTTTGTAAGGACACGTTTATTATAAGGGCAACCGTGACGCCGCCCAGCACTCACCCAGCACTCACCGGGTCCAAGTACCTTCGTAGTAACAAAAACTAGCTATGGTTAGCATTCGTACCATTAAAGAATCCTGGTTACGGTGAGTGCTGGGGTGGCAGGCAAAGAAAAAGGAGGGGTATTCCCGTGGCCTGGTTGGTCTGGTTTCTCTTCTCCTTTTTTTTGACGGTTTTGCTCGTGGGGAAAAAAGGTTGGCTTCAACTCTGGCCCGTGGGTCTGGCCGCTTTGGCGGTAGTCTACGTGCTGGACAGCACCCTGATCAGGTTGGGGGCTTTCGCTTATAGTTTTGGCCTCCCGGCTCTGGGAGGGTTGCCATTGCTTTACTTTCTATCCACCTTAATTAACGCTGCCGCGGTAGCCCGGTTTTACCCGGTCAGGCGCTGGCTGCGGTTGCCCTATATAATCGTGCTGTCTGCAGTGTACTTGTTGGTTGAATGGGTGATGATTCTTACGGGAAATTTCCGGCATATTAACTGGTCCTTATGGCGGAGCCTGGGGCTGAACGTGGTTGGCTTTACCCTGTTCCTGTGGTTGGGGGAGTGGCTGGGGGTAATAAAACCTGGGGAATAGAGATGTGAGGGGTAGTCCGGATTACAGCCGGAAACGCAAGCGTTTTTCCAGCCCGGACATAATTCTGTTTGGCGGGAGAGGGTTTGCTTCCATGGCTATGATTTCACTGCGCAGGGCCAGCACGTGCTGGCCTTCTTCATCCCTTAAACGCGTAAAAAGATCCCGTGCCACAGGGTTGACCGTCATGAGCACCTGTTCGTTATAAAAATGCTGGCTCCACAGCTTGTCGGTAAGGGCATCGTACAGTAAATCCAGCTTATTCACCGTTCTTTTGCACCTCAACCAATGTTTAAATTCTTCATTTCCGTCTTCATCAGGGCGATGCGCCGGCGGCTGGTCACGGCAAAGTTGCCGAAAAGCTCCTGTAACTTTTTGTCCCGGGCATTGCGGGCTAAAAAGGCATATTTTGCCTGGCGCTTTTGTTCCATTTCTATGGCCATTTTAAAAGCATAATTGAGGATTTCCTTTTCAGTAAGGAGGGACAAGCAAACCACCTCTATTTTATTCTTTGCCCTTGAAGCTCCGGCTATACACTCACTTATTCATTAAAACCTTCATCAATTCCTTGACCAGCTCACTGGTTACGGTATAACAGATTTCCGTCCCTTTGCGCCGGCCCCTGATGATTCCCCGGGATTTCAAAATGCTCAAATGTTGGGAAACGGTAGATTGTGGTAAATCGAGACATTCTCGCATTCTGGTCACGTTGCATTCATTGTTGATCAGCCCTTCTACAATGCACAGGCGAATAGGGTGGGCCAGGGCTTTTAGGATCTCGGCCTTTTCCTCGTATTGCTGGACTTTGTTCATAGTATCACCTGCTATCGTCTTATCAGTATATTACGATTTTAAAGCGGCTTTTCCCGACCTGTCAATGACCGTTGGGCGGGTCAATTTTGATAAATTAAAAGGAAAGTAAGCGGCAAGGGCGAATAGTAGCTAAGGTTACAAAGAAGGCTAATTGAACGAGGGGAATAACGCTTGCCTGAAACGGAGGGGTTATAATATGACTGTACGCATAGCCATCATTGGCGGGACGGGAGTGTACCCCAATATTTTAAGCGATGTTCGCCAAAAACGCCTGGAAACCCCCTTTGGCCCAGCCTGGGTAAAGATCGGTACCTACCGCGGCAGGGAGGTGGCCTTTATGGCCCGGCACGGGGAAGACCACTCGGTGCCTCCCCACCTTGTTAACTACCGGGCCAACATTTGGGGTCTCAGGCAACTGGGGGTGAAAAACGTCTTTGCCACGGCTGCCGTGGGTTCTTTAAACACGGAAATGAAGCCCAAACAGTTTGTTTTCGTGGATCAATTTCTGGATTTTACCAGGTCCCGGGTTCAGACTTTTGTGGAGAAAGGGGTGGTCCACCTGGACATGACCGACCCCTATTGTCCAGAGTTGCGGATGACGCTGGCCCGGGCCGCGCAGGAGCTGGAACTGGAGTATCATGCCGCAGGTACCTATGTTTGTACCGAGGGGCCGCGCTTTGAAACCCCGGCGGAGATCCGCATGTTCCGGCAGTTGGGAGGGGACCTGGTGGGCATGACCAGTGTGCCCGAGGTGGTTCTGGCCCGGGAGGCGGGTATTTGTTACGCCACCATTGCCATGGTGACCAATTTTGCTGCAGGTATTTCACCCACCCGCCTCTCCCACCAGGAAGTGGTGGATGTGATGGCCGAAAATGTAGGCAACCTGCGCCGGCTGGTTATGCGGGCCATTGAGCTTTTGGACCCGGATCGCACCTGCCTGTGTCACGAGTCACCGCTGGATCCCTCGGCCGTGAAATAAAGGAAGGGGTGGGCACCTTGGACACCATGCGCTGGGAGAACGGGACGCTGGTGCTTCTGGATCAAACTAAATTGCCCGGTATGGTGGAATATATCCACTGCCGGGATCACGAAACTGTGGCGGAAGCCATTCGTAGTTTGCGGGTGCGGGGGGCGCCGGCCATCGGCGCGGCGGCGGCTTACGGCCTGGTGCTGGGGGTTCTGGCAGCGGGAGCTAAAAATCGCGAAGAACTGCTTGCCCGGGCCCGGGAGGTGGCGAACGTTCTAGCTTCCACCCGGCCCACTGCCGTCAACCTTGCCTGGGCCTTGAACCGCCTCCTGGCCCGGCTGGAGGCGTCCCCGGCCTCGGATCCCCAGGAATTAACAGAGCTTTTAATTAACGAAGCCCACGCCATTTACCGGGAGGATCGGGAGGCAAATAAGCGCATCGGTCAATTCGGTCAGGAGCTGGTTCCCTACGGGGCGAGGATTCTTACCCATTGCAATGCCGGCGCACTGGCTACGGCCGGTTACGGCACTGCCCTGGGAGTTATCCGGGCTGCCCACGAGGCAGGAAAACGGGTCAGCGTTTATGCCGGTGAAACCCGGCCCCTGTTGCAGGGGGCGCGCCTTACCACCTGGGAGTTGATCCAGGATAATATACCGGTAACCCTGGTCACGGACAATATGGCCGCTTATCTTATGGGCCGGGGCATGGTGGACCTGGTGGTAGTGGGGGCGGACCGCATTGCGGCCAACGGGGACGTGGCCAACAAAATCGGTACTTACGGCCTGGCCGTACTGGCTAAAGAACACGGCCTGCCCTTTTATGTGGCTGCCCCCCTGTCCACCATAGACCTTTCCCTGGCCAGCGGTAAGGATATTCCCATTGAGGAGCGCAAGTCGGAAGAGGTGACCCACCTGGCCGGGGTACCGGTGGCTCCCCCCGGGGTTAAGGCTTGGAACCCTGCCTTTGACGTTACTCCGGCCCGGCTGGTGACGGCCATTATCACTGACCGGGGGGTGGTCCGGCCGCCATACAGGGAAAGCTTGGCCGGGCTTTACGGCAGCTGAACCTTTGCATGATCTCGGGGTTCGGAAAATAAAAGTCGAAGGAGAATACTCAGATAGCGCCGCATACAAAGGGTTCTTTGAATACTTACGTTGAAGGAGAGCTATAGAATATGCAGGACTATCTTGTTCGGGATATCAACCTGGCGCCCGGGGGGAGACTGAAAATAGACTGGGTGCGTGTTCACATGCCGGTTCTGAACGCCATCCGGGAGGAATTCGAAAGGGAAAAACCCTTTACCGGAGTGCGGGTGGCCATGAGCATTCACCTGGAAGCCAAAACGGCTTACCTGGCCGAGGTGCTCAAGGCCGGCGGGGCACAGGTGGCCATTTCCGGGTCCAATCCCCTCTCCACCCAGGACGACGTGGCCGCGGCTCTGGCGGCAGCCGGCGTTCACGTTTATGCTTGGCACGGCGCCACCGACCGGGAATATACGGAGCACCTGGTCAAAGTTCTGGAAATCCGCCCCCACGTAGTTATTGATGACGGCGGTGACCTGGTCCACCTGCTGCATACCCGTTGCCAGGAGCTGGCCTCGGAGGTGGCCGGGGGATGCGAGGAAACCACCACCGGGGTATCCCGCCTGAAAGCCATGGAGCGGGAGGGCAAACTGCTCTTCCCCATGATTGCCGTTAACGATGCCCGCTGTAAATTCCTTTTTGATAACCGCTACGGGACCGGAGAATCGGTTTGGGCCGGGATTATGCGTACCACCAATCTGCTGGTGGCGGGCAAGACCGTGGTGGTTCTGGGTTACGGTTGGTGCGGCAGGGGGGTGGCCATGCGCGCCGCGGGACTGGGGGCGAAGGTGGTAGTTTGCGAGGTGGACCCCGTAAGGGCACTGGAAGCGTACATGGACGGCTACCAGGTGATGAAAAGCCAGGAAGCTGCAACCATTGGCGATATCTTTATTACTGTTACTGGCTGTCGCAACGTTTTAAGGGGTGAGCATTTCCGGCGCATGAAAGACGGGGCCATTCTGGCCAACGCCGGCCACTTTGACGTGGAAATCAACAAGCCCGAGCTGGCAGTAGCGGCTGTTTCCCGCCGGGTGGTGCGGCAAAATATTGAAGAATTTACCCTCCCGGACGGGCGGCGCATTTACCTCCTGGGGGAGGGGCGCCTGGTGAATCTGGCCGCCGGGGACGGCCATCCGGCAGAAATCATGGACATGTCCTTTGCCCTGCAGGCCCTGTCCGCCCGTTATATCTGGCAGAATAAAGACCGCCTGGCGCCCCGTCTTTACCTGGTACCGGCCGAGCTGGACCGGCAGGTGGCGGAACTCAAATTATCCTCTTTGGGCGTTGAAATTGACCGGTTGACGCCGGACCAGGAAGCCTATATCCAGAGCTGGCAGGGTGAATGAAATTTTTAAGGAGCATCCAATTGCGGGGGGGCATTGGTTTGTCATGACGATAGCAGCGGAAAAATATAAAGAACAGGTATACAAGATGAGTCTGCGTATGGCCACCAGCGGACTGGTGACGGGGACCTGGGGTAATCTTTCCGCCCGGGTACCCAAGGAAGATCTGGTGGTGATCACGCCCAGCGGTGTACCCTATGCCATTCTCCAGGTCCGGGACATGGTGGTTATGGACATGAACGGCCAGGTGGTGGAGGGAGAACGTCGTCCCTCCACGGAATTCCAGCTGCATCTGGCCATTTACCGTGCCCGTCCCGACGTTTATGCCGTGATGCACACCCACAGCGTTTTTGCCAGCGCCCTGGCCGTGGCCCGCAAGCCCATTCCCCCTATTTTGGAAGACCTGGCCCAGACGGTAGGCGACGGGGTACCCGTGGCCAGCTATGCCCGGGCTGGTACGGAGGAACTGGCCTGGGCGGCGGTGGAAGCTTTAGGAAACCGGGGGGCGGTACTCCTGGCCAATCACGGCGTGGTGGGTGTTGGACGCAACCTGGAGGAGGCGTTTATGGTTTGCCAGATTGTAGAAAAGTCGGCCAAGGTTTATGTGTGGGCCGACCTGGTGGGGCAGCCTGCCATTTTACCACCGGGAGAGGTGGAAGCATTGAGGAGTTCCTACCTTCAAAGTTACAGCCAGGCCATGGTACGGAATTACTCCGGAGTGATTAACCGGCCGGGAAATGACCGGTAAGGTATAGGCGGACTGCCCGGCAGGTATTATGTTCTGTCCGCGAAAGTTTTGGAAACTTTTCTGGGTTTGGAGGAGTTAATAAATGAATATATTGATCCGCGGAGCCACTGTGCTGACTATGGAGCAGCCACAACCCCTCCTTCATAATGGGGAAATCATTGTGGAAGGGCAGTACATAACCCATGTGGGTCCGGCTGGGAGCGTTTCCCCGGAGCGCACCTTCGATCGGGTAATGGACGCCCGGGGTATGCTGGCCATGCCGGGCTTTGTGAACTGCCATACCCACGCGGCCATGACCTTATTTCGCGGTTATGCCGACGACCTGCCCTTGATGCAGTGGCTGCAGGAGAAAATCTGGCCTGTGGAAGAACGGCTCGAGCCTGAAGATGTTTACTGGGGTACCATGCTTTGCTGCCTGGAAATGATCCGGTCCGGGACCACTACCTTTGCCGATATGTACTTCCATATGGACGAGGCAGCCCGGGCGGTGGAAAAGGCGGGCTTGAGAGCCAGCCTGTCCCGGGGGATGATTGGGCTTTCCCCGGGGGCGGGGGAGGCCCTGGACTACAGCCGCCGTTTTATCCGTGACTGGCATGGACGGGCCGGGGGTCGCATTACCACCATGCTGGGCCCCCATGCCCCCTATACCTGCCCGCCCGATTTTTTGAACCGGGTTATGGAAGTTGCTGCCGATTTGAAGGTGGGAATCCACATCCACATTGCGGAAACCCGGGCCGAAATCGAGGAAATACGTCAGAAATACGGCAAAACACCTGTTGTGCTCATGGATGAGGTGGGCTTGTTTGAGTTTCCCGTGCTGGCTGCCCATTGCGTCCACCTCAACGAAGATGACATCCGCATTCTGGTCGAAAAGAAGGTGGGTATAGCCCATAACCCTGAAAGCAATATGAAACTGGCCAGCGGTATTGCCCCGGTAACCCGTTTACTGGCCGCCGGAGCGCTGGTGGGCCTGGGCACCGACGGGGCGGCCAGCAACAATAACCTGGATATGATGGAAGAGATGCGTTTTGCGGCGCTGCTCCAGAAGGTGGCCACCATGGATCCCACGGCCCTGGCTGCCTTTGATGCCCTGTCCATGGCCACAGCAAACGGTGCACGGGTGCTGGGACTTCATGATGTGGGCCTGCTTAAACCCGGCTATAAAGCGGATATTATTTTAATTAATCTTGACCAACCCCATTTCTACCCGCGGCATGACCTGGTGGCCCACCTGGTTTACGCAGCCCGGTCGTCCGATGTGGAAACGGTCATTGTAGACGGCCGGGTGGTCATGGAGAAAAGACGGGTGCTGACCATGGACGAAGAAGAGGTATACCATGAAGTGCAGAAACGTTCCCAGAGGTTGGTGGGGACAGGCCTTTAAATACGAGCAGGGTAATTATCCTGCAAAACAGCTGCCCTCGGCACGTTGCCGTGTTGTCCGATAGCGAGCCGCGGTGCTTTCAGCGCGGAGCACCGGAGGAGCGTGGACCCAGCACTCACTGGAAATACCAGGTCTTCGTAAAACCAGAGGTACCAATTGAACCTGAAATATCAGGAGCAGAGCCATATTGTGGTGAGTGCTGAGCGGCACTATAGCGGGATCACTGAAATAATTTACGGAGCAGGTGAAAGCGACTATATGGCAGTAGTTAAACTAACCCGGGGCCGTTACCACCGGGTTTTGAACGGGCACCCCTGGATTTACCGCACCGAGGTGGAGGAAATACACGGCCATTTTAATCCCGGTGATGTGGTGGAAGTGGTGGACCACCGGGGGCGGTTTGTCGGCCGGGGCTATATTAATCCCTCCTCCCAAATTCTGGTGCGCCTGCTTACCCGGGAGCAGGGGGAAAAGATTGACCGGGAATTTTTTCGCCGGCGCTTAGTGGCAGCTATAGAATACCGCCGCCGGGTGGTCAGGCATACCAGTGCCTGCCGGCTGGTTTTTGCCGAGGCCGATTTTCTGCCCGCGCTGATCGTGGACCGGTTTGGCGATTACCTGTCTTTACAGACCCTGGCCCTGGGGATAGACCTGCACAAAGAGACGATCGTCGAGCTTCTTGATGAATTGTTAAATCCCGCCGGTATTTACGAAAGAAACGACGTGGCGGTGCGGCAACTGGAGGGGCTGCCCCTAAAGACGGGTTTTCTCAAAGGCCCCTTTAATCCTGTAGTGGAAATAGAAGAAAATGGACTGCGCTTTTTAGTGGACCTGGCCGGGGGGCAGAAAACAGGTTATTTTTTAGATCAGCGGGAAAACCGGCTGGCCCTGCATGGGCTGGCCGGGGGTGCCAGGGTGCTGGATTGTTTTTGCCACACCGGCACTTTTTCCATCTATGCCGCCCGTTTCGGGGCCAGAGAGGTGGTGGGTATTGATGTGGCGGGCGACGCCCTGGAGATGGCCCGGGAAAACGCGGCCCGGAACGGGTTCGGGCAGGTTTGCACCTTCCGGGAGGGTAACGCCTTTGATGAACTGCGGGCCATGGACCGGGCCGGGGAACGGTTTGACTTAATTATTCTCGACCCGCCGGCCTTTACCAAATCCAAAGAGGCGCTGGAGGGAGCCATCCGGGGCTACAAGGAGATCAACCTGCGGGCCATGAAGCTGTTACCTTCAGGTGGTTTTCTGGTTACCTGCTCCTGTTCTTACCATATGACCGAGGATCTCTTCCTGGAAGTATTGCTGGATGCTGCCCGGGATGCAGGGCGGCAGTTGCGCCTGGTGGAAATGCGCCGCCAGGCCAAAGACCACCCTATGCTTCTCGCTTCGCCGGAAACGTATTACCTGAAATGTTTCGTGCTTCAGGTCTTCTGAAGCCTGAAAAATCGCGGTTGCGCGGGGAATGTCAGCAAACGGCAATGGGGAGCTGTTTTCTTCCATTGTCCGGGCGCTCCGGAGCTTGAGGAAGCGCACTTTGCGGTCATTAGGAAAAAATAAGCTGTATCTGGAGCGGTAATCGAAGTTCCACCAGCAAGAAAGGCCGTCGGGTAAAAAGTTAACCGCCCGGCGGCCTTAAATTTCATCGCTAGAAAGGAGAATTCCCATTCAAAAACTCACGGAATTATTGGTTAACACCACCGAGATCAAAGTCGCCGCAGGTCGTGCTTTTGCGGCGAAATGCCGCATCTACGACCTGGACGCGCAGTTAAAGGCGCAGGAAGCCGCCCTGCCCCCGAACCAGCGGGCAAACTCCCCTGAGCTGGCGAAGCTCCGGGAAGAGCTGAACGCCGCCCGCGTCCGGGTGACCGGCATTTTTCGGAAGGGAGTGGCTATGATGAAAACGTTGTGTTATTATAGTCCTGGGGCGATTCTTATGGGCAAGATAGAAGAGCTTCTTCAGGAAATAAACCAGCTTTCGATTGAAGAAGCAAAAATTCTTTACAAGGAATTACTTCGGCGGATAGCGACGCCACTCCGGGACCCGGAAGAAATTTACGACGACTGGAATGACCCGGAGGTGGATAAAGCCTATGCCAAATCCTGGTGAGGTAGTGGTTACTAATTTCGCGTATTCTGACCTGAGCGGGGCGAAAGTGCGGCCCGCTCTTGTTGTAAGTAAACCCGAATTTACTGCGGTGACAGGCTTAGTTGTCGTAGCGGCAATATCAGGGCAACCGGTGAAAAATGCTTTCGAGTACGCTTTAAACAACTAGAAGGAAGCTGGTCTTAATCTACCCTCTAAGGTTTGTGCGAGCAAGTTATTTGCGGTAAATTCGAGCTTAGTTAAGAAAATAGGGAAGTTAAGCGAAAGCGATTTTGTCGAGGTTAAAAAATTATTGGCAAACGCTTTGGTCTAAATAAAATTACGCACTGGAAGCCTGGTTAATGTACCTGAACAACCTTCCGGGCGACGAATTGGAGGCGATACCGGTGGAAGTGCCGGGCCTGAAAAAAGCGTTGACCATCGAAGAAATCTTCAAGAAAAGCGAGAAAGAACGCCGCCTCTATGAGCTGCGGGAAAAGGCCATCCGGGACGAGATTTCTATGGTGGTCGGAGCTAAAGCAGAAGGCGTAAGAGAATCCATTATTAGATTTGTCCGGAAGAGATTCAAATCGGTATCAAGCGAGTTGCAAGCAAAAATTAAACAGATAACCGATATTGAAGCATTGGAACGCCTTTACGATGAATTGCTTGACGCGGAAACACCGGAGCAGGCGGCAGAAATCGTTTCCAGGATGTGAGCCCTGGTTAACCCGCCTCCTGCTTCAATAAGAATTTTGAACCCGGCAGGGATAAGTGACCCTTGCCGGGTGTTTTTGTTTTCTTGGTGGGGCCTTCTGTCTTAATCGCTGTGTGGT
Source organism: Desulfofundulus thermosubterraneus DSM 16057 (assembly GCF_900142025.1). Lineage (GTDB taxonomy): Bacteria > Bacillota > Desulfotomaculia > Desulfotomaculales > Desulfovirgulaceae > Desulfofundulus > Desulfofundulus thermosubterraneus. Next base: position 41,591 of record NZ_FQZM01000013.1, on the reverse strand, counting down.
TTTGCGAGAGCCGTCGAACTGAACCACCGGTCGCCGCTTCTTTTCCCGGAGTGCTGTCCGGGTACCTGCGGTTTATTCACTTCGTTAGAACACAAAACCGGGTGCGATAGGTTTCCCTTGAAAGCCGGGAATTTAGTTCAGCTTATCGGCAACTATCCTGTTGCGCCCGCTGCTTTTGGCCAGGTAGAGCCTCTCGTCCGCTGTTTTTAACAGCGAAAGGGCGTCTTCTCCGTCGTGCGGAAACTGAGCGATGCCGCCGCTGAGAGTCAGGTTCTTTGCGCACAGGACATCGGTTAAACTGGCTTCATTAAATACCCTGCAGAATCGTTCGACGACCGCGCATGCCCTCTTGATGTCGGTTTCCGGGAGGATAATTAAAAATTCCTCTCCGCCGAATCTGGCAACCAGGTCCACATTTCTCAAACACTTGCGGGCCAGGTCAGCCATCAGCGTGAGCACTTTGTCGCCTTCGGTGTGGCCGTAGTTGTCGTTCACCAGCTTGAAATTATCGATGTCCAGCATAGCGACAGAGAATACATGGCCGTATCTTTTGCTCCGGTTGATTTCGCCTTGCAGGGCTTCCATACCGAAACGCCGGTTGGGAAGACCGGTTAGTTTATCTGTCAGTGCCTCTCTTTTCACGGTTTTGATGAGCCGGTTATTGTATATTGCCAACGATGCATAGCCCGCTAGAATGTTAATCAAATCTATGTTCTCTTTCAACCGGTCCATCTTAGTTTCATGTTCAAAGAGAATATTTATGCAGCCGAATGCCACGCCCTCCGCGACCAGCGGTACACAGGCATACGTGTACTGGTCGGGTGAGTCCAGCATTTCCGGGCAGGGGACGGTGCTTTCCAGCGGTGAGTAGATTATGGAGCGGCACGTCTTAATTGCAATGCAGTTGAGCGGGCTTTTTGAGCATACGTTTTTGATATCGTGCGCGGCAGATTTCTCTTCCGCAACGGTTTCCAATTTGGTACGACTGCTGGAAGCGCATAAAATCCTGATTGTTACCGGTTCCTGGAGTAATTTGCGCAGGATGTTTATGGCGCTGACGCAGATGCTCTTTTCGTCTTCAATGCTGAACATTAGGGAGCACAGGAATGCCGTTTCTTTCAACATTTTAATCAGTCTTTGCGATTCTTGGTAGTAGCTTTTTACCAGCGTGTAGTGATTGTCCTTGATTTCTGCAACTTTCTGACAAAACACTTTCTGATTTTCAGTTATGTTTTGAACCAGGCTATCAAGGGATTTAAGAATCTGGTAATTTTCTGAAGGGTGTACGAAAGATTGCATAAATAAAAAGCCCCTCCCTGTTTTAACACAAACTGGCAGGCGGCGGTTGCGCTACTGGCTCACTCCGGTCCAAGCGCCCACGTTACAGACCGCAGTTCATCGCTCACCTTTTTACGGGGGGACTTTATTCGACAAAAAAACGGAATCTCCTGCTTTATATGGACAAAATTTTAAACAGCACCACAAAAAACCGGAAAAACCCTGCCTGTACCGGCAGGGTTCTTATTTTTTTAAGGTAAAGCTGCGAAAGGAGCTGTTTGTCATGGGCAGGACCACAAAGAAAAGAAAAAGCCAGAGGCAGGGGCCGGTGGAACTCACGGTTAGGTCACGCCAGCGTAAAGACCACGCTGGATACCTACTCCATCTGCTGCCGGACACCCAGGCAGCGGCTGCCGCAGCTATCGGGGAGGTATTGGGCAACGGCGTTAGCAAGCGTTAGCAAACCGCCAGGAGCGGGCCTGGAACCCTTGCGGCGCAAGGGATTCCGGCCCTACCCTTGATGCATACTATTTGAAGTGTTTTGTTCTTCAAGTATGGTGATAAGATTCTCAAGCACTTGCTGAAATAAGCAGCAATCGGAAAAAAGGTTGGCCCTTCACCCCTTAAAACTGACTGGCCAATCGTATAAAATGTACGAAGCAAAAAACAAAAGAATGGAGGGTGGTTTATGAAGGGGTTGAAAAAGTTTTTCTCCCTGGCACTGGTTACCGTACTGATCTTTTCCCTGGCGGCCGGTGCGTGGGCTGCGCCAAAAGGTTGGGGTCAGTCCGGCCAGGCCAGAGGACACGCTGAACGGAACATTGAGCAAGAACATGAAAGGAACATGAATGAAGGGGCCACAATTGAGGAAAAAGAGCAGAACCAGAATAAGGAAAGAGAGGAAAATGGGCTAAAAAAGCAGGAAAAAAAGAAGAGCGTGACAGAACACGTTTATAAGGGTGTAGAAAACGCCCTGCAGCATGTGAAAAACCCGGTGGCCCGGGCCGCTCTGCAGGCCATTTTGGAAGGGAGAAGCGTTGCCCAGGCGGTTTATGAAGCAAAGCAGTACCTTAAGGATTGGAACGACCAGAATGAGATCGTCATCGTAGCCGGGGAATTGAAAGAGGCGTTAGAAGAGGATATGTCCGCCGATAGCCTTACCAGGGCACAAGGTTATAAACACCTGGGTGAGATGTTCATTAAGGCCGGAAAAATGGAGGATGCCCGTTCGCTGTTAGAGCAGGCCCTGAGGAACAACCCGGGTGACGATGAAATCTATTCTGTCTTAAATAAGGTTTTTGCTAAAATAAAAGATAATAATAAGGTAAAAGTGTATATAAAAGGAAACATGCCCATGTTTGATGTGGCCCCCGTGGTTGAAAATGGCCGCGTCCTGGTGCCGCTCCGGGTACTGGCAGAGGGTCTCGGTGCCGCCGTTGATTACAAGGATAACACCATTAACATTCAACTCAACAACTCCACCGTTAAACTGGTAGTGGGCAGCGGGAAGGCATTGGTTGACGGGAAACCGGTTATGCTGGAGGTTCCCGCCAGGGTTGTTGACGGACGGGCACTGGTGCCTCTGCGCTTTATTGGAGAAGGTTTGAAAGCTAAAGTAAATTACTACCGGGAAGGCAATCTTGTGGCGGTAGAATAGTGAATAAAATGCTCGCAAAAGCCACCCTATCGGGTGGCTTCGATATTATGATCCCCAGAACTGAGGTTACCCCGCGATGAGAACCGCCGGGGGAAGTGGCCTATGCTATGCTTATGGTCACTTACCGTTTATCCGGCCTTTTCCGCATCCGCTCCCGGACTATGATATGTGGTCCCTTACCGCCATTTTTATCTCTTCGGTTACAACTCCTGGTTGTCCGCTTCCGATGGGGCGGTCATAAATTTTTACCAGGGGCATTACCATCATTAAAGAATTGGTCAGGAAACACTCGTCGGCGTCGAGCAGTTCATGCGGCGAGACCGGCCGCTCCTGTGCCGCAATGCCCAGCCGGCGGCAGGTTTCCAGCACCACCTGCCTCATGATGCCGGGCAGCAACCCCTGATCCGGAGAGGGAGTAATCACCTGGCCGTTTTTAACCAGAAAGATATTGCTCACTGCTCCTTCTGCCACATAGCCGGCGGTGTTCAAAAAAAGTGCCTCATCCCACCCCCTTTCCCGGGCTTCCTTTTTGGCCAGCACATTTTCCAGGTAGTTTAAAGTTTTGAATTTTACCAGAGGAGATTGTTCATTACGCCGGAAAGACGACCAGCCGGCCCGAAACCCCTTCTGGTAGTCCGGGGTGCTGTAAGGCAGGGGGCGGGTGGAGATGACCAGGTTACCGGCGGCTTCGCCCGGGGCCGTTCCGGCGGAAAGGGTTAGACGCAGGGCGCCGTCTGTGGTATCGTTTAGTTTTATTGTTTGATGTACCAGACTGCCCAACTCAGTCAGTAACAGGGGCAGGGCCATCCCCAGGGCTGTGCATCCCTTCTCCAGCCGTTTCAGGTGTGCTTCCAGCAACACGGGTTGACCCCCACGTACCAGGATGGTCTCAAAAAGGCCGTAGCCATAAAGGAATCCCTGGTCCAGGGCGGGAACTTGAGCGCGGCTTGCCGGCAAAAACTGGCCGTTTATACATATCACGGTGTTCAATTATCTATCACCTCTTTTGGGGCACTTCAGGGGGAGAAACATCCCGCCAGACGTTATATCTATCACTGGGTTGATCGATGCTCCTCATGCACCACCGGCCTGACGGCCAGGGAAGTAAAGGCCTGCCGGTCATCCAGACCCAGCGCCCGTACCAGTGCCCGGGCCTTGTCCAGCGTTTCTACGTACTCCATGTAAGGATCTGAATCGATAGTAATGCCGCCGCCAACCTGGAAGTAGATTTGTTCCCCTTTAAATATCAGCGTGCGGATCACTATATTTAAATCGGCGTTACCGTCAAAGCCGATGTAACCGATGGAGCCGGTGTAAATACCCCGGCGTACCGGTTCCAGTTCCTCAATGATTTCCATGGCCCGGATCTTTGGCGCCCCGCTGATGGAGCCGCCGGGAAAGGCCGCCGCCAGCAGGTCCACCACATCTTTACCCGGGGCCAGTTCCCCTTCCACAGTGGAAACCAGATGAAATACGGTGGCGTACTCCTCCAGCCGGTAAAGTTCCGGCACCCGCACCGATCCCGTCCGGCAGACCCGTCCCAGGTCGTTGCGCTCCATATCCACAATCATCACCAGTTCGGCCCGGTCTTTTTCACTGTTCCATAACTCCTCCCTGAACAGCATATCGCTGGCCGGGTCTTTTCCCCGGGGGCGGGTTCCTTTAATGGGCCGCGTTTCCACGCGGCGGCCGGTTACTTTTAAAAAGCGTTCCGGTGAAGAGCAGACCACCTGGAATTCTCCAAAGTTCAGGTAGGCCGCCATGGGAGCGGCGTTGATGGCCCTCAGGCGCCGGTACAGGGGCCAGGGCTCCACCACCCGGGGCAGGGAAAAGCGCTGGGACAGGTTGACCTGAAAGATATCCCCGGCGGCAATGTAATCTTTGGCCCGCTGCACCGCCCGGCAGTAGCTGGTTTCGTCAAAATGGGCAAAAAGGACGGGCGCGTTTCGTTTCCCGGGATGGCTTCCATGGTGAGAGCTGTTTACCCGTGGTATGCCCGTGTCGCCGGCATGTGACCACGGTTCCCGGCTTGTTTCTACGGGAACGGTTACCATTTGTTGCCGTTGCAGCCCGCTGGCCAGCAAACTGCAGGTTTCAGCCAGCCTTTGCCGCGCCCGCCGTACGGCAACTGCGGGACCGGTTTCCGGAAAACCAGTGGAAACCACCCATACTTCTCCCGTAACCCGGTCTACCACCGTGACCACGTCGTAAAACCCCAGGCAGAGGTCGGGGGTTTGTAAATCATCCATGGCCAGGGAAGGCATTTTTTCCAGTACCCGCCCCAGGTCATAGCTGAAGTATCCCACCGCGCCGCCGCAAAAAGGAAGGGGACAGCTGCCCGGGGGCAGGCGATAATCGGCCAGTAAATCTTTTAGCTTTTCCAGAGGGTGGCCGGTTAAAAGAGTAGTTTCCCCTTCCCGTTCCAGCCATAAGCGTTTTCCCCGGGAGCGCAACACCAGAAAGGGATCTGCTCCCATGAGGGAGTACCGGCCCAGTCCCTGGACGACCAACCCGCTGTCCAGCAAAAAGCTGTAGGGGCGGGAGGATAGCTCTTCGAAGAGGGCCAATACGTCTGCTGTTACCGGTATTTTCTTTATTAGAGGTAAACACACCGGCATAATCGATCCGCCCTTTCATTGGGATTCAGGCCAGGGTCAGGAAATTTACCAGCAGTTTTTTCCCTACCATCGTTAAAATGGATTCCGGGTGAAACTGTACCCCCTCCACCGGGTATTCCCGGTGCCTTAAACCCATGATTTCCCCCTGATCGGTTTGGGCGGTAATGGTCAGGCAACCCGGGAGGGTTTCTCTTTCCACCAGCAGGGAGTGGTACCGGGCAGCGGCAAAGGGATTGGGTAGCCCGCGGTAAATACCCGTGCCGTCATGGTAGACCAGGGAAGTCTTGCCGTGCATGGGCCGGCCGGCCCTTACGACTCGCCCGCCAAAGGCCTGACCGATGGCTTGGTGGCCCAGGCATACGCCCAGGATGGGGATGCGTCCGGCAAAGTGTTTGATCGCAGCCAGGGATATTCCTGCTTCATCTGGTGTGCAGGGACCGGGGGAAATCACAATGTGGCTGGGAGAAAGATCTTCCATTTCCTCCAGGGTCACCCGGTCGTTACGGAAAACCCGTACCTCTTGCCCCAGTTCTTGCAAGTACTGGACCAGGTTGTACACAAAGGAGTCGTAGTTATCGATCATGATGACCACAGTAAAAACCTCCACCAATTGGAAGATTCAGTGAAACCACTCCCGCACCGTAAAAACAGAAAGACCAGCCCCTGGCTGGTCCTCACCCCGAAATCTCCGAGTCGTCTCAAGCTCCCCCTGGCTCTTCCCTGCTCAGCTCAAGCTCAGCTTTCAGTTGTCAAGGTCAGCTTACCACGGTAATTAGCGGGTGTCAAGATCGAGGTATCCGGTAAGGTAAGGCTTGCCCGGTACGTGCGGTCATGGTAATATGGGAAGTAAAGACGGCTGGAAGGCTGTGACCGGGACTAAAAAATAATGCTATTTCAAAAGATTTTAGGCTAAAAATAATTCAAAAGGCGGACGGGAGGTTTTTTGACTTGCGAGCGCTGGTAGTACAAAATGTGACCATTGAAGGGCCGGGTCTTTTGCAGCCGGCCATGGAGAAAGAGGGCTGGCAGCTTGATATACGGGTGATGGATCAACCGGGGGCACACCTGCCCGCCTCTTTAGATGGCTATGGCGCCCTGGTAATCCTGGGCGGCCCGATGAACGTCTATGAAGAGGAGTCCTATCCGTATTTAAGGCAAGTTGATCAACTGATTAAAGAAGCAATACAAAAAAGTTTACCTGTGCTGGGTATCTGCCTGGGCGGCCAGCTCATCGCCAAAGCCCTGGGAGCTCCCGTCACCCGCAATCCGGTGCAGGAGATAGGCTGGTACAGGCTCCGCCTTACCCCTGCCGGCCAAAAGTCCCCTTTATTTGCCGGACTACCCGGGGAATTCCCCGTTTTTCAGTGGCACGGCGATACCTTTGCCATGCCTGCCGGTGCGTTACACCTGGCGGCCAGCAAGGATTGCCCTAATCAGGCCTTTTCTCTGGGCCGGCACATCTTTGCCCTGCAGTTTCATCTGGAGGTAAACCCGGAGATAATTAACACCTGGGCGGAAGCTTATGCCGATGAATTAGAAGAATACGGCGGTCCCGGTGCCGCCGGCCGCCTGATGCAGGAGACCGCGGCCATCTGGGAGGAATACCGGCAGGTGGCCGGGCAATTTCTGACTAACTGGATCGCTATTTTGTCAAGGCACTAAAACAGGTGTTTTTAGGTTAAAATAAAACGCAAAAAAGAGAGGAAAACTTTGCCCGAACGAGAATTATTTGGGCAAAGTTTTTTGATTCCGGGAGGGATTTTTCATGGAGGTGCGTTTGGGTTCAACCTTGCTACGCTTAATGGTGGGGGATATCACCCAGCAGGATACCGAAGCCATTGTTAATGCAGCCAATTCCAGCCTGATGGGCGGCGGCGGGGTGGACGGGGCCATCCACCGGGCCGGCGGGCCGCAGATCCTGGAGGAGTGCAAACAAATTGTGGCCCGGATAGGCAGCCTGCCTACCGGCCAGGCGGTGATGACCACCGGTGGCAAATTAAAGGCCCGCTTTGTAATCCATACCGTGGGACCAGTCTGGTCCGGAGGCAACCGGGGGGAGGATGAATTGCTCAGAAACGCCTATTACAACAGCCTCTCCCTGGCCGGTGATAAGGGGATCCGTTCCATTTCCTTTCCCTCCATCAGCACCGGGGCCTACCGCTTTCCCATGGAACGGGCGGCGCTCATTGCCCTGACCACGGTACGCGACTTTATCCGGGAACATCATTTCTTTGAGGAAGTGCGTTTTGTCCTGTTCCGGGAGGATGACTACAGGGTATACCGGGAGGCTTGGGAAAAAATATCCGGTGAAACGAATTAAAACAATCACCGGGCGTACTTTAAATTAACGTTGCCCGGCATATGAAAAAACCCGGGGTAACCTCAAAAAAGCCCCGGGTTTTCTGCACGTCTATATTGCATGTACCTGTTCACTGGCTTATTTGGTTGTTCCGGTAAGGGGCGCCCGGACCTTTGTCCCGGGTTTGCTGCCGGAGAGCAGCTGAATCCACACCCTGACGGAATCGGCGATGATCAGGATGACCATGATGAGCATGACTGCGGAAATTCCGGCCAGCAGGTAATTCTGCTTGGGCAGGTAGTTGATGACAATGTTTTGATATCCGGCTGTAATGGTGGTTGCTGACAAGAAGACCATAGGGATGAAGGTGGTCCAGGCATACCGGGCCTTGCCCATCCTGATCAGCATGGTGGTACCAATGGCCAGGGCCATGCTGCCCAGCAGCTGGTTGTTCACACCGAAAAGGGGCCAGATGGTGGAAATACTGCCGCCGTACAGCAGGTATCCCCAGGCCAGGGTGAAAATACCGCTGGTCAGGATGATGCCCGGCCACCAGTTGTGGTCCTTTAACGGCTTATATACCGTACCGCCGATTTCCTGCATCAGGTAGCGCCCGACCCGTGTGCCGGCATCGATTAGGGTGAGGATGAACAGCGCTTCAAACATGATGGCAAAGTGGTACCAGTAGCCCATCAGATGCCGTAAGCCGCCGATTTTGGAGAAGATGTCGGCCATGCCCACGGCTAGGGACACGGCGCCGCCGGGGCGGCCGGCCAGGTTTTCTGACACCAGCTGGGAGAGCACGGGTAGGTCCTGTACCTGCATACCCAGCTTGGCAAAGACCTCCGGCGGGCTGTTGATGGCAAAATAATCGGCGGCTGGCAGCACGGTGGCTGCGATCAGGGCCATCAGGGCCACAAAACCTTCCGTTAACATGGCGCCGTAACCAATGGGCAGAACGTCAGCTTCGTTGCGCACCATTTTAGGTGTGGTGCCGCTGGAAACAAGGGCATGGAATCCCGACAGGGCGCCACAGGCAATGGTAATGAACATGAAGGGCCATACTTTGCCCGGGATAACCGGTCCTCCACCGGCTACAAATTTGGTCACAGCCGGCATTTGCAGCACGGGGTTGACAATAATCACACCTATGGCCAGCAGCAACATGGTACCCACTTTCATGTATGTGCTCAGGTAATCCCTGGGGACCAGGAGCAGCCATACGGGGAGTACTGCGGCCAGGAAGCCGTAAGCGGCAATCATCAGCGAAAGTTGCTGCTTGTTAAAGGTGAGCAGCGGAGCCAGGGCGGAATGCTGGATAACCGGTCCAAGCACCACCCCAAGGATGATCAGGATTACGCCGATTACAGTGGCTTCGACAATGCGTCCGGGACGGAGCCACCTGAGGTAGACACCGATGAACAGGGCTATGGGTATGGTTATACCCACGGTGAAAGTACCCCAGGGGCTCTGGAACAGGGCGTTGACTACAGACACGCTGGCACCCGCCAGTACAATGATTAACAGGAACAGGATGGCTACTGAAGCCAGCCAGTAGGAGAAATTACCCACTTCCCGGCGGGCTATTTCAGCCAGGGATTGCCCGTCATGTCTGATGGAAGCAAACAGAATGACCATGTCGTGGACTGCCCCGGCCACCACGGCGCCAATAAGAATCCACAGGGTGCCGGGCAGGTAGCCGAACTGGGCGGCCAAAACAGGGCCGATCAGGGGGCCGGCGCCGGCGATGGCGGCAAAGTGGTGACCGAACAATATCCAGCGGTTGGTGGGTACGTAGTCCCGGCCGTCATTATGGGCTTCCGCAGGGGTGCGGCGCTTTGGATCCAGGGCCAGGACTTTCGCTGCCAGAAAGGCTCCGTAAAAACGGTAGGCCAGGATAAATACCATAGCTGCTATAATTACCAGGGTTAAGGCACGCACATTTATTCCCTCCCTGTTGAAAAATTGTGAAACCGGCCGGTCCGTGTTTACATTATAAACTCTTCCGGTGAAACAGGTAACAACAGCTTAATCAACGGAACAAAAGAGGTGTTGATCGGAAATATAGGCCCATCAACAGAAAAAACCCCACTTTCCGTGGGGTCGCTTTTTACGAAGCTCCCAATCCCAGTATAGATTTCACTTCCTTCACCTGGCTCTTGCTGACCGGGATTTGAGTCTTTTTAGGGTCACCCATCACCAGCCAGTAAGTCCCTTTGAACCAGGGCAACACCCCCTGAACCTGGTTCAGGTTCACCAGAAAACTCTTGTGTACCCGGAGGAAACCTTCACTGTTTAACCGTGCTTCCAGTTCGGTCATGCTACCGGTGTAGATGCAGGTATCACTGGCGGTAACGATCTGTACGCTGCCATCTTTTGCCCGGCCGAAGATAATATCCTGGTAATCCAGGAGCCTGATTTCCCCGTTTTTTTCCACAGGCAATTTCTTAACCTGGTGTCTTTTTGTTTGCAGCAGCCCGGCCACCCGTTCCACAGCTTCCGCCCAGTCCTCGGAGCGCTTACGCAGTTCTTCAATGCGTTTGATGGTCTTGGCCAGCCTTTTATCCTCAAAGGGCTTCAAAAGGTAGTCCACTGCTCCCAATTCAAAGGCTCTAACGGCGTATTCGTTATAAGCAGTGGCGAAGACCACCAGGGGCGGGCGGGGGAAGGAAAGCATTTGCCGGGCGGCTTCACATCCGGACATTCCACGCATCTGGATGTCAAGGAACACCACATCGGGTTGTAATTCCTGTACTAGTTTCAATGCTTCCTGGGCATCCTCGGCTTCACCGACCACCCGGCATTCCGGGTAGGCCGACAACAGGTATTTTAGCTCGTCCCTGGCCAGGGGTTCGTCGTCAACCACAACAGCTGTAAAGGGCATCTTCCTTCACCCCCTGGGAGCTGGTTTCTTTAGGAAAGCGCAAGACTACTCTGGTACCCTGGCCGGGTATGCTGTGCACCTGAAGCGCATATTCCGGCCCGTACAGGCCCTTCAAACGTTCGTTGACAATGGATAATCCCAGCCCGTGGCCGCGCCCGTAGCCGGGCAGGAGGATTTTATCCAGTTCTTCCGGGAAAATACCCACACCATTATCTTCTATGGTGACTATCACTTCTTCAGGCTGATCTTTAGCTATGATTTTCACCCTTCCGCCCTCCCTCTTGGGTTGCAGGCCGTGTTTGATGGCATTTTCTACCACCGGCTGCAGGGTAAAGGCGGGAACGGGGCAGGTTAAAGCTGCGGGATCTACAAGCTGGACTACCTGTAGCTTGTTGCCGAAGCGTGTTCCCTCGATGGCCAGGTAGGCCTCCACATGGGCCAGTTCTTCCGCCAGGGGAATGGGAGCATCATCCTTTCGCAAACTGTACCGGAAGAAGCTGGCCAGTTTGATCAACAGTTCCCGGGCCTTTTCCGGCCTGGTACGTACCAGGGAGACAATGGTATTTAAGGCGTTAAACAGGAAGTGGGGGTGCACCTGGGCCTGCAGGGCTTTAAGCTCTGCCTGGGAACGTAACCGGGCCTGGTATTCCAGCTCCGCCAGTTCCAGTTGGGTGGAAAATAGGTGGGCCAGACCCCGGGCTAGCTCCAGGTCCACCGGGGTGATGCTGTTCTCTCGGTCGTGATAAAGCTTCAATGTACCAATGGTTAAGTCCCGCCGCTTCAACGGGACCACCACCGCTGAGCCCAGACGGCACCGTTTTTCCTGGCACCCGATTTCCCCTTTGGTTTGAGCAAGCTGCACTTCTCCGGTAGCCAGTGCCTGCAGGGTGGCACTGGTCAAAATGGGATTCCCCGGGTGGTGGTGATCGCTGCCCATACCTACATGGGCCAGGATTTCCCGCGCGTTGGTGATGGCCACGGCGGCCAGCTTGACGGAATTATAAATAATCCGGGCCGTCTGCTCCGCCGACTCCCGGTTCAACCCGTGCCGTAAGAAGGGCAGGGTTTGGGTGGCTATGCGCAGCGCCTGCTGTGCCTGGCAGGCGGCGATGCGTTCCCGCTGTTCGGCGGCGGTTTTGACAATGACCATGAAAATGGCCACCCCAATGGAATTGACTACAATCATGGGCGGGCCGATGATCTGCACCAGTGCCCAGGCCTCGCTGAAAGGACGGGCGGTGGCCAGGATAATGGCCATTTGCAATGTTTCTCCCGCCAGCCCGGCCAGTAAAGCTACATGCCAGGAAATGGGGCCGCGGCGGTAATAGTGCTGCACCAGCCCGCCCAGGGCGCCTTCGGCCACGGCAGCTAGGGCGCAGGAAAAGGCAGTGAAACCACCCAGCAGGTAGCGGTGTACACCGGCGATCAGGCCCGCTCCGGCCCCCACCAGGGGACCGCCCAGCAAACCGGCCACCATTACCCCCACCACCCGGGAGTTGGCCAGGGCGCCGTGGATGGGCACGGCGGCATAAGTACCCACAATGCCCATACCACCCAGGGCCAGAGTCAACAGCAGCTTGTCCCGGGGGGTGAGCTGCCGGGATAAAATACGCCCCAGGGCGGGCATGCGGGAAAGAATAAAGGCCGCTGTGGCCACCATGCTCAATCTGTACGCCAGGGTAAGGGCTAAGGACCAGGTCACGGTAGATCACCCTTTCTAACTGTTTAGTCGACCTGTCCGACAATTAGTATACCACAGGTTCACTCACCGGTACAGGCGGGGCTGGAAGTTATGGGGTGTATGCAGCTAAAAGCTTTACAGGGCGATCTGGTGGTCATATAATAATGTTGGGTAAGATGTGTTCAGGAGGTAAGATGACCGTGATAAAAGTAACCCTTTCGGAAAAAGGTCAGATAGTGCTCCCCGTTGCTTTACGCAATCGTTATGGTTTAAAAAAAGGAGATAAGCTGGCCATTGAAGAAGTGGAGGGTGCTATACTGCTCCGGCCCATTCCCCGTAACCCTCTCCTTGCCCTGCGGGGTAAATACAGGACTAAAGGGCAGGAAAAATTGACGGACATTCTCCTCCGGGAACGATGGCTGGACAGGGAGCGGGAAGAATGGTAGACAGAAAGACAGTTGTTCTGGACACATATGCCATACTAGCTCTCATTGAGGATGAAGAAGGGGCGGATACGGTAGCCGCAGCTATTTCGGATGAGCAGACAACAGTTTATTTTAGCGTGATTAACCTTGGGGAACTTTACTATATTCTTTTACGCAAAAAAGGTGAGCGGGTGGCAGAAGAAGTATTACGGAACATCTTACTGGAAGAATCGATCAACATTGTGGAGGTTCCCTGGCCGAGGGTAAAAGAAGCAGCCCGCATTAAAGCCAGAAGAGGCCTTTCTTATGCCGACTCTTTCGTTCTGGAACTGGCCCGGGAACTTAAAGCGCCGGTGCTCACCGGTGATCCTGAAATTCAGACGGTTGCCAAAGAGCTTGACGTGCCGGTTATCTGGGTGGGCAGCAATTTAACTGTAGACAAATAATCGTTGGTGATGATCCCCATGAGCTTACCGCTGGAATAGCTTAAACCTGGCCCAGTTGAAAGACCACATTTTATTCAACCAGGCCAGTTGGTTGGTTAAACTACCTCATAACGAAAAATGGTTTTTTATTGGGAAGTTTACTATGGACAACTTATCAGAAATGTGTTACTGTTTCATGTAAAAGGATTTAACTAGTAGCCGTGTCCGGGTTCCCCTGCCAATCAGGCGGGGGTAAAAGGGAACCAGGTGAAAATCCTGGACGGTGGGGCCACTGTGAATGGGTAGCGGCTTTCCACAGGGCCACTGGCCCAGCACTCACTGATTGGCTGTTACATTTAAGAGTACTCTGTTCAACAGTGAATGGTAACAGCATGGTTGTTTAACCAATACACTGGTGAGTGCTGGGCTGGGAAGGCGGAAAGCATGCGATGACCCATGAGTCAGGAGACCTGCCCGGGCGCGCGGCACGGAAAGCCTCCCAGGGAACAGGGGCTTGTGCCGGTGGTAGTCTTACCATCTTTTTACGGTGGGCTACAGCCAGTGTAAACAAGCCCCGGTCTCTGACAGGCCGGGGTTATTCGTTTTAGTGATTAAGTGGCAGCAAATGGTTTAATATCCTGCTGCCTGAGGACAATTTCATACCGGAACGGGTGCCTTCACCCCGAGGGGTGAAAGTGAAAAGGGAAGCCGGTGCAAATCCGGCGCGGTCCCGCCACTGTGAGGGGGAGGGACTCCACAGCAAGTCACTGTCCAGCACTCACCGATAATATTGATAAAACCTTAAGCTATATTTTCACTATTTGTCAAGCGTGCCACTGGATGTTACGGTTCATCGGTGAGTGCTGGATGGGAAGACGTGGAGCTCCGGTGAACCCGAGCCAGGAGACCTGCCCGTTCTGAATGACCAAACCAACCTGCGCGGACGGGGGGTGGTTTAATTTGTCGTGGCATGATTTTGCTGCGAGGGCTAATCCTCCATCTGGGTAGATGGGGGATTTTTTTACGGCGAGGCCTGGATATGCACAAGTAACAAGCCTTTATATATCGTTAACCCATTCTCCTTTCAGGAGTAAATATATATCCGGCTTTAAGTCAGGCCGGGCTACTTTTTAAAATTAGCCGGTTGGTTTAAATAAATTAGAAAACAGGGGAGGGAGTTTTTAGTGAAAACCCATCACTTTGCCGGGCGGTTAACAGCCCTGGTTGCAACGGTCTGTTTATTCCTCGGTCTGCTGGTGCCGCTTGGGGTACCGGGCCGGGTGGAAGCGGCAGTTTCACCCCTGGCGGATAAGGCAGTGCAATTCCTGCATCGTGACTATTTAAAAAACGGGTTGATTAACTCGGATGTGGGTGTGGGCTCGTATGCCTTTTATGTGCTAAGCCAGGCCGGTGTTGGTGCCGGAGCCTGGGTGCACCAGGGAGTGACTTACCGGGAGGCAGTGCTGAAGGCGGTCAGGGATGATCTGGATAAAGCAGGTGAAGTGCGGGCGAAGCAGCTTGCTCAGGATCTGGTGGCCATGCAGGCGCTGGGAGAAAAGGAGCTGGCCGGCCGGTTGCTGCAGGTCTTGAAGAACAGGCAGACAGACGAAGGATTTGAAGACACCGGGCCGTTAAGCATCTACAGCAACATGCCTTCCTTTGATCTTTTAAGCAGGGCCGGGTTAATGGATCAGATAAACACCGGCCTGGCCAGGAATTACATCCTGGAAAAACAGTATGTCAAGGCACAAAATGCCCAGTACGGAAGCTGGGGGTCACTGGATGGTAATGCATATTACGCCGATTTCATGGCCACGGCCCAGGCGGTGAGGGTGCTGCACTACCTGGATCCGGAAAAGAAAGATCCCCAGGTGCAGGAGGCCATTAAAAACGGCCTGGCCTGGATGCAAAGACAGCAGAAGGCAGACGGTAGCTTTGTGGCCGGTATGGACGACCCGGTGATCGATACTGCGGAAGTAATTGTGACCCTGAAGACCCTGGGTATGGACCCGGCGGTCTGGAAAAGCGGCACGGGGAAGAGTGCCGTTGATTATCTGATGAATAAGTCATTGAATGCCGATGGGAGCTTCGGTACGTCGGGAAACGCCATGGATGCCACCTGGGTGCTCTGGGCGTGCCTGGCGCTGGAAGCGAAGGCGAAAAGCCAGCCAACACAGCCACAACCTGGATCTCAGGATGAATCCGGCCGTCAAGCGCAACCCGGTATGGTGGCCAGTTTTACGGATTTGAAAGGCCACTGGGCGGAAGGGGCCATCTACCGGCTGGTTCAAATGCAGGTTGCATCGGGTTATCCAGGCGGTATTTTTAAACCCGAAGAGCAGGTGACCCGCTATGAAATAGCCTCCATGATGGTGCGCCTGCTAAAGCCGGCGGCGGCTTCCCGGCAAGACCTGCTTGTGTTCGACCGGAAGTTTAAAGATAGCCGGAATGTTCCCCAATGGGCCCATGAGGCCGTGGCCGTGGCATTGAGGGAAGGGCTCATTTCCGGCTACCCGCAACCGGACGGCACCCTTATTTTTAAAGGGGAGGAACCGGTAAGCCGTGCCGAACTGGCCGCCGTTATGGCCCGGATTATTGAAAAGAAATGCGGGGAGGTGGCGCCGAAAGAGCTGGATTTCGCCGATGCGGACAGGATTCCGGCCTGGGCGAAAGAGGCCGTGGGGGTGGCTTACGCCAAGGGGGTTGCCGGTGGTTATCCCGACCGGACTTTCCGGGCCGAGAAAAAGGTCACCAGGGCCGAAGCGGCCGCCATGCTTTTGCGCCTGGCTGATGTGCTGTAAGGAGGTATCGAAAAGGCCCGGGAGGGTAAAGAAGGGACAATCTGCCGGGTTAAATCGGGCGGTGTTACATGAGGCGGTCATGCTGCCTAAAGAAGGTACAGTAGTGGAAGAAAGTGGAAAAGTCTGTTTTCAGAGTAAAAACATCGTAAGGGGGTCAGGGCGTTGTATCACCATAAAAGGACGGTTAAAAAGCTGAGTTTGTTACTGGTTCTGGTCATGGCCGCAACCCTGCTGACACCGGCGGTAAATGCCGGCGCCAGCGGGGTATCCGGCTCACCGGCCAACAATGCCGTGCAGTTTCTGTACAATGAATACATCCAGAAGGGAATCAATAATTCGGAGTATGGGGTGGGTTCCTATGCTCTTTATGTCTTAAAGCAGGCCGGTGTTGATGTTGCTTCCTGGGTGTATAATGGTGAAAATCTAAATGATGCGGTTATAAACGCTGTTTATAACGATATTTCACAGCCAGATAATGTTCCGGCCAAGATCCTGGCCCAGGACCTTCTGGCCATGCAGGCGCTGGGGCGAAGCGATCTGGCCGATCAGCTTGTGGAGATCTTGAAAAACAGGCAGACTGAGAACGGCTTTGATACGGGAGCTTACAGCCTTTTCAGCAACCTGCCGGCCTTTGACCTGCTGGGCCGGGCGGGGTTGATGAGTGTTGTTAAGTTGGTATACGCTAAGGAATACATTTTAAGCCAGCAACTTACCGTCAACGAAGAGGTATATGGGAGCTGGGGCGGGAGCTGGACGGATGACAAGGGCAACACAAACTATTTTGCCGACTTCATGGCCACGGCCCAGGCGGTAAGGGCTCTGCATTATCTCGATCCCGGCGGGCAGGATGCCAGGGTGCAGGCGGCCATTAATAACGGCCTTAACTGGATGAGGAACCAGCAAAAGGCTGACGGTAGTTTTGTAGCCGGCTGGGACGACCCGGCCATTGACACCGCTGAAGTGGTTGTGACCTTAAAGGCGCTGGAAAGGGATCCAGCTGATTGGAAGACCAGTGACGGAAAAACGGCCGTTGATTATCTGATGAATAATGTCCTCAATCCGGATGGTAGTTTCGGCACCTCAAAGAACGCCATGGATGCCATCTGGGTGCTCAGTGCCTGTAATTCACTGGGCATACAGCCTACCGTCTGGCGTCTTTACCTTGACCCTCCAAGCAACACTTTGAATATAGGCGCCCAACAACAGTTCCGGGCAGTCTGGCAGGACGCCTACGGCCAGTCTGACGTAACGCAATGGGCCACCTGGTCCGTGGCCGACAGCAGCATTGCCAGCGTCGATGACAGTGTTTATGGTCTGGTTAAAGCGATAAAGGCCGGCCAGACGGTGGTGAAGGCCGTATACAACGGCCTGACGGCGGCGGCCACCCTGACCGTGCAGTCTGCGGCTGGAGGCGGCGGGACCGCTACCGCGGTAACGGTCGGGATGGCCGTAGTGGGCCTGAACGGAGAATTGCTCTACGGTCCCTCCTACGTAATGGTACCGAAAGAAAACAAATGGGGCCTCACCGCCCTGGGCGCCCTGGATGCCTCGGGCGTTCCCTACCATACCTCCACGTGGTCCTGGGGCATTCTGGTAGATGAAATTGCCGGGCAGGCCAATAGCGGGATGGCCGGCTGGATGTATACGGTGAACGGGCAGGTTCCCTCCTTTGGCCCGGAAAAGTACAACATTAAAGAGGGCGACAAGATCATCTGGTACTACAGTAAGAGCATGGACCAGCAGCCCCCCAAATGGGACGACCTGGTGAAGCAGGCTTCCGGGGGAAGCAATCAGGCAGCCAACCTGCCCGCACCGGTAAGCGATTCCACCTTAAAGGCGGCCATCGAGGATGCCGGTTCTGCCGGTCGGGTCGTTCTGCAGGCAGAAGATAATCAAACTGTTCTGGCCCTGACGGTGGATCAACTGGCTAAAATAACCGGTGTCAACAAACCCCTGGCCGTTACCGTTCAGGGCGTACAGTTTGTGCTCTCCGTGGACAGCCTGAAAGTGCCGGAGTTGAAGGTTGCCGATGCGGCGCAGTTGCAGGTTAAAGTCCAGAAGTTGAGCAGCACCGAAGCCCAGGATCTGGCCAAGCCTGTTGCCGACAAACTAAAACTGGTGGGCGATGTCTACGAACTGGACGTGCTGGCGGTGAAGAAAGACGGCACTGTGCAGAAGATCGCACAGCTTCCCGACTGCCGGGTGCTGCTGCCGGTACCCGCTGAAGCCAGGGAAGCGGCGGCGGGCGGCCGGGTGAAGGCCTATCGCTATGATGAAAGTAAAAAGACCTGGGAGGAAGTGGGTGGAACCTATGACCCGGCGGCAGGTGGCTTGACTTTTAAAGCCGATCATTTCAGCAAGTACGCCTTGATGGAAACCTCCGCCCCGCCCGAATTAAAAACCTTTGCTGACATTGCCGGGCACTGGGCGCAGAAGGAGATCGAATTTATGGCCACGAAAGGGTACGTTGCCGGTGTGGGCGACAACAAGTTTGCGCCGGAAGCTACCGTCACCCGTGCCGAGTTTGCCACCATTCTGGCCCGTATGGCCGGCCTGACGGCCGAACCGGACGGGGCAAAACGCTTCAATGATGTGCCGCAAAACGCCTGGTACTGCGGCATGGTGGGTGCGGCGGCGAAAGCAGGATTGGTGCGGGGAGTCGGCGAACACAGTTTTGCACCCAATGAGCCCATCACCCGGGAGCAAATGGCAGCCATGATGGTGCGGTTAATGGCCCAGAAAGGACAGGATATGAGTATTGATGAGGCCGGTGCGGCCAGAATACTGGCCGGCTTTGAAGATGCTGCCTCTATTTCTCCCTGGGCGCGAAACTCTGTAGCCCTGGTGGTACGGGAGCAGGTCATGAGGGGCCGGGCGCTGGTCCGGTTCATCCCTGCAGGTCAGACCACCCGGGCAGAAGCTACTGTGGTACTGTACCGGGTGTGGCAAAAGTTACAGCCGCCTGCTCAAAACAAGTAACAGGAAAGATAAAACCTCCATTCTGCATTTAGCTGGAATTAGGGCATGGAAGAACGGGCGGTGGTCGTTCCGGAGCCCAGGAGCGACGGAGGACGACTGCCGCCCGGGTGATTTGGCAACAGTACCTTTTAAGGTGCCGGGTGAATCAGGAGCATGCTGCCGGCCGCGTGCCGCCCTTGTGCGGGAGCGGGTGCCGTTCCGCTCCCGCAGGCACTACAGCGTGAAATGCTTTACTTTTGTTTGCATGGGGTGATTCCATGAAGCGCAAACTCATTTATCTTATTGGTTTGCTGGTGATTTTGGCCGGTGTGCTGGGACCAGCCCTTTACATGCATAAAGTTTTTAGCTCTCAGCAGCAATACCGGCAGGCCCAGAGCAGCCAGACAACTAACTACAGTGCAACCGAACAGGAAAATGCTCTTGCGCAGAGCCAGTCCGCCGCCGGTTCCGGTCAACCTTCTGCCGGAATAAGTGCAACCCGACCCTCCGGCGAATCGACACCAAGTCCGTCACCTGCGGCCAAAGAAAAAGCCGGGGCGGCGGGTGGCAGCCAGAACAAGCAGTCTACCGCTACTTCCCGGCAGAGTACGGCTTCTGGCGGGCCGGATGAAAGTACTTCTGCTGCACCGGAAGATCAAGCCGGGTGCGAGGTCTGGGTGGCCGTCATCGGGAAAAATGATGAGTTTCTTTTCCGGCCGGCACAGGTGACGGTTAAACCGGACAACAAGTGGGGGGTCACCGCCCTGGGCGCCCTGGATGCCACCGGTCTTCTCTACGCCATGAAACCGGCCTGGCCCGATTTTGTGGATTCCATTGGCGGCCAGGCCTGCAGCGGTATGGCCGGATGGATGTATTCGGTAAACGGCGAGGTGCCCATGCACATGGCCAGCAAGCACCCGGTAAAAACGGGGGATAAAGTGATCTGGTGGTACAGCAGGAGCATGGACCAGCCACCTCCCCGGTGGGAAGACCTGGTAAGCAAGAAGTAAAGGGGTGCCGGGATGTTTGACAGGCTTTTTTACCGGGAAAAGGGGCTTTTCCTGCAGAGCTTTCACCCGGCTACGGTCCTGGTTTATCTTCTGGTGCTCCTCATCCTGAGCCTGATCTATGATCATCCCCTCTATCTGCTGGCGCTCTTTCTCCTGCTTGCCCTCCTGATCAGGGAAGTGGACGGCCTGGATGCCTGGGAGGGATTTTTAAAAGCAGGGGTCTTTTTAATGCTGGTGGTGATGATGGTCAACCCCCTGGTGATCCGGGCCGGTAAAACCATCATCTGGCATGGCCCGGCAGTACCTTTTCTGGGGAAGCTGGACATATCCATGGAGGCCGTCTACTTCGGCGCGGCTTCCAGCTTGAGGCTTCTGGTCATCATCAGCATTTTTTGCCTATATAACCTGATGATCAATCCGGACAGGGTATTGAATCTTTTTTCCGGAGTGGCCGGTAAATCAGTCCTGGTGATAACACTGGCCACACGCCTGTTTCCCACCATGGTGAGGGACCTGCAGAGGATCAGGGAAGTACAGCAGCTGCGGGGCGTCGACTTTGACACGGGCAGCCTGTGGCAGCGGGCAAAGAAATACTCCGGTTTATATAACGTATTGCTTTTATCCTCCCTGGAAGGGGCCATGGAAATTGCCGAGTCCATGCAGGCCAGGGCGTTCGGCAGCGGGAAACGTTCCGTTTATAGCCGGAATATGATCAGGCCCCGGGATCTCTTCTGTCTCGGCGGCAGCCTGCTGGCTCTGCTGGCGGCAGTATGGGGGTTGCGTTACGGCTACGGCCGCTATACCTTTTATCCGGAGGCGGACTTTCTTATTAAAGACGGCGCGACTCTGGTGGTCCTGTTTATTGTGTTGTTTTACCTGTCTGTGCCGCTTCTATTGAGCGAGGGGTGGAAGCATTGCCGCTTTTTAAAGTCGAAAATCTGACCTATTACTATCCCGGAACGGAAAAGCCCGCCCTGAAAAATATTAGCCTGGAAATCCGGGAAGGAGAGTTTCTTCTTGTTACCGGCGGTTCCGGCTCGGGCAAATCCACCCTGGCCAGGGTGCTGGCAGGCCTGATCCCTGATTTTTACGGGGGCCGCATTGGGGGTAAGGTTTTCTTCAGGGGTAGGGAGCTCCGGGTGCTGGACCGCCGCAAACTGGCCCGGGAAGTGGGCATGGTCTTTCAGGATCCGGAAAAACAAATTGTGCAGAGCTGTGTGGAGGCGGAAATAGCCTTTGGCCTGGAAAACCTGGGGTTACCACCTGACGAGATGTCGCGCCGGGTTGCCGAAGTGGTCAGTTTCATGAATCTATCCCCGGTTCAGGATGCCTTTACGGCCGATCTCTCAGGCGGTCAGAAACAGAAGCTGGCGCTGGCCTCCGTGCTGGCCATGCAGCCCCGTGTGCTTATTCTTGACGAACCCACCTCTCAACTGGACCCCGTCTCGGCGGAAGAAATCCTGAATGTGGTGAAAAGGCTTAATGAAGAAATGGGCTTTACGGTGATCATGGTTGAGCAGAGGCTGGAAAGATGTTTTCATTTAGCAGACCGGGTGCTGCTCATGGCCGGGGGCGAAATTATCTGCCACGGCAGTGCCGCTGAGGGAGCCCGGGAAGCAGTCAGAAGGGGACTTCCTTTTGTGCCGCCTGTGGCCAGGTTCTTTGCCTGCCTCAACTCGCCGGTTGTACCCGTGACGGTAAAGGAAGGTCGGGAACTCTTACAGTCTTACCTAAAAGGAAATATACCCGTTACGAAACCAGATGTTCCCCGCACTAACCATAATTCCACTGCAAAAGAGCATGAGAAAAATAGCATTATCAGCTTGAAAAATGTATGGTTTGGTTATCCGGGCGGTCGGGAGGTTTTAAAAGATATAAGCCTTGATATAAAAGAAGGAGAATTTGTAGCCATCCTGGGGGAAAACGGCGCCGGTAAATCGACCCTGCTCAAGATCATGGTGGGTTTGCTCAGGCCGGGCCGGGGCAGGGTTTATGTACATGGGAGAGAACCGGGACGTAATGGATTTAAAGAGATCAGAAAGTTTACCGCCTATTTATCCCAGAACCCTAACGACTATCTCTTCCAGGAGACGGTAGAAGATGAGCTGCTTTTTACCATGCATAATTTCGGCTTGAAAGACCGGGGGCAGGTGGATGAAATCCTTCACAGACTGCAACTGGAGCGCTACCGCCAGCGAAATCCCCGGGACCTGAGCAGCGGGGAAAGGCAAAGGGTGGCTTTAGCTTCTATTCTGGTTACCGACCCCGGTTTGATCATTTTAGATGAACCCACCAGGGGGATTGATTTGGGCTTAAAGTCGGAACTGGGACAATTTCTTCGGGAAGAGGCCGCAAAGGGCAAAACAGTTGTCGTGGTAACCCACGATGTGGAGTTTGCGGCCGAGTTTGCCGGAAGAGTGGTGATGATGTTTGCGGGAAGGATTGTCGCTGCCGGGGAAAAGCACGCGGTGTTGGGGAGATCTGTATTTTATTCTCCGCAGATCAGCAAGTTGTGCCGGGGCATTTGCGATGGAGTGCTCACCTTTGCCGAAGCCCAGGAACAGCTTGGGCCGCTTCTAGTTGCTAAACCGGCCGTATTAATTACAAACACGGGAGAGAAGGCCATATGGGGACTAACTGGGGGCTGTACACCACATTGACCGGCATTCTTGCCGTTTTATTGCTTTTGTCCGCCATGGAGAAAAAAGGAGCGCTGGATTCCCGGCAGGTATCGGTTATTGCCGTGCTGGCCGCCCTCTGTGCGGCTGGCCGGGCGGTGACGGGAGTGGGTCTTTTATTTCTGCAGCCCACCATGTTTTTGGTGGAAATAACGGGATTTGTCTATGGTGCGCGGGTCGGCTTCTTTACAGGGGCCATGACCCCTTTGATTTCCAACTTCTTTATGGGACAGGGATCCTGGACGCCCTGGCAGATGCTCTGCTGGGGGCTGGTGGGTGTTTTCGGAGCGGTGGTCAAAGCCCTGTTCCCACAGGCGGGAAACAAAACCCTGACCGCAGTCTGTTTCCTCTGGGGCTACCTTTACGGGGCCATCATGGATGTCTGGCAGTGGACCGTCTTTATGCGCCCCCTGACCTGGCAGACCTATCTGCTCACCTGGGCGGCGGGTTTTAGCTTCGATTCCCTGCGGGCTATCGGCAATCTATTCTTCTGTGCCGCCCTGGGGCACCAGACCTTGAAGATTCTGCAATATTTCCATAAGAAGATGGATGTACAATATCTGGAAAGGTGATAAGGAGAAGAATCCGCATGCATCCTTGAGAGCTGAGCCGCCCAGCACTCACTGAAAAAGTTATACTGGAAAGGCCTGCACTTACTATCTTGCCATAGCAGGCTTAGAATGAGCATCTTTGCCGGTGAGTGCTGGGTTGCCGGGTGCTGTTACCGGCGTGTGCCTGCGTCATTCGCTCCGGACAGTGCATCCTTGTTATAACGGATTTGCTAAATATTTACATGTTTTAGAGAAGGAGGGCAGAATGCTTTGTTTACGAGAAGGCCGTTTTTTCTGATCATACTGCCCTTTTGCCTGGCCGCCGCAGGATTAATTTTTCCCGGGCAGGTAAAAGCAGCTTCCGGGCAGGCTCCGACAGTAGAGTGGTCCTGTACTCCGGACAAAGGAGAGGCCCGCTGTGTGGTCCAGACAAGGGACGCAGGATATATTTGCACCGGCTGGATCGAGTCCAGGGAAGGGGGTTCTGACGTTTTCCTTGCCCGGATGGACCGTAAAGGGAACAGGCTGTGGCAAAAAGTATTCAAGGGCAATGGCTACAGTTGCGGTTACTGTGTAAAGGAAGTCCGCGGCGGCGGTTTTATCATTGTTGGGGATACAAAATCCCTAAACGGGTATGACCACGATGTTTATGTGGTGCGGACGGATGAAAAGGGCGAGCTCTTGTGGGAACAAAACTTCGGCGGCCGGTATTGTGACTATGCCTGGTCCGTGCAGCAGACAAAAGACGGTGGCTTTATCCTGGCCGGGGGTACGGAGTCCTTTGGCGCGGGCATATATGACGTCTACCTGATCAAGCTGGATTCTGCCGGCAAAAAGCTCTGGGAAAAAACATACGGCGGTAAGGGTTCCGACTGCGGCTATGCCGTGCTGGAGGTGGATGACGGCGGTTATCTCATTGCGGGCAATGCTGAATCCTTTGGTAACGGCAATCCCGACGTATACCTTTTGCGAACGGACGGAAACGGGCAGTTGATCTGGCAGAAGACATACGGCGGCAGGGGGTCGGATTACGGCTGGTCACTGGCTCCGTCCCGTGACGGCGGTTATGTGATTGCCGGCGAGAAGGAGGTTACCGGCGGGCAGGGCGGGATTCTGATGCCTTACCTGGTTGGGGTTGACCGTGATGGAAATTTGCTCTGGGAAAAGACGTATGGAAACGGGAAGGCCGGTTCAGCTTATGCCGTCCGCAAGACCAGGGATGGCGGGTATATCCTGGCGGGTAAAAAAGAATCCGCCGAGGGCGACTACGATACCTGGGTGGTGAAAACAGGCAAAGATGGCGATCCTGTCTGGGAGAAGACCATTGCCGGTGCCGGATGCAGCAGCGGCTACAGTATCCTGCAGTCAAAGGACGGCGGGTATGTTGTGGCGGGGAGAAAGGGGATGTCAAAAGATGCCGGGAGTGAGGTTTTGTTGCTGAAATTAAAGGGGACCGGAACATTGACTACTTCATTATTGCTGCTCACCGGTGCTGGGGCCGCCCTTGCCGGCCTGGCTTTGATTTTTACCCTGAAAAGGAAGGGAGCAAAAAATTGCGGATAAAAAATTTACAAGAGCAGCAGGAACTTTGAACTTGATGGCGAACTACTTTTACAAAGATAAATGGGCGGCAGAAGCTGCCCGGCTTCAGGACGATGTAAGGATCACCGGTCGTTAATCGAATTTGAGGTTCAGAGTACTGGCAACCATGAAGGTGCTGTTTTCCTTCCGGGAGGAGGGCAGGCTTTCATGGTTTTCTTATTTTTGCCTGCCCGGGGCAGGCAGTGCGGCATCAGCCGCGGTTTAACTGCGGGGGTCCTAAGCTAAACCTTGGCGTTAGCTTTTAACCCTATACCTGTTTGCCGGACGGGATCCCCGGTAAACGGGTCGACTCCTTCTCAACGAGTATGCAGTGGTCTGGTCAACCCTGCATGCTGTACCTCCTTTCGTCCTGGCATGTGGGGACTGGTCACCCCCACATGCCGCCATTTCTTTTTTTAAAATTGGAGGAGCAGCAAAAGGCATGCGTATAGCAGTAATTGACGGGCAGGGCGGGGGCATCGGGCGGGTCATCGTGGAAAAGTTGCGGAAGGCCCTGCCAAAGGACGATGTGGAAATCATCGCCCTGGGTACCAACGCCATGGCGGCGGCTTTGATGCTTAAGGCAGGGGCCAACGATGCGGCCAGCGGCGAAAATGCCGTTATTTACAATGCGGATAAGGTGGACATTATTGTAGGCACCATTGCCGTACTGATGCCCCACAGTATGCTGGGGGAATTCACTCCAGGCATGGCCGAAGCGGTGGCTAAGAGCCCTGCGAGAAAGATTCTTTTGCACCTAAATCGCTCCAATGTAGAGATAGTGGGGGTAGTTGCCGAGCCGCTGCCCCATTTAATTGATTTTCTGGTAGAACGGGTGAAGACTATAATGGCCGCCAGGTGCGCGGGACAGGGTTAAAGCCGCTGTTTATCTTCACATGGAGGGTCCATTTATGTCGGTTTTTCAGCGGGTAACATACCCCTTTACGGCCATTGTCGGCCAGGAAAAAATGAAAAAAGGGTTAATCTTGAACGCGATTAACCCCCGCCTGGGGGGAATTATCATCCGCGGGCAAAAGGGTACGGCCAAGTCCACCGCCGTGCGGGCACTGGCTGCCCTGTTGCCGGAAATTGAAGTGGTGGTGGGGTGTCCCTTTAACTGCGATCCCAATGACCTTGCTCGCCTTTGTTCCAGGTGTAGAGAACGGTTGGCGGCCGGCCGGAAGCTGGAAAGAACCAGCCGCCGGGTGCAGGTCATTGATCTGCCTGTTTCGGCCACCGAGGACCGGGTGGTGGGTAGCCTGGACTTTGAATACGCCATCAAGTACGGCCGGCCCCGTTTTGAGCCGGGAGTACTGGCCCGGGCCAACCGGGGGATCATCTATGTGGATGAGGTCAACTTGCTGGATGATCATATTGTGGATGTTTTACTGGATGCGGCGGCTATGGGCGTGAATGTGGTGGAAAGGGAAGGCATCTCATACACCCACCCGGCGGAGTTTGTCCTGGTGGGCACCATGAACCCGGAGGAGGGAGAACTGCGGCCCCAGCTGCTGGACCGTTTCGGCCTTTGTGTGCAAATTGAGGGGGTGGACGACCCGGAGCAACGGGTGGAAATCATCCGCCGCCGGGAGGCCTTTGATGCGGATCCAATGGGTTTTTTGGCCTGCTGGGCGCCTGAAGAACAAAGGTTAAGGGAGAAAATCATTGCCGCCCGCGCTATGCTCCCCCGGGTTACCATTACGGAGAATCTGTTACACTTGGCTGCCCGTTTGAGCATGGAAGCCCTGGCGGCCGGGCACCGGGCCGATATTGTCATGGCCGCTGCTGCCCGGACTATTGCCGCCTTCGACGGCCGGATAGAGGTAACCGAAAATGACATCCTGGAAGCGGCAGAGCTGGTTCTTCCACACCGGGCGAGAGAAGCTCCTCCGCTGCCTCAGGAGCAGCCGGAGCCGCCTCAAGAGGAACCGGAACCGCCGCAAGAGGAAGATCATCAGGAACAAAACCCGGAACAAAGCGAAGAGGCCCCGGCCGGGGAGTCTTTTGAAGATAGCCGGCTGGCAGAACAACAGGAATCGCGGGACCAGGAGTCGTCCACACAGGATCATGAGCCGGATCAGGCTTCCGCTCCTCCCGCAGTTGCGCAGGATGTGGTCTTTGCTGTGGGGCAGCCCTTTCCGGTCCGGCGCATTACTTATGACCGGGACCGTCTGTTGCGCAAAGGCTCCGGGCGCCGTTCCCGCACCAGGACGGCCACCCGGGCCGGGCGATATGTGCGCAGTACCATGCAGCGCAAAAACAACGACCTGGCCTTTGATGCCACCTTAAGGGCGGCGGCCCCCTATCAGGTTTATCGAGAAAAGAATGGCCTGGCTGTGGCGCTCACACCGGCAGACATCCGGGAAAAAGTGCGGGAAAAGCGCATCGGGAACTTTTTACTTTTCGTCGTCGATGCCAGCGGCTCCATGGGGGCGCAGCAGCGTATGGTGGAAACCAAGGGTGCGATTCTCTCCCTTTTGATGGATGCCTATCAGAAGCGGGATAAAATCGGTCTGGTGGCCTTTAAGGGGGATACGGCAGAAGTTTTGCTGCCGCCTACCGGTAGCGTGGAGATGGGTTATAAGCTGCTGGAAGAACTGCCCACCGGCGGGAAGACCCCGCTTTCCGCCGGTCTGCTCAAGGCTTATGAGGTAGCCAGGGCCCACCTGTACAAGGACCCGAACATATCGCCTCTCTTGATTCTTATCTCCGATGGGCGGGCGAATGTCAGCATGGGTCAGGATAGGCCTCAGGCTGAGGTCCGCCGCGTGGCAGAGGTAATCCGGGAAGAAGAGCGAATTAAAACTTTAGTCATCGATGTAGAAAAAGATGGTTTTATTACCTTTGGCCTGGCCCGGGAACTGGCTTTTGCCCTGGGGGCGGAATATTACAAAATAGATGATTTAAAGGCCGATACTCTGGTACAGGCAGTGCGAGAAATAATTTAAGAATTCTAAAATACAGGAGATGGGAAGATGAAATATATCTACCCTTTTTCAGCCATTGTCGGGCAGGAGGAAATGAAAAAAGGCTTGTTGTTAAATGCCGTCAACCCCAAACTATCCGGCATTCTCATCCGGGGGGAAAAGGGCACCGCCAAATCCACCGCCGTACGGGCTCTGGCGGCATTATTACCGGAGATCGATGTGGTTGCCGACTGCCCCTTTAGCTGTGACCCCGATGATATCACCACCATGTGTATGGACTGCCGGCAACGCCTTGCCGCGGGCGAGGAACTGCCCCGGGCCAAGCGAAAAATGCGGGTGGTGGACCTGCCCGTATCAGCCACTGAAGACCGGGTGGTGGGGACGCTGGACATTGAGCAGGCCATCAAAAAGGGAGAAAAGCACTTCGAACCGGGTGTTCTGGCCCAGGCCAACCGGGGTATTCTTTATGTGGACGAGGTAAACCTTTTAGACGATCACGTGGTCGATGTGTTGCTGGATTCCGCAGCTATGGGAGTAAACACTGTGGAGCGGGAAGGGGTTTCCTTCACCCACCCGGCACAATTTATTCTTGTGGGCACCATGAATCCGGAGGAGGGAGAACTGAGGCCCCAGTTGCTGGACCGTTTCGGCCTTTGTGTACATATCACCGGTATTATGGACCCGGAGCTGCGGGTGGAGGTGATCAGGCGCCGGGCTGCTTTTGAAGAAGATCCCGAAGGGTTTACCAGGCAGTGGGAGGGGGAAGAGGAAAAGTTACGCCGGCAAATCGTGGCGGCTAAAAAACTGCTTCCGGAAGTAGAAATCCCGGAGGAAATGCTTTATCTGATCGCAAAGATAGCCATTGAAATGGGTGTGGACGGCCACCGGGCCGACCTGGTGATGATGAAGGCGGCCAAAACCATGGCCGCCCTGGCCGGCCGTACCGAGGTTACCCGCGATGATGTGCACAGTTCGGTGAACCTGGCCCTGCTCCACCGCATGCGTCGCAAGCCTTTCCAGGAAATGGATATCGACCGGGAGAAATTGCAGGTAATCATGGGCGGACAAAAGGCACGCCATGCTCACGATTATCACCACGGCCACAGCCACCGGTAATATGACGGCGGGTGCGGAAGAGATTACGGCCGGTTTTTACGCGCAGTGATATTGAGCCGGAGGTTTACAGAGTGATTGAGCTTCGCCAGTTGACCAAACATTACGGAAACATTGTCGCCGTGGATG
Organism: Desulfofundulus thermosubterraneus DSM 16057; assembly: GCF_900142025.1. Taxonomy (GTDB): domain Bacteria; phylum Bacillota; class Desulfotomaculia; order Desulfotomaculales; family Desulfovirgulaceae; genus Desulfofundulus; species Desulfofundulus thermosubterraneus. The sequence continues at coordinate 12,576 of NZ_FQZM01000013.1, read as the reverse complement.
GCCTGGACCTGCATATTGAGAAAGGGGAGATCTTCGCCCTGCTCGGTCCCAACGGTGCCGGTAAGACTACCACTATAAGGATGCTGACCATGCTCACCAAACCTACCGGCGGCGCGGCCTTAATTAACGGCTATGATGTTATGCGGGATCTGGACAAGGTGAAAAAGGAAATCGGCGTGGTGCCCCAGCATATGAACCTGGACCAGGAGTTGACCGCCCGGGAAAACCTGGAACTGCACGGGCGCCTGCACAGGATTCCTGCTTCCCGCCGGCAGGAGAGAATCGAGGAGCTCCTCGACTACGTGGAACTCCGGGAGCGGGCAGGGGATCTGGTGAGCAAATTTTCCGGCGGCATGAAGCGCCGGCTGATGATTGCCCGGGCATTGATGCACAACCCAAAAGTTCTTTTCTTAGACGAACCTACCGTGGGTCTGGACCCCCAGACCCGCCGCAAGATCTGGGACTTAATCCGGCGCATGAACAATGAAGGCATGACTGTCCTTTTAACCACCCATTACATTGAAGAAGCGGAAGTTCTCTGCCACCGTGTGGGCATTATGGATAAAGGCCGGTTGATTGCCCTGGGGACACCCCGGGAATTAAAGCAAAAGGTAGGAGAAGTGGTGGTGGAATCTTTTGGAGGTAAAGATACCGGTTATAAACTTTTTCCCAGCCGTGATAGGGCCCTGGCCTATGCCGGCCAGCTGGATGGAAATGTTTTAATCCGGGAATCCAACCTGGAAGATGTTTTCGTCGAGCTAACCGGGCGTAAGGTGGGTGATTGAGATCGATTTCTACACCGTATTCTGGCGGGAAATGGTGGTTTTCAGGCGCACCTTTGTTAAATTCTTTGCCTCCCGGCTGGTCAGCCCCCTTTTATATCTGGTGGCCTTTGGCTGGGGGCTGGGCCGGGGGATTCAAATGAATGGGGGCAACTATCTGGAATTTGTAGTGCCCGGGATTATCGCCCTTTCGGCCATGAATACCAGCTTTAACGCCGTGGGCGTTTCCCTGAATATGAGCCGCCTGTACCACAAAACCTTAGAGGAATACCTGATTGCTCCCATCAGCGCCGGTGCTTTTGTGCTGGGCAAAGTGCTGGCGGGCACCGTGCGCGGGCTGGTTGCTTCTCTGATCATTCTGGCCCTGGCTTTTGTGTTTGGAGCCCACCTTGCTATAAATGGGTGGTTTTTCCTGGTGGTCATCCTCACCTGTTTTCTCTTTGCCGCCCTGGGAGTGGTGGCGGCCATGACCATCAACTCCCACGAGGATATGGCCAACTTTGCTACTTTTGTTATTTTGCCCATGTCCTTTCTCTGCGGTACCTTCTTTTCCCCCGACCGCCTGCCCGGGGCCGTAGCGTATATAATAGAGGTGCTGCCCTTAACCCACTCCAGCCATGCCTTACGTGCCCTGGCCCGCGGGGACGGGCTTCTGCCCGTATCCCTGGCAGTGCTGGCGGGGTATGCGGCGGTGTTGTTTGTTGCTGGCGTAATGGTGGTGAAAAGGGTCAGGTAAGGAGGAGGGCCTGTAAGGCCCCCTTCCTTAATGCAGGTGGAGCTGTTTCATCTCCTTGAGCAGTCTTTCGCCGTCATTTATATGTGCCTGCAGGTGACTGATGCGGCCCGGATCGGCATTTGTGCGTTGCAGGTCTTCCAGTTCCAGGCGGTGAGCTGCTAGGGAGCCCTCCAGTTCCCGGTACATTTCCATGGCCCGTTCAAAAGAGAGACCCCTTTGCCTTTCTTCTTCAAAACGGTGCTTGATGCTGGAACAGCTCATTTGCCTTTCCTCCTTTGGATTTATTTATGTTCGTTTTCAGGTTAACCCGTTCAGTGGGAGATAATACATAACTATCTTTAATTCTTCAATTATTTTCCGGCATCTGGAAAATATTTGGTTTAAAACTTTCAATTTAAATTTTTTCACCTTTTTTGCAGGAATTTTTTACTCAACGCAGTACTAATGGAAAATGAACGAAATTTTTGCCGGTAGGACGACCGGAGTCGTCGGGTTTTTAAGAGAGGCTGTCTAACCAGGTAAAAACTCGAACGGTAAAAGCCACGAAGGCAGTATCTTCCTCCTCGAAAGAGGGGCTGCTTTTTGTGGCTTTTAATTTTCAGGCGTGGGGAGGAGAGTGCTATGAAAAAATTGCCGCCGTTATGTGGCATAGCCACACCACTACCATGCGGGTGCTGGATCTGAACGAACGGATCGAAGCTTCCCGGGAAATCGAATCGCTGCTTTCCGGTTTTAACGGCCGGTATATCCCCGCCGGGCCCTCCGGGCTGATCACCCGTGGCAGGAACGATGTACTGCCTGTTGGTTGCAACTTTTATTCCCTGGATCCCCACCGGGTGTCCACCCGGACGGCCTGGGAAGTGGGCAAGCGTCTGGCGGGAAAAAATTCTGGAAAAATACCTGGCTGATGAAGGCCGCTATCCGGAGAACATTGCCCTTTACTGGATGTGCAACGACATCATGTGGGCAGACGGCGAGGGCCTGGGGCAGATGTTCTACCTTTTGGGTGTAAGGCCCCGGTGGCTGCCCAACGGTCGGGTGGCGGGTATCGAAGTAATCCCGCTGGAAGAATTAGGATGCGGAGGTGGTTTTGCTTTGCGGCGGTACTGGATGGTTTTATGGGCGGCGGTATTGGCGGCGGTTCTGCTGGCAGCCGCAGTTTGGCCTGCAGTGGCTGCACAGCAGAAGAGAATTACGGTCACGGAATATTTCGTTACTTCCAAAGGAGAGATTGAAAAGAGCGCGGTCCGGGTGCCCTGCCCGCCCCGGCGGGTAGTGGTTCTAGGTGGATACCCCGCCGAAATGCTGAAGGCCCTCGGAGTCGAAAAGACGGTGGTGGCGGTTGACGATCACACGAAAGATAATGAACAGTGGCCGAATTATGTCACCAAGCTTCCCTCAGTGGGAAAATCGTCTACGCCGAGTGTGGAAAAGATCCTGGCGCTCAAACCCGACCTGGTGATCGAGGGCTTTCTTGATCCCAAGCTCCGCAGTCAGCTGAATCGGGCGGGGATCCCTGTGCTCAGGATATACGGGTACAGAACGGAACTCATCCCGCAGGAGATCAGGACGCTCGGGCTCGTTTTCGACTGTCGGAAGCGGGCGAGCGACTATGCGGGTTATATCGAGAAGCGCTGGCAGGTGGTGCAGGCGCGGACGAAGGGGCTGAGTTCCCGGCAGAAGCCGAAGGTTTACTGGGAGTCGGGCCTTGGCGAGTGGAAGACCAACGGCCGCGGCTCGGGGGCGCACCCGCTAATTGAGTGGGCCGGCGGGATCAATATTGCTGCCGACCGGGGGATCGCCTACCCGGTGGTGACCTCGGAGTGGGTGGCGGCGAAAAACCCGGACGTGATTATCAAGTATGTCTCGGCGCCGGAGTGCGGCTGGGAGGGAGACGTGAAGAAGCTCGAGGAGATCCGACAGCAGATAATGCGGCGGCCGGCGCTTCGGAACACGAGCGCGGTTAAAGAGGGCCGGGTCTTCCTGGTCAGTTCCAAAATCACCTGCGCGCCCCGCGGGGCGGCGGGCGAGTACTACATCGCCAAGTGGCTGCACCCGGAGCTCTTTAAAGACATAGACCCGGAGGCGGTGCACCGGGAGATGCTCAAAAAGTTCTACGGGGAGGAGCTTAAAGGCGTATGGGTTTACCCGTCGAAGTAGGTGGTCCTGGTTCTATATTTCCATTTGTCCGCGGGTTTGAGATGCCGGAATGCGGCCTTTTTTTTTGCATAGGTAAACGAGATAAAAGCAAGAATAAATGCTGGCAGTAAGTAAAAATTCCGGGTCAGACCTGGTTTGGGCGAAGTGGGACCGATGCGTGAAGAAGGAAAAATATCGGCTTACCAGGCTATGGTATATCAGGTGAGTATTGTTTTGGCCACAGCCATCTTATTCGTCCCGGCCATTACAGCAAAGCACGCAAAGCAGGATGCCTGGATCTCCGTAATCATAGCCTGTTTTTTTGGTAGTCTTCAGGTTTATACAGCCGTCAGCCTGGCCCGGCGATTTCCGGATGCGTCGGTTGTGCAGTATGCGCCACTCATTCTCGGCAAGGTGCCGGGTAAGGTGGTGGGATTTGTATACCTCTTTTATTTCTTCTACGTTGGTTATTTCGTATTGCAAGAATTTTCTGCTCTAATGTGCTCCTCCTACATGCCGCGTACGCCACCTATTGTTTTTATGCTTGTTCTTTCTCTGCTTGCCGTTTATGCGGCTTATGGCGGGCTTGAGGTAATCTGCCGGATGAGCTCTATCGTTCTGACGGTAGTACTGGCAACGATGGTATTAGTGGTTTTACTAATTATAAAAGATATTAAAATATGGCGCTTCCTTCCTGCTCTGGAGAACGGGTTGGGCCCAATATTGCTGGGAGCAATTCCACCCGGTGGATGGTTTGGGGAAACCGCGGTGCTCCTGATGCTCTACCCATTTATAGATAATAAAGAAAAAGTGGTTAAGACCAGCTTCCTGGCCATTCTAATCCTTTTTATAGCTATGGAGATGGTGGTTATCGGAGCAGTTGGATTAGTAGGCCCAACAGAGGCAGCCTGTTTTCTTTTTCCCACCTTCAATATGGCCCGGCTGATTAAATTAGAGGCGTTACCGATTTTGGAACGGCAGGATGCTCTTTTCATGATGATCTGGGTGGCGGGTATGCTGATCAAGTTAACCACTTTCTTTTTCGCCGGAGTGCTTGGCCTGGCGCAGTGGCTCAACGTCAAAGACTATCGCCCCTTAATCTTACCCTCCATGGCCATAATGATGGCGCTCGCGGTACAGGCCTGGGAGAATATTGCCGAGTTGTTTGCTTTTTCCGGGGAAGTATTCCCCTTAACCATTATCTTTGTTAATTTTATAATCACCATTTTTCTTTTGATTACAGCCGGTATTCGCCATATTTCCACCAGGAAAGCATGACCATTACTTGCGGGGCTATTAAAAAAGGAGGATGTTCTTTCTGTGCGAAAGCGCGTTGTAAAGAAGCTGCACCATTTGATCCGGAATTATGCGTATAAAGCGGCGGGAAAAAACACCGGCCCGGATGACATGGATTGGATTCACCAGGCCGTCGTGGAAAAATATGATCTGGAGCGTATTCCCATCGAGGCTGACCTGGCGACCAACATCAAGCGCCTGAAGGGAATATCCGGTTATTGTCCGGATTTTATTATCCGGCAGTTTGAAATAGGAGGCGGCATCGGGGAAGCGGCGGCAATTTTCCTGGAGGGTATGGTAGAACGGGTACTTTTAAACGAAAACCTGCTCAAACCATTGATGATCCATTACAGGCCATTTAAACCAGCGCGGGGTTCCTTCCTGGATCAAATTTTAAGTGTTGCCCTTCCCGTGGACGTGGTCAAAAAGTGTGTCAACCTGCACGAGGTAATCGATCATGTTCTGGAAGGTTCGGTCGTTCTTCTGGTGGATGGTGAATCAGAGGGCCTGGCGCTGGAGGCCGCCGGGTTTAAAACCCGTGTTCCGGAAGAACCGATGACAGAAGCGGTGGTACGGGGGTCCCGTGAGGGATTTACCGAAGCTTTGCATACCAACATTACCCTTCTGCGACGGCGGCTCAAGACGCCAAACCTGGTACTGGAAAGCATGGTTCTGGGCCGGATCAGCCACACGCAGGTTGTGGTGGGGTACGTCAGGGGCTTGGCTGCGCCGGAACTGGTTGCCGAAGTCAGGGAGAGGCTTAAGCGTATCGATATTGACGGTATTCTCGAATCAAACTACCTGGAGGAATTGTTGCGGGATCATCCACTTTCTCCTTTTCCGCAGGCCATTACTACCGAACGACCGGACCGGGTGGCAGCCAACCTGCTTGAAGGACGGGTAGCCATACTCACTGAAAATACACCTTTTGTCCTAATTGTGCCGGGTGAACTCGTAGCCCATATGCAGAGTCCGGAGGATTTTTACCACCACTTTATCCTGGGTGTTTTCATTCGCCTTTTGCGCTGGTGCGCTTTCGCCGTTTCCCTTCTCCTCCCGTCCGTATATGTGGCTGTGACTACCTTCCATCAGGAAATGATTCCTATAAGGCTTCTTTTAAACATCGTTGCCGCACGTGAGGGGGTACCTTTCCCTGCCGTGGTGGAAGCACTGGTGATGGAAATTGCTTTCGAAATTTTAAGGGAAGCCGGTGTACGTCTGCCCCGGGCGGTAGGTCAGGCAGTAAGCATTGTTGGGGCATTGGTAATCGGTGAAGCAGCGGTAATGGCAGGTGTAGTATCGCCGCTGATGGTTATCGTGGTGGCCTTAACGGGGATTTCCTCCTTTCTCTCGCCCTCCTTTGATCTGGCCATTTCCATCCGCATTTTACGCTTTCCAATGATGTTCCTGGCCGGCTTGCTGGGTCTTTTCGGCGTGGCCACAGGAATGCTTGCTGTCCTGATCCATCTCGCCGGGTTGCGTTCCGTTGGGTTACCGTACCTGGCCGGATTAACCCCTTTTCACCATGACGACTGGAAAGATCTTTTCATCAGAGCACCGTTATGGATGATGCGCAGGCGTCCTGCAGAACTCTCCGAAAACAACCGGAAACGGCAGGCATCCGGCCTTAAACCTGAACCACCAGACCGGCACCCACAGGGGGGGACGATTTGAAACGCCGCATGCTGATTATTCTTGTTTTACTTATTTGCTTAAACGCCGGTTGCTGGGACCTGCGGGAAGTAGAGGATCTCGGTTATGTTATGGCCATGGCCATCGATAGTGGCCCCCAGGGGAAAATCCGTCTCATTGCACAGGTTCCTAATCCGCGCGTACTCGGAGGTGGACAGCGGGGAGGGATTACACCCGGGGCCAGTATTGCTGCCAAGCCTTACCGCAACTACGAGGGAACCGGATCCACCATTTTTGATGCGCTGCGCGAGATTTCCCGTGAATCATCCCGGCGGCTGTTTTTCGCCCAGAATCGTACCCTTATTTTCAGTGAAGCAATGGCTGAAAAAGGTGTGGGCGGGGTGCTGGACTTTTTAAAACGCAGCGTGGAGATCCGGCATGGTTTAACGATGGTCTTCGTTGCCCGCGGGGATCCGGCAAAAATACTCGATATCCCTAACCCCCATGCTACTGTACCGGCACTCCGCATAGACGACATCGTACGCTGGCGAGGGCAAACTTCCAGATTTGCGCCTGTTCCTCTATCCCGGTTTCTGGAGACCTTAAGCCTGGAAGGGCAGGAACCTTATGCAGGTGTAATTGAAGCAGCTTTTAACCCTGCGGCACAGGTCAGGGAGGGTGAAAAAGCAGCCCTCGAACCACCCTTAACTCTCCGGCTTACCGGGGCTGCCCTCTTCCGTAATGACCGTATGGTGGGGTTTCTTGATGAAACCGAAACTCGTGGACTTTTATGGGTACTCAACGAGGTAAAAGGGGGGCAAATCGTTTTTCCCTGCCCCGGCCAGGAGGGTAAAAAGGCTACCATAGAAATTCTACGCGCCAATGCCAAGATTGAACCAGAGATAACAGAAGATGGAATCATTATGACGGTAAAAATCCGGGAAGAAGGTAACCTCGTTGAGGTGGAAGGACCCCTTGATACCTCTAAACCGGAGGTGATTAAGGAACTGGACCGTTTGCATGCTGCGGCTATCGGTAATGAAGTAATGGCTGCCGTATACAAAGCACAGGAATTGGGTTCCGATGCCTTCGGCTTCGGAGAGGCGTTCCGCCGTAAATTCCCCCGGGAATGGAAGAAAATTAAGAGAGACTGGCCGGAAATTTTTCCGGGCATTGAGGTACGTGTCCAGGTAGTTGCCCATATTCGACGTATGGGGATGACCGGCAAGCCGCCGTTTCTGGCTCCATGAAATGATATCCTGAATCCAAATATCGGAACCATTATGCGGAGAGGGGCAAGATGTTATTAAATGTTTTGCTTATTTTAACCGGCTTTGCGGTTATCATCGCTATAGAGCTGCCGCGGTTACTCAGACAGAAACTTTATCGCGAAACAATAGCCTTCTTCGTTTTAATTGCCATCGGAATCACTTTAAGTTTGGGGCAGGCCTTGCAGTTACCCATACCAAATGTCACAAAGGGGATTGAGGCAATTACCCGTCCACTTTTTAAGGCTATAGAAAAAATTCTATCGCCGTAAGCTTGCAGGAATTTCTTAATTAATGTAGAATAGATTTAGGGCAATAATGTTTTGTAAGAGTAAGACGACCGAAGTCGTCGGGTTTTTAAGAGAGGCTATCTAACCAGGTAAAAATTCGAACGGTAAAAGCCACGAAGGCTATGACTTTTCTTTGAAAGAGAAGCCGGTCTTCGTGGTTTTTTTATTTTGCGATAGGGGGGATTTCATGAAGAAAATTACCGCCGTGATGTGGCACAGCCACACCACCACTATGCGGCGGGCCGCGGAGCTGGTCAGGGACGTGCTGGAGGTTAAGGTGTACTCGGCCCGCTTTTTAGATGAGGGTAAGGAAGATCTCACTGAAGCCCTCGAGGACATGGCCCGGGCCGACCTGATTTTCCTTTACCGTTCAGCGGCAGAAATTGTCTGGGATGAACTGGAAAAGACGGTAAAACGACTGGCCAGGCCCGTGGTTTGCGTGGCCCATGATCCGGCTTTGTGGGTCCTTTCAACAGTGGGGCCGGATGTGGTTTCCAGATGCTACACATATATAGTTCAGGGCGGCAAAGAAAATTTTGCCCACATGCTCCGGTATCTGGCTGTCGAAGTTCTGGGTGAACGGCTGGAATACAGCGAGCCGCTTACCTTCCCCTGGGAGGGTATTTACCACCCGGCCGCTTCTGGTTGTTTTGCTACGGTGGAAGATTACCTGTCCTGGTACGAGACATACCTCAGTAAAGCCGGCTGGCCCGAATCATTGGTCGCTTCCGCTCCCACCGTGGGCCTGCTCTTTGCCCGCAACAACTGGGTAAACGGTAACCTGGCTGTGGAGAACTTGTTAATTCGCCTCCTGGAGGAAAAAGGGTTCAGGGTTATCCCTGCCTTCTGCTACTCCCTGAAAGATGACGGGCTGGGTACGAAGGGTTCCGGTGAGGTGGTGCGCCAGTACTTCTTAGCTCAGGACGGAAGGTCCCGTATCAAGGCCATGGTCAAGCTGATCTCCTTCTTTCTGGAAGCCCGCACCCGAACCGATGACTTCCTGCGCGAGGATGTGGCCACCTCAGGAATGGCCCTCTTACAGCGGCTGGGCGTGCCCGTCTTCCAGCCGGTAACTTCCTTTTACCGCACGGTAGAGGAATGGGTAGAGGATCCCCAGGGTTTAAACCGGGATATTGCCTGGTGTATAGCTCTACCCGAGTTTGAAGGGGTAATCGAGCCAATTTTCATTGCCGGAGCCAGGCGTGAAGGGGAACTGGAAATCCGCGTGCCCGTGGAAGAGCGCTGCCGGCACCTGGTGAACAGGGTGGCCAGGTGGGTTGAGCTGGCGCGAAAGCCGGTCCACGAGCGAAAAGTGGCTTTTATCCTCCACAACAACCCCTGTGCCTCGGTGGAAGCCACGGTGGGCGGTGGAGCCAACCTGGACACCCTGGAGAGCGTGGCCAGGATTTTGTGCCGTATGAAGGAAGCGGGTTATTCCGTGGAAGTTCCCGCCAGCGGCAAAGAGTTAATTGACACCATTATGAACCGGAAGGCCATCTCGGAATTCCGCTGGACTACCACCGATGAAATTATCAGCAAGGGCGGGGCATTAAAGCTCATGCCCGTAGAAGAGTACCGGCAGTGGTTTGATCATTTATCTCTGCGGGTGAAGGAACGGCTTACTGAAGCCTGGGGTGCCCCGCCGGGAGAAGCCAAAAACGGCGTACCCGCGGCCATGGTCCACGAGGGGAAAATCGTCATTACCGGAGTTCAATATGGCAACGCTGTGGTATGCGTGCAGCCGAAGCGGGGCTGTGCCGGTGCCCGCTGCGACGGGCAGGTCTGTAAAATTTTACACGACCCGGACATCCCGCCGCCGCACCAGTACCTGGCCACCTACCGCTACCTGGAGCGGGACTTTGGCGTGGATGTCCTAGTGCACGTGGGCACCCACGGCAACCTGGAATTCCTGCCCGGCAAAGGCGTGGGACTCTCCGGCGAGTGTTACCCGGATTTAGCCATCGGTTCCCTCCCTCACCTTTACATCTACAACGCGGATAACCCGCCGGAGGGCACCATTGCCAAAAGGAGGAGCTATGCCACCCTGGTGGACCACATGCAGACGGTAATGACCGGGGGTGGTCTCTACGACGAGCTGGCCGAGCTAGAGCGCTACCTGGAGGAATACGAAAAGGCCAGGGTGGCCGACCCGGCCCGGGCCCATACTCTGGAGCATTTAATTATTGAAGAAATCAAAAAGACCAACCTGGACAAGCAGATTCCCGTGGAAGGCGGTCACCATAATTTTGCCTTTATAGCGGAGAAGGCCCATGCGGTGCTCTCCGTCATCCGCAACACGCAGATCCAGGACGGGCAGCACATCTTCGGCGAGATACCGCAGGGGGAAAAGCGGGTGGAATTCATCAACTCCATCCTGCGCTTTGACGCCGGGGAAAAGGTCTCTTTGCGCCGGGCCGTGGCCGGCCTCATGAATCTGGATCTGGCCGAGCTTTTGGCAGACCAGGGAAGGTTCTCCCTTCGCTACGGCAAGTCCTATGGTGCCCTCCTGGAAGAAATTGATGCTGCGGTTAAAGCCTTTATTGGCAGGTTCTTAAAGGGACAGGAAGTGGATCCGGGTTTTGCTCAAGAGGTCCTGGGGGATAAGTTTGTCTGCTCCGAGGCTTTGCCGGAAGTAAATGCCCTTTTACCACGGGTGCTGGATTTGAACGAGCGTATTGAAGGTTCTAAGGAGATCGAATCGCTGCTGGCCGGTTTTGACGGGAAATACATCCCCGCCGGGCCCTCCGGGCTGATCACCCGCGGCAGGGACGATGTACTGCCTACTGGCCGCAACTTTTATTCCCTGGATCCCCACCGGGTGCCCACCCGGGCCGCCTGGGAAGTGGGCAAGCGCCTGGCGGAAAAAATTCTGGAAAAACACCTGGCTGATGAAGGCCGCTATCCGGAGAACATTGCCCTTTACTGGATGTGCAACGACATTATGTGGGCCGACGGCGAAGGCCTGGGGCAGATGTTCTACCTTTTGGGTGTGAGGCCCCGGTGGCTGCCCAACGGTCGGGTGGCGGGTATCGAAGTAATCCCGCTGGAAGAACTGGGACGCCCCCGCATTGACCTGACCGTGCGGGTATCCGGCATTACCCGGGACAACTTCCCCAACTGCGTGGAGCTTTTAGATGAGGCCATTCAGACCGTGGCCGCCCTGGACGAGCCTGTTGAACAAAACTACGTCCGCAAGCACACCCTGGCCCAGCTGGACGGGCAAAACGACCCGCAAGCCTGGCGGGATGCCACCTTGCGTATCTTTGCCTCGAAGCCCGGCACCTACCAGGCCGGCGTCAACCTGGCCGTTTACGCTTCGGCCTGGAAAGAGGAGAAAGACCTTGCCGATATCTTTATCTACTGGAACGGTTACGCCTACGGCAAGGGTATTTTTGGCAAGGAGGCCTTCCGCCAGTTGCAGGCCAGCCTGAAGACGGTGGACATCACCTATAACAAGGTGGTTACCGACGAGTACGACCTCTTTGGTTGCTGCTGCTACTTCGGCACCCATGGCGGGATGACTGCCGCCGCCCGGGTGGCCTCCGGTAAAGAGGTGAGGACCTACTACGGCGATACCAGGGAACCGGAGCATGTGGAAGTACGTACCCTGGCCGATGAAATCCGGCGGGTGGTGCGGACAAAACTTTTGAACCCCAAGTGGATCGAGGGTCAGAAGCGGCACGGTTATAAAGGCGCCGGGGACATTTCTAAACGTATTGGACGGGTCTACGGCTGGGAAGCCACCACGCAGGAAGTGGACGACTGGATCTTCGACGACATCACCAGGACCTTTATTCTGGACGAAGAAAACCGCCGTTTCTTTGAAGAACACAACCCCTGGGCGCTGGAAGAAATCGCCCGCCGGTTGCTGGAGGCCCACCAGCGGGGCCTGTGGAATGCCGATCCCGAAGTGCTGGAAGGATTGAAAGAACACTACCTGGAGATCGAAGGCTGGCTGGAGGAAAAAATGGGTGACATCAAGGGCGACTTCCAGGGCGGCGCCATCGACATCCTCACCGCCGAGGAGGTGGCCGACTGGGGAGCAAAGATGCGGGAAATCAAGGAAAAGCTAGGCGGGTAGCCAACGTGGTGGACCATAAAGAATCATGCGACGGAGGGTCTTTAATGCCAGGGATTAAAAAAGCTGTACTTCTTTTCTTATGTCTGGTGTTTCTTTTTGCCCTGTCCGGGGGAAATGTTCTTCCGGCGCAGGCGGCCACCATCGACGTGCAGGTTGACGGCGTCAGGCTGGCTTCTGATGTGCCGCCCGTGATGGAAAAGGGCCGCGTCCTCGTACCGCTGCGGGCGATCTTCGAGGCGTTAGGGGCCGAGGTCCGCTGGGACGAGAAAACGCAGAAGGTAACCGGCAGGAAGGGAACATCCACCGTTGAGCTGGTCATTGGGCGGTATACGGCTCATGTAAACGGTAAACC
>NZ_FQZM01000035.1 GCF_900142025.1 Desulfofundulus thermosubterraneus DSM 16057 | reverse complement strand
AATTAGCCGACTTTCGCGTGGGTTCCCGGACGAGAACTGGAATAAATCCAGTTCCTGGCCGGCGGTTTAACGAACATAATCACCATGGGAGGTGAATTCGCTCCTTAAAAAAATTACTATATTTAGCAGAAGACAGTATTAGTTCAAGAGGATTTTTATGTCCAGGGGTGGTTCCCTTTTTGATTACCGTGGTGGGTAACTTTTTGATTGACACAACCACCGCAAAAACGGCCGGGATTTTTTCTTGGAGAGGAAGGTGCGTGCACTATGCCTTCAAAGCCTTCAAAAGAGTTAGCAGTCCTGGCCGTCAATTTCGACAACCTCTTCAAGGGGCGCGAAGACGCCCGCGGGGTGCTTGCACCTGATGGAAAAATTGAGTGCGTCAGGGGAGACTGGTCTGTCACCCACCTGATGGCCCACCTGGAAGGGCGGGAAAACCTGGCCGTCTACCCGGTAACGGACGACGGCACATGCCGTTGGGCGTGCGCTGACTTTGACAATAAAGACGACCCTGAAAGCACGCTTGACCGGGCGAAACTCTTGCGAAATGCGCTGTCCGAGGTGGGAATAACTTCGTGGCTGGAACGTTCTAAAAGTAAAGGGCACCACGTCTGGGTTTTCTTCGCCGGTGAGATCCCCGCTTCCCTGGCGCGGGCGCTGGTGTCCGCCGCGCTCAACTGCGCGGGCATCCCTCCGGGTGTTGGGAAAGGAACCCTCGTGGAAGTCTTCCCGAAACAGGAAAAACTTTCTCCCGGGCAGGTGGGCAACTGCGTGAACCTGCCGTACTTCGGCCCCGACGCGGCCGGAGGCAGGCGGGTCGTTATGGATGACGAGGGCAACGTAATGACCGCGGAAGAGTTCGCTTCTGCCGCCCTGAAAAACAGGGTCACGGTGGAAGCGGCGAAAACCGCCCTCGGTAAACTCCTGGAAAAACTCGAAAACAGGAGAAAAGGTTTTGACTCCGGCATGCCGGGGAAAGCAGGAGAAGCGGCGCTTTCACTGGAAACAACCGCCTCCCTGGTTAACCTCCTGGCCCCGCACTGGAAGCCTCCGCACAGGCACCACCTGGCTCTGGGGCTGGCGGGGCTTCTGGCCAAAAGGGGTTTCGCCCGGCGGACTGCGGAAGCCCTGATGCAAAAAATTGCCCACGAAGCGAAAGACGAAGAACCTGATGACAGGGTGACCGCCGTCCGGAACACTTACCGGAAACTGGCCGACGGAGAAGAAGTCGCCGGGGTGTCCTACCTGGCCGAGCGGCTGCCGCCGGAAACGCTGAGGGAACTACTGCGCGTGCTGAACCCGGAAAAAGCCGGGGAAACCCCGGACCCCGAAGAGGACATCAAAATTGTCGACGACGACACCCCGGCTTTCCTGGCGAAACCGCCGGTAAGGGGGCTGTTGAAGGAAATTACGGATTATTTCGCCCTGAGTACCGACGCCAACCTTGAAATCCGGATGGCGGCCGCGCTCTGCCTCCTGTCCCTGCTCATCGGGAGGCGGGTGTGGCTCCAGGAAGGCCGCCGGCGGACGTACCCAAACCTGTGGGTGTTCGTCATCGGCCCCAGTTCCGACACGCGCAAGTCGACCCTACAGCACCTGTGCAGGGAACTGTGGGAAGAAATCGTAAAAGACGAGACGGTGGCCGCGCACATGTTCCCCGAAAGAGGGGAGTACGAACAGGTAGACACGGGTATCAAGGATGATGAAAAGCCGAACGGCAGGTTGGCGATGAAAGAGCCTATATGGGATGACGACTTCTCCCCGGAAGCACTGAGCCACAAACTGGCGCTGATCACTGCAGTGTGCCGGTACACGGTGGGGATGGTGTTCACGGATGAAGCGGCCCTCCACCTGGAAGCACTGCAGAAAAAGGATTACCTCTCCGGCACTCTGGGCCAGATGCTCAAACTTTATGACTGCCCGCGCCGGACGGGGTTCGAGCGGCGCCAGGGCGGGAAGCGTGCGCCGTACCGGATCGAAAACGTGTTCGTGAACTGGTTCCTTGTGACGACGCCGCAGACGCTGACGGCGGCGGCCACGGATCAGATCAAGTACAGCGGTTTCTTCCAGCGGTGCTGCCTGGTTCCGGCCGGGCCGCGGGAGAAGGAACCCGAAGATTTCCAGCCGCCGGTGCCGGAGGAAGTCACACAAGCACTTGTCGAAAAGCTGAAAAGGGTCGCGATGGCAGGGCCTGCCGGAACGAGCTTCAGCGACGAAGCAAGGGAAGTCTATCTGAAGTTTGCCAGGGAACTGCGGAAATTCCGGCAGGAGAACGGGAACTTGCTCGAAGCGGAGCTCCTGGCCCGCCTGGACACTATTACGAAAAAACTTGCCCTTATCATGGAAGTGGCGAAGATGGCCGAGGAAGGGGAAATAGGGACGGGCGGGGAGTTCTTCTTCGACCCGGTGTGCACAGAAATAAAGATTTCAAGAGAGGCGGTGGAGCAGGCCATAGGGCTAGCGAGATATTTCTGGAAAGCAACGGCGTTTGTTGCGGAGAACTGGCTTTCGACCAGCGAGTTCATGGCAGAAAGGCGGATCGTCATGGACGCGCTGCAGAGAGAGGGGGGTAGTTGTTCGAAATCGGTTCTCTTGAGGAGGACGAAACTGCCGGTGAAGAAACTGGACGATATTTTGGCAACTCTCGTAGCCAGGAAAGAAATTGTAATCGAAAAAACATCCTATTCCAGGGGGACAAAAGGCGGCAGGACAAAACAAAACATCAGGCTTCTTTAATTGAGACACGTTCTCATTTTTTCGCGAAAAAGCCCTGGAAGCCTTGCGGCTCAAGGGCTGAGGGCGATCTCGTGGGAGAGGTTTTTTCACCTTTTTTCACCAAAAACAAGTGAAAAAACCGATCCCGCAAACCTTTGAAAATCAAGACTTCCGGGGATCGGGGGTAGGTTTTTTCACCTTTTTTCACCGGCGGGAAAAATCGCTGAAAGCCTTGATTTTCTAGGGCTGAACGGCTCTCGGAAGAGGTTTATTCACCAAAAACGTAATTTAAATATATGGTAAAGACCGAACTAAAAAATTTTTCGGTGAAAAAACCTCCTGAAAAAAGGGCTGAAAGCCTTGCGGCTCAAGGGCTGAAGACAATTTTAAAGCCGGTGAAAAAACCTCCCCCCTGAACCCGCAAAGCCTTGATTTTCTAAGGCGGAAGCCCACAGGTTTTTTCACCGGTTTTCGGTGAAAAAAGGTGAAAAAACCTCCCGTGGAAAAATGCCTTCAGCCCTTGCGGCTCAAGGCTTAGAGGGCATATTAAAAGACGAAAACGTAAAAGTGAAAAAACCTCTTATATACCCCTATATATAAGGTAATTCTTTCTTTATATGGTATATTACGGTTTTTCGTGTATACGAAAAAGGTATTTCTCCCCCGTCCCCATTAAGGCGTCAGAATATTCGGAATATATGGATGGAAGCGATTGGTTAAGGAGGTCTTCGAAAACCATGCTTCTCGAAAATTTGAACGAGACCCAGCGGGCCGCCGCCCTCCACGGCGAAGGGCCGTGCCTGGTGCTCGCCGGGCCGGGTTCCGGGAAGACCCGTGTTTTGACTTACCGTGCTGCCCGGCTTTTGAACGAGGGTAAATGCGCTCCGGAAAACCTTCTTCTCGTAACCTTCACGAAAAAGGCCGCGGAGGAGATGAAAGAGCGCCTTCACGCCCTGGTCGGAGACGCAGCGAATATCGCTTTCGTCGGCACCTTCCACAGCTTCTGCTATTCGGTGCTGCGGGATCTGAACCCGCGGCTCGACGTGGTGGAGGGATACAAAAAGAAGAAGCTTTTCAGGGAAGCCCTGGCCGCAACGGGCCTGTCCGATTTGCTGGACCTGGCCGAGGTCATGCGAAAAGTGGGCTTGCTGAAAAACGAACTGGTGACGTGGGAAGATTACTCCGAAAATCTCCGGAGGGAGAAGGAGAAGTCAGAAACCGAATTGGCCCTGGCCCGCGTATACCGTAAGTACGAGGAATTGAAAGCCGCAGAAAACCTGGTGGATTTCGACGACATGCTCCTCATGGCCTACAGGGCGTTTTCGGAGGAAGAAAATTTACTTCGCTACTGGCGCAACCGCCTCCGTTTCGTCATGGTGGACGAGTACCAGGACACCAACCGGGCGCAATTCGAAATCCTGAAGCTCCTCGTGCCCCCGCCGGACGGGAACCTGTTTGTCGTGGGTGATGAAGACCAGTCAGTCTACAAGTTTCGTGGGGCACATCCCGAATACACTTTAGACTTCGAGAAGACCTACCCGTCAGCGGAAGTCTTCGCTCTGGACGTGAATTACCGTTCCACGGCGAACATCGTTTCGCTGGTCAACGCGGTCATCGAAAAGAACAGGTTCCGCAGGGCGGACAAGCCTGCGGTAAGGCCAGTCAACGGCGCGGGGCCGGACGTGGTCTTCGTGCGGGCGAAAGACGAAATTGCCGAGGCGGAAGAGGCCGTTTCGGAGATCGAAAAACTTAAGGCCGACGGTATCCCTCTTGGCGAGATCGCCGTACTCTACCGCACCAACGTTCAGGCGCGGCCTTTCGAGGAAGAACTGGTCGCGAAAGGCATTCCCTGCGTGGTGTACGGCTCGTGCGGCTTCTGGGACCGCAAGGAGGTCCGGGACATACTGGCCTACCTGCAACTCGTCCATGACCCGGATTCCGCAGCGGGTGATGAGGCTGTGGAGAGGGTGATCAACGTCCCAACCCGCTACCTGGGGCGGAAATTCCTCGACGCGGCGAGGCTTCACGCATCAAACCGTAAAATTTCCCTCTACCGCGCCGTCCCTGAAGTCGGGTTCGGTAACCGCAAACAGCAGAAAGCGGCAAGAGAATTTTTTGAACTCATTGAAGGCCTCCGCCGCCGGAAGCTTCCCCCGGCCGCGCTGATCCGGGCCGTTATCGGTGAAACCGGATACGAGGATTACCTGAGGCGCGAGGAAGGCTTAACTGAGGACGCCGACAGCGACCGGCTGGAACACCTGGAGGAATTGAAGCGTGCCGCTTCCCGGTTCGACAACGTCGGGGAATTTCTGGCTCACGCCGAAAACGTCCGGAAAGCCGTCCTTTCGAAGAACGAAAACGGGGCGGACCTGGACGCCGTGCGGCTGATGACCCTTCACCGGGCTAAAGGGCTGGAGTTCCGGGCCGTGTTCGTGGTCGGGGTAACGCAGGGAAAGTTACCGCACCACCGCTCGGACGACGAGGAGGAAGAGCGAAGGCTCTTTTTCGTCGGTCTCAGCCGGGCGAAAGAATACCTGTACGTTTCCCATTTCGGGAAGCCGAGCGAATTTTGGGAAGAAGCGGTGAAAGCAGTAAGGGGCGGGGATAGCACCGTCCGGTCACTCGATTAATGTACGGATTTTGGCGAGAGTTTCTGCGAGAACCTCCGCCGGGGCTCTGCAGGCGAATTCAGCCCGCCTCGCCCGCCAGTCCAGGCTTTTAATTTGATCCGCCAGGACGGCCCCGGAGACCTTTAATTTTTCCGGCAGTTCAACTTCAAAAGGATACCCTTTTATTTTTGTGGTTATCGGGCAAAAGAGGGCCAAGCCGACCTTTTCATTGTAAACACGGGGGGAGACGACCAATGCCGGCCGCCTTCCCGCTTGTTCGTGGCCGGCTTGTGGATTGAATTGCAACCATACTATGTCGCCGCGTTTCGGAATATACGGCTTTTTGTCGCTTACCATGCTTCCCGCCCTACCGAATGACCGGTGTCTATCTCAGTATGAAGGTTTTCGGATGTGACCTGAGAGAGAAGCGTATTCAGGTCATATTTTTTCTTACGGATGACGATAGTGTCATCCACTATCTCCAATATAACGGGTGTTCCTTCAGTGAAGCCGACTTTTTCGATAATTGATTTCGGAATACAGATGCCTAAGCTGTTTCCCCACTTTGCGATCTGGCTTTGCATGTGCCTGCCCTACCCCTTTCGAAGAGGTGTTTATACAAAGTATATACCAGCCTAAGAAAGTTCGCAACCAGAAACGGGGGACAAATAAATGTTTGAACTCCGCCCTTACCAGAAAGAATGCCTCGAAAAGATAGACGCCGCGAAAGAACGCGGCGTTTACCGTCCGTTGGTTGTATGGCCTTGCGGAGCTGGGAAAACGTGTCTGTTTTCGAGCGTTATCAAGTCCCTTTTCGAATCCAACCCCGCTTCCCGCGCCCTGGTTCTCGCCCACAGGGACGAGTTAATCCAGCAGGCCCGGGACAAGCTCCTCACCGTGTGGCCGGGCGCGGCCCCGCTGGTAGGTGTGGTTAAGGCGGAACAGAACGACGTGGCTTCGAAAATTACCGTGGCATCGGTGCAATCTCTTTATCAAACAGCCAGGTTGGAAGCGTATCTTCGGCATGGGATGCCGGAGTTGACGGTTACTGACGAAGCCCACCACGCTGCGGGAGGGAGAACTTACCGCCGCATCTACGAAACCCTCTCCCTCCTCCCCGGCCAGGACACCGGCGGCCGCATGCACCTGGGCGTCACGGCCACCCCGGATCGGCTGGATAAAATCGGTCTCAAGCACGTTTTCGACGAGGTGATCCACGCGCTGACAATCGGGTTCATGATCGAATCTGGCTACCTCGTCCCGGTCAGGGGCGTCCTGGTAAACGTGGGGTTCGACCTGGACGGGGCCGCCGTGAACTCTGAAACCGGGGACTTTTCGGATTCCTCTCTTGCGCGAGTAATGGAATCCCCGGCGGTCGTCGAGGCGATAGCGAGGGCCTGGGTCGAGAAGGGTGAAAACCGCAAGACCGTCGCTTTCGCGCCTTCCGTGCGGATGGCGGGGGAACTTGCCGAAGCACTGCGGGGTATGGGCGTGGCGGCGGCTTTCGTTTCCGGGGATACTCCGGAACACGAGAGGCGGGAATTGCTCAGGCAGTTTTCGGACGGGGAAATTCGGGTCCTCGCTAATTGCATGGTATTGACTGAGGGTTTCGATTGTCCCGACATCGAGTGCATCCTCATGGCCCGGCCTACGAAATCCCGTGCTCTCTACCAGCAGGCGGTCGGTAGGGGCCTCCGCCCCGCCCCCTGGGCCGGAAAGGCGGACTGCCTCGTGCTGGATGTGGTGGGAAACAGCCTCAAGCACAAACTGGTCACGGTAGCCTCGCTGGAAGGGAAAGAACCAGGCGCGGCTCCCGAAACCTCCGAAAGGGCCTCCGAAGAAAGCGGGCTGAAATCCCGCCAGATGACGCTGTACGCCGGGACGGAAAAAGTCGTCGGGTTGATCACCGGCTTCGGCTGGCTGAAAATGCGGGAAGACCTTTTCGCCCTGTACGCTTCAGACCGGAACGTGGCGGTTCTGGTGCGGAAGAAAGGCGACACATGGCAGGCCCTGGCGAAGGACTTCAACGTGGAGGGGATGGCCGGGGTACAGGTGCTTTCCGAAGGACCCGACCGCGGGTACGTTTTCGGGGCGGCCGAGAACTACGCGGCTGTCGTGGGGGACTCCAACCTCCTCCGGGAAGACCGGGAGTGGCGGAACAGGCCTCCGAGCGAAGCGCAGGTGAGTTTCCTGGAGCGGATGGCGGCACGCCGCGGCTTGCGTGACTTTGTCCCTCCCGCCACGAGGGGGGAGGCTTCCGACCTGATCACGAAATGGCGGCTGGAAGAACTGCTGGCGCCGCCTACGGAAAAGCAGGTGTACGCCTTAAAACGCGCCGGGTTGTGGGAACCGGGCCTGACAAAGATAGAGGCTTCGCGAAGAATCGTACGGTTAAAAAAGACGGCGGCGTCGTTTTGAGTCCCGGTTGCAAGAAGGGAAAGGGGATCTTCAATGCTTGAAACAACTTACGCTGCAACGCTATCCTCCTGGGCCATGTCGCGGGTGGAAGGAATTCTGGATTTGGTGAAGAAGGAATGTTCATCCGACGGCGGGCGTCCTTTCGCGTGGGCCAGGGAGAACCGGCCCGACCTGACGGAGAAGCTTGCCGTAGAAGAAACCCGTGTCCACGAAGCCTTTGAAAAGGTCGTCGAAGACCCCTCCCTGGTGGGAGAATTCGAGGCGGCCTGTACGGCCTGGAAAGACGTCCTCATGGAAATTATCCGTGCATACCGGGAGGTCAAAGGCGTGGTTCGTACGAAAAACGGTCAGGAAAATACCGGCAGGGCAGTTACCGCCGGTTCGACCGGGAATGAACGTTCCCGCGGGGCTGCCGTATTTTCAATACATCCGGAAGCGGCACTGAACCCCGAAATTGTCCTGATCGCCTCGGTCGAGGAGCTCCGCTCCGCGCTGGCCGAGGTCGCGGCGGCGGGCGTTTGCGGGCTGGACACCGAAACGGCGGGCCCGGGCAAAAAGGGTGGACTCGACCCATACATCGGGGAAATCCGCTTCGTACAGATGGCCGTGCCGGCGGCGGAAGGCAGTGTTAAGTCGTTCGTCGCGGACATGTACCGGGTAAAAGACTTTACCCCGTTCTGGGAATTTTGGAATGACCACAACATCTTGAAAGTTCTCCACAACGCCAAATTCGACCTGAAGTTTTTCAGAAAACACCTCGGCCGGCGGCTACCGCCGGCCCGGTTGTTCGATACCATGCTGGCCAGTCAGCTGCTGGCCTGCGGGTTGGACGTCGGGAGCCATTCTCTGGCGGCGTGCTGCCGGAGGTTTTTAGGCATTTCCCTGGACAAAGAAGAGCGGCTTTCGGACTGGTCTTCCGGAGAGCTGAGCGAGTCCCAGATCGCGTACGCGGCCAGGGATGCGGCGGTACTTCTGCCTTTAGCCGCGGCGGAAATGAAGGCGCTGACTGCAGAAGGGTTGAACCGCGCCGCGAAAATAGAATTCGATGTCGTCCTCCCTACGTCGGAACTGGAATATGCCGGTATACCTTTCAACAGGGATCTCTGCCGGAAACTGATGGAAGAGGAAGACGCGCGGGCCGGGGAAGTCCGGGCGAAGCTGATGCAGGAACTTGCCCCGGCGCTGGAGCAGGGAATTTTCGGGGTGCGGGAAATAAACCCGAACAGTCCGTTGCAGTTGCTTCCCGTATTGAAGGCGCTGGGTGTGGACGTACCGAACACGATGGACGACACCTTGCGTTTAATGTACCCCGACCACCCGGCGGTCAGGGCCTTGCTGGAGTACCGGAAGTGCGAGAAGCGTTTGGCGGCCTTTTTGAGGCCGTACCTGGAGGCGGTGCACCCGGTGACGGGACGGATACATGCCGAGTTCGTGCAGATCAACAAAAACGGGGTGGGGAGGTTTTCGTGTCGTTCGCCCAACCTCCAGCAACCGCCTAGAGAGAAGAGGTTCCGGGAAGTCTTCGCGGCTCCGGAAGGCAGGAAGTTCGTCGTTTGCGACTACGGGCAGATCGAACTGCGGATAATGGCATGGTTGTCGAAGGACGCGAAAATGGTGGAGGCCTACCGCAAAGGGCTGGACCTGCACACCATGACGGCGGCGATGACCGCCGGGGTTTCGCCGGAAGAAGTCACAAAGGAAATGCGGCAGCGGGCCAAAGCCTGTAATTTTGGCATGATATATGGAATGAGCGCCAAAACCTTCCAGCAGTATGCAAAAACCAGTTACGGAGTCGATATGTCCGAGGAGGAGGCCGCCTCTCTCCGCGAGGCTTTTTTCCGCGCGTATCCAGGCGTGGCGGCCTGGCACAGGAGACAAAAGGCCTTCGCCCAAGCGAACCGGTTTGTACGGACGGTTTCCGGCCGCAAGCGGAAGTGGCCGGAGGGAAAAGACTTTCCGATCACTCAAGCGTACAACACCCCCGACCAGGGGACGGGAGCCGACGTTTTAAAAACGGCTATGTTTTACATTTACAGGAGCCTGTTCTCCCGCGGGTGGGAAAACGTGGAGATTGTCAATTCCGTCCACGACGAGATAATTCTCGAATGTCCCGGGGACCTCGCGGAAGAGGTGGCCGGGCTGGTGAAGGCCGACATGGAGGCTGCCTGGTACGACCTTATGGGCGACGAGGTTCCGATAGAAGCGGAACCCGTAGTCGGGACTTCGTGGGCCGATAAGTGAAGTGCGGTCGGGTTTGGTGTTTTTCACCTTGAGATCAATTCCGTTCCCGCTTCTTGACATGCTGGATCACGTCCTGGATCTCGCAGTCCAGGAAGCCGCAGATTTTGTCGAGCGTCTCCATCGAAACGTATTCGCCCTTGCTTATTTTAGCCAGGGTGGCCCCCGAAATGCGGAGCTTTTCCCGGAGGTCCTGAAGTTTCAGGTCCTTGTCGATAAGCGTTTTGAGCAAAGGCTTGTACGTGAACACGGTTTCTCCCTCTTTCTCAAAACCTTTTGTAAGATATTATAACCGAAAGGTTTAGAATTGAAAACAAAAAGTTTTAAAAACCTCTTGACGGGAGGTTTATTTTCGTCTACAATAGGTTTAGAAATCTAAACTTTTAGTTAAGGTTATCTAAAAAGGGGGCTGCTCGCAGATGCTCGACCGTTCTCTCGTCTTCACCCTCGCAAATAGGCTCTGCAGGCTTGGGGTTCCCCGCCCGGACGCACTACGTCGGGCCTGGAGGATGATCAAACAAAAAAGGTTTGCCACCAGGGTCGCGGGCGTTACCTTCGGTCGGCGCCAGGAGGCGCTGGCAAGGCTGGTGAAGTACCCTGCCGGCGCTGTGCGGTTCCGACTGGCACGCGAGCCGAACGGGTTCGACCCGAACGCCGTGGCAGTGTACGCGGAGGTGGCCGGGAAAGGCCGGTACAAAATCGGGTACCTCCCGCGCGGGGCCGCAGCGCTTTTTTCGGCGGTCCTGGACAGAGAGGGAACGGCGGTCCGGGTGGCGGAGGGTCGGGTCACCGGCGGCCGGTACGCCGGGTGGAACCGCGGTTTGAACCTGGTGCTGGAGCTGGCCGGGTGCGCGGACGTGCGGGAGGCGGCATAAGTCTACGGTGTTCTAAAATTTTTTCCGTGAAGAGGTGGGTTCAATGCCAAAAGTGATCAGGAGGGTGCCGGCGGAATACGTTGTTGAACAGATCGGCGGCGGGGTTATATGCCCCAACTGCGGGGCCGGCAACTGGAAGAGGACTACTCCGGAGAAGTGCTCCATTTGCGGAACGATGGAAGTGCCGGACCCTGTCAGGTACATCGAAAGGCGAATCCCGGGCTATGTGGAAGTGCGGTGCGACTGCGGCAATACCGTCATCTGTGACGGTTTCACCAATACTTGTGAACGGTGCGGGCGGGATTATAACTGGAACGGGACGTTGCTCGCCCCGCGCAGTCAGTGGGGTGAAGAAACCGGGGAAACGGAAGCGGACATATTCCTGGGCGCTGAATAGGGGGCGGTAAAAATGCGGCTGCTGTATTTCACCGACACTCACCTCCGGGGCACCGCGCCAGCGGCCCGCACGGACGACTTCGCGGCCGCCGTCAGGGCCAAACTGGCGGAAGTGGTCCGGCTGGCTAACGAATTAAGCGTTTCCGCTGTCCTCCACGGAGGGGACTTGTTCGACCTTCCGGAACCCGGTCTGGGCCAGGTGGGGGAATACCTGGAAATACTGCGGGGGGGCCGCGCACCGCTCTTCGTGGTGCCGGGGAACCACGACGTTTACGGCCACAACCCGTCCACCCTCCCCCGCACCCTCCTGGGCTTCCTGGCCAGGATGGGCCTGGTCCGTTTGCTGGACCGGGAGCCGATGTACCTGGAGGGCGGAGGGGTCAGGCTCCAGCTTACCGGCCGGGGCTACCACGCGGGGATCGACCGCCGTGACCCGGCCCTGGACTACGCCGTGGAGAAACGGGACTGCGATTTCGCTATTCACGTGGCGCACGGTATGCTGCTGCCCCGTTCCGTCATCTCTTCGGCCCCCTTCCTCCCGGCGGCGACGCCCGCGGAGGACGTTCTGGAAGCCACGAAAGCGGACGTCACCCTGGTCGGACACTATCACATGCCCTGGGAGGTTTGGCTGAATGGCAGGGTGGCGCTGAACCCCGGCGCGCTGGTGAGACTCTCCGCCCACCCGGACGAGATCGCGAGGACGCCTCAAGTGCTGGTGCTCGAATGTACCGGGAGCGGCATTTCGCACCGGTACGTGCCGCTGGAGTGCGCGAGGCCAGGCGAAGAGGTGCTGAGCCGCGCCCACCTGGACGCGGCGCGGGCCAGGGAGGAGAGCCGCGCGGCGTTCCTTGCGGGCCTGGAATCGTTCCGGGGGGAGCGGTTCGCGGTCATGGAGCCGGAGGAAGTGCTGGGGGAGGTCCTGGCCCGGACGGGCGCGGGGCCGGAAGTGGAAGCGGAGGTCTGGCGGAGGTTCCAGGTGCGGATGCGGGTCTCAACGAAGAGTGGTGAAAGACAATGTTCATCGATAAACTGACCATCGAAAACTTCCAGTCCCACCGGCACACTGAAATAAAGCTCTCACCCGGCGTCACCGTACTGGTCGGCGAGTCCGACGCCGGCAAGTCGGCGGTAATCCGCGCCCTGAGGTGGCTTTTCCTGAATGAGCCGCGGGGTTCGGGTTTCGTCCGCCAGGGTGCGTCCGGGTGCCGGGTAGCCGTTCGGTATTCCGACGGCACCGGGGTTGAGCGCCGGAAGGACGGGGGGCGCAACGTTTACACCGTCACGCGGGCGGGCGGGCCGGAGGACGTTTACGAAGGATTCGGTGCTTCTGTACCTGATGAAGTCGCAAACGTCACCGGCGTCCGGCGAATCGATGCGGGCGGGGCGTCCTTCGCGCCCAACGTGGCCGGCCAGCTCGACCCTCCGTTCCTCCTTGGCGAGCCCGGCTCCGTGGGCGCGGCGCTCCTGGGGTTGCTCTCCCGGGCCGACGTGTTCGACGCCGCGCTGAAGGACACGCTGGCGGACACCGCGAGGCTCCGGAGGGAAGCCCGGGCGCTGGAGGACGAAATCGCCTCCCTGGACGGGGAGCTGGAAAAGTACGCCGACCTGCCGCGGTGGGAGGAAGCCCTGGGGGAAGCGGACCGCCTGCTTGAGGAAGCCGGGGCCGCTTCCGGAAGGAAAACCGTGCTGGAACGGCTTTTTTCGGACCTGGCCGGGGCGAAAGCCTCCCTGGTGGAGGCAAAAAAGGTGCTCGTGGCCGCGGCGGGACTGGACGCGGCGGCGGCCCTCCTCGCGGAGGCGGACGCGGATGCGGCAGTGCGGAGCGCCCTGTCCCGGCTCCGCGGCGAAATCCTCTCCCTGCGGGGTGAGCTGAAGCGCGCGGGGGAAACACTGGATGCCGCCCGGGGGTGTCTGGAGGCCGGGGCTATTCTTGAAATTGCCGGTACCCATGTCCGGGAACTGGCGGCGCTGAAGGCCGCGATAGATGACGCGGCCCGGCTTCGCCGCGAGGTCCGCGTTTTCGGGGAAATCGCCGGGGCCGCGGCGGGCGCGGAAGCCGCGGGTTCTGCCCTGGCTGAGGTTGCGGCTCTCCAGGAAAGGAAGGCACGTCTTATGCTGGCGGCCGCCGGGATGAAGGAAGCGGCCGGGCAGGCGGCGGCGTCTACCGGGATTCTGGGGAAGACGGAAGGCGTCGGTGAAGCTGAAAGCCTCCTGGTGCAGGTTGAGAATGACCGGAAATGGTTTGTGATACTGGCGGATTTGCAGTGCCGGCTGCAGAAAGCGGGAAACCTTTTCAAAGAGTCCGCCCGGGTCGCCGGGGCGGGGGAAGCGGTCGGTGAGGCCGGGGACCTTGTAGACGCCCTGTTATCGCTGGTCGGTAAGCGTGACGCATTGGCCTGTGCGCTGGGCGAGTACCGGCGGACGGAGTCCGAGGTCGCCGCGGCCGCCGAACGGGAAACCGAAACCCGGGCGGTTTTGGAGCGGAGGGCGGAAGAACTGGGGAGCTTGCTGAAGGAACTAGGCCGGTGCCCGGTGTGTCTTAATAAAATCGAGGGGGAGGATGTCCGTGAAATCGTTGAACAGCTTGTCAGCTGACCGGGAAGAGTATAGGATCGCCCAGCTGAAAAAGCGCGTCGAAGAAGCGAAAGCCGCCCGCGCCGCGGCGGTCGCCCGGAAGGAGATGGCCGAGAAGCGGCTGGCCGAAGTGGAGGCCCAGATCCGGGCGATGGGCGTGGAGCCGGACAGGGTCGAGGAAGAGATCGCCCGGCTGGAGCGCGAGATCGCGGAGAAGATTCAGCGGGTCGAAGAACTGCTGAGGCCGTTCGAGGAGCTGGTTGCCCGTGCTGGCGTCCCTGACTGAGAGAGCGGCGCTCGTCCGCGCGGAGTACGAAAGGCGCCGCGGCCGCTTCGAGCAACTGTCCGAGATGAGGCGGCACAAGGCCTCCCGCCTGTCCGAAGTGGAGCGGGAGACTGCCCGGTTGGAAAAGGTGGCGGACGTGTTCCGCGCCGCTTCTGAGGCGGCCCGCGAGAGGGCGCGGCAGAAAGTGGAACGGGTGGTCACGGACGCCCTCCGGGCCGTGTTCGGGCCGGGTGTCGAGTTTGCCGCGGAGATCGTGGACCGGCGCGGCCGCCCGGAAGTCGAGTTTTCGATAATTTCCGATTACGGCGGTGCTCACATCAGAACGCCGGTCCTGGACGCCCGGGGAGGCGGGGTCGTGGACGTGGTCTCCCTGGCCCTGCGGGTGCTGGTAGCCGTTGCTACGTCTCCCCCGCAGGCTCCCGTTCTCCTGGACGAGCCGGGCAAGCACCTCTCGGAGGGCTACAGCCGCGCCCTAGGGGAGCTCCTCAAGGCCGTGGCGCGGGAGACCGGACGGCAGTTCGTGGTGGTGACGCACGACCCGAGGCTGTCCGAGGCGGCGGAAGCCGTGTACCGGGTGGATATAGCGGGCGGGGAGTCAAAGGTCTATAAGATAAATGGATGATGAGAGAGGTGGTCACAATGGTCAGTTACGGCAGGAGCTGCCGGTTGAGCGCGGTGTCGGTCAACAAGCACTACAAGCCGAAAAGGTGCCCTAGGTGCGGGAGCGTTTTTGTACCCTTGAGCGGGCGGGCGCTGTACTGTTTCAGTTGCCGGCGGTAACGGTTCAATTAACTTCGTAATGCCTGTACGCTGACGCACGAAAAAACTCTTTTCCGAGGTAGGGATAAAGATGCGTGCTGTTTATCAAGCCAACCGCGGACAGGCGTTGGAAGACCTGATAAAGCTAGCCAACGACCGGTACCGCTCCCGGAAGCTGGCCGTCATTCACAAGGTCCCCACGGCCTGGGTTCCCATCCGGGGGCCGGGAGGGAAAATAGTCAGCGCCAAGGTGGAGGAGAAGGCCTCTGTAGATTTTCTGGGCCACGTTCTCCTGTCTTCCGGGCCGCTCCCCTTGGCCTTCGACGCAAAGGAGGTGTCCAGGGGTGACCGATGGCCTCTATCGAAGCTCGAACCGCACCAGTATGAATATTTAAGAGACTGCGCCCTCACCGGGGCGTTTTCTTTTGTTCTGATAGGCTTCTGGGAACTGGAGCGGTTTTTCATTTTACCGTTTCCGGAGCTAGAGAGGCGCTGGGCGGCGTGGAAGGACAGGACCGGTCCGGCGTCGGTGCGTGCCGGGGAGTCAGGGTTGGTGGAAGTGAAATTTTGGGATTACTTGAGTTTTGTATTGTAGGTTAGCGGATTTCCGACATCGGAACCAGGGGAAATAATGGGATGTTTAACAAAAGCATGTTTTCTTCACAAACCGGGGAGTGGGAAACCCCAGCTTCATTTTTTGCCGTGTTGGATTCCGAATTCCATTTCACTCTGGACGTCTGTGCCCGTCCGGAAAACGCGAAGTGTCCACGGTTTTTCTCTCCCGAGCAGGACGGCCTACGGCAGTCCTGGGCCGGTGAAATCTGCTGGATGAACCCACCCTACGGCCGGGAGATCGGGAAGTGGGTGCGGAAGGCTTTCGAGGAAGCGCAGAAGGGTGCGGTGGTGGTCTGTCTGCTTCCTTCACGCACGGACACCCGCTGGTGGCACGACTACGTGATGCGGGCCGCGGAGATCAGGTTCGTTGAAGGCCGGTTAAAATTCGGCGGCGCATCCAGCGGTGCCCCGTTCCCCTCGGCGGTCGTAGTCTTCCGGCCCGGCGAACACCAGCTCAAGGTGCGTTCTATGCACGCCAGGATTCCAAAAAGAAAGGAGTGGAAAGACAGTGCCGCGTGTCAAACTCAAGGGCCGTGAACCGGTGAGGTTCAGGCCCTATTTCATGGCGCCGCCAGCGCCAAGCAACGGCGGCGCGCAGCGCAAAAATCAATCGGATGAAGCCCGCCCGCCGCTGGTCTTCCACACGCGCGTGGCCTCCGCGTCCGACCCGGAAAAGGTTGCCGGCTCCATAGCCAAGGCGCTGGCCGAGGGGCACGGCGTGGAGGTGCGGGCTACGGGCGAGGCCGCGCTCGCCCGGCTTCTCCTGGCCCTTGGCCTGGCCCAGGCGTTCACGCGCAAGAACGGCGGCGCCGCCCTGGTGGAAGTGGACGAAGTCGACCTCGACGGCGATTCCGTTCGCGTGTCGGTATCAGGCCGCTGGCATTCAAGAAATAAAAGGGGTGACCTTTAAAAATGCCTGATGTCATCTGCGTTGACCGCGCCTGCCTGTCCGGAGCGGTCCAGTTAGCCCGGAAAGCGGTTTCGGTACGTTCCCCGCTCCCGGTGCTTTCATGCGTCCGGCTGGCTTCCGGCGGGGAAACCCTGACGGTCGCCGCGACGGACCTGGACAGGGAGATCGAGGTCGCGGTACCCTGCCGGGGCGGTGACTTCGAAGCCGTGCTCCCCGCGAAAGAGCTGGCCGAACTTTTGCGGCTTCTTCCCGATGGGGAAATCGAGTTCGAGAAGGACGGGAACGGCGCGGTAGTGCGCTACGCCGGGAACTCAGCGCAAATCAGCGGCTTCCCGGCGGACCAGTTCCCCCAACGGCCGGAGAACGCCCGGCTCGCCGGGTTTTCCACCGGCGCCGGGGACTTGAAGGACGCCCTGAAGCGGGTGGTTTTCGCCGCTTCGGACGACCCGACCCGGCCCGCGTTCTCGGCAGTCTGCGTCGACCTCGAGGGTCCGGGGGTAAGGTTCACCGCCACGGACACCTACCGGCTGGTGACCCTTCCGCTGGAAGTCCGGCGGTTCGGGGAAGAGCGGAAGGGCGTCCTGCTGCCGAAGGGGGCGGTTAATGACCTAATCGGCGTGCTGGGGGCCCTGGAGGGAGACGGGGAAGCGGAAGTCTTTTTCGACCAGTCGGGGGCCGAGGTGCGAGCTGGCAGCGTGAGGGTGTGGTTTCGATTAGTCGCCGGTGTTTTCCCGCCGGACACGGCGCGTTTTTTCGACGTGCCGCATTCTTTCGCCGCGGAGGTCCCCGACAGGCGCGGTTTCGAGTCAGCGCTCCGGCGCGCCGGAGTGTTCGCGGAGTGTGACAAAACTAAGGCTCCCACAGTTCA
The DNA here is from genome assembly GCF_900142025.1 of Desulfofundulus thermosubterraneus DSM 16057. Classification (GTDB taxonomy): domain Bacteria; phylum Bacillota; class Desulfotomaculia; order Desulfotomaculales; family Desulfovirgulaceae; genus Desulfofundulus; species Desulfofundulus thermosubterraneus. The sequence goes on along the minus strand of NZ_FQZM01000035.1, from coordinate 21,731 downwards.
CCTCCACTTCTCCGGCAACACGCTGACCGTGTCCGGCGGTTCCGACAGGGGCGGCGTTTTCGAGAAAATCCCGGCTGTCGTTGGCGAAGGAGGGGAACTCCGCGACAGCTTCAATATCAAATACCTCCTTGACATACTGGAAGCATTAAAGTCGGAAAGTGTTTTGTTCAAGTTCTGTCGGGATACCGGGACAAACCCCTACGCGCTGATCGCGCCGTCCGGACAGGGGGAGGACAGTTACCGGGCAATTGTACTGCCGGTGAGGAAATAATGCCTGGCGAAGCAATCCAGCTTTCCCTGGATTTCGGGATACCTGCTACGCCTCCGGGGCCGGAGACATCTTTGTCTCATTCGAAGACGGTTGGTGACGTCCTCCCCCTGCCCGGCACCGAGGACCTCCGCCCCGAGTTCCGCCTGGTTTCGCCGGACGAAATCCAGGCGGACCCGCGTCAGCCGCGGCGCAATTTCCCGCGGGAAGGGTTACTCGATCTCGCGGCCAGCATCGCCCGGGTGGGGCTCATAGAGCCCCTGGTGGTGGAGGAGAACAGGGGACCCGGAAAGAGGTATGTCATCATAGCCGGGGAGCGGCGCCACCGGGCTATTATGCTGGGCCGGGAACTCTGGCCGGACAACCCGCACTTCCGGGAGGTGCGCTGCCTGGTGTATCCGCCCCTGCCCGGCGAAGTGAGAGCGGCGTTCCAGCTGGAGGAGAACTTGAAGCGGTCCGGGCTCAGTCCTTACGAGGTTGCAGCCGGGCTGCACCGGGCCAGGCTGGCCATGGCCGGAGGCGGGAGGCGGCCCGCACCCGCCTGGGACGAAGTGCTGGCGGCGCTGGGCGTTTCCCCGGGGAAGGAGACGAGGAAATGGCTTCGCTGAAGTCCTCCTGCAACTGCGACGACTGCCGGTTCTACAACCTCTGCGGCGGTTGCCACCCGGAATGCAACCACGCCGGGTGCGCCAGGCCGTGCTTTTCCTGCCCGGTGCGGTGCCGACGCCGGGAGGACGTGGAGGCATGGATCAGGGACGTGGGGGGTACCCTGGACCTCTCCTTCCCCCGCGCGTTAGACTGGCCCCCGGTACCGGGAGACCTTCCTCCCGTGATCCCGGAAGTGGACGGCTACCGCACGGCGGAATACGACGCCGCGGCGAATTACCCGGCGTACGCCGTCGGCGCCTCCCGGGTCTTTTCGAAGAAAGGCGCGGGCCTACGCCCGAGGTGGCGGGGCCGCCGGGCTGCCGGGGTACTGGGCCTGCCCCCGGAAAAAAAGGTGGTGTTGCACATGTTCGGCCCCGACGAGCTGATCGAGCGGCTCTGGACGGAACAGTTCCGCTGCCGGTTGTGGGACCAGGTGGCGGGGGCGGGGTTCGCCCTGGTCCTGGGGCCGAACTACAGCGTCTACGGCGAACACCCCCGCTTCGAGCATCTTATCAACATGCGGCGGAGCCTCCTGGCGGCCGTACGGCTGGCCTCCCTGGGAGTGCCGACCGCGCCCAACGTCTACTGGTGGACGGAAAGAGACCTGGAACGGTGGTGCGACTGCGTGGAGAAACTGAATATCCCTGCGGTTGCTGTCAACGCCCAGACCTACCGGACGGAGAAGGACTGGGCGTTCCTGCTTGCCGGGCTGGAGTATATGGGCGCGAGGCTCGGTGACAGGGTGACCCTGTTTCTGAACGGGCTGTCCCGGCCGGAGAGGGTCGCCGCTGCCCGGAAGGCGGTCCCCCGCGTGGTTTTCGTGAGCCGCGACCTCCAGATGCGCGCCCAGCACGGGAGACTTTTCGGGGCGCGTAGAGGCGAGTATGCTTACGGGGAAGCGCCCGCACTATTCAGAAAAAACGTTGAACTGTTCCAGCAAAATCTACGCTTGCCAGCCCTTGACAATGTAGTGCAATCATGATATAATGAAAGCAAGATACGAGGTTTGGAGGTCGCGGTACTAATGTCAGGGAAGGTCAAAGCAGTGCAGGTGCGGTTGACGGAGGAAGAGTGGCGGTTCCTGCGCTATCTGGCTGTCGAGATGGATACTACTGTTTCCGAGATTTTCCGGAACTACATCGCTTATTTGCGGCGCGGGGGCAAACCCGTCGGGTTCGAGGAAAGAGAAAGAAGGTACGGAAGAGGTCATAGACCCCACGCCTAAAGGCGGGGGCTTGGCCGGAGGCAACTCCCGTCAGGTCTCCACTTTGGGTGGAAAGCTGCTCTCTGGAGCAGCGCTATGACCCGCCTCAGTGTGGGAGCCTGCGGACCAGGCGGTTGAACCACGCTACGTTAAGGGGGCCAACACACCCTGGGATGCTTCTCCAGTCCCATGCCCTGTGGTGCGGCATTAAACAGCGAGCGGGGGTGTCAGCGAGCAGTGTGCCGCACGCAAAAAACCTCCTTAACATTGGCCAGGAGAGACGCCCGGGCTGGTCCGGCCCGGGCGCGTCACGAGCCCCGTAAGGGGTCTCCGAAAGGGGAAGGTTTTCATGGTATTTGTACTGGATAAACACAAGAAACCGTTAATGCCCTGCACGGAGAAGCGAGCCAGGTTGTTGCTGGAGCGCGGCAGGGCGGTAGTCCACAGGATGTCCCCGTTTACCATCCGGCTTAAAGACCGGACAGCGGAAGAAAGCAGGTTCCAGCCGCTGCGGTTGAAACTTGATCCGGGGAGCAGGACCACCGGATTCGCTGTTCTCCGGGAAGATACTCCTAACAGATCTGAGGTTATCTTGCTGGGGGAGATCCACCACAAACCAAGTATCAAGGACGGACTGGACGTCCGGAGGAACCAGCGCCACAGCCGGCGGAACCGGAAAACACGGTACCGCGAGCCGCGGTTCAACAACCGGCACCCGGAGAAATGCGCAGTCTGCGGTAAAAATGCGCAGCACGGCAGCCGGTACTGCCGGCCGTGCGAGAAGGCAAAGAACTTTGTCGACAACGGTCACCGGGAGGGACGGCTGGTACCGTCGTTAGAGGCCCGGGTAAACCAAACATTAAGCGTGGTCGATAAGTTGACCAGATGGTTGCCCATAACGGCCATCTCCACTGAGCACGTCAAATTCGACACGCAGCTGATGCAGAACCCGGATATATCTGGCGTGGAATACCAGCAGGGAGAACTTTTTGGCTACGAAGTCCGGGAGTACCTGCTGGAGAAGTGGGGGCGGAAATGCGCCTACTGCGGCAAAGAAGGCGTGCCTCTGGAGGTGGAACACGTCGTACCCCGGAACCCGAAACGCGGGCCGAGAGGTACCGACCGCATCAGTAATTTAACGCTGGCCTGTGAGGAATGTAATAAGGCAAAAGGTAACCTTCAGCCGGAAGAATGGCTGGAGAAATTAAAGCAATCCAAGCGGAAACTTGATCAGGTTCGGGCGGAAAATCTACCCAAAATATTGAGGAAGCTCAAGGAGCCGCTGCGGGACGCAGCACTGGTAAACGCTACCCGGTGGGTGCTGTACGACCGGCTCAAGAAAACTGGCCTGTCGGTAGAATGCGGCACCGGGGCGCGCACCAAATACAATCGTCTTAAGATGGGTCTGCCCAAGACCCATTATTACGACGCCTGCTGCGTGGGCGAGAGCACACCCGAGAATCTCGCAATCAACCAGGAGTACGTCCAGGTTTGGACGGCCCTCGGGCGGGGGACCCGGAAAATGTGCAATACCGACAAGTACGGTTTCCCAGTGAGTCACCGGACCAGACAGAAAATGTATTTCGGTTTTACGACCGGCGACCTGGTGATGGCTGAAGTACCCGAGGGTAAGTACGCCGGTCGTTGGGTAGGCCGGGTGGCCGTACGCGCCAGCGGGTACTTCGACATCAAAGACGGCTCGGGAAAACGGATATGCCAGGGTATATCATACAGGCACATAAAACTCCTGCAACGTGCCGACGGGTGGCAGTACGAAAAAATTCGGGTAGAGAAGGGAGGTAGTGGCGGCGCCTCCTCCCCAGGCGTAAACGCCGGGGCTTCCGGCGCCGCATAAATTTGGTGAAAGCTAAAACCAAAAAGCAAAAGAACCGGGTTTTGAGCGTCGACTTCCACACCCACCCGCTGGCGGACCGGTACTACTGCAGCTTCACGTCGCCCCGCGTGCCGACGTTGCGGGATGCGGAGGACATCGCGGAGTTCCTGGCCGCGGCGTCCTCCCGGGGTATAGACGTCATAGCGGTCACCGACCACGACTGTGTCGCTTCGGGGTGGTTCGCGAAACGGGTGGCCAGGGAGGCCGGGCTCCCCATACTGGTGGTCCCCGGCGTCGAGGTTACCACCAATTTCCGGGGCTGGCGGGTGCACGTCCTGGCCTACAACCTCAAGGAGGACCTGCCCCCGAACACTCTTGCCCCGTGGGAGGCGGTGGAGGAGGTCCACGTCCGGGGCGGCGTGGCGGTCCTTGCCCACCCGGCGAGGAACGGGGAATACGGCCCGGAAATTTTCTTCCGCTGTTTGAACGCCGGCGTTGACGGCGTGGAAGTAAGGAACCGGATGAACGGCAACTTTGACCCGGCGTACTGGCTGGGCGAAAAATCGGAGTGGAACGGAAGGTTAGTTATGCAGACCGCGGGGAGCGACTGGCACTGGTACGGCAGCCGGCTGATCGCTCCGGGGGACTTTTCGGTGGGTGTTCCGGTGGACTGGCTCATTGGGAAAGGGCTGATCACCCCGGAGGAAGCCGGAACGGCGCTTTCGAGGCGGGCCGCAAGAGAACGGGAAAAGCGGGGCAACCGCGGGAAAGCCGCCGGAAGGCGGAAGGAGCGGGATATCCATAAGGATGGTTTGGATTTCTTATGCCAGAAAGGAGTGGGTCTAGGGTGCCCAAGTGCTATATAACCAAAGCTGAGCGGGACGAAATTCTCTACCTGACTGACCAGATACTTTCCCCCATGACACCGCGGCTCAAGACCTTCGTGCACGCGGAGAAATGCTACGGGAACAAGTGCAAGAAACAGTGCGCGGAACCGAAGGTGTTCGTCGGCATCCAGATCCAGGGGTGCATACCTCTGGACGCGCTGGAGAAGCTCACCGAGGGGCAGATCGCCGCGGAAGTGGAGAAGGCGCTGGCCGAGCTGTTCAAGGCGCCCGAGACGGCGCCGGATAAGGCGGGTGCGGCGAGATGACCAACCTGGCCGACAGGGTCCGGGGCGGTATCTACGGCCTGGCCGTGGGAGATGCCCTGGGCGCGACGCTGGAGTTCATGGACAGGGAGCAAATCCGCGCCCGCTACGGTGTGCTCCGGGAGGTCGTGGGCGGCGGCTGGCTGAACCTCCGGCCCGGAGAGTGGACGGACGACACGGAGATGGCCCTGGCCGTGGCCGAGGGGGTAATCAAGGATCCGGAGAACCCCGTCCCGCACATCGGGGAAGGTTTTCTCCGCTGGCGGGCCGCCGACCCCCCGGACATCGGGGCCACCATCAGGGCATCTTTTCACGCTTATGACCGGTTGAAGGATTGGCATCTGGCCGCTGAGGAAGTACACGAACGGGGAGGTCGGACGGCCGGCAACGGGGCGCTCATGCGGACGCTGCCGCTGGCGTTCGCCTACCCGGACGCGGCGGATCTCTACGTGCGGTGCATGGAAGTGGCCCGGATGACCCACTGGGACCCGGAAGCGGGGCTGACGTGCTTCATCTACTGTCTCACGGCGCGGGAACTCTGGTCGGGCATGCCCTTCGCGGAGGCATACGGCTTGGCGCTTGACGTGATGCAAGACGTCGTCCCCCGGGGGGAGATGGAAGACACGGCTTCCAGGCTCGCCGGGAGGCTCGGGGACGTGGCCGGCTGGCCGGAGGAGCGCTTGAAGCCCACCGGGTACACGGTGGACACCCTGGCGTGCGCCCTGTGGTGCGCGGCAAACGCGGAGAGCTTCGAGGGAGCGGTGGTCAGAGCGGTGAACCTCGGCGGGGACGCCGACACCGTAGGGGCGGTCACCGGCGGCCTGGCCGGGGTGATGTACGGGTACGACGCTATACCAGCGCGGTGGCTGGATAAGTTTGACGGAAGGCAGAAGGAAAGGCTGGACGGGGTGGTTATCGAGCTTGTCCGGCTGGCCAGGAAAAATTTCTAAAAAGGAGGATCCAATTCATGGGAATGCAGATACATACTCCGTTTTTCACGATCGATGAGATGAAGGCGTACAAATTTAAAAAGGGCGAGAAGCTGACCATATACCGTTTTCTCGAAACTCCCGACCCGAGCGTGATGCCGCCCATCTGGCCGACGGTGTTCGTAATTGTCCTGGAGGACGGCCGGTGGGCGTGGGCGGAGGTGCCGACGCACTTCTACAGGGCGGACGCGGTCCCGGCGTTCGACGAAAAACTGGGCGGGTACCCCGACTGGCGGCTCGGTCAGAAGTGGCCCGGCGTGTTCCGGCGTATCGAGCCGCAGAACATGCTCGGGGCGTTGCAGTACTGGGTTGAAGAGGGCTGCAACGGCATAACCAACGACGTGGGGGTCGTCGAGCGCGTCGTTGTCGACCTGGAGGACCGGGAGGCCATGGAGAGGGAGGTGGCCCGGATCATGGGCGAGGACGGGGACAAAATGCCGGAACTCATCGTCCCCGTCACCGGGATGAATTTCCGGCGGTACTTCGGGGAGATCGCCGTCCAGGAGTCCATGCACCAGGTGGCGATATGGGAAGCGGCGGGCGAGACCGGGGTGGAACTGCCTCCGCCGGTTGCTTCGTAGGGAACAGGTTTTCGCCCGGGAAAACCGAAAATTTCCGAGCTCGGCTTCTAGATAGAATGCCGGGCTTTTTCTGTTTTTGATGGAAAAAGGGAGGGCATCAACTACCTTTACTGAAGTGCGAAGCATGATGGGTTAACTATATTTATATTTTCCATAGATGGTAGATGATGAAAGGAGGCGATACTGCATGGGCGGCGGCGGCAAAAAGAAACACAGCGCGGTGAATTTAGGCAGCGGTGCCGGTTTAGGTGCCGGCATCGCACCGTCCGCCGCGCCGGACATGTCCGCTGTGGCGGGTGGCAGCTTCACGCCCGACCTGGCGGGTTACCAGGCCCTCTCCCAGGCGGTTTCGAAAGGGTACGGGGGCGACTACTACGGGCCTGCGGCCCCCAAGGTGGCCGCGGGGGCCGCGAAGGTGGTGTCCTCCTGGCCCGAGGTTACCCTGGTCGGACTGGGCAAGAAGAAAGGCCTGAAACACGCTGTCCTGTCGGCGGGTGGCGGAGCCGCTGGCGGCGCTTCGCCCGTATTGAAGGCGGCGGTTAACCCAGCCTACCCGGACGGGACGGCCGCGATTGGAGAGGTCAACGAGAACGCGGAACACGACTTCCAGGAACTCCCGCCCCAGGTCCAGTCCAGTGTCGAGGAGAAGGAGAAGGCCGCGGAAGACTTCGTGGTGGCCGGCGTAACTCCGGACGGCGCCGCGGTCGCCGTTCCGCCGGTGACCCTGGACCCGGTCGCGCTCGTCCAGAAAGCCCGGGAGTCCCTGAAAAACGGCGTGGCCAACCTGAAGCTGGGCATCTCGGAGTTCTCTCAGAAGGCGAAAGGCATCCTGGACGTGCTCCGCTTCTTCGAGAAGGTCAGGGAAGAAGTCCCCCGGGTCGCGCCCGAGGAGTTCAGCACGCTGTCTTTTTCGTTCAAGCGGGAGGCGAAAGACCTGGGCGGCGTGCACACGAAGTACATATACGCCGACCAGCACGGACGGGAGTGGCTCTTCAAGCCGGACAAGCACTCCGGGGGCGCAGTGGCCGAGGCCGAGTCGGCGGCCTCCCGCGTGGCGCGGCGCGTAGGCCAGCCCGGCGTGGACGTGTACGTAACCGAAACTCCTTACGGTAAGGGTAGCATTCAGCCGTTCCTGAAGGACGCGAAGAAGCTGGGTCCCGACCCCACCGCGTTTTCCCCCGCCCAGGTGCGGGCGCTGGTGCGGGAGCACGTCGTTTCCTGGGCCACGTCCGAGCACGACGCAAAGCACGACAACTTCATCGTCACGCCGGGCGGCGCCCTCGTCGGGGTGGACAAGGGCCAGGCGTTCAAGTACTTCGGGGAAGACCGGCTCTCCCTGGACTACCACCCGAACAAGGTGCACGGGGCGGAAGAACCGGTCTACTACGCCCTCTACCGGGCGGCCAGGGAGGGCAAGGTGAAGCTCAACCCCTACGACGCCCTTCCGGTCATAGAAGCCTTCGAGAAGATACCGGACGGCGAGTACCGGGAAATGCTCCGCCCGGTCGTGGAGGCGGCGATGTCCTCCCCTTCGAAGGACCAGATCGCCTGGTGGAAGCGGATGGAGAAATTAGCGGCTCAGCGGCTCGGACGCAAGCCGTCAGACCAGGAGGTGGCCGAGGAGTTCCTCCGCCGGGCGTGCGAGCGGAAGAACAGCCTCCGGAAGGACTTCGCGGAGTTTTTCAGCAAGGTGCTGAATACCGCAGTGGACTTCAGCTAAGGTCAAAGATAGTCAAAGTCAAGCCGGAAGGTGGTGCAGATAAATGCTTTTTCTGCAAAAAATTTTGGATGCAGATTGGTTTGAAGAGCGGGAAGAGATAGTTGATCGCCTGGGCATGCCGCGCTGTAACAGGTGCGGCGAATCCCTGCATATAGGGGATACGGTGGATGTCGCCTGGCCCTGGTTCGACGATTTTAACCTCTGCCGGGACTGCCGTGGGGCCGGTACCTCTCCCGGTGGAACTGGCGGGATGCAGGGGTGATCTCCGGTGGGCGGCGGGAGCAAGAAGAAGAAAAGCGTTCATGCCCTGGGTGCGGGTGCGGCCATTTCTCCTGCTCTGGCTCCGGAAGCGCCGGGACCTGAAATATCCTCTGGAGTCGCACCTACCATGTGGGGTCTGTACTGGAACTGGCAGACCAACGCTCTTAAGAAATTCCAGGCAGGGGAGATCAGCGCGACTGAATTATATACCCTGGCAAACGAAAAGGCCCAGGAACTGGGCATAGCCGTTCCGCTGGACATGGGGCATTTGGCGATATTAAGCAGCGACCAGGAAAAGCTGAAAAAAGAACTGGCCCCGCTCGTTGAGACTGGAGAAGTGCAAAAGCCGCCGGATTTTGATTACATCGGGGTCGTCCCTATTGACAGCGATTTTTGGGGTTTTTACGACGACGAGTATGCAAAATTTCTGGAAGGTAAAATAACCTACGAGCAGTTCCAGGAAAATCTTAAGAATGAAGCGGCGAAACAGGGTTATGTGAATGCGGGGGCGGTCCAGGGAGAGCAGGAACCTTTTACGGATGTTTCGGCTTCCGCGCATCCTGCACAGTCGGCGGATGAGCCAGGCAGTGCAGGTAAAGAGGAGAGAGCGCCGGAAGTCGCAGAGGCAACCCCCATTTCTCCGTCTGCGCCGCCTCCCGCCTGGCTCCTGGAAGCCAGCCCCGTCAGGGAGGATTTCTGGGAGGGCGTGGCGGAGGCCGGTCCGCTGGGACGGCCTTTCCTGGTGGCCGGGCCGGACATAGAGGACCAGACGCTGACCGCGACTCTGTTCAGGGACCCCGGCGGGGACTCCTCCAAGTCCCGCCTGGTCCTGTTCGGCAAGGTGCGGGAGGAGTCCGAGGCCAAGCTCCTGGACGCCCTGGACCTTGAGGGCGGCCACACCGTAAAAGTCAAGCGCCAGGTGGAAAAGGAAGCGCCCCTCCCCCTGGACGAGCAGGAGGGCCTGTACGCCCAGCTCTTGAAGGTAGCCAAGAGCGTCAACCACCACACCGGCGAGGGCAAGGACAACGTGATCCCGGACCACACGCTGAAGGGGATGGCGGAACTCAGGGCCAAACTCGAAAAACTGCAGGGCAGCGCCCAGGACGAAAAAGTTCAGGCCATGCTGGGGCACTACATGTCGCAACTCAAGGCGGTGGAGTCCGCCGTGGCCGGCAAGACGAAGGCGCCCTTCGTGACGCAGTTCACCGCGCCTCAAACGGTCGAGGTGGAAGAGGAGGTTGTCGTCCCGGCGGGCAAGGGAGAAGGTCTCCCGGCCAGGAAACGTACGGGATCCCGGATAAACGCTTCGGAGTCCGGCGGGTCGGCCGTCTGGGACGGCACGCGGGAAGAAGACGGCTTTTACGGCGTCGAGTACCTTATAGACCTGGGCGACGGCTACCAGGCCGTGTACCACCCGAACGACAAGTCAGTGCCTTATTCCCTTCGCGGCACGCTCGAATTAATAGCCCCGCCGGGGGTAAATGACGGCAGGGGAGCGCTGCAGAAGCTGAAACTCCTGCATTTGCACGCCGAGCCGCCCGCCTCGGCGGAAGAGGCGGAGGTAATGTACCTGGAGCGCAATGTCTGGGCTCAGGGGTACGAGAAAGACCCGGAGTACAGGGCCGTCGGCGAAACCCTGAAAACCCTGGAGATGAAGCAGGAGGCCAGGTTGCTGGCGGCGCTCGACGGCGCCGCCGCGAAGGGCCTGGCGGAGGAGGAAATGCTTGCCCTGGCCAAGGAACTGGTGCTCCAGAACCAGCGGGCGCTTCTTGCGGAGAAGACCCGGCTCTTGAAGAGGTTCTTCGAGAGGAAGCTCGGCCTCGCCCCGGGCGGGCTGGACAAGCTCCCGACCTACCGGCCGGTGCCCGCGGCGGCGCAATCCCGGAAGGGCTTCCACTTCTGGAACCGGTTCGACCTCACGCCGGAAGTCGTGCGGGAGAAGACCAAAGGTTACTGTGTCGTGCACGAGATTAAGACCACACCCAAGAAAAAGGTTGACATCCTGTGCCGCATGATCGAGAACGGCGGCGTCCTCGCCTCCACGGAATTGCGGCGGCGCATGGGCGTGAAGCACTCGGGGGTGTCGTCGAAGGAGGACATGGTCACCGGCGGCGCGAGCTACGCCTTCTGCTTCTTCCGCAAGAACAAAAACCAGAAGGACTTCGACATCGTGTGGGACCCGGAGACGCTCCTGACCCGGTCGGACTGGTTCGCCACCAGAGGAGATGACTTCGGGGCGGTGAACCCCGAAGACCACCACTACAACGTTTCCGGCAGGACCAGGAAGGTTGAAGACCTCCCGAAATACGAAAGTACCGGGAGCGGGAGCTGGCGCGCCCAGATAATGTTCAAAAATGGAGTGGATTTCTTTGGTGCGCACCCCCCGCGCGCCATTTTCGTGAGCAACGAAAATGAAAGGCAGAAGGTGCTGGCCTCTTTTGCCAAAGTGGGGGTGAAGGAGCTTGGGGGGAGGCCGGTAGAGGATGTGGTAAGAGTGAGGTAGCGGAGAAATGCGAAGAAAATACGAATGGCCCACCATGGTCCGCGCAGGTATCGTCCAGATACCTGGAGGCGTGGCGGGCTCTATTGCTTGTATTATAACACACGTTGCTGTGCGGTGCAATTTTTCTGCCGGGCGGGTCCGAAAGAAAAACCCGCCCGGTTTTTTCTTTTCGGAGGGATTTCCCGTGAGCCACCACCGCTTCATTATCGGCCACGTACTGGAGGTACTGCAAAGTCTGCCTGACGAGAGCGTTCACTGCGTGGTAACTTCTCCCCCGTACTGGGGCCTCCGCGATTACGGGCTCCCCATGGCGGAAAAGATTGGAACAATTTTACCTGATACCTCTCCTTCCAAAACAACCTTCCCTTCCTGGTTTGTACAAGTTATATAAAGCGTGAGTCTGTTTTTGTCAGGATCCTTTTCTGCCACGACAACCTTAGCGCATATTGTTTCACCTATGTATACCGGAGCCCGGAAACGGAAGGACATTCTCGCCGCCGGGTATGGTTCGGGAAGCAGTGTACCTCCAGCATGCGTAATCATACTGGCCGTAAGAAGTCCCGGTACAACTCGTTCTTTAAAGCCGCATTTTATAGCTACCTGGAGATCCATGTGAATTGGATTAAAGTCCCCGGTTATTCCTATAAAGTTAGCAACGTCTCCCTCGGTAAAGGTGCGGGAAAAAGTAACCGAGTCACCCACCTTCATCTCATTCCACGAAGGGAAAAAACGCATAACGAACCTCCTTTTGCCCAGACTCTATCCTCAAAATTTAAGAAAATATTTTGACAATAAAAATGCATTTTCCTTCCGGGCCGGGAAAACCCGGCCCGCTGTTTTTTGCAGGAGGTGGTTTTTGTGCGATGTCTCATCGTAGGCACCGACCGTTTAGGTGCGGCGCCGGCAATACTCAGACAAAAGTTTGGCGTCCGGGAGATCGTCCACTGGGACGGCAGACGGAAAAAACTGCCCGAAAGTTTCCCGAGAGGTACGGGACTGGTGGTGGTCTATACCGGCTTCGTCAATCACACCCTGATGCACCGTGTCAGGGAGTTGGCCCGGAAGGCCGGGATCAAAGTGGTGTGGTTGAAGCGTGGACTTTCTGAATTGGAGGTGTTGAGCAGTGCGGGGTGATGAACTTGAAGGAGCGGCGCACACTTTTCTGTGTGCCCTTGAGCTGGCACAGAATACCGGTGCCGAAATCAGGCTGACCCCTGTAATGTGGGAGGGGGTGGAAGCCATAAAGGGATCGCTGCAGGAACTTGCTGGAAGGTACGGTTCCGAAAAAGCTAAGGAACTCGCTCTTTCCGCGCTGGATCTGGAGCGGATCAGGTTCCGGGAAGCACTCGAGGGAGTGCGGCAGGCACTGTATGAAGCCGGGAGGCTGACGGCGGGCGCGGAATTTAGTTGCGGAGACGCGGCACGGGCGGTGGACTTGCTGGAGAAGGCAGTTCACCGAGTAAGATGTGCAGTCAACGGGATGAGGGAATTTTGATGCCTTTTGATGTTCTGGACTTCAACGCCGACCTGGTGGGTGCGTACAACATTCTCCAAAGGTGTCTCCGTGAGGTCGGCCTGGCCCTGCCGACCCGGCTAGGAGTAGTGGGCGCGCTGGCACGCCCTGCGGTCAACCTGTTCGTGTGGAGAAAAACCACACCGAAAGGCCGTGAACAGGGGACGTTCAGGCAGGCTGCCTAAGTCTGCCTTGAGCAGCCGCGAAGTATAAAACCGACTACTTCTAAAGGGGAACCCCACCTCTTTAGGGGTGGGAGGATGTCAGAGCTTTCAGAAAAACTAAAAAAGGAGCTGAATCGCATGATTATTGGTATTGATACGGGTTACGGTTATACCAAAGCAGCAGCGGAATCCGGGGAGCGCGTACTGTTCCCCTCCGTGGTGGGCACCGGTTTCGAGCGTAGGATGGCGGGGATGGTTTACGACGGCACTTCCGAAGCCGACAACTACGAGCTGGTGGTTCCCGGCGACACTCCGGAGCACTACTTCATCGGCTACCTGGCGCTGTCCCAGGCGCGGGACGCCGCCCGGCCTTTCTCGGACGAAAGGAGCAACGCGGAGGAGATCAGGCCGCTTCTCCTGGCCGCCGTGGGTGCCCTGTGCAAGGGCGAGCCGGTGACCATGGTGACGGGCCTCCCGCTGGAGCCGTTCTTCAAACAGGCCCCGGGGCTGAAGAAGTCGCTGGAAAGGCTCTCCGGAACGGAAATTCTACTGAACGGGAGTCCGGTCAAAATCGTGTTCGAGGACGTCATCATGTTTCCCCAGGCGGTGGGCGCGCTGTACGGGCACCTCGTCCGGGGCGGCATACGCCCGTCCGGCGTGGTCGGCCTGGTAGATGTGGGGTTCAAGACCACGGACATAATCCTCTACGACGCGGGGGCGAAGAAGCCGCTGGAAGGGTACGTCGACACCATCCCGGCGGGCACCAACGACGTGGTCGTAGCCGTGCAGGACGAGATAAAGCGCGAGGTGGGCATGGCCCCCAATCCGGAGTGGGTGGAGGAGGCCGTGATCAGGGGAATCCCCCTGACGTTCGACCGGAGGAAATTCGACGTGCCGGGGATGGCCGCGGCGAAATCCGCGCAATTGGCCGAATTAGTGGCCTCCCGCGTGGCGCGGCGGTGGAGCGACTGCCTGAAACGCCTGGAAGTGGTGTTCCTGGCGGGCGGCGGCGCCGCCCTGGTCCAGGGCGCCGTGTCGCGCCTGGCGCGTTGCGAGGTGATGCCCGACTCCCAGTTCGCGAACGCCGCCGGGTTCCTGGCCAAGGGTCTGGTCACCGTGGCACGGGGGAAAGCCGGTAACGGCGGGGACTAAACCCGCTTTGCCGCGCGATCCGTGCCACAGGCGGGTGCGGCCCGCGCGGGGTGTGGCACGCGAAAGGCCGCTCCTGCCATACAGGGCAGGTACGGCCAGTGCTGGAGGTGTGGCACGTAATGGTCGACAAGTCCTACCGCATAAAGTTCAGGGTGCCACCAGACGTGGCGGAAGTGCTTGACGCCCAGGATGACCGGGCTGGCTACGTGGCCCGCGCGGTGACCTGGTACGCCCGCTTCGGGGCTCCGTGCCTTCAGAAGCTCGACGCGCTCCTGGACCTGGCGGCCCGCGGCCAGGCGAAGCTCGGAGAGAGCGGGCCGGGCGGTGAGAGTTCCGGTCCCGCTGTCAGGGACGACATCGACGACGCCTTTGCGGATTTCGTGCTCTGATTTTTGGGTTCCGTTCTGCCTGTTTCCCTTAAGGCGTGCGGGCGGAACGGAACAGAATGCCGGTCCCGTAAGTTTAGAAATCTAAACATCAAGTCAAGTTTTGGGGAAAAGTCTGCTCACGGACGTCCGTTTTTTTTAATGCTCCGTGAAGCTCAGAAACTTCTGTTCTGGAAATTCGCTTGCAATCAGGTCATAATGCCTGTCACGGTGAACGAGAGTACAGGAATGGTGAGGCGCCCAGGAAACGATGATAAGGTCGACCAGGGGAATTACCAGACCTTGACGCCGCAGGCGGAAGCCGAAAAAGGCGGCGCGTTCCCAAACCGCGTGTTCCCCTTCGAGCAGTGGGAGTGCGTTCAGCATTTCGTTCAGTTCGGCAAACTGTTTTTCGTTTCTGGCACCCAGCAGGATCTCCGTTTTTACGGGAGGGGCGAGGACCACGGTTTCCCGGAGCAGCGCTTCCTTTAACCAGCGGACGATTTCCTGCCGCCCTCCGGGACGCAGGGCTTCGATCCAGACCGAGGTGTCGACCAGAAACCGTTCATTCATCCCGACGTATCTCCTCGAGTGCGGAATCGTTCAGCTCCAGATCGATCCTGCCCAGGCTCGCCGCAAGTTTTTCCAGGCGTTTGCGGCGGACGAATTCCGTGAGGGCCGCTTCGATGGTTTCAGTAATCCCTTTCAGCCCCGCCAGTTCCATGGCTTCGCGCAAAAGTTTCCGGTTGACATATAAGGTTGTTTTCATAATCAATCACCCTGCAATTAATTATAACAGATAATTTGGATTTATAAAGACAGAATATTATCTTCGCTTTTTCTGTTGGGAGGTGCCCGCGTTGCAAATAATCGTCAACGGCGCCATTGAACAGGAACTCGTGGACCGGCTGGTTGCCGAAGAAAAAGAAACCTTCGCCCGGCAGGGGAAGAAAATCGCCAAAATTGTTCTAACCGACTGCGGAGACGAAATAGAAATCAAGACCTATGAGAAGTCCCCCATCCGCAGGATCCGGCGCATTACCGGGTACCTGGCGGAGACGGACCGCTGGAACGCGCCGAAGCTGGCGGAACTGAGGGACAGAGTAAAGCATACGAACCTTGAAGCCGCGGCGGGTGCCGCTTCCCGAAAAACAGGCATTAAGCTCCGCCTGAACGGCCTTGTATATGAGAGCGTCGTAGACGGTCCCGGTCTCCGCGACGTGCTCTTCGTACAGGGGTGCCCGCACCGGTGCTACGGGTGCCAGAACCCCGGTTCGTGGGACTTCAACGGCGGCACGGAAGTGGACGTAGCTGACGTCCTGGTTTCCCTGCCGTCAAGCCCGTTAATTACGGGTGTCACTTTTTCTGGCGGGGAACCGTTCTGCCAGGCGGCAGCTCTGGTGGAGGTGGCCCGGCACATCAAGTCGCTGGGTCTGAACCTCTGGGTCTACACGGGCTATACGTGGGAGGAATTATTAGCCCACCCGGACCCGGCGGTACTCCGTCTACTGGTCCTAACGGACGTGGTTGTAGACGGGCGGTTCGTGCAGGAAGAGGCAGACTTGTCCCTGCCTTTCAGGGGTAGCCGTAACCAGCGGTTCATCGACGTGCGGGAATCGCTGAAGGCCGGGAAGGTAATTCTGTGGGAGCCGGCGGTTCCTGCAGCGCATATCCCGCCGGTGAAAATTCTGTGAGGTGATAGCACTGAGCCTCCCCATGGCTAAAGCCAGGGGGTTCCTGACTCCAGCGCATGAGTAGCCGCCTGTCAGCCTGCCTTTTCCTGCCGGTCGAACCTGGGCAGAACCTCAGCATGTCGCATCATCCAGGGCAGCTTTTGCGGTCGACCCGCTCCGGCCTGCCGTAGGCGCTCCACCACGGCTAATGGAACCGTGCTTCACTCGCGGGTTCGGCATAAGGCCCATCCCCGACCGCCGGGACGACTCCGCCCCGTCCCGTCATCTACCCGAAGGTATCAAGGCGAATGAGCCCGTGATAAAAACTTATATCCCAAAACTTGCTGGCGCGACATAAAAGTAACTGCGTTTTACCTTTTCTATCGCTTCATCGAGCAACGGTTTGATTGTCGGCCATTCTTCTATAGCTGATTGACGGTCGAGATAGTAGTTTCCTTCCTCGTCGATTTTAACATGCCGGGCGAGGAATCCGGAGTATAAATCCCTTTGGGCAGTAACGCCGCAGTCGCACCTGTGCCACCGGGCGGAAAGTTTTTTCTTTTCTTTCCGTCCGCACTGGCACATTTGCGAAAGGGCCGTGCTGGCGGTGGGGAATTTGACAACCCTGCCTTTAGCTGCTGTCGCTTTCTGCTCCAATCTGTTTACGAACATGCCCGACGCCCGGTAGTTGACCGACCTGCCGAAGTTTCTCTGGAACGCCCTGTACGAAACGTCCTCCAGGTAAAATTGGTTTCCCTTCCTGAGCAGGTCGTTGATCAACTTACCGTGAAGAGATTTCCGGTGCTCGGCCTGGCGGCGGTTTAACTCGGCGAACCGCGCCCTGGTCCTCAAATAGCGTTTGGAATTCTTCCACTGCAGCCTGCCCTTCTTGATCGTACCGTCAGGGTTGTAGTTGTCCGGGTTGTTGGCCCTCCTCTGGTGGTCCATGCGGCGCTGCAGGACCCTTATTTTTGTGTGGATGTCGTCCAACTCCCGGCAGAACAGGTGGAGGTTAGCCTCAGTATCGCCCACTTCAGCGACGATGGAAGGCCCGACGTCCAGGCTGATTTTCCCTTCAGTAACATAGTTCTTCTTTTTCTGATAGGGCTTACCTTCGCAGACAAGTTGCGCATACAGGCGGGTCCTGCCGCGAATTGTCCTTTTTACCAGCCGGACGAATTTTACCGGGCAGGAGAGACCGTGCATGATCACCGGGTCATCTTCGTCGATGATGGCCGGTAGTTCCAATCCGTTCCAGACCAGACATCCGTCTCTCCAGCGGATGCCCTGTTTGTTAGTCTTGCCTTCCAGAGTATTCAGTTCTCCGTACCGCTTAAACCTTACTCTTTTGGCTTCGCCGGTGACCGTCTTGTTGACCGCACTGTATGCCCTGGTTGCCAGGGTCTGGGCGGTATTGGCGTCGATGTGCTCGCCCAGCCAGGAGTCGCGGATTCTGGCTGCGTAAGCGTGCAGGGAGAACTCGGTGAAACCGTACTTTTCCCTGGCTTCCTTGAAGGCTTCCGCTCGGGCTTTGATTTCTTCTTTGGTTTTATGGGGCATGGCCAGGGCCGCCCGGTACATCTTCGAGCGGAGCATCTGGTCGCGCCTTTTCAGGGCCTCACCCAGGCAGGCGTTGTAGATCTGCCGGCCTGCCTCGAAACGGGCGAGAGCTTTCCTGGTCTGCTCGGAGTTGGCTCTGAGGGGTATTTCCACCACGAAGCTGTCGGTTTTTGAGCGGCCCACAGTCTTAGACTCCTTTCTGCTGCTCGATGTATTGCTTGATCACCTGCAGGGGCGCCCCTCCCACGGTGCTGACGAAGTAACTGTTCGTCCAGAGGGAAGGGAGCCTCTTTTTGAGCCAGGGAAACTCTTCGCGCAGGATTCGCGAAGAGCGTCCTTTAAGGGTTTTAACGAACCTGTGGATGCCGAACTGCGGGTCAACTTCGCAGAGAATGTACACGTGGTCGGGCATGACTTCCATTTCCAGGACTTCCGCCCGGCAGCTGTCGGCAACTTCCTTCGCAATAACTTTCAGCCTCTCATCTACTCCGTCGACCAGGACTTTGCGCCGGTACTTCGGGCAGAAAACTACATGGTACTTACAGGAGTAGACCACGTTATTGTTGGATTTGTACTCAACCAGAAACTTTTTCATATGCTCATTATATCGTAGCCAATCGATTAACACAAGAAAAATTTACCGGCGCTCCTCCCCATGGCTAAAGCCAGGGGCTACCGCGCCGGAAAAGGACGGTGTCGCGTGCCTTGGGAACATCCTGGACCGACGTGGCCCGCTGGGCGGGACTGCCTGTGCTTTTCGAGCGGTACCGCCTGGCCGGGGACACGCTCTACGTAAAACGTGGCCTCGTTACCACCCGGGAAGACCGGCTACTGCTGTACCGTGTCCTGGACGTCCAGGTGCGGCGCTCGCTCCTCGAACGTCTCCTGGGCCTCGGAACCGTGGTAGTCTACGGTGCCGACGCCACGGACCCCGTGCTGGAGCTGAAGGGTGTCAGGCGCCCCCACGAGGTAGCCGACCTCATCCAGTCGCGGGCCGAGGAGGCCCGTGCCAGGGCGGGGATCCGGGGCCGGGAAGTGTACGGGGCATTTGCAGGAGAGGCCGAACATTTTTAAATTTGATTGTTCGCTGTTTTTGCCGCGGTGCAGTACCTGCCGCGGTCTTTTTTTTGAGGTGATTTCGAATGCTCTACGACACGCACCTTGCGGGCGGCGTCCTGTCGGGCGCCGCCGTGCTCTTCCTGACGGGCGCACCGCCGGAAACGTGGCCCGGCGCGCTCTTTTTGGCGGGGCTCGCTTCGGTGCTCCCCGACGTGGACCACGGCCGGGCGGCGCTGAACCAGGCCCTCCGAAAGAGCGTGCCGATGGCGGGTGCGGCAGTGAATACCGCCGCGCGGGCCGTCCTGGGCCACCGGGCCGCGACGCACAGCCTCCTGGCGCTGGTAGGGGTAGCCACCCTCTTCAGGCTCGCGGTGCCCGTGTCCGCCCCGCTGTTCTGGGCGGCGCTGGCGGGGTACCTGAGCCACCTGGTGCTGGACTCCTTCAACCCCCAGGGGGTGTGGTGGACGTGGCCCTTCGGAAGGAGGTGGTCATTGAGGGAAGTGCTGCCGTGGCCGTTCACTTTCGAGACCGGCTCGCGCGTGGAGGCGTGGTTCCTCCGCCCGGCCCTGTGGCTCGGGGCGGTGCTTTTAATAGCGCGGTGTCTCGGGGTTGCTAACAGTTAATTGATTTGCTATACTATACTGGGTGAATATTAGAAATGTCTAAGTACAACAAACAACGCTTATACCGGACGGCCGAAGCCGCAGTCCTGCTAGGTGTTCACAAGGACACTCTACGCCGGTGGGAGAAGGAAGGGAAGGTCCGGGCCGTCTGGATGGGGCGGGAGCGCCGGTTCCCCGAAGAAGAAATAAGACGCCTTTTGGGTGAGTCCAACCCGGACGCTGCAGTACTGTATGCCCGCGTGTCCGGCCACGATCAGAAGGCGGACCTCCAGCGGCAGGTGGAGGCACTTACGGATGCATATGGTTCTAAGTTCTCCGAAGTGGTGGTGCTGACTGACGTTGGTTCTGGTCTTTCCACCAATCGCAGGGGCCTGCGGAAAGCCATGCAGATGGCCCGGGAGAGGAAAATACGCGCCGTTGCAGTCACTTATCCCGACCGGCTGACGCGGTTCGGCTTTGAGTATCTGGAGGAATACTTCAACAGTTTCGGAGTCGAAGTGCTCGTGCTCAACCGGGAAGAGGACCGCAGCCCGCAGCAGGAACTGGTAGAAGATTTGCTCACCATAGTCACTTCTTTTGCAGGCAAACTTTACGGGCACAGGTCGCACAAGGTAAAAAAGCTAAAAGCGGAAGTGAAAGGGGCGCTGGAACGCCTTGATACTGACAACGAGCGTAAGGCTGCCGAATGAGTTCGTCGGGCCGGTGAAAACCCTGGTCGCGCTGGGCCTGAAACTGCAGGAGCAGGCCCTGAGGCATTACTGGTCTTTAGAAGGTTTGGAGAAGGTAGCGGCTCACTCCGGACAGATCTGGAAACTTCTCGACGCGGAAATGTCCCGTCCGGAGGACGTTTACATCCCCAGCCGTCCCTGGCGGTGCATTCTGGAGTCGGCGGGCCGCATCCTGCGCTCCCAGGCCGAGCGGAAGCGCATATTCGAGCACCTTCTTCCGTTCTTTGCCGGTGGAGCGAAGAACGCGGCAAGAAAGCTTTACGAGGAGTTCAAGGCTGAAGGTAACCCGGAAAAGTTTGGCTATTTGCTCAACGTGGCCGAACAGTTAGCGGAATTCTATGCCGGGCACGAAAGGCTGCCGCAGAACTTTTTCGAGTTCCAGAGAAAGCCGGAGCCGAAGCGGTTCACGTACACCCTGGCCCCGGATGACGGGGCGGAGAACGGGCAGGCAATAAAGTACTGTTTGGAAGGAAACCGGCTGGCGGGCGAAATAAAACTCCCGGTTGTTCCGGAACCGCGGTCGAAAAAGGACTGGCAGTGGCTCTCTTTTTCTATAGAGCTGCCTGCTGAACTTCAGGAGAAGCTGGCTGCGGGCGGGACCTTGTGCGCCCCCGACCTGCGGCTCAAAGTCAAGCCGGACGGCGAACTCGTGGCTTTGCTGGACGCAAAGGTGGATGTGCCGGAGGAGAAACCTTCCGGTGACCCTGGCCGGGCATTGAGTGTGGACTGGGGCCTGCGGAAGCTGGTGACCTGCACGGTGGTTTCAAGGAAGGGCCAGCTCACGCCGCCCTTTTTCGTGTTCTGGTCCGGGCTCAAGGCCAGGCTGTTCCGCATCCGGGATGACATCAAAAAACTCCAGAAAGAACGCGACCGGTACGAAAAAGGGACTTCAGACTGGAAGAAGTACAACCGGAAGATAGCGGCGGCATGGCAGAAGTACCACCGGGTACAGCACGCCCTTGCTCACGCGGTGAGCACGCTGCTGGTCCTGCTGGCCAGAGCCTTCGGCTGTCGGCACATTTTCGTCGAATGGCTGGTAACGCTGCGCGGCAAAAAGGGCCGTAACCGGGACCTCAACTGGTGGGTGTCCACGGTGGTACGGGGTCTACTTTTCCGGCTATTGAGATACAAGGCGAAGCTGGCGGGTATCCGGGTGTTCATGGTGCCGCCGGGCGGCACGAGCCGGGTCTGCCCGCGGTGCCTCGGCGCCGGGAAGCACGTAATCTCTCCGGGAAATAAGACCGAAAAGGATTCCGGTTCCTGGTTTGTCTGTCCTTCGTGCGGCTGGCAGGCGGACCGGGACTATGCGGGAAGCCTGAACATTGCACGAGTCGGTTTTAGTCTTGCGAGGCCGCTGTCCTATAAGGTCGGCGGCGCGGCGATGCCGTTCCCGTCGCGGGTAGCTTCTGCGGAAGCGATGACCTTTACCACAACTCTCAGTTATGTACGCAGCGTTTTCTTTGCTAACATTGGTTGCTTAGTCAAACTACTGTCACCGGACTATGATATTGTCACCCTGTAAGCGGACTGAGAAAATGTCACTATGGGAGGAGAAATCTTTTTGAGTGCTAAAGAGTCGCGCAGGGTGTTTGTGATTGAACAGGCCGTCAAAGGCAAGATTACCAACAGGCAGGCTGCTGAGGTCCTGGGCTTAAGTGAACGCCAGGTAATCCGCTTGAAGGAGAGGATGAAAGCTGATGGTGTTGCGGGCCTGGCTCATAAGAACAGAGGTCGGA
>NZ_FQZM01000007.1 GCF_900142025.1 Desulfofundulus thermosubterraneus DSM 16057 | reverse complement strand
ACGTGGCCTTGGAATACTCCAAGCAGCGGGTGCAGTTTGGCCGTCCCATTGCTGAATTCCAGGCCATCCAGTTCATGCTGGCCGACATGGCCACCCGGATTGATGCCGCCCGGCTGCTGGTTTACCGGGCCGCCCGGCTGAAGGACAAGGGGCTGCCCCACTCCAAGGAAGCCTCCATGGCCAAGATGTACGCCACGGACACGGCCATGTTTGTCACCACCAACGCGGTACAGATCCTGGGCGGTTACGGCTACTGCAAGGAGTACCCTGTGGAGCGGTACATGCGCGATGCCAAGATCACCCAGATCTACGAGGGCACCAACCAAATACAGCGGCTGGTCATTGCCAAAAACCTCCTGAAATAGGAACGACTCCCACCAGCGAAAAATTTATTTTAGAAAGGAGACATGCTATGAACCGCCGGCGACTGGAGAAAGGATTCGTGCACGTGTACACCGGCAACGGCAAGGGCAAGACCACCGCCGCCCTGGGGCTGGCCCTCCGGGCCATCGGCCACGGCTACCGGGTGTTCATGCTTCAATTTATGAAGGGGAGCAAGGAATACGGCGAGATTAAGGCGGCTGAAAAGTATTTACCCGATCTGACCATAGTGCAATCGGGCCTGGAAACTTTTGTGGATAAGGAAAATCCTTCTCCGGAAGACATCGCCCTGGCCCGGCAGGGTCTGGATATGGCTCGCAAGGTGATCATGGAAGGTAATTATGACCTGGTTATCCTGGATGAGATCAATGTGGCTGTTGATTTTGACCTGATCCCTCTGGATGCAGTTTTAGACCTGATTCGAAATAAGCCGCCCCACGTGGAGTTGATCCTCACCGGCCGGTATGCCCATCCCAAAATCATCAAGGCGGCCGACGTGGTAACCGAAATGCACCTGATCAACCATCCCTATTATGACGGCGTTGAGGCCCGGAAAGGCATTGAATACTAGGAGGGGATCCCATGAACAACCTGGTAGAAAAAATGCTGCAGGGCGACCGGCGCAGCGCGGCCAAGCTAATCACCTTGATTGAAAATGATGCACCGGAAAAAAGGGATGTTTTAAAGCAAATATATCCCCATACCGGCCGGGCCCATGTGGTGGGTATCACCGGGTCCCCGGGGGCAGGCAAAAGTTCCCTGGTCGACGAACTAACCAGGGAAATCCGCGGTGAGGACCTGAAGGTGGGCGTGATTGCGGTGGATCCCACCAGCCCCTTCTCAGGTGGAGCCCTTCTCGGAGACCGCATCAGAATGCAGGAACATGCCACCGACCGGGGAGTGTTTATCCGCAGCATGGGCACCCGGGGCAGCCTGGGAGGGCTGGCCGAGGCCACGCGGGATGCGATCAGGGTGCTGGACGCCTTTGGATGCGACGTTATCCTGGTGGAAACGGTGGGGGTTGGCCAGTCGGAACTGGACATAATGCACCACGCGGATACTACCCTGGTCGTCCTCACCCCCCAGGCGGGAGATCACATCCAGACCATCAAGGCCGGGATCATGGAAATTGCCGATATTTTCGTGATCAACAAAGCCGACCTTGAGGGGACCCGTAAAATGGTCACCGATATTGAAGCTATGCTGGACTTAAGTCCGCTGGTGAACGGGTGGCGTCCTCCGGTGGTGACCACCATTGCCATAGACCACCGGGGCATCCCGGAACTGTGGGCTACCATTAAAAAACACAGGGCCTGGCGTAAGGGTAACAAGGGCGAAACAAACAGGGAAAGGGTGCGCCGGGAGCTGACGGAAATAATTCAGCGCCAGCTTGCGCACCTGATTTCCCGAAATCTGGACAGGCATTACGAACACCTGGTGGAAAAAGTGGCCGCGCGCCAGCTGGATCCATACTCGGCAGCCATGGATATAATTAGACAATCCTGGAAAGGAGGATTAACGCAATGAACGATCAACCGAAAGGGATCAAGGAGGGCCTGGAAAAATGGCGGGAATGCCGCTGTCAGATGAAGGACCGGGACTTCCGGTTTGAAACCGTTTCCGGCATGGAAGTTAAAGACCTCTACACTCCTCTGGACATCGAGGATCTTGACTATGAGCGGGATCTGGGGTTCCCCGGTGAATACCCCTTTACCAGGGGGGTTTACAGGAATATGTACCGGGGCCGGCTGTGGACCATGCGCCAGTTTGCCGGCTTTGCCACGGCCAAAGAATCCAACAAACGCTATAAGTATTTGCTGGAAAAGGGGCAGACAGGGTTAAGTGTAGCCTTTGACATGCCCACCATCATGGGTTACGACAGCGACCATCCCCGGTCCCTGGGTGAAGTAGGCCGGGTGGGCGTGGCCATTGACTCCCTGCAGGATATGGAAACCCTTTTTGACGGCATCCCCCTGGATAAGGTGAGCACCTCCATGACTATCAATGCCCCGGCTGCCGTCATCTGGTGCATGTATATTGCCACCGGGGAAAAACAGGGCGTGCGACCGGAAAAGCTTACCGGCACCATCCAGAATGATATTTTGAAAGAATACATCGCCCAAAAGTCCTGGATTTTCCCGCCGGAACCCTCCATGCGCCTGATCACCGACATATTTGCCTATGCCAGCCGTCACGTCCCCAAATGGAATACCATCAGCATCAGCGGCTATCACATCCGGGAAGCCGGCTCCACAGCGGTGCAGGAACTGGCCTTTACCCTGGCCGACGGTTTTGCCTACGTGGAAGCCGGCATCAAGGCGGGGCTGAATGTGGATGACTTTGCCCCCCGCTTGTCCTTCTTCTTTAATGCCCATATCGATTTCTTTGAGGAGATCGCCAAGTACCGGGCCGCCCGGCGCATCTGGGCACGGCGGATGAAGGAAAAATACGGCGCCAAAGACCCCCGCTCCTGGTTGTTGCGTTTCCACACCCAGACGGCTGGTTGCAGCCTGACCGCCCAGCAGCCGGAAAACAACATTGTACGCACCGCCTACGAGGCCCTGGCTGCCGTGCTGGGAGGCACCCAGTCCCTGCATACCAATTCCATGGACGAGGTACTGGCCCTGCCCACGGAAAAGGCGGTACAGATTGCCCTGCGCACCCAGCAAATCCTGGCCTATGAGACTGGGGTGGCCAATGTAATTGATCCCCTGGCCGGTTCCTATTACGTGGAAGCCCTGACCAACAAAATGGAAGAAGAAGCGGAAAAATATTTTGAAGAGATTGAAAAGCGTGGCGGTGTCCTGGCCTGCATCGAACAGAACTTCTTCCAGCAGGAAATTGCCGACGCCGCCTACCGTTACCAGCGGGCTCTGGACAGCAAGCAGCGGATCCTGGTGGGTGTAAATGAATTTGTCAATCCCGATGAAAAGCTGGAGATCGAAATCTTAAAAATCGATCCCAAAATTGAACAGGAACAGGTGGCCCGGTTGCAAAAGCTGCGCCGGGAGCGGGATAACATCCGGGTCAGGGAAACCCTGGAGGCCCTGCGCCGGGCTTGTGAGGGGACGGAAAACGTCATCCCCTACATCCTGGACTGCGTGCGGGCCTATGCCACCGAGGGGGAAATAATCCAGGTCATGCGGGAAGTGTTTGGGGAGTATAAAGAGAAACCAACGTTCTAGCAGGAGGCAACAAGGCAATTTTCCTTTCAACCCATACCGAATACTTGACTGGTGAAGGAGGGCAAGTAAATGGCCAGAAAGATCAGAGTGCTGGTTGCCAAACCAGGCCTTGACGGCCACGACCGCGGTGCCCGTGTTATCGCCCGGGCGCTGCGGGATGCCGGTATGGAGGTAATCTATACCGGTTTGCACCAGACACCGGAACAAATCGTAGAGGCCGCAATCCAGGAAGATGTGGACGTGGTTGGTTTAAGCATTCTTTCCGGGGCCCATATGACCCTTATTCCCAGGGTGACACAGCTGCTCAGGGAAAACGGTGCCGATGATATCATTGTCATTGGAGGAGGTACCATCCCCGAGGACGATATAAGGGCCCTTAAGGAAGGCGGTTGGGTTAAGGAGTTGTTTACTCCCGGCACCCCCCTGGAAGCCATCGCCGAATGGATCCAGTCCAATGTAAAGGTTTAATTTATCATAAATGTTCAGTTAAACCGGGGGAACCATACATTTTACGGTCCCCCCTTTTCGATGTCCACTAGCACCCGCAGCCACTGCTGCCTTCGGGCGCTGGTATGTCTTTTTCCACAATCTCCAAAAGACACCTGAGGGCATAATCCACCTCGTCAGGCCGGTTAAAATACGAAAAGCTGAAACGGACCAGTTTTTGTTCAAAAGTACCCAGTGTCCGGTGGGCGTCGGGGGCGCAGTGCAGCCCGGCCCGGCAGGCAATGTTATACTTTTGGTCCAGAATGGTGCCAATATCCCCCGCCGGCCGATTTTTTACGGCAAAGGAAACCACCGGAACCTGGCGTGCTGCATCCCGTGGTCCGTATACCCGTATGCCTTCAATTTTCTTGAGTCCTTCCAGGAACTGCCCGGTCAAATCCTGCTCGTGCCGCCTGATTTTCTCTATACCCTCCCGACGGATAAATTTAACCCCCGCCCCCAAACCGGCCAGGCCCACCGTGTTCAGGGTGCCGCTCTCGTAGCGCTCGGGCAGCACCTCCGGCTGGCCTGGCACATCCGAGTGGCTGCCGGTCCCCCCTTCTTTTAACGGCGTCAGTTCCAACCCCCCGGCCACATACAATCCCCCCGTCCCCGGCGGGCCGAACAGGCTCTTGTGGCCGGGAAAAGCCAGTAGGTCAATATGCATCGCCTCTACGTCAACATCCAGCACCCCCGCCGTCTGAGCGGCATCCACAATGAAGCGCAACCCCTTTTCCCGGGCCAGGCGGCCGACTGCGGCCACGGGCATGATGGTTCCGGTCACATTGGAGGCATGGGTCATGATAATGGCTACGGTATCAGGCCGAATAGCGGCGGCCACATCTTCCACCCGGATGGCCCCGGTATGGTCGCAGGGCACCTTGGTTACCTCCACCCCCCGCCCCTGCAGGACATGGAGGGGGCGGGTAACCGAATTGTGTTCCATGGAGCTGGTAACCACATGCTGCCCGGGCTTTAGCAGCCCCTTGATGGCCAAGTTCAGGGCTTCGGTGGCATTTAAGCCAAACACGATGCGGTCGGGATCCCGGATGTTGAACAAAGCGGCCAGTTCCTTCCTCGTTTCATCCACCAAGCGGTTGGCTGCCAGGGCCAGTTTGTGCCCCGCCCGCCCCGGGTTGGCCCCCACTTCCCGCAGGCAATGCTCCATGGCCGCCAGCACTTCCGGCGGCTTGGGCCAGGAGGTGGCCGCGTTGTCGAAGTAAATCAATTTATTTTCTCCCCCTTTTCCCCCCTGGTGAAATGGCCTTGCTTTTTTAATATAGCCGTTTTACTGACCAGTATATGCAATAACCCTGGGGCAAATAGGGGGCAGGGAATTACCCATCCTTACGCCTTAGCCCGCATCCCGCAAGTAGCGTTACAGTCGTGTTCGAAAAGCAAAATAACATTAACAAAAAACGAACCGGCGGATTTCACATCTAACCTTCCACCAGCCCCCGCTCAATTAACTTTGCCTTTACCGTGGGGTAATAGTCAAGGTTGGTGTGGGGTAGAAATTTGCTCCCGATGAATTTATTCATAAAGACCTGGTTGGCGTTGAGCTCGAAATAAGTGATGTTGCGGGCAATGGCCTCAGCCTCCGCGCGCTTCCGGTTGGAGAGCAGCACCAGCCGCGCCCCTTCTCCCGAAGCGTTGCCCAGGCGTACCATTTTATCCCGGGGCAAATCGGGGTAAAGGCCGATGGTGATGGCCGACTCCAGGTGCAGGTACTGGCCAAAGGCGCCGGCAGCATAGAAGCGGCTGATGTCGGAAAGATCGCAGCCCACACTTTCCAGCAACAATTCCAGGGCAGCATTAACCGCCCCCTTGGTGCGCATGAGATTGTTGATGTCCACCTGGGTAACCACAATGTCCTTGCCGGTAGCCGATTCCGACGCGGGCACCACCACGAACTCCCTGCGCCCGTCCTTGAAACGCCCCGCCCGGTCGACGATACCCACCAGCAAAAGTTCCGCCAGGCAGTCCACCAGCCCGGAGCCGCAAATGCCCATGGGGGGCGCACCGCCGATGGTTGTGTAGCGGACCTTGCCACTTTCGGGATCGATAGACACGCTGTCTATGGCCCCCGGCTCAGCACGCATGCCGCATTCCGCCACACCACCCTCCAGGGCCGGCCCGGCGGCCCCGGCGCAGCCCACCAGCCAATCCCGGTTGCCCAAAATAATTTCCCCATTGGTACCAATGTCTACAAACAAAGAGAGCTCCGGCTGCTGGTGCAAACCACTGGCCAGTACGCCGGCAATCACATCCCCGCCCACGTAACTGCCCACGGAGGGGAGGCAGTAGACGGGCGCCAGGGGGTTAATTTCCAATCTCAGCTGCCCGGCAGGTATAAGGCCCGGGTTGTTTACCACCGGAATGTACGGGGCCATGCAAATGCGGGAGGGGTCCAGCCCCAGAAACAGGTGAACCATAGTGCTATTGGCACCTACGGCAACGGCGCTGATCTCGCGCCCGGCCAGTCCATGCTCGCCAGTTAACCGCCTGATCAAACCGTTCAGAGTATCGAGGATGGCCCGTTGCAATTGCTCCAAGCCCCCGGGCGTGCCCGCCAGGTATATGCGGGTGAGGATGTCCTCCCCCAGGCCAACCTGCCCGTTGTAATCCGCTGCCGTGCCCATAATTCGCCCGTCGTGCATGTTCACCAGGTAAACCACCACGGTGGTCGTGCCGATATCTACGGCCAGGCCGTAATGGCGTTTGACGGTATCTCCGGGCTCCACATCCACCAGGTTCCATACCCCGGGAGCCCCCGCCCCTACTGTGACTGTTACCCGCCAGTCCGCATCCCGCAAAACAGTGGGAATGCGGCGCATTGCCGCCAGGGGCACAACTACCGGCCCCAATAACTTCTCTAAAGCCGCTGCCAGCCTGTCCACATCGGCCCGGTTATCTTCCAAACTTGGTTCCGGGAGCTCCAGGTAAATTTTCCTGGTCAGAGGATCTAAAGCGATCTCTTCCCTGGACACACCGCCAGTTAAAATCACCACTTTGTCCGCCACGTTATACACCTCGTTTAACCACTCTGATGCCAGAATTATAACATAACTCTCTTGGGAAGAATGATTTCTTTTCTTGATGTTGATCATTAGATTTGTTCTTTGTAACAAAATCGTAACAGTTTCCCAACTACTTTGTGATAATTGAAGGGTATAATAAACCCAGATAAGAATTCCAGCTCAAGGAGGTGAATCCCATGAAAAAGAAACTGGTGATCATCCTAGCCACCATCCTGGTCCTGGCCATGGCCGTCCCGGCCCTGGCAGCCACGGTATCCGCCGCCCTCACTCCGGAGCAGGCCAAAGAGTTGAGCGCCCTGCATCAGCAAATAATCAACCTGAGAAAGCAAATGATAGACAAGTACGTGGAATATGGCCGGCTCACCCCGGAACAGGGGCAGCAAATTAAGGCCAACCTGGACGCCAGGCAGAAATTCTTTGCCGAAAATCCCGACCGTTTTGCCGGGTACGGCCCGGGCGTCTGCCCTGGTTTCGGCCCCATGGGCGGGAGGGGCGGTTGGGGGAAGGGTCCCGGCTGGGGGATGATGGGCGGTTACTGGAACAGTAACCCCAACCCCGCACCCTCCACCGGCAGTTAATACCGGAAATAACCAAGGAGGGCTGGTACCTCAAAGGTACCGGCCCTCTTTTTTCATGTACCGGAATCCCCCGGTCCCCGGTTGTCCCTTGCTGTAAAAGAGCTCTCCAGGATAACGGCCTGCATATGCAAGTTATGGGTCCGGCGAAGAACCTTTAAAACAGCATTTTTCATGTATCCATCAGAGCGGCTTCCAGGGCGATGGTAAAGGTAGCCCCCTGCCCCGGTTCGCTATCTACCTTGATTTCCCCGCCATGCAGGTCGATGATCTGTTTGGCAATGGCTAGGCCCAGGCCGCTCCCACCCCCAGCACGCCGGCGGGAGGGGTCACCCTTATAAAACCGTTCCCAAATGAGAGGTATTTCATGGGCGGGAATCCCCGGCCCCGTATCTTTTACGGCAATTTCCACCTTGCCGGCCACCTGCCGGGCCGCAACTTCCACCCGGCCACCGGCAGGCGTAACCCTCAGGGCATTATCAATCAAGTTATATAGCACCTGGGCCAGGCGATCGCCGTCGCCGCAAACCGGCGGCAAGTCATCCGGCAAATAAACTTCCAGGAGTGTACCCTTTTCCCCGGCCACGCCGGAAAACCGTTCCACCACTTGGTTAACGAGCGCTTTTATATCCACCGGCTGTTTGCGCAGGGTGATCCGCCCTGATTCCATGCGACGAAGATCCAGGAGGTCATCCACCAGGCGACGCAGGCGTAAAATTTCTTCCAATATGTTTTGCAGGTATTCCCGGCGCTGGCCTTCATCCCGAGCCAGGCCGTCCAGGATGGCCTCGGTATAACCCTGCATAATGGTCAGGGGTGTGCGCAACTCGTGGGAAACGTTGGCCACAAATTCCTTGCGTGCGGCATCGAGCTTTTGTAAAGCGGATATTTTTTCCCGCAATTCCCGGGAAAGGGTGTTAAGTGATTGGGCCAGGGCCCCGATTTCGTCCCTGGAACGTACCGTCACCTGGCGGGTAAAATCTCCCCGGGCCATGGCCTGAGCAATCCGATTCATTTCCACCAGAGGCCTGGCCAGGGTGCGGGAGAGGAGGAGGCCGAGCAATGTAGCCATTACAGCCCCCAGGGCCAGGGCATAAAAGCTGGATTGCTGTAAGGCCTTAAGGTTTGCGGCTAGGGGAGCCACCGGAGCATGAATAAACAGCGCTCCAAAGACCTGTTTTCCCTTTTGCAGGGGAATGCCGGCTACCACCACATCGGCATTAAAAAAGGGGTTATATTCCCGGCGCACAACCCTTTCACCGGCCAGCACCCGTTGGATCTGTTCCCGGTCAAAGGGCATCATGGCGGCCAAACCCCCCCCTTCACCGCGACTGACAGGCGGTGTGGGGCAGGGCACACCATTCATTGCCTCTTGGCCAAACCGGAATTGAAAGGATTGCTCCTTACCCGGAGATGCCCCGTCGCTTGCTCCACCTCGCCAGGGCGCTCCCTGACCCCGGCCACCCCCGGACCAGGGGGCTCCCCCCATGTGGGGCATCATGTGGCCCATGCCCATGGCCTGCCAGTGCTCGACGTAGCCCCGCGGGTCAACCACCATCACGCTGGCATTCATCAACCTGGCCAGTAAGTCCACCTGCCGGGCGGCCAGGTAGGGATCCTGCTGTTCTACCAGGATCTCCGCCAGTCTTTCCCCTTGTACCACCAACCTGGCCGTTTGCTGTTCGTAATAGATTTTTTCCAGAATACCGGCCTGGATCAGCGCGGATAACCCCAGAACCCCTACCACCAGGACCAGCATGGCCAGCCAGAGTTTCCCTACAATTCCCCGTACCTTCATTTGTTCACCTCGAATTTATATCCCACACCCCATACGGTGACAATGTACTGGGCTGCTCCTGGAACCCGGGATAACTTTTCCCGGAGCCTGGTTATATGGGTATCCACCGTCCGCATTTCACCAAAAAAATCATAACCCCAGACCTTTTCCAGCAACTGTTCCCGGGTAAAGACACGGCCTGGTGATAGGGCCATCGTATAAAGCAAGTCGTATTCCTTGGGAGTAAGGTTCACCACCTGTCCGTTTACTTCTACCTTGCGAGAAGAGGGGTCGATGGTCAACCCGTCATAAACGAGAACCTCCGGCTCGTTTTTTTCCCCGCCAAAACGGCGCAAGACCGCCTTCACCCGGGCCACCAGTTCCCGGGGGCTGAAAGGTTTAACCACATAATCATCGGCCCCCAGTTCCAGCCCCAGCACCCGGTCAATCTCATCCCCCCGGGCGGTGAGCATAATGATGGGCACCGGGTTATCCTGTTTGCGGATCTCCCGGCATACCGTCCAACCATCGGTATTGGGCATCATAAGATCAAGAATCACCAAATCAAAATGTTCCCGGGCGAGGTAATCCAAAGCGGAGGCTCCATCGGTGGCCTCCGTTACTTTAAACCCTTCCTTTTCCAGATACATACGCACCAATTCTCTGATCTTAGCCTCATCATCGGCTACCAGGATTTTTTTCATTTAGATCCCCCCGGAAACAATATAACATAAAAACATTTAGGCATAAAACTAAGGCATAAAACTAAGGCATAAAATTGGGGCCCACCACTTCCGGTGCGGCCCCGGGCTTTAAATCGGCTGCCCTGTCGGTCCCCCAAACCAGGAACAAAAACGGATGACCAGCCTAACCAGGGGATTTTTCAAACTACCCTGCAGGCGACGGTATTGTTCCTGGCAGCGCTGCAGTTCCTTCTGGGTAAAGCGCAGGGAACGTTGTGCTTCTTCCCCCTTTTCCAGCGCCTCTTTCAAGTCGTTGCTTAAAAGGCTGATTTCTTCCCGCAGCTGTCTTTCCTCCTGTAAGGCCATTTCCTGAGCCCGCTCCAGTTTTTGCCTGAGTTCGACAATTTCCGTCTGCAGCTCCGCCACCCTGGTGGCATGCTGTTCCTTGAGCTCAGCTAATTTGCTCTTGTTTTCCCGGTCCCGCTCTTTATATTGCTGCAGCTTGGTAAACATGGTTTCCAGACTGGCCTGGTTCTTGGCCAGCACCTGGCGCAACTGGGTGATTTCCTGTTCGCCGTCCCGGGCCCTTTTTACCCAAAGGCGGCATTGATGCAGAATACTGTTGGCCTTGGCCTCCAGCTTGTTGATGTGCTCCCGGTAGCGTAATATTTCCTTCTTGCGCAGGGAAAGGAGCAAATCCTTTTCCGCCATCTGGGTCACCAGGTATTCATGATGGGCCACTTCCTCTGCCCGCTGGGCAAGGGCCGCCGCTGCCTCCCGGTAGGCGGCATTGACCTCTTGCAGTTGCTGCTCCAGCGTGCTGATCTTTCTGCGCCAGCGCTCCCGGTCCCGGTGCCAGCGTGCCTTTTGACGGTTCAAAGCGGCCAGGTAGCGTTTCGTCAGGGCCTCGTAGGCCGACTGTACACCGGGGTTGTAGGTCCATACCCCTTCCCCCACCAGCTCGAAATAGGGAAACTTCCGGAGCACCCCCTCGATGGCTGTTACCGTGGTTTGGCGCCAGGCATTGACCACTTCATAAATCTGCTGCAGGCTTAAACCCTGAGGATGGGTTTTTAGAGCCTTGATCACCAGATGTTTCAGGGCGTACTGCCCGGCCTCCACCTCCCATTCGGTCAGCCCCCAGTAACCGTTGTCCAGCTGAATAAAGCGCCCATCGGAAATGAGGCTGGCTTCCTCGGCCACCAGGCGCTTGTTTTTCTTGTTTTTACCCCAAGCGGCACCCTTGAGCTCCTTTAAACTCATGGGTTTCTGGCGCTTGAGCAGCAGGGCGTAAAAAGCATCATTTTCCCGGTTCCCTTCCAAATCCAGGTGCCAGGCGTTACGGTTATCCACAAAAAAACAGGAATGTTGACGCAAACAAAGCACGACCTTTTCTTCCACTTGAGAGAGGGTGTAATCGCGCATCATCCGCTTGTGCACGTAGGGAGTTAATTCCGCTACGGTTAAGGAATCAAAGAAAAACAGTGTCTTCTTTAAAACATCGGTCAGGGAATAGAGTTTTCCTTCCATGGCAAAAAGACCACCTTCCTCCTAACTTCTCTAGAAATAATGGATCTATTCCCTGACGCATATTGTTTCCCCTGCAAAGATATGCCACTTTTTACCACTTTTTTCCTGCACAATTCTACAGAAAAATTTCTGTTGTCAGCTAGACGACAGGTAGGTTATAATTGGATCAAGCAAACGGTTGAATTAAGGGGCTGAATGGTCAAATACAACCCTGAACGTTTTCGAGCATGATAATCTCCACCCACTGGTTTTAGGACTGAATGGTCAAATACAATCCTGAATGGCTGGATGGTCATTCCGGGCAAAAAACATCGGAGGTGAACATCATGTGCACCGCCTGTGCGGAGACAGTAAATACGTTCCAGGTAATTATTCCCCACGGGGTAGCCGTTTTAGAAGGACCTGTAAGCGGTGATTACCTGGGCACATTAACCTTCGATGAAAAATTAAATAATTTTCGCCAGCCGGAAAAACAAAAAGCTGCTCTGAAGGAAATAGCCGATCTGCCGGAAGGCATGGTTTACATTGTGCGCGTAGGATCAAAGGTCGTCGGTTATGTCACTTTTCTGCCGCCGGACCGCCATAGCCGCTGGAGCAAGCACCCGCGGGTGTTGGAGCTGGGAGCTATTGAAGTCAGCCCGGACTGGCGTGAATATAAACTGGCCCGGAAGCTTTTAGAGTTGGCCTTTTCTAACCCGGTAATGGAGAGCTATATTGTCATTACCATAGAGTTTTGCTGGCACTGGGATCTGCGGAACACGGGCCTTGACGTGTGGCAGTATCAGAAAATGCTGGCTAAACTTTTTGGCTCGGCAGGAATGCAAAAGGAACTCACCGATGATCCCGATATCCTGGAACACATAGCCAACGTGCTCATGGTTCGCTACGGAAAGCGGGTACCCCAGAAAGATATTGAACTATTTAAGGAAATGCTCTTTATGCGGCAAGGGGTGTTCTTCCGGGAGCAGTGTAAATAAAGGTTAAAAAAGAGTTAAAACCTCTCCCGCTGGTGGAAGAGGTTTTTTCGTTTACTTAAGGCTGTAGTTGGGAGCTTCCTTGGTGATAACCACATCGTGGGGATGGCTTTCCCGCAAGCCGGCCGGTGTGATGCGCATGAACCGGGTTTTGGTTTTGAGTTCGTGGATGTTCCGGCAACCACAATAGCCCATGCCGGCCCGCAAACCTCCGATAAGCTGAAAAACAGTTTCTGACAGGGGTCCCCGGTAGGGAACGCGCCCCTCCACTCCTTCCGGAACCAGTTTGAGCTGGTGCTCCTGAAAGTAACGGTCGCTGCTGCCTTCTTTCATCGCCCCCAGGGAACCCATGCCCCGGTAGACCTTATAGCTGCGTCCCTGATAAATTTCAATTTCCCCCGGGCTTTCTTCCGTTCCGGCAAACAGGCTGCCAATCATCACCACGTCCGCCCCGGCGGCGATGGCCTTAGTAATATCCCCGGAATATTTAATCCCGCCATCGGCAATAATGGGCGTATTGTGCGCCATGGCCTCCTGGGCGCATTCATAAATGGCGGTAATTTGGGGTACTCCCGCACCGGCCACCACCCGCGTAGTGCAGATGGAACCGGGCCCGATGCCCACCTTGACCGCATCGGCGCCGGCCCGGATTAAATCCCGCGTTCCTTCGGCGGTGGCCACATTACCGGCAATCACGGCCACCTCGGGATATTTGCGCTTGATTCTGGCCACGGTTTCCAGCACCCCCTTGCTGTGGCCGTGGGCGGTATCCACCACAATGGCGTCCACACCGGCACGAACCAAAGCATCTGCCCGTTCTTCCGTATCGGCGCTGACGCCCACCGCCGCCGCCACCAGAAGCCGTCCCTTTTTGTCCTTGGCCGATAAAGGATACTGGCGCGCTTTTTCGATATCCTTGATGGTTATTAGCCCCCGCAGATTAAAATCCTCATCGACAATGGGCAATTTTTCCACCTTGTGCCGTCGTAAAATTTCCTTGGCCTGCTCCAGGGTTGTCCCCACCGGAGCCGTGACCAGGTTGTCCTTGGTCATTACTTCCCCTACCGGTTTACTGAAATCCCGCTCAAACCGGAGGTCCCGGTTGGTCAGAATACCTACCAGTTTACCGTTGACAGTGATCGGTACCCCTGAAATGCGATAACGTTCCATTAACAGCAGGGCTTCACTGATGGGGCTTTCCGGGGACAGGAAAATGGGATCGGAAATTACTCCGTGTTCCGAGCGCTTGACCCGGTCCACTTCCAGGGCCTGCCGTTCAATGGACATATTTTTATGGATTACCCCGATCCCGCCTTCCCGGGCAATGGCAATGGCCATGCGGGATTCGGTCACCGTATCCATGGCAGCGCTCATCAGGGGGATATTTAGCTTAATATCCCGGGTGAGGTAAGTGGTGGTGTCCACATCCCCAGGCAATACCTCGGATTTTGCCGGAATAAGCAAAACATCGTCAAAGGTAAGGCCGAACTTGGCAAATTTTTCTGGGTACAGCATAAATCCCTCCTCAATTCTTGCCCTTTTTATATTCGTTTATTATAGCACAACCCGTCCTTTCTGTGCGAGAAAGTATAGTTAAATTTTTTTACATAAAATACCATGGTCCTGGGTTGACTTTATTATAGACCCAGGACCTTTTTTAAAGAGGGCTCTAATTTGTAA
Source organism: Desulfofundulus thermosubterraneus DSM 16057 (assembly GCF_900142025.1). Taxonomy (GTDB): domain Bacteria; phylum Bacillota; class Desulfotomaculia; order Desulfotomaculales; family Desulfovirgulaceae; genus Desulfofundulus; species Desulfofundulus thermosubterraneus. The sequence goes on along the minus strand of NZ_FQZM01000007.1, from coordinate 89,281 downwards.
TTCTCCCTCAAATTGACAGGATGATCGTCTATATGGACGGAAACAATAAGGTTGAGGAGGTGTTGCCGCATGCCAAACCAGAACCAATTATTGGTACCGGCAGCTGACTTCCGCCTGGATGCCTTGAAATATGAGATAGCCAATGAACTGGGGTATCCGTTGCATGTTGGTGAGCGCGTGGCCACTCCCCAGAACTGGAACCGCATTTTAGATCAAATGAAGTACGAAATCGCTCAAGAATTGGGACTCACGCCACACATTAAAAACGGTTACTGGGGAGACTTGAGCTCCCGGGCCTGCGGCGCCGTAGGTGGACGTATCGGCGGCAAACTGGGCGGCAATATGGTCCGGCAGATGATTCTGTTTGCCGAACAAAACCTGCTCAAGTAGTTGTTGGCCGGGGAGGTGGCCTAACCACCTCCCTATTCTCTTCCACAATGGAATCTGTTTGAAGAACAGAAAAAACAAAATCTGGTCCTAATCCTGCCCCATAATGGAACCAATACCATACCGTTCGAAACGGTCGCGCAAATGATAAATAAGTTTTTCGGTCACCCCAAATTCAGCAGCCATTTCCGCATCGCTCTTGCCGTCTTTCAACCCTTCGATGAATTCATCAAAATCTATGCCCACTTCCCCGGTCTTTGTTTTAAGGCTTGGTTCGGTACTCCATGGGACGCGGGAACGGATGTATTCCTCCATGGCCATCACTCCTGGTTGCTTTTTTATATTGTCCCATGGGTGATGTTTTTTATTACTATAATAAATTTAAGCCGCCCAAATTTTGTGGAATCCGAAACCTAATAACTATACTATAAGCCGGCACGGTAAACCCGTGCCGGCACGTTTTTCCCCTAGTGGCGGTTGGGGTAAGAAATGATCTTTTTTTCCCAGGTGCGAAAGACCACCTGCTTGTCGTCCCGGAACACCATATACTTGGGTAACACGGGTGTTTTCCCTAGGCCACCCGGGGCGTTGATGATATAGGTTGGTACGGCCAGCCCGGAGGTGTAACCCCTCAGTTTTTCCATAATCTCAATTCCCTCATCCACGGAGGTAATAAAGTGCCTGGTTCCTTTGACCTCTTTGGCGTGAAAGATGTAATAGGGACGGACGCGGATGCGCAAAAGGGTTTGGTTCAGTTTTTTCATCACATGGGGATTATTGTTGACCCCTTTCAGCAATACGGCCTGGTTACCCAGAACCACACCCGCCTTAACCAGGCGATCACAGGCCTCCTTTACTTCCGGTGTGATCTCCAAGGGGTGATTGAACTGGGTGTTGATGTATATGGGCGGGTGCTTTTCCAGGATGGTACACAGCGCGGGCGTAATGCGCTGGGGCATGGTCACGATGGCCCTGGTCCCGATACGCTTTATTTCCACGTGGGGGATGGCATCCAGTTCGCTCAATAACCAATCCAGGCAACGATCACTTAAAAGCAGGGCATCGCCGCCGGTAATCAGCACGTCCCGGATTTCCGGATTAGCCCGGATGTAATCCAGTGCTGCCTTGAGGACTTCCCTGGGCTGGTGCCGGTCTATTTCCCCGATATTGCGGCGCCGCTGGCAGTGGCGGCAATACATGGCACACTGATTGGTTACATTGATAATCAGGCGGTCGGGGTAACGGCGGGTAATGGCCGGTGCCGGGTTGGTAAAAGCCTCGGCCATGGGATCTTCACTGCCACCACTATCGTTTAACTCGGCCTCCTGGGGCACTGACTGCAGCCAGATGGGGCCACCCGGACGGTCAACGGCCAGCAGGCTGGCGTAGTAAGGAGAAATGGCCCACCGGAAACGTTTTCCCACTTCAGCAACACTCTGCCGTTCCTCAGGTGTTAAGTCCACGATCTGGCTCAACAGCTCTACATTGGTAATGCGGTGGGCCATTTGCCAGTGCCAGTCTGCCCACTGCTCTTTCCCGGCATTGAAAATAGCCAGGATTTTTTCCCGGGCTGCTTCCAGCGGTTCTGCCAGATCAAGACCGGTTAATATCTTATCTTTAACCTGCAGGTAATCGCGAATACGCTCTTTTAGCTCCCGGGCCCGTTCCAGGGAGATGCGACGTTTTTCTTCGGAATCAAATCCAGCCGGAGGCATTGGAAAAATTGCCATTTTTAACCCCTCCTTATGCAAAGTTTTACCAAACACGTAAAAAACCCCCAGGAATTTTTCCTGGGGTGGAAGACAGCAAGCAAATACCCAGCTCCGGCACACAGGCACAGAAAAAGCCGTGCGCCAGCCCAAGCACATGTCCTCCCTTCCACGCTTACGAAGTTAGCTGACGGGTTCGGGTTGAAAGGATAACCCTACCCCCGGGAAACTTGGTAAAACGCCACGCATCACGGGCGCCTCGTTTCCAGGGGGATTCACCCCAGGAAAATGGGTCCTCCGCTTCTTTGAGTAAAGAATTAAGCGTTCAGGACATAAAATATTTAATTGTTAATTTCCTTAAATTGTATCATCTTTAGAACAAATTGTAAATAGCTTTTGAGTATAATCAGCAACTGGGTTCCTTTCCGGTTAAGTGGCTCTTGCCCACCGGCCTCAAAGCGTCCCATAAACGCCGGATAATCCTTTCACCAATACACTGATGAGCCGGCGTACCATCGAAACGGAACATTTCCTGATAGGGAATGAAAAGGGTGAAATAATTATCGGCATCAAGATTGCCTAACAGGTCAACCTTTGCCTTCATGTGAATGCGCAGTCCGTCCTCTTCGTTTACAAAAATCATTTCAACGTGTTCAATGTGCCGAAAATCGGTGGGTGTACCGGGACCGGAACAAAATTTAAATGCCTGCTGCCGGGAGGTAGAGGTAAGGCCACAGGAGGCAAAACCCAAATGCCAGGACAAGGCTTCCCATACGGCAGTGATGGCCGGGGAAGGCCTTATGGTCAGTTCGATCATGCGGGTGACATCGGGGGCAAAGGCAATCACCACCTGCACACGTAAAAAACAACGGTGGTGATCACTGCTGATGGCCAGGTTCAAGGGCAGGTGCAAGGTGAAAGGCAATTCCAATACTTTGCCCGGATCTACGGTCACTTCCCTGGCCAGGTCCATTTTGGCCGCGGTTTCCCTTTGCCGGTGACGTCTCTTCTCCCCTTCCTCTCCCTCATGCCATTCCTCCAATAATTCCAGCTGTATCCCCTTGATGCGCCGGGAAGTTTTTACCGCTTTCAAAAGAACTTCCCCTTGTATCGTCCCTCCCTGGACATACTCCAGGGACGGCAAACGCACATCCAGGGAGAGATCGGGGAAAACTTTCCTTTTTAAGTTATCCCATAAACTCAAAAACCCCCACCCTCCCCCCCAGTAAATTGGCCATCTGCTAATTATTCGCTGTGGGGGCAACTAATTCCTGCCGTTGGCAAACAGAAGGTAAGGAAAGGGAGGCGTCGGCCAGGCCGTAAACCCGGCTCAACAATTCCACCGTGTGCATTACGGGAATAAAAATACCCGCCTGGTTCAGGCCGTACTCAATTTGCAGGCGGCAGGAAGGACAGCCCGTAACCACCGCTTGGGCACCGGTAGCCTTGATGTTTTCTACTTTACGCTTGAGTATTTTCATGGAAAGCTCGTAATGGGTAATGCCGAAGGAACCCGCCGAACCACAGCACCGGTCGCTCTCAGCCATTTCTTTGAGGGAAAGCCCCGGAATTGCGGCCAGAATTTTTCTCGGTTCCGACGAAATGCCCTGACCCCGTTTCAAATGGCAGGGGTCGTGGTAGGTGACAACCAGGGGTAGTTTTCCGGCAGGTTCCCGGAAGCCGACTGTATGCACCAGAAAATAAGATATATCCTGGACTTTGTAGCTAAAGTCCCCTGCGGCATCTTCCCCAAGCAACTCTCCGTAACTTTTCAACATCTCGCCACAGGTAGGGCAATCAGTAACGATGCAATCAACACCCGTTTTCATAATACTTTCCACATTGCGCCTGGCCAGTTCGCGCACTGTCTGGCTGTCTCCGGCAGTCAGGGCAGGCATCCCGCAGCAGTACTGCTCGGGAAGCACCACCTGGACGTTGTTTTCGGCTAACACGTCCAGCACGGCCAAACCCGTCTGATGATACACGTACTGGGTCATGCAGCCGGTGAAATAAGCAACCAAAAGTGAAGGTTTTTCCAGCTTTTTTATTTGCACCAACCGCCTGAAAGGGGCTACACGGGCAGGCGGCAAAAGGCCTTCCTTTTTGGACAAACGCAGGCCCGTTGCCCGGTAAGCCGCTAAAACCCTGGCTAATAGTTCGAGCCTGTGATTGTAGCGCAAAACGTTGCGCAGAATTGACTTCTTGATGAAAGGCAGCCCTTGTTTGTGCGCCGCCTCCTGCCTGGCCCAGAGGACAAGCTTATCTACTCTTACGCCGTTCGGACAGTGAGCAACACAGGCCTTGCACAGTAGACAGCTTTCCATAATCTCCCTAAACCGCCGGGAAAAATCAATTTGACCTTCTATAGCAGCATTGGCCAGCTGCACCCTGGCCCGGGCCACCCAGGACTCGCTCCCCATCTCGGAAAAAACGGGACACACTTCCCGGCACGACCCGCATTTACTGCAGCGGTTTATCTGGTATTTGGCGGCGCCAGCATCGTCGTTCAACTGCTGATCCCTCCAAAGATTTTGCCCGGGTTTAGAATGCCCAGAGGATCCAGGGTTTCTTTAATCCGTCGCATCACTGCTACACCCGCTTTGCCAAATTCCATTTCCAAAAAGGGAGCCTTGAGCAGGCCTATTCCGTGTTCACCGGACAGCGTGCCGCCCAGGGAAAGGGCCAGCTTGAACATTTCCTCAATAGCTGCTTCCGCCCGTTCCATTTCCTCCGGGTTGCTTTTATCTATTAAAAGATTGGGGTGCAAATTGCCGTCTCCGGCATGGCCAAAAATAGCAATAACCAGGTCGTGTTTCCTGGCAATCTCCTTGATACCCCTGATCATAGCCGGGACATTGCTCCGGGGGACGGTGGCATCTTCGGAAATTTTGGTAGGCTTGACCTGCACTACAGCCGGGGAAACGGCCTTCCTTGCCCTCCACAGTTCCGCCCCTTCCGCTTCTGTTTCGGCTACCTTCACCCTGGCAGCACCGTGCTGCCGGCACAGGGCGGCTATGGTCTTGACCTGGCCGGGCAGGGATACCGCCGGGCCGTCCACCTCCATCAAAAGAATGGCTTCCACATCAAGGGGCAAACCAATATGCAAAAAATTTTCCACGCAGCGAATGGTCACATCGTCCATTATTTCCAGGGCAGCGGGAATTACCCCGGCGCCAATTATGGCGGTTATGGTCTTGGCCGCATCTTCGATGGTTTTAAAGTCCGCCCGGATGGTTTGCCTGGCCTGTGGTTTCGGGAGCAGGCGCAAGTTAGCCCGGGTGATAATGCCCAGCGTACCCTCGGAACCCACGAAAAGACCGCGCAGATCGTATCCGCAGACATTTTTTACTGTCTCGCCCCCGCACTGAATTACTTCCCCGCTGGCTAGAACCACCTGGACACCCAACACATAATCCCTGGTCACGCCGTATTTCAACCCCCGGGGGCCCCCCGCGCACTCGGCAATATTGCCCCCAATGGTAGAAACATTGGCACTGGAGGGATCGGGTGGGTAAAAAAGTCCCATATTTTCCACCGTTTTGTGCAGGTGGGCGGTAATGACACCGGGCTCCACCACGGCCAGCATCTCAGCGGGGTCTATTTTAACAATCCTGTCCATGGCCGTCAGGTCAATGACCAGGCTCCCTTCCAAAGGCACGGCACCACCGCTCAAACCGGTTCCAGCCCCCCGGGGTACCACAGGAATTCTCTCTCGAGAAGCCAGTTTCACCACCGCCGCCACCTCTTCGGTTGACGAAGGGCGTACCACCACCCCGGGAACACCGGTCTTAAAAGTGCCATCGTAGGAATAGCAAAGGCAATCTTCCGGGGAGGTAAAAACCTTTTCTTTGCCCAGGATCCTTTTCAGGTGTTTAGCAAGATTTTTCATGCTCCTATACCTTTCCAGCAGGTAAAGTCCCCATTACCCCATTCCCATAACCAATACGATGTCACCCTACCTTATCCTGCTTTTTTCTTTTTCTTAAAGCATCTTGAAACAAAAAAAACCTGCCGGGAAGGCAGGTTTAGTTCGGTTAAGCCGTCACCCGGAATGAGCGGGTGGATTCCAGGGGTTCTACCACCGTCACCCGAGAGCCGTGTTCGGCCGCCCAGAGAATCTGAGATACGAGGGTGCCCACGTCTCCTTCCCAAATGATCTTGGCAGGCAAGGCCAGGGGAAGGCAGAACTCCGGGCGGTCGCCATAGCGCAGGCACACTTGCATGTGCAACCGCTCCCCCACGGAACGAAGCGGAGCAACGCGCGTTATCCGCCCATCCCGGGACGACAGTTCGTCCTGGACCTGAGCCAGCAGGGCATTCAGGCTAGAGTCCCACAGACTACTGCTGTACATAAAAGACACCTCACTTACTACTCTGGGCTTTTTTTATTATATTAAGAGAGCCACGGCGGGTAAATTTTCTAAAGGCCAACAACCAAAATGAAGCACCTAACTGACATCAGAAAAGCTAAGTGGTAAACTTTGAGGGGGCCTGGCCGCAATAGTCTCTTCTTTTGCCATTCAACCGGCTTTAAGGCAGTTTTAAAGGAAAAAGGTAATTTGGTTTTATTTACCATTGAAGTAGTTGCATATAACCTGATGAAAGGGTAATAATACGAACAACAGGGTCGGTAATGGCCGAGCCAAGACTGCTACAGGGTCGCAAATGGCTCTGTAGCAGTCGGCCAAAGGTTGATATCGGGTCGCATAGGCTCGATATCAGCCGGCGGGCAGATCAATGGATGTTCCGGCAGGCTCGGTAGCAGTCCGAAGGATTGCTACCGGGTCGTAAGGGATATCCCCTGATCGAGCTAAGATCAGTACAGGTGCCGGAAGTATTTTTGTCGGTTTACGACCAAAATAGTGAGGTCTGGTGCAGTCGAGAGATTGCATCCGGCTTCCCAGGTATCTGTACTGGTCGAGCAAAGGTCATTACGGGTTCCGTAATGGTCCGCGGTAGCCGAAAGGTTACCGTAGGCTATGCAGGGATGCGTAATGGCTGTAGCGCAGGTCATTACCGGCTCGAAAAAGAAACCCTTCTCCAATGGAGAAGGGTTTCTTATTTGAACTAATGCCGGTACGCTGGTCTCCGCTCACACCAGTGCTCCGCCCCGGCTCCTCAGGACCTTCACACAACGGGGGCACAAGGTGGGATGCTCCTGATCCCGGCCAACTCCAGGATGATACATCCAGCACCGCTCACATTTTTCTCCCGGCGCCCTTTCTACCACTACCGCCAGCCCCGGGATTGTTTCAGAAACCACCGCCTTTTCCGGCAGGTCCCCGGTCCACTTTTTCAGCTCCACGGCCGAAACGATGAAAATTGTAGGCAGATCCCGGGCCCTGGACAGAAAATCGTACATTTCCTCCCGGGCGTACAGGACCACTGCGGCCTCTAAGGAGTTGCCAATCACTTTTTCCCGCCGGGCCGCCTCCAGGGCCCGGGTAACCTCTCCCCGCACCGCCAGCAGGCGCTCCCATTTGGCTTCCAGTTCCACATCCAGATAATCCTCGTTCACCTGGGGCATGTCGGTTAGCTGGACACTTACCGGCGCATCCTTTTCTTTCGGGGCATAGCGCCAGATTTCCTCCGTGGTAAAGGCCAGAATGGGTGCAAGCAAACGTACCAGGGCATGTAATACCTGGTAGAGCACAGTCTGGGCCGCCCGGCGTTCCGGGGATTGGGCGGGGGTGGTGTAGAGCCGGTCTTTAATCATATCCAGATACAGCGCGCTCATATCAATGGTACAAAAGTGATGAATGGTATGGAAAACCACGTGGTACTCGTAATCCCTGTAGGCAGCTAGCACCCGTTCCATCATCCGGTGCAGGCGCAAAAGAGCCCAGCGATCCATCTCGGGAAGCCGGTCATAGGGTACCTGGTCGCCGGGTCCGAAGTCATACAGGTTCCCCAATAAAAACCGGCAGGTATTGCGGATCTTGCGGTAGGCTTCGGTCATTTGCTTGAGAATGTTCTGCGATACCGCCAGATCACCCCGGTAGTCGGCAGAGCTCACCCACAGGCGCAAAATATCGGCACCCATTTGATCGATAATCTTCAGGGGATCGATAACATTACCCAGGGATTTGCTCATCTTGCGGCCCTGCTCATCAACCACAAAACCGTGAGTGAGCACAGCCCGGTACGGGGCCCGACCCCGCACCGCCACCGCCGTGGACAGGGAACTGTTAAACCAGCCCCGGTGCTGGTCGCTGCCTTCCAGGTAGAGATCCGCCGGCCAGCGCAGTTCCGGCCAGATGTCCGGTTGCTCCAGCACGCCCACGTGGGAAGTGCCGCTGTCAAACCAGACATCCATGATATCGGTTTCCTTGGTAAACTCGCCGGCTCCGCAGGACGGGCATTTGAACCCCGGGGGAAGCAGTTCCACTGCTTCCCGCATAAACCAGATATCCGACCCGTGCTCCTTAAACAACTCCTGCAGGTTGGATATGGTTTCTTCGGTAATAATTTCCTTACCACAACCGGTGCAGTAAAAGATGGGTATGGGTACGCCCCAGGTCCGCTGCCGGGAAATGCACCAGTCGCCGCGGTTGGCCACCATATTGTAAATGCGCTCTTCTCCCCAGGCCGGGATCCAGCGCACCTGGCGGATGGCCTCCAGAGCTTTCTGGCGAAAGCCCTCAATAGAAGCAAACCATTGTTCCGTAGCCCGGAAAAAGACCGGTTTTTTACAGCGCCAGCAGTGGGGGTACTGGTGGTTTATGGTATCGCTTTTGAGCAGTTTACCCCTGGCCCTTAACTCGGCAATGATACCCTCGTTGGCGTCCGTATAAAACTGCCCGGCAAACTGCCCCGCTTCCCCGGTAAAACGCCCCCGGCCGTCAATGGGAGACAGGATGGGCAAACCGTAGCGCTGCCCCACCAGGTAGTCTTCGTGGCCGTGGCCCGGAGCAGTGTGCACGCAACCGGTACCGGCATCCAGGGTAACGTGATCCCCTAAAATGACCAGGGAATCCCGTTCAATAAAGGGATGCCCCAGAACCACGCCCTCCAGGTCGCTGCCGGCAAACTCTTCTTTAATGGTCCAATCATTGAGTCCCACAGCCCGGGCAAAAGAAGGCAGCAGTTCTTTAGCCACCACATATTCCTCTTCCCCGGAGGCCACCAGAACATAGGTAAAATCGGGATGCAGGCAAACGGCCACGTTGGCAATTAACGTCCAGGGGGTGGTAGTCCAGATGACCACCTGGCTGCCCGCCGGCAAACGCCCTTTTCCATCCTTTACGGGAAAACGAACATAGATGGACGGGGACTTTTTATCCTGATATTCCACTTCCGCCTCAGCCAGGGCCGTTTCACAGGTGGCACACCAGTAAACGGGTTTTAAGCCTTTGTAAATGTAACCCCGGCGGGCCATTTCCCCGAAGACGCCAATTTGCGCCGCCTCATAGTGGGGCATCAGGGTGAGGTAGGGATGCTCCCAGTCTCCCCGTACGCCCAGGCGCTTAAACTCCTGCCGCTGGACGTCCACAAATTTCAAGGCGTATTCCCTGCACTTGTGCCGGAACTCCACCGGGTGAACGGCATGCCGGTTTAACCCCAGGTTTTTAATGGCCTGCTGTTCAATGGGCAACCCGTGGGTATCCCAACCGGGCACATAGGGGGCATCGTAACCGGCCATGGAATGATACTTGACCACAATATCCTTGAGTACCTTGTTCAGGGCAGTTCCCAGGTGGATGTGCCCGTTGGCGTATGGCGGCCCGTCATGCAGAATAAACTTGGGCCGGCCGGCATTTTTTTGCTGCACCAACCGGTAAATATTAATTTCATCCCAGAACTTTAAAATTTCCGGTTCCCGCTGGGGCAGATTGGCCCGCATGGGAAAATCGGTTTTGGGCAGGTTTAAGGTCTGGCTGTAATCCATCAGTAACCACCCCAGTTTACTTATAATAGTTCAAGTGTCTCCGGCTAAAATAGAAAAAATCCCGCCCCAAGGGACGGGATCTTCCCGCGGTACCACCCTTATAGACAGGTTAACGTTCCCTAACCTGTCCCCTCGTTTTGCCGGTAACGGCGGCCAGCCGTCCGGGCCTACTAAACGGGGATAACCCCGCCGTTCAGCCGGCACCTCCCGGGTGATTTTCGCCATGGCTTCCTGTACCCGGTTTCCAGCTTCCCCGGGCTCTCTGCAACAGGAGGGACCTGGCTACTCGTCCCGTTCACAGGCTTTGCAACATAAGCTTTTGCAACATAAACAAGAAGTATTATACACAAAAAATAGGGGTAAGGTCAACATGCCTATTCCCCAGTAGAATCTCCAAGTTTTGGTCAATGGCCTAACTTTGCTCCCACCGTTTATATGGACCTCGTACTTCAATGCTCATCCTTGGATTCTGAATTTTTTATCTCAAGTATTCAATAGCAAAATTACAATAAAAACTTATTGCCTCCAGGAGCTTTGAAATTTCTATATACTCATTTGGCTGATGTGCCAGCCTGGCCTCTCCCGGCCCGAATATGAAGAAGGGTAGTTTTGTGGGAGGAATTAAGACTGCCGCATCAGTATAGTAGCTAACCCCCTCTATTGCAACTTCCCTCCCCAAGGTCTGGCTGGCAACTTTTTCTCCCATCTTTACAAGTTCATGGTTCATAGGGGTATCAACGGAAGGCCTATCATTTATAATTTCTACTTCAGCTTCAAGACCTTGTTCTTCCAATATGTCCTGTATGTCCCTCAGTATTTCCTGATGAGCCATTCCCGGTACAGTACGTATATCCACCGTCAGCACACACTTATCGGGAACAACATTGGTTTTTATACCGCCGGAGATTGTCCCTATATTTAACGATGGTTTACCCAATAAAGGATGCTCCATGAATCTGAAATTATATCGTTGTAGTTCGTTAATCAAAGTGTTCATCATCAGGATGGCGTTTTTCCCTTCCTCAGGCATAGAGCCATGGGCGGTCTTACCGTAGGTAGTTATCTTTAACCACAAGGCCCCTTTCTCCGCAACATAAATATTGTTATTGCTAGGTTCACCAATTATTACTGCCCCTACTTTATTCAAAACACCGCTCTGCAGGAGACGCTTGGCGCCCACGCTATCCACCTCTTCGCCAGCGGTGCCGGCCACAATGAGATCTCCAGCCAGTTCAACCCCTGCTGCTTTGAGTATACCGGCAGCCATGATCATAGCCACTAAGCCACTCTTCATATCAGCGGCTCCCCGCCCGTAAACTCTATCCCCAACAATTTGACCAGACAGTGGATCATATTCCCATCCTACGCCCCCCGTAGGAACAGTATCCAGATGGCCGTTATATAAAAGTGCCGGTTTATCTCCTCGCCCCTTCAGTACCCCTACTACATTGGCACGATTTTTTTCTAGGGACTCGACCATAACTTCTAGACCTATCCTCCTCATTTGTTCGGCTAGGTACAGGGCGAGGGGTTCTTCATTTCCGGGAGGGTTTACGGTATTTATTTGTATAGATTTTACTAGAACATCGAATATTTTTCCCTGGTCCATGTATTCACTAGCCAAAATGTGTGAAAACATTTTTATACCTCCATACTTTTTAGATTTAACATGTCAGCAAAGCCTGCCTTTGACAATTTCTTCAAGACGAGGAACCTTTTCAGATCTTTGAGATAAGGGATTCTTCTACGTTGCTCTGCTATCTCAGCCAAATCCACGGTGGCAACAATTGCCTCATCATCGTTTTTAGCCTCCGCTAAAACCTTACCCTGTGGGTTCACTATCCGAGAGTGACCGGCAAACTGGGTATCCTTTTCCTGACCAGATCTATTGGCGGCAATTAAAAACACCCCGTTTTCCAGCGCTCTGGAACGGGTAGCAAGATCCCACGCATACAACCTGGGCAATCCAAAGGCCGACGGATAAAGGAGCATATCTGCCCCCTTTAAAGTAAGGATGCGAGCGCTTTCGGGGAACCCTACCTCATAACATATCTGTATTCCGACCCTGCCAAAGGGAGTAGGAAAAACCGGGTATTCCTCGCCACAGGCCCACCGCAGTTGCTCCCTATCCCAGAGGTGAACTTTGCGATAAGTGCCGATTAGCCCATCGGGGCCAATTAAAAAAGCCGTATTATAAACTACTCCCCTCTTTACACCTACTTCCATGATGGTACCAGCCAAGAAAACCTTCTTTTCCCGAGCATACTTTCCTAATTGTTCTACAGCGTACCCCGGTATGGTCTCGGCCAGGGCAAGATCTTCTTCTTCAACACGGTAACCTGTTAAAAAAAGCTCAGGCAAAACAATAAGCTCTGCCCCCTTACTCCGGGCATCATCAATCAAAGTTAATGCTTTTTGCAGGTTCTTTTCTTTATTTCCCGGGAAACATTTCATTTGTACCGCTGCTACCGTTATCGGATTGGCGCTCAAACTTCTCATCCCCCTCTTTACCTATTAAAGTATTCGCCTTAACGAACCAGTTCATTAGCCTGCTTTTTTAAAACTACTGCCAAATTGCTCAGTTCATTAACTGCAGCACTTATCTCTTGAGTTGAAGCAGCCTGCTGTTGAGCCGCCGCCGATATTTGTTCAATCGCATGCGTCAAATCCAGAATAGAGCGTTGTATTTCCTGCAGTGCTTGCATAACTTCTTTTGCCGAACGCTGTGTATTTTGAGAAAGGTTACGTATTTCCCCTGCTACTACATTAAAGCCACGTCCTGCATCACCTACCCGAGCTGCTTCAATAGCCGCGTTTAAACCCAGCATGTGAGTCTCCTCGGCAATATCCCGTATTAGGTTCACTATGCTATCTGTTTTTCTGACTTCATCCTTGAGAGCTTGAGCGGTACTATTCAAGTTTTCCGTAGTGGCCGCCAACTCCTCTGTAGTAGCGGAAAGATTAGTTATAGCCGTTGCAATAGTGTTAACCTGGTCTTCCATCTTCTCCGCCGCTGCCATCAGATCTTCCTGGCGGTCAATGGGAGAGGTTATGGCTAGCGCACCAACTACTTTACCCGTAGCGGGGTCAGTTATAGGATATGCTATGCCAATATACGGAATACCGTAAACTTCTTTTCTCACACGCATGACAATCCTTTGCCTTTTTTTCAAAGCCAGAGCTGTTGCACTCCCCTCTCCAAAGGCATCTCCCGCCTTTAAAGGAAGGCGAACGCTACCGTGGTTACAGTATATGCACCGTTCCAGGTTCGAAACATATAACCCAACTTCCTCGCCCAAAAGCCCCTTGATAAAGGGTGCCAGCTCCAGCGCATAGGAAAGGAGGTCACGCGATGGTAATGATAGCGAGCCTTCATTTTTCTCTTCAACGGAAACATGTGAAAAATTCTCTTCTATTAAAGGTTCTGCTTCTTGTGTTTTAGGTGCCTGTTTATAGAAAAATGAGAAAAACATAAATGGAAGCACCCTCCCTCTGAAAAAATAAAAGCACGGCCGCCGGAGATGGTTAACCTTTGTAAACTATCCCGGCAACCCCATAGGGATATGCTGTATACAGCACCGCTTTATGCTCGAGGCTCTGTACTCTCATCTTTTGATGGGTTTATCCGTTTACCCCTGGTAAAGATCTCTTCCCGCGGCGGATAGTACCATTCTTCTTTGTACAACGCTAGTTGGAAAAATGAAACAGATCGGAAGAAAGTCAAGGCTATCTTGTTGTTAAGCCTTCAAACTTTTCTACTGCAGCACGGAAGAAATCAGGCACCGGTTCTGCAGTTCGTGTCGCGGGATCATAGTTTACATAAACTGTTTGCCCTTTAAGCACTAAAACATCAGAATCTTTCTTATAGATCTCAAAGTCCACAGTATAACTTTTATTCCCAATATTAGCAACACGAACCCCTATTTCCAGAACTTCATCAAAAAAGGCGGGTCCCTTGAATTCGAGGCATGTTTTTACCAAGGCCATATCCATTTTACCTTCCTGGGCCAGTTGCTTGTAATCAAAACCAAGGTAGCGAAAATACTCCGTAATAGCCACGTCCAAATAAGTCAAGTAGTGGGCGTTAAAAACAATCCCCTGTGCGTCAACTTCGGAATAGCGAACCCGGAGTTGATGGAAAAAGCGAAAGTCAGAACGCATAAATTTTGGTTCCTCCCAGAATGCCTCGCGCGCGTTTGGGGGGCCATTTGGTAGGAGCGGCAGTCTCCAAATTTGGGTGCAGAATCAGCCGCTTCTCGAAAGGGGCCGTAGAAGGCCGAAGCGTATTTAACTGTGTTAGACATGATAGAGACATCTTGGAATTATGTAAACTATAATCCTGCAACACGCTCCGCAGAACCGGTACCCGATTTCTTCAGAACTGTGGAAAGCTTCGACTGTTTTAGTTAATCACCGTCGGACACATCCCATTAAAAGGGATCCGCTCCCTATTTGGAGAGCGGATCCCTTTTTACTTCTAAAGCAGTTAACCCTCAAGCACCCCTAAATTGAGGTGACCGCTTTTCCAGGAAAGCTCTGGCTCCTTCTTTCTGGTCTTCCGTTGCACAAAGGCTGCCAAAGAGATCTGCCTCTGCTTCCAGCCCTTTGTCCAGCGGCAAATCCAAACCACGGTTGATGGCCTCCTTGGCCGCCCGTACAGCCAGCGGGGCTTTACCGTCAATGACGGCCGCCACCCTTAAAGCCTCTTCCAGGGCCTTTCCCTCAGGCACCACCCGATCCACCAGCCCTATACGCAGCGCCTCTTCCGCTAAGAGCGTTTCACCGGTAAAGATCAGTTCCTTGGCTTTACCCGGGCCTACCAGGCGCGCCAGGCGCTGGGTACCACCATAGCCGGGGATCAGTCCCAAATTCACTTCGGGCTGTCCCAGACGGGCATTGGCTGCCGCTATCCGGATATCACAAGCCATAGCCAGCTCCAGCCCGCCGCCCAGGGCATAGCCGTTAACGGCCGCAATTACCGGACAGGGGAGGAAAGCCAGTTCCTCGAAAATAACCTGCCCTTCCCTGGCCAGCTCCCGACCACTGACGGGATCAAGTTCTAGAAAACGGGTGATGTCCGCTCCGGCCACGAAAGATTTCGGCCCATTACCGGTAACGACCACCGCCCGGACGTCACCTGCTTCTATTTGCTGCCGCAGCTTTTGAATTGCTTCCCTAAGTTCTTTTAATAACGCTGCGCTCAGGGCATTCACTGGCGGGTTATCTAACCGGATAATTGCCGTTCGTCCTGCATATTCAAGGTGGACAGGCACGATTTATCACCTCACAACTCTTCAGTGCAAGGGGTAACCTTTCCCATAAACCGCCCCGGGAGTTTAATAGGTATAAAAGCCCTTACCGGTCTTCCGTCCCAAGTACCCGGCGCGGACGAGCTTTCTCAGTAGAGGACAGGGACGGTACTTGGCATCGCTGAATTCGGCGTACAGAGTTTCCATCACTGCCAGGCATACATCGATGCCGATCATGTCCGCCAGGGCCAGGGGACCTATGGGGTGATTGGCACCCAACTTCATGGCCGTGTCTATATCTTCGGCACTGGCCACACCTTCCATAAGGATGTACGCGGCTTCATTGATCATGGGTACCAGCATGCGGTTCACAATGAACCCGGGTGCCTCATTAACGGCCACGGCGGTTTTGCCCAGTTTTTCCACCATAGCCTTGATGGTGGCAAAGGTTTCCTCGCTGGTAGCGGACCCCTTGACAACCTCAACCAGTTGCATGACCGGTGCCGGGTTAAAGAAGTGCATACCGATGACCTTTTCTGGCCGGGAAGTAGCAGCGGCCAGTGCACTAATACTTAAAGCCGAGGTGTTGCTGGCCAGAATGGCCTCTTTCCGTATGGTACGGTCTAGTTCCCGGAACACGTTTGTCTTTAGTTCCAGGTTTTCAATAACCGCTTCTATAACCAGATCAACATCAGCCCCGTCAGCCATATTGGTGGTAGTTTTTATTCGCCCCAGAATAGCTTCTTTATCCGCAGCCGTTATCTTCCCCTTTTCCACCTGACGGGCCAGGTTTTTCTCAATTAGAAACACACCCCTTTGTACAAAACGATCTTCCACATCGCATAAGACAACAGAAAACCCGGCCTGGGCAACCACCTGGGCTATACCCGACCCCATGGTGCCTGCTCCCAAAACCAATACCTTCTTCATGGTAGTTTTTCCTCCCTCTTTTTGTTTCTGCCTTTAGGCAAGCATTTCGATGACCGTAGCCATGGCCGGGCCGCCACCCACGCACAGGGAGGCCACCCCGTAGCGTGTGCCACGACGGCGCAGTTCGGACAGAAGAGTGACGATAATTCGGACCCCAGTGCACCCCACCGGATGACCCAAAGCAATACCGGAACCGTTAGCATTTACGCGCTCCATATCCAGCTTCAATTCCCGATTTACGGCCAGGAATTGAGCAGCAAAGGCCTCGTTGATCTCAAAGTAGTCGATGTCTTCCAGT
Source organism: Desulfofundulus thermosubterraneus DSM 16057 (assembly GCF_900142025.1). Lineage (GTDB taxonomy): Bacteria > Bacillota > Desulfotomaculia > Desulfotomaculales > Desulfovirgulaceae > Desulfofundulus > Desulfofundulus thermosubterraneus. The sequence continues at coordinate 72,820 of NZ_FQZM01000007.1, read as the reverse complement.
TGTAGTCCCGCATACTTCAATGCCCTGGGAATGGCATAGGCCGGCCCAATGCCCATAATCTCGGGAGCTACACCAAAAGAAGCGGTAGCAATAATTTTTGCCAGGGGCTTTACGCCCAGCTCCCGGGCTTTTGATTCAGCCATCAAGATAAGTGCTGCCGCAGCGTCATTGATCCCGCTGGCATTACCGGCCGTTACGGTTCCCCCCTCTTTGAATACAGGTCGGAGTTTTGAAAGAGCATCCAGGGAAGTGTCTGGCCGGGGATGTTCGTCGGTGTCTATCACCACAGTTCCCTTCCTGGTCTTGACCTCTACGGGGACGATTTCCTCTTTAAATTTTCCTTCCCGGATGGCGGCTACGGCGCGCTGGTGGCTTAACAGGGCCAGTTCGTCCTGTTCCTGGCGGGTGATACCGTATCTTTCCGCCAGATTCTCCGCGGTCACCCCCATATGGTAACCGTGGAACGCATCATGCAGCGCATCGTATAGCAGGGCATCCTCTACTCGCCCGGGTCCCATCCGGTATCCCGTACGCGCCCCCATCAGCAGGTAAGGCACCTGGGACATGCTTTCCATACCCACTGCCAGGCTAATACTGGATTTCCCGAGCATAATCTGCTGGGCTGCAACCTCCACCGCACGCATACCGGAGGCACACTGCTGTTCCACGGTAACCGCAGCGGCCTCCACCGGGATTCCGCACTTTAACTGCACCTGCCGGGCCGGGTTACCTTTCACGCCTTCCTTATATACCATCCCAGCCACTACATCTTCAACCTGTTCGGGGCTAACCCCGGCACGCTCCATGGCCGCTCGGGCTGCGATTACTCCCAGATCTACCGCTGAGACATCTTTCAAGCTGCCGAGAAAATCACCAATGGGAGTACGGGCCGCACCTGTAATGACGACACTTTCCACTGCTTATCCTCCTTGTATACTGACAGAATTTCTTTTAAGGCAATCTTGTCCTGCTGGCTTCACACCTGGAACGGGTAAATGACGGCGGGGTGATGACTTTTAGCGTCATCACCCGCCATGCGTCGTATATTACTTATGCTTTTACTGTGGATTCGGATTTCGGCAGGGTAGCGGTCAGCGGTTTCTCACTCAGGAAAAGGGTAAGCACGGCAGCAATCACGGCCATCGCCGAAAAGAAGATAAACACGTTAGTGTAAGAAGCCCCTCCGCCAGCCTTCTCCACCACCAGATAACCGGCAATGAGCGGAGCCACAAAGGAACCGAACTGGCCAAACCCGTTAGAAATTCCTACCGCACTGCCCACAACCTCTCGCGGATAACGGATCTGCGGATAGGCGTAAACCGCCCCGAAGCTTAAGTTTACAAAGAAACCCATTAAGACCAACATAGCTATAATTGTGGATACATGGCCTTTGGGAATCATTCCCATATAGAGCAAAACCGGTATGCTTACGATATAAGACATTAGCAATACAGGACGCGTTTTGTTATTAAACACGTTGTCTGTAAGCCAGCCGCCCACAATCATAGCCACAAAGGCTACAGCATAGGGCAGGGAAACCAGGGCACCCATAGTTTTCAGGCTAAAACCGTGCTGTTCATAAAGGAAGGAGGAAATCCACGTGGTGCTGCCCCAGTAGATTGCCAGGTTCATGAACAAAACGATGCAGTACATCCAGAAGTACACATCCCTGGCTACGACAGCCAGCCCACCTTTGGAACTTCCCTTTGCTGACTCCGACACCACACCAGCTTCAATATAGTCAGCCTCCGCCTGGGTCATCCGGCCCCGCCTGACCACTTCTTCCGGCCTGTCAGCCACAAAGTACCAGAGCAACAGGATACCGATAATCCCCGGAACGGCCAGCCAGAAGAATACCGGTCGCCAGCTTCCATAATACGCCGCTAACCATGTAATGATAATCGGTATAACAGCGGGTCCTACAGCCCAGGAAGTTGAGAAGAAACCGGCAGCTCGACCCTTTTCCTCCTTGGGAAACCAGTTAGCAATGACCTTATGAGAAGGAGAGAAATGATGACCCTCGAAAAAACCAAGACCAAGACGAACAAGGATAAAATGCGTGAAATTGCGGATAAACCCTGTTACAAAGGTAACGCCCGTAAAGGTGGTGATGGCAATATACATCACCTTCTTCGGACCAATGCGGTCAGCAAGCCACCCGCCGGTAAACTGAGCAATAGCATATGCGAAGAAAAATAAGGATGCCCCAAGACCAGCCTGTGCCGCCGTGAGACCCAGATCCTTTCTAATCAGCGGCAGAAAAGTAAGTACCGAAGTACGGTCGAAATAGTTAATAATGTAAACTAACCAGATTACAATAAGTACTACCCAACGATAGCGGGATACCTTACCTAATTTGTCTCGTGCAGTTTCCATCGTTTAACCTCCTTGCAACCATTGTTGCACGTTTGGCCCGACACCACTTTTTGTTTCAGATAGCCCCATAACTACACATTTAGACGGAACCTCCAAACCAATGCCAACCGCCATCTGGCAAGATGAGACTGCCGGTTATAAGACTGCTGGCATCTGAGGCAAGAAAGACTGCAGGACCCACGACTTCCTCTGGTTTTCCAAACCTTTTGAGCGGATTCTGTTGCCTTACTTTTTCGTACCATTCCCTGTTCTCCATGACTTGCTTAACTAGAGGGGTTACCCCTTCCAGAATGTGTATATCAGAACCGCAGATTCCAGTAGCTTTGACATCCAATAGTTAGTACATCATCGGGACCTATTTGTGGTACAGGGATTTGTTCCAATCGTAATGGCTCATGTGGCATATAAAAACGTGCTGCTTTCATAACATCCACCCCCCCCTGTAGGCATATAAATTTATGGTAATACTCTGATTTTGTTACTGGGCCGTCCACCCCCCATCAATGACCAGGCACTGGCCAGTCATATAACTGGCGGCATCCGAGGCCAGGAAGACTACAGCTCCTACCATGTCTTCAACCTGTCCCAGGCGGCGCATCGGAATGTTTTTGATAAGATGGTTATAAATTTTTTCATTCTTGAGGTCAGCTTCATTCATCGGGGTAATAACATAACCCGGACAGAGAGCATTGACGTTGATGTTGTATTTGGCCCATTCCAGTGCCAGTGCCCTGGTCATCTGGATGACACCACCCTTGGCCACGCAATAGGGCAACACCTGGCGTTCACCCACCAGTCCGAGGATGGAGGCCACGTTGATGATTCGACCGCCGCCCTGCTTGATCATCTGCCGGCCCACGGCCTGGGCCACAAAAAAGACCGCCCGCTGGTCAAGGGCCACCACCCGATCAAAATCCGCTTCCATCAGGTCTTCTGCCCTCTTCGTAATGGCAGTACCGGCGTTGTTCACCAGAATATCAATCCTACCATATTCCGCCACGGTCCTTTCCACCAGTTTCTGCACCTGATCATTTTGGGTTACATCGGTGGCGACACCTATAGCCCGGCGGCCCATGCCACGAATTTCATCGGCCACACGGTCGCAATCGGCCTGATTGCGACTGACTATAACGAGATCTGCTCCTGACTGGGCCAAGGCCAAAGCAATGCCGTAGCCAATTCCCTTAGTGGATCCTGTCACCAGAGCCACCTTACCGTTTAAACTGAAGGTGGGTAAGTTCATGCCAATTTCCCCTTCTCCGAAAATGTTTAGACAATGTTCATAGAAATGCAGCAGTTTCGCTAATGAAGTAATTTGTTAATATTTGAAATTCTTTGGATATAATGAGTTTAATTGGATCTACTTCTTTCTCAAATCATATAACCTTTTTGCTTTAAAAGCGGTACGCTCAATGTACCCATAAGGTTGTATGGAAACCTCAGGAGTAACCATAAGTTCTTCCTTTAGTGCCTTTTTTAGTTTAGGAACAAAATCTTCCTCAAGAATTTCCTTGGTTCTTTCGACCACCACAGTACAGATGTCAACTCCCCTTTCCTCATCATGGGTCAACTCAATACGGTATTGATCACTAAGGCAATCAAAGCTGCGAATTACCTTTTCCACCTGCGATGGGTAGAACTTGGCTCCCTTATATACCACAAGGTCGTCAGCCCGTCCTAAAATACCTCCCGGTGACCGAGCATGGGTCCTCCCACAGGCACAAGGTTCAGTGATCAATTTGGCCAAGTCGTTGGTCCAATAGCGCACCATTGGCGTGGCCTCCCGGGTCAGGTGGGTAATCACCAGCACACCAATTTCCCCTTCGGCACAGGGCTCCATGGTTTCGGGATTAATAATTTCAATGAGATAATGGTCTTCCGCCCAGTGCAGGCCAGCTTTTGCGGTGCATTCTGCGGCAAAGGTGGGGCCAATTTCCGCTAGTCCATAAAAATCGTAGGCATCAATGCCCAGGCCGGATTCAAGCCGGGAACGCGTAGAAGCATTTTGAGTACCGCCTTCTCCGCCAAAAGCTCCTATCCGCAAGGGAATTTGATCCGGAGATAATCCCTCTTCAGCCATCTTTTCGGCAATATGTAGGGCAAAAGACGGAGTACACAAAAGTACATGGGATCCGGGATTTTTAAAGTACTGTATTTGCTTATTAGTCATCTGGGCACCGATGGGTATGACAAAGCAGCCCAACTTCTTTGCCGCATAGTGGCTTGACATACCCGCCACCCACAAACCATAACTAAACCCGTTTTGAACGATGTCCCCAGGCCTGACGCCAAAACCCCACATCATGCGGGCGGTTACGTCGGTAATATTGGCTACATCTTGCTCGGCCCAGATAGTGTTGACCGGGTTACCAGTAGTACCTGAAGATGGGTGTAATTCCCGCCAAAGGTTTTGGGGAGCCATGGTGAACCGGCCGAAGGGGGGATGCTGGGCCTGTTCATCCCGCAGCTCATTCTTGGTTACTACTGGAATATTTCTGATGTCAGCAAGAGTTCTTAAATATCTCGGCTCAAATCCCGCTTTCTGCCACTTTTCCCGATAAAAAGGGGAATTTTGATAACACCGGTTGACCTGCCACTTCAAACGCTCAAACTGCAACTCTGCCAGTTCCTTCCTGGACATAGTTTCTATTTCTTTTTGATAATAATCTGCCATAATGCTTCCTCCCTTTACTCTACAAATAACTATCATTTGTCAGGTACACAAAGACAACGCAAATACTAAACTTCACTTCCAGGGTCTAACCCTGGGCTTTACATTTAGCACCCGGGATTATTCAGCCCGGTCGGCTTGAAACCGGAAGACTTTGATGCCCTCCTCCAGACAGGTCTGCAACAAATGTTCCGCCGGATGTCCTGGCGGTACCTGCCAGTAACGCACTTCGCCGGCGGCCACTTCTATGCGGGGACCGTTAAAGGCCGGCCGGGTGGCACAGTCGGACGGGCAGGCACTTACCACCAGCAGGACGTCATAGGTCCGGTCATTCCAGGGAACCACCTTCAGTTCCGGAAGCCGGCTCTGTAATTTACGAACCAGAGCCGGGCCGTCCTCCTGCGGGTTGCAGTGCCCGCAGTACTTTACACCGGCCGTCAGCTTCCTTTCTGTCAAGGGGATCAGTCCCTTTCCGGTATACCAGCCAGGATGCTGGCCAGTTTCTTCTTCTGCTCCAGGTTACCCTGGCGCATGATCATTACACGCTGTGCCTGGGGAGAACCGGCTCCGTGCATACTTTCGGCCAGGGCGGTACCGCCGGTCATGTTTTCAATCAGCCGGGCAATCCGGATCCGGTCCTCCGTCGGGACACTGGCCACACCCCGGAAATATTTCTCTACATAGGGGCCAACTTCTGGACAGCGAAGATCCTGCTCCGAGGGCAATGTGGCAATGAATCCGCCCGCAATATCGTGGCTGAGACGACAAATCTCATAGATAAACCGCGTAACGTTTAGCTTGGTGATGTTAGCCAGCAATGGATCGACAAAATAGGCGCCGGAAGGGGTGGGCCTGCCTTCGGCGGAACAGGCAATGGAACCGGCATAAAGAGTTTCCGTTAGATGGATCATCTCCGTGAGCTTGTCCCGCACATGGGATGCTTTGGCAACGCCATTATAGTCCGCGATAAGTGCTGTAGCCCCAATAATCACGTCACTTACGCCACCTTTACAGCCCCCGTAATTCTGCCGGTGGTATGAGGCAAAACGCTCCACCAGGGTACCGGCAAACTGCCACTCGCCACACATAAACACACGCTCCCATGGAACAAAGACATTTTCCAGAACTGTCAGTGCTTCACCTCCCACTATACCATAACGGGCATTCCCCTGGTCAATCTGACCATTCTTACGGGAGTCATTGGTCTGCCGTCCAAAGATGTGAATGACACCGGGGGCATCTACCGGAATAGCACAGGCTACGGCATACTGGGCGTCCTCGGCCGTCATGGCTGTGGTGGGCATGATGAGCATTTCGTGGGAGTTCACAATTCCTGTCTGGTGGGCTTTGGCACCTCGGATAACGATGCCTTTTTCGTTCTTCTCCACCACGTGTACATAGAGATCCGGATCCACCTGCTGCGAGGGCCGGAGACTGCGATCCCCCTTGGGATCGGTCATGGAACCGGCAACCATAATGTCCGTATCCTGAACGTATAAAAGGTACTCTTTGAAACGTTCGTGATAGTTGGTTCCCAGGTTCTGATCCATTTCATAGGTAACGGAATACAAAGCATTGAGGGCATCGAACCCCACACAACGCTGGAAACAGGTACCCGTACGCCGGGCAATCATGCGGAGCATCTTTACCTTTTTTACGAGGTCTTCCGTACTTTGGTGGATGTGGGTGAAGCGGTTAATACGCTTACCGGTAAGGTGAGAAACGGCCGTCACCAGGTCTTCGGCTACTGGATCATGAGCCATGTCATAAGTTACTGCTGCCGCGTTGATGTGGGGCCGGAATAACGGGTTATCGACCAGGTCCGTTACCCGCTCCCCGAAGGCGTATACCTTTGTTTTAAGTCTGCGCAAGCTTTCGATGTACTCGGAGCCTGTTTTCATGACCATAATCTCCTCCTTATTTCTTGCCGGGATAGACCTTGTTATTCTTTTTCAGGCAAGTCCTGTGCCAGCCTACCAGCTCGACACATCTGTCTTCCCTAATCCCGAAAACTAAAAGCAAAAGAGGCGTTCAGGTCATACGCCTCCTTTGCCTAACACCCTGGCTTAACCGGGATAAATGTTTTGGATCGCTACAGCGTAGCGTTTCGCTACAAAACATTTCTGTCCTGGGTACTCATAAACCTGCTCACTATTGATTTGTCCGGTTATATTGATCCCGATCGCAACGCAGTCCGTATTTGGCCATCCTCCGGTACAGGGTAGTCCGGGCTATGCCCAATTGGTTCGCCACCCGTGAGAGATTACCCTTATTTTCCTCGAGCAATTTCAAAATTACCTGCTTTTCGTAGTCCGGTACTGGTAAAAGATCCTTTCGTGCCTGCAGGTTGTCTTGGACCCTGCGGATTTCCTCCGGCAGGTGTTCCGGTCGCAACGTCAGACCACCGGCAAGGTGCAGGGCCCTCTCCACCACATTTTGCAGCTCACGGACATTGCCGGGCCATGGATAGGCTTTAACGAGGGGCCAAACCCTCTCATCCACCGAAAGGACATGTTTTCCCATTCGCTTACCCAACCGCTCCAGGAAATGCCACAGGAGAAGTTCAATATCTCCTTGGCGTTCTCTGAGAGGAATCAGTCGGATGGTAACCACGTTCAAGCGGTAATACAGGTCCCGCCGGAAGTTTCCCCGTTCCACCTCTGCAGCCAGGTCCCGGTTGGTAGCCGCAATGACACGTACATTGACAGGCAATACCGTAGAACCGCCAATACGGGTAATGGCCTTTTGCTCCAGTACCCTGAGAAGGGTAGTTTGCAATTCCAGAGGCATATCCCCAATTTCATCCAGAAAAATGGTTCCCCCGTCCGCCAGTTCGAATTTACCGGGACTCCCTCCCTTCCTGGCGCCGGTGAAGGCACCTTCCGTATAGCCAAAAAGCTCGCTTCCAATCAGGTCCCTTGGAATGGCCCCACAGTTAATGGCCACAAACGGCCCCTTCGCCCGTTGACTGGCGTTATGAATGGCTTGAGCCAGGATATCTTTACCGGTGCCGCTCTCCCCCAGCAGCAATACCGTGGAGTCACTGCTCGCTGCCGCACGGGCAAGGCGCAAGGATTCTCGGAACTTGTGATCCTCACCCACCATATCGTCAAAGGTGAGCCTGGCCACTGCCCCGCTCATTCTTTGAGTTAACTTCCGGGCGCGGGTAATTTCATTCAGAATCATAACGATACCCTCACATTGCCCGTCGTTACCACGAATGGGCCGGGAAGTCACGGTTAGCTTTACGGTCCCGAAAGGTGTGGTCACATCCAGTTCCCGGTCGGTGATAAATTTCTGCCCGCTTACAATTGATTCCCAATCCGCCCCCTCACCACCCAGGACCTTCCAAACGTCTACCCCTACCGCTTTTTCTTTTTTTGTACCTAAAAGGCGAGCAGCCTCCTGATTCATGTGTATGACTCTTCGATTGCAATCCGTGGCCAGGATTCCTTCTGAAATTGATTCCATCAGGGCCTCCCGAACCCGGTTGGCCAGGTCCCGCTCCCGCCAGGCCCTTTTCATGGCCATTTGCCGTTCAATGGCATCCGCACCTGCCACCACCATTCCCAGTGTATGGGGATGGACCTTTTCAAAGGACCCGGTCATATCCAACACACCAATCAGATTGCCATCCGGATCATGAATGGGCGCCGCAGAACAGGTCCACCGGTGGGAACAGATGCAATAGTGTTCGTAGCTGAAAATTTGTAATGGTTGATTCATAATTAGTGCAGTGCCAACGCTATTGGTACCGGCGCTCGGCTCGCTCCAATTGGCCCCTGGTACGAAATTCCCTTTTGCAATAGCTTGAACTACTTCTGGATCACCAATTACTTCCAGCAAGTAGCCTTCACAGTCAGCGACTGCAACCACAAAACCCGACCCGGCAACAAACCTGTATAAGGTTTCCATTACCGGGCGAGCAATTTCCAGCCACTCCCTATTTTTTTCACGGCGCGCCGCCAGAGCTTCCGGATCCAGTACGGTGAGAACCACCTTTTGATATGGGTTAACACCGGCGCGCCGACAGCGTTCCCACGACTCCCGCACGACAGGCCTTAGCATTTGTAAGCCATCTTCGTTCCCAGCAACAAAGGCATGCCAGGCGGCCCGCAATTCTTCCTGAACCGGAACCATCACTGGTGCACCCCTCTAAAATTTGATAATTAATACTTATCTGTATTATTCAACAACAAGCTAAAAATCACCTTTTATTTCTTTACTTTATACTTAGATAACAAAATATTGATTAATTTTTCCATAAATGGTATATTAACTTCAGTTAACTATCTAAGTTTTAACAAACTCCGCCATAGTAATCGCTAATTTGGGAGGTTCGCAAACAATGGCCACCATACTTGGCATTTGCTGTTCCCGGCGTCCCCTGGGAAATAGCGAGGTACTCCTGCGCGAAGCGCTGGACGAGGCTCAAAAAACTGGTGCGGCTGTATCCTTTTTACGCCTGCCCGACCTGCGATTCGAACCCTGCCGGGGTTGCCTGGCCTGTGTCTACAAGGGGTCCTGTGCCATCAAAAATGACGACTTGGGGGTTTTACTGGAGAAAGTCCTGGAGGCCGACGGGTTAATCATCGCCGCACCCACCTACCTTTTGGGCCCGGCAGGAATAGTCAAGCTGGTAACGGATCGGGCCCTCAGCCTCTCCCCCCACCTTGAAGATCTGGCCGGTCGTACCAGGGTGGCCGCCACCATCAGTGTAGCCGGCAACAGAAAGTGGAACCCGCTGGGGGTAGAACTTCTAAACCTTTTCCCACTGGCCTACGGCTACCGGGTCATCGACTACCTGGAAGCGTATGCTCCCGGGCCCGGGGAGGTTCTGTTGGAACCCGAAAACGTTACCCGGGCCCGCGAGTTGGGCCGGCGGGTAGCCAGGGCCCTATCCGGAGAAATCGAGGCACGTCCTCCGGAAGAGCAGCAGTGCGGCAACTGTTACAGTCGCGCTTTTCGCCTCAACGGGCAGGACAGGATTACCTGTGTGGTATGTAATACCACAGGACGGCTGGTTCCAGATGAAAGCGGCCTGCGCTTCGTAACCGACCCGCCGGACCCCCATGGCCATTTCTGGACGGCAGAACATCGTCGCCACCATCTCAATGAGTGGATTGTTCCCAGCCGCGACCGTTATTTAGCCCGGCGGGAGCAGATCAAGAAACAGCTGACCAGGTATAAAACGTAAGTGGAAGAGGTAATGCGCCTCCTTAACACGGTGCATTACCTCTTCCACTCTTTTAAAGAATGAAGCTTTTGGTTGATGCGATTAGCCGAGCCTATCTTTGGGCTGACATCAAAGAGCGCACCTTTTCGACAGAAACCCCCTGCACCCGCACCAGCTTGTTACGCCCGGCATGTCCGGTCACGATTTCCACCCGGGCTCTGGGCACTCCCAGCAGCCGGGCAAAAAAATCCCGGCAGGCTTCGTTGGCCTCCCCTCCCACCGGGGGCGCCGTCAAACGGACCTTCAGGGCGTCTTCAAACACCCCGGCCAACTCATTTCTAGCCGCCCGAGGCTGAACGCGCACCTTAAATACTACTGCTCCCTTTTCTTCCAGCAGGAAGATCATAAACCCGTCACCCCGTCAGACATAACGGTGTAGGATGAGTGCCAGGCGGCCGCTTTTAGTGGTTCCCGTAACCCGGGTCACCTGCACCCGGCCGCGTCCCCGGGCGGAAATAATGTCCCCTTCCCGCACCGTATGGGAGAGCTCACTGCAGATCTGCCAGTTCAGGCTAACTCGCTGGGCAGTAATTTCCCGGGCCATGCGGGTACGGGAAGTACCAAAACCGGCAGCAGCCACCACGTCCAGACGCAGGGAAGGCACAGTGGCCTTGATTTCCCGAACCCGGCGGGGGGGAGGATAGAGTTGCTCTCTGAAAATCTGGTGCACGGTCACGGAAATGCGACCCACCCGGGCAAGCTGTGACCGAATGAAGGGAGCTATTTCTTCTGTCACAACCACCTGGGCCTGGTCGTTATGCAGGAGGATGTCCCCAATTTTCTCCCGGCGCAAGCCGAGGGCCAGCATAGCCCCCAGAAAATCCCTGTGGCTAGGCATCTGTTGTTCAAAGGAACCCTGGATGGATAAAAATGCCAATCGCCAATCCTCCTCCCGGGGCTCTAGATAATCGGGATAAATGAGAATACGCACCCGCTCGGCGCCCGGGTAACCACCATCACTCCGTACCGCCAGATCGGGAACCCCTTCTAAAGCCATAAGCACAAGACCGGCATGATAAGGATCAAGGAAATCGGTTACTCGCGGCTGGCGGGTACGCAAAACTTGCTGCACCAGGTCATAAACCCGGGACAGCATTTCTTTTTCCTCCTGGGTTTTGGCACGGTATAGCAAAAACTCCTTGTCTAGCACTTCCTCACCCCTTCAGGACTACAACCCCAGGGCTCTAATCACGTTGAGAATTACCTGACGCAGCAACTCAAGGGCAAAGAAAGCCACAAGGGGCGAAAAATCCAGCATTCCCACGGGAGGAATAAAGCGCCTGAAGAAACCCAGCACAGGTTCGGTAATTTCATAAACGAAGCGGATCAGAGGATGATAGGGGTTATGACGGATAAAAGACAAAATAATGCGGATAAAGATCAGCCAGGTATATACCTGGAAAGCCACGTTTATAATGCGTTCTAGACTCATAGCGCTCTCCTTTTATTTTAATCCACTGGACAGTTCCCGGGAACGGCGGGTCGCTTCTTCCACCGCCCGCATGAGGGTTACCCGCAATCCTCCCTCTTCCAGGGCAAAGACACCTGCAATAGCCGTACCCCCCGGTGTGGTAACCATATTTTTCAGGCGACCAGGGTGTTCGTTGGTTTCTAAAACCATCCGGGCGGCTCCCAGCATGGTCTGGGCGCTGAGCAAAAGGGCTACATCCCGGGGGAGGCCCACCCGTACTCCCGCGTCGGCTAGCGCCTCCAGGATAACATACATATAGGCAGGCCCGCTGCCGCTAAGCCCTGTCACGGCATCCATCAATCCTTCCGGCACTTCCACCGCCCGACCGACGGCGCTGAATATCGCCATGGCCCGCTCGCGATCCCTAACACCGGCGTGGGTACCGAGACAAAGGGCACTGGCACCGGCTCCCAAAAGGCAGGGTGTATTGGGCATGACGCGGACTACCGGTACCGGTTGGGCGAGAAAACTTTCAATAAACTGAGTGGTAATACCGGCGGCAATGGAAATGAGGGTTTGCTGGGGCTGAAATATGCCCCCTGTTTCTTTCAAAACCTCCTCTACTACTTGAGGTTTAACCGCCAGAATAACCACATCTGATTCCTTAACCAGATCCTTGTTGCTCTCCCGCGTATGTACACCCAGCTCCCGGTGTAAAAACTCCAGTCGCTCCCGGCGGGTATCGCTTGCATACAGATTCCGGGCCTGAATACCGCTTTTAATTAATCCTGTGAGCAAGGCCTGGGCCATGGCCCCGCCCCCCAGGCAACCAATGGCAAGTCCTGTCAATGACAATAGGAACACCCCCGTTACTCGCCCATCCAGGGGAAAATCCCCCGCTCTCCATATTCTTTAATGTCACCGGCTATATCCATATTACTTGGCACAAAGAGAAAAATTCCGTTGCCTACCTTTTGCATGCTCCCGTTCAGGGCGTATGTAGCTCCACTGACAAAATCCACTACACGCCTGGCCAGCTCGCTTTCAGCCCGCTCCAAATTAACCACTACCGGGCGGCGGTTTTTTAAATGTTCAGCAATGCTCTGCACATCTTCAAAAGCCCGGGGTTCTGCCACAATGACCCGCACCTGGCGCTGGGTGTGTAAGCTGAATACCTGCCCCTTGCGCTTTACCTGGGGCACAGAATCTTCCTCCCGGAAGCGCTCCCTTTCCTCTTCTTCCAGGGGCTCCTCTTCAAAGCCCATTAAACCGAGGACTTTATCCACCAATTTTTTCGCCATGGTTATCCCTCCTTAGGTTTGGTCGAGGTCCAAAAATGGCGCTACCCACCCGAATTATATTAGCCCCTTCCTCTACGGCCACCGTAAAATCGTTGCTCATCCCCATAGACAAAAAATCCAGCGGTAACTCCGGCAGCTCTTGTTTAAGCCAGCTGGCCATTTGATACATTTCCCTAAAAACTGGCCTTACCTGCTCGGGATCGGGAACCAGGGGAGCAATGGTCATTAACCCGCGCACACGAATACCGGGAAGCCCTGCCACCTCCGCAATAAAGCTCCTCACCTCCCCGGGGGGTAAACCGTATTTGGTTTCTTCCCCGGATATATTTACCTGCACCAGCACTTCCACCGTTAAACCCCGCTCCTGGGCCCGGCGGCTGATTTCCCGGGCCAGGCGCCAGCTGTCCAGGGAATGGATCAGGTGTACCTTGCCAATAACATATTTAACTTTATTCGTTTGCAGATGACCGATAAGGTGCCATTCCACATCAACCGGCAGCTGGGGTTGTTTGGCCACCAGTTCCTGCACCCGGTTTTCCCCAAAGGCATTTATTCCTGCTGCCAGCGCTTCCCGCATAATGTCGACGGAAACATTTTTGGTCACTGCTACCAGCTTAACCGAGCCGGAATCCCGGCCGGCCTTTTTAGCCGCTTTTGTGACCTGCTCAATTACATGAGAAAGGTTTTCCCTGACTCCCAATATCTTTCCCCCCAGCACTCATTCCAGCCTGTCTCCCTCCCGGACCCACAAGGGGTTGGCCACATAGCGGGTGCAGGTAGATAGACCCCGGCCGGAAATAACCACCCGTCCTGACGTTTCGCCCAGGACCTGAACGGGCACCCAGGTGGCCCTGCGCCGGGAAATGACATAAATCCCGGGGTGCCCGTCCCGCTCCACCACCGCCCGGGGAAGAACCAGATAACCGGCCACTTCTCCTGCCACCAGCTCAAGCTGGACATGGCGCTGTTGGACAAGGTCGCCGGGATAAACGGGTAACAGAAAAAGCATCTCTTTCCCGGTAATTTTCTCCAACCGGGCGCATATTTGCTGCCCCCGCCATAGAACGACCACCTGTTGCCCGGAAGACCATTTTCCAGCATTGGTTTCCTCCTGGGGAACACGGCACCAGTACCACATGCCGGACAGGTTATCCACCAGCTTACCTACCGGCTGCCCTTTTTCCACCCGGTCACCCGTAGCGAGGGAAAAGGACTTTGCCCCCAGTTTTTCCACGGCTTCCATTTCTAATGCATTTCCAGGCCGCAATACCTTTTCCAGTCCATCGATATGGTTGCAAAAAACCCCTCCCCAGGGTGCATAAACAACCATCTTTTTTTTGACGTCACCATTATCAGACAGAAGGATCTCTGCCACTGCTTCTCCTGCTCGCACCCGCTGCCCATCACCCACCAGCAGCCTTAACTGGCCCCTTCCCGGTGAGTGTAGCAGTCGCTCTTCCTTAATCAGCCAGCCGGAGGTGGTAATGGTACGGGAAACCTTGTCCTCCTCCAACCATTCCAGCCTGACCTGCCGTGTCTCGACCAGGTTCCACACCCGGTTACCCAGCCACCAGATGGAAAAAAGAACCGCCGACACAAGGATCACCAGGGGAAATATTTTGCTGGCCCGGAACAGGGAAATCAACCCCGTCACCTGCCAAGATTAGATGGAGATACGTAACTTGTCCTATTCGACGGCTTGTGGATTAAATCCTGCGAAAAAGCACCGGCAACTGGCGCCCGGCTAAGAAATTAGTTTAGTTCCCGGCGTTCACCCGTGACCAAGTAAATGACGGCCTCCCCGATATTGGTGGCATGATCGGCAATCCTTTCCAGATAGCGACTGACGTAAAGAAGGTAGGCCGATTGCATCACTGTTTTAGGATTCTCCATCATGCCGTTGATCAGTTCCCGGAAGACTTTAGCAAAGATATAGTCCACTTCGTCATCCAGGGCACACATCTCCTTGGCCTTTTGAACATCACCATTAACATAGGCGTCCAGTCCATCTTTAACCATCTGCTGGGCAAGCCGTCCCATTTGAGGGATATATTCCAGGCATTTTACCGTCAATGGCTGCCCGCTCAAACACATGGTGGCCCGGGCAATGTCCACCGCATGGTCGGCCATCCGTTCCAGGCTTAAAAGAATTTTGATCCCGGTAATGGCCACCCGCAAATCCCGGGCAATGGGTTGTTGGGTAGCAATCAATTTTACGCATTTATCTTCAATTTCCAGGTAAAGTTCGTCTATCATCTCATCGCCCATGATTACCTGGGCCGCCCCGGCTACATCCAGCTTGACCAGAGACTGTACCGCATCATAAATGGCCTGTTCCACCAGACTGGCCATGCGCAGGATATCCTGCTGAAGTTCGGCCAGGGCTTTATCAAAGGAAGAACGGGGACTCACGGTCATCCCTCCCGCAAAAACATGCAAGTTTTCGTCCTTTGCGCCAAAATTCGCAGGCGACCGGCAAACTCCTAGCCAAATCGACCGGTAATATAATCTTCTGTCCGCTGATCTTTCGGACGGGTAAAGATTTCATCCGTCGTCCCCCATTCCACCAGTTCGCCGTTTAAAAAATACGCGGTAATATCCGAAACCCGGGCGGCCTGCTGCATATTATGAGTAACAATTACAATGGTGTAATCTTTTTTTAGCACCTGGACCAGCTCTTCTATTTTCAGGGTGGAAATGGGATCCAGGGCAGAACTGGGTTCGTCCATCAGTAGCACTTCCGGTTCCACCGCCAGGAGACGGGCAATGCAGAGGCGTTGCTGCTGGCCACCGGAAAGGCCCAGGGCTGATTTAAATAAGCGGTCCTGCACCTCATCCCACAGGGCCGCGTCCCGAAGGCTTCTTTCTACAATCTCGTCCAACAACCGCTTGTTCTTGATACCGTGAACCCTCGGACCGTACGCCACGTTATCATAAACCGACATGGGAAAGGGATTCGGACGCTGGAAGACCATTCCCACCCGTTTGCGCAAGTAAACCACATCCACATCGGGGGCGTAGATATCCTGACCGTCCAGCAAAACCGTTCCCTCTACCCGCACTCCCTCGATAAGATCGTTCATCCGGTTTAAAGTACGCAAAAAGGTTGACTTACCGCAACCGGAAGGCCCAATAAGGGCGGTAATTTTATTAGCCTTTATATCTAAATTGATATCTTTCAGGGCTTGAAAATCTTTATAATAAAGGTTTAAATCTTTAACGGCAATTTTCACGCGTTCCTCCATCGGGCACCCCCCTAAAGTCACCTCATTTTTGTTATTGTGGCCCATTCTAACAAAGGAATGTTAATTATGGTTTACAAATAAGGTTATTTTTTAATTAACGGGATGCCGGTTCAGCCAGAGGCAGGGTAAAGTAAAACAAGCTTCCCTTGCCAGGGGTGCTTTCCACCTCAATCTTGCCCCCATGGGCACGGATAATATGTTTCACAATGGCCAGGCCGATACCAAAGCCCCCCAGTTCCCGGGAACGGGCCTTATCCACGCGGTAGAAACGTTCAAATACACGGGGTAGGCTTTCGGCAGGAATGCCTAGGCCGGTATCTTCTACCTCTACCCTCAACTGATCCTCCAGGACCATGGCCCGGATGGTTACGCTGCCCCAGGGCGGGGTATATTTAATGGCGTTGTCCAACAAATTAATTAACACCTGGGCAAGCATATCGGGATCACCATATACGCTGGGCAGATCCCGGGGCACTTCCAGGGAAAGGGTGAGTGCTTTTTCCTTTGCCTGCGGCCGGAACAGGGAAGCAACGCGGTTGATAATGTCTACCAAATTCACCGGCTGCCAGCGGTGCACCACCCGTCGTTCCTCAATCTTGGAGAGATCCAGCAGCTCATCCACCAGACGGGTCAGGCGTTCGGTTTCCTGACTCATTATTTCTAAAAACTGGCGGGAAGTTTTGGGATCATTCATAGCCCCGTCCAGAAGGGTTTCTAAGAAACCCTTGATGGAAGTTAATGGAGTACGCAGTTCATGGGAAACATTGGCCACAAACTCCGTACGCATCTGTTCCAGTTTTTTGCGTTCGGTAATATCCCGCAGGACCACTACTACTCCCCCGGTCTCCCGGCCAGAACCTTTTAAAGGAGTGGCATGGAGGCGAAAAATGCGGGGGTCGGGACCGGCCCCGAAAATCTTCACTTCCTCGCTGGTGGGC
Organism: Desulfofundulus thermosubterraneus DSM 16057; assembly: GCF_900142025.1. Taxonomy (GTDB): domain Bacteria; phylum Bacillota; class Desulfotomaculia; order Desulfotomaculales; family Desulfovirgulaceae; genus Desulfofundulus; species Desulfofundulus thermosubterraneus. The sequence goes on along the minus strand of NZ_FQZM01000007.1, from coordinate 55,642 downwards.
TTTTGCGTCTCCAGAGCCTTGCGCAACAAGCGCTCCACGTCATAGTTGCGGATAACTCCCAGGATTTTTTTCCCCAGGCAGGTTTCCTGCCTTAAGTCAAATATTTCCTCTACCACCGGGTTTATGAGCAGCACGCGGCCCTCCCGATCCAGGGCAATTACTCCGTCGGCCATGCTGTCCAAAATGGCGCGGGCCCGGTTCCTTTCCTCGGTGATCATGTCAATAGTGTTCCGCAGTTGACGGGCCATGTCATTAATGCTGCGGGCCAGTTCTCCTATTTCATCCTGGGTATAAATATGCAGTTCCCGGTCCAGGTTGCCCCGGGCCATATCCCTAGCCGCGGCAATGATTTCATTTAACGGACCGATGACCCTCTGGTATAATAGCCAGGCCAGTAATACCGATAGGGGCAGGATAATAAATAAAGCCCCTAATACGCTCAGTTTTTTAGCGGCATAAAGCTGCAAAAGGGCAAAAAAGATGGCCATTAGGAAAAAATAACTGACCACCGGCCGCCAGGAAATACCCCGTAGGAAGTTAAGCTTCACTCCTTAAGGCACCTCCCGGAAGCGATAACCCACCCCACGCACTGTTTCAATATACTGGGGTGCGTTGGGCACCTGTTCCAGCTTTTGACGGATATGGCGTATATGCACATCCACCGTCCGGGAGTCCCCAGCATAATCGTAACCCCAAATCTGTTCCAGCAGGTATTCACGGGAAAAAACTTTTCCCGGCTCACTAGCCAGAAAACGCAGCAACTCGAATTCCTTAGGAGTTAGGTCCTGTTTAACGCCGTCCACGGTAACCAGGAAACGATCCGGGTCAATTACCAGCCGCCCGCGGACCAGTCTCCCCCCCGGAGGGCGAACACCCCTGCCTTCGCCTTCCCCAGGCACCCGGCGCAACCGGGCTTTGACCCGGGCCACCAGCTCCCGCGGGCTGAAAGGCTTGGTGACGTAGTCGTCGGCTCCCATTTCCAGACCTAGGACCTTATCCAGCTCCTCCCCCCGGGCGCTGATCATGATCACTGGAATATGCCTGGTTTCGGCTTCCCGTTGCAAGGTGCGACAGACCGCCAGGCCATCCTGTCCAGGCAACATCACATCCAGGAGGATGAGATCGGGCCGCTGGGAGCGTGCCATCTCGATGGCTGTATTCCCGTCAGTGGCGGCTAGTACCTGGTAACCTTCCTTTTCCAGGTTAAAGCGGATTAACTCCACAATATGCTCTTCGTCATCCACAACCAGGATTTTAGCCATATACTCGCCTCCTTTAAGCGGCCGGTTAAGTTAACATGATCAGGGCCGCCATCCTCCCGGTACGCCCACCACTCCCCCGGTAGGAAAAAAAGAGATCCTGCCGGCAACAGGTGCAAACACCGGCTAAAAAAATGTTTTCCGGCACAAGGCCGGCTTCCACCAGAATGCGCCGGTTGGCCTCCCAAAGGTCGAGCTGCCATTTGCCGGACGGATTGGGAAATAGAAGTTCCTGCCAGAAGGGAAAATGTTGTTTAAATAGGTTAACTAAGGGCATGTCTACTTCATAGCAACAGGGTCCAATGGAGGGGCCAATGGCCGCCAGACAATCCCCGGGTCGGCTGCCAAAGAAACGGCCCATGGCCTCCACCGTTTTGGCCGCAATATCAAGGTAAGTCCCCTTCCAACCCGCATGTACCAGACCCACCACCCGCCTGACCGGATCCAGCAGGAAAACCGGCACGCAATCGGCATAATAACTGGACAGGGGTACCAGGGGTTCCCCGGTAATCAGGGCATCGGTGGCGGGCAGAGCATTTTCCGTTGTCCGGGCACCCCGGCCACGGTGAATCTTCCCGACCACCGCCACCCGGTCCCCGTGGACTTGTTGGCCGGCCACCAGGTGTGCGGGATTCATTTCCAAAGCCCGGCAGGCCCGCTCCCGATTGGCCAGCACATGATCAGGGTCATCCCCCACGTGAAAGGCCATATTTAAAGTGGCGAATTCCCCGGTACTGAAACCGCCATGGCGGGTGGTAAAGCCATGGCTCACCAAGCCGGTGTCCAGGAAGGCTTTCCAGACCAGCCACTTAACCGTCCCTTCTTCTCTCCACAGGTAACCGGGCACGGAAATCAATCCCTCCCCAAAAACCGGGAAAATTCCCGATTACACCATAATTATATCTGTACGCCTTGTTTTAGGCAATGTAATTAACTGGCCTGCTTTTGAATGGATGCCAGCAGGGCGTTCAAATGGTCCAGCTGTTCCATAATCTCCTGGTAATGCCCTCTGCCCAGGCCGCTGGCCAGCACATCCTGCAAACGGCTAGCCACTGCGTCATATGCCCGGCGCAACTCCTCCTCGCCCACTGGCAAAGCCGGGGTAAGCTGCACTTCTTCCTCAAGCACGGGAACGTGCACGGAATAACCGTAACGCCGGGCAATATCCTGCGCCAGAACATTCATGGAAGAAGGTTCCCCGTGCACCAGGAAAACCCTGGTGGGGGGTTTTTGCAAGTGTCCCAACCATTCCAGCAATTCTTCTTTATCCGCATGGGCAGAAAAACTATCGATACTTTTAATGGTCGCCCGTACGGCCACTTCTTCCCCGTGAATGCGCACGTATTTTGCCCCGTCTTTTATCTTGCGGCCCTTTGTTCCCGGGGCCTGATAACCAACAAAAAGAACCGTACATTCGGGACGCCACAGGTTGTGGCGCAGGTGGTGCTTGATCCGGCCGGCCTCGCACATGCCGCTGGCCGCTATGATGATGGCCCCGCTTTTAATTTTGTTTAAAGCCATGGATTCTTCGGTGGTGCGGGTAAACTCAAGGGTGGTCATGTTTAGGGGATCTTTCCCCTGGGCTATAAGCTCCTGGGTCTCTTGGTCAAAATAAGGTGTATATTTTTTGAAAACTTCTGTGGCCGCCACGGCCATGGGGCTGTCAATATAAATTTTCATGGGCGGGAAACGGTTGTTGACGATGAGAAGATTAAGATAATAAATTAAATCCTGGGTGCGTTCCACAGCAAAAGCGGGAATAATTAAATTGCCGCCCTTACGATAGGTCTCCCAGATAATATCGTGGAGCAGATTTAAATGATCTTCCTGGCCCGGGTGCATCCGGTCCCCATAGGTGGATTCCATGAATACATAATCTGCATGGTCGATAAATGAGGGATCTTTAAGGAAGGGCTTGCTCTTTTTCCCTAAATCCCCGGTAAAAAGAAGTTTGGTTTCTTGTCGCCCCTCCTTGACCGTAAGCTCCACCATGGCCGAACCAAGGATGTGACCCGCTTCTAAAAAGCGCACGCCGATTTCTTTGGTAAGATTCACCGTCTGGCCGTAATCCACTGGTTGGAAAAAATTCATGGCCCGGTTGGCGTCTTCAACGTTATAAATTGGTTCTATGAGCGGGCGGCCGGCCCGGGCGGCCTTGCGGTTAAGCCTTTCTACCTCCATTTCCTGGATGTGCCCGCTGTCGGGCAACATAACAGCACAAAGGTCAATGGTAGCAGGCGTGGCCAGCACTTTGCCACGAAAACCGCTTTTCACCAGCTTGGGAATTAAACCGCTGTGATCAATATGAGCGTGGGTGAGCAAAACATAATCTACACTAAGGGGTGAAACAGGGAAAGGTTGATAATTGCGCTCCCTCAAAACCCGGGGCCCTTGAAACATGCCGCAATCCACCATCAGCCGGTTGGGTCCCACTTCTAAAAGAAAGCAGGAGCCCGTGACCGTTTGGGCAGCCCCCAGAAAACGAACACGCATGTAACTCCTGGTTCAAAAAACCTAACAACTCCTGATACATTGTACCATTCCTTGTTAAGCGGCCTCCCCATGACCAGGCTTTCGCTCCTTTCCGGATTGGATTTGCCCGCCCCTGGGAGCAGACTGTAGCGACAGGGAGACCTCGGCCCCGGGAGTTACACCCGAACGGGAGAACTGCGCAAAACAGGCACTTCTGGCTTGCGCCTTCATCAATGTTGACTGTTTCGCGGTTCAGCACTCAAGTTTCTTAAATACCGAACGCCCCCCGCGACCTGTTAGGTACGGCCTACCGGTTTATCCGATACCGGCTAAACGGGGTCACCTACTCAGCAAAACCAGCTCCTTCAAGTCGTGCCAGACAGAATAAAACGATTCCTGCTTGTAACGATCCAAACCGTTATATACGGGAATCTTTTTGTCCAGCCGCTTGAAGAGCCGCTTCACCTTCCGGGTCATCCCTTTTCCTTCCCCAGGTAAGGAACCAACCTTCCGGATCAGCTTCTCTTTGACGGCTAGAATTTTTTGCTTCAACTCGTTGGTAATACGATCTCTAAAGTCTATCGCACGCCGGGCGATAGTTAATGCGGCGGCGTGGTGGATAATTACCCCGTACCGCTCCATGTACTTGTAATAGCCTATAGTGGACGTGTGCGCTGGCCTGACCGGCTTTACTCCGATACCTTCCTTGAATGCCCTCCCCATGACGGCCTCGATTATCTTCCTGAACGGAAAGTTGACCGCCATGCGGTTGAATTTCCGGTTCGTGTCCAGCCGGTCTTTCCCGAAGTACAGGTCCTCCAATGCAATGGGCTTGCCCAGAGCTTTTGCTATGTCCACCACCACTTTGGCCAGTACGCCAATTAAGTATGTGCGCCGGTACCCCCGGCTGTAAGCTAGTTCGGATACCTTAATGTAAAGAAAACCGTTCGGGTGTACCGTCACCTGGAATTCCCCGGCAAATTTGTGCAGGGCCTTCGGATGTGGTACAGTGAATCCTTCCGGCCAGGGTTCCGGCTGGCCGAAATAATCGACGTTGGCCAGAGCTATCCCGTCCGGGTTGGTGTCCATCCCCAGATAGCCCCGGCTGGGATTCGTCACCGGTTCAGGTGCTGTTATGGCGAAGGAAATGTGCACCCTGTACCGGCCGTCCCCACCTCTGATCAGTTCCACAGTGTAGGGCGCGCCCGATAAGAGCAACTCCCACACTTTCAACCGGTGCTTCTCCGGCAGCCAGAGCTTTCCCTCCACCCGGGGCGCCCTCGTCATTACCGGTCTGCCTCTGCTGTCTGTGCCTATTTGTTCCGATAGATGTGAGACGGTTACGGATAAGGCAAATTCTCCATTGCGATAGCTTATTTTGATGTTCGGGTTCCCACCTTTGGTTTCGTCTCCCCGGGCAAAAAGCCTGTTCTGCCGGGCTTGCCGCCACTCTTCTTTTGAAACCCGGCCTTTACAGATCCCCTTCCACAAAGAACGGCCCCCAAAAACTACGGCAGGTATGGTGCCGTTACTTTGATGGGTCTTCAGCTCATCCAGCTTCGTCTTCAGTTTTTTGACCCGTGCTTTGCACCCGTGTACGGCGTGCTTAGCTTTCTCGATTTTTACCAGGTCGTTTGCTTCAACCGCTTTGTCCAGGTCTTTTTCCGCCCAGCCGAGTTTCTTCCTGGCACGGGCCAGCTTCGTTTCCGTTTCTTCGATTTCCAGTGCCAGAAGTTCCTTCTGCGACTCAATGACGGCTTTTGCCTTTAACACGGCATCGTCACAAAAACGGGAGTTTATGCCAAATAACTTCTGGCCTTCTCTTTTAAGCTCTTCACGGGAACGGCCTTCCTGCAGCCGGTTGAACGCCCAGCGGGTACAGGCACAAAAAAGGCGCATCTCTGTGTCCAGAGGCGTTTCGTCTTCCTTGCCGTAAGGGTCGGGATGATAGTCCCAGAATAAGGGGAACCATTCGCCGCATACGGTGTACTTTATGCCATCGTCAGATTCAATGAGTTTCTTTTTGTTCTTTCCCCGTTTTTTCATCCCGCTCCACTCCCGCTATCAGCTCCCGAAACCCCTGCCTGACCTTCTTGCCTCCCCTGGCGCCGTACAACCGGGTCGAAAAGGTCGTGACTATGGCCAAAAGGTCCCGGACCAGCTCAGTATGAGCGTCCTCCGGCTCTTTTTCCGCAATGGCGATTATTTCTACGCCGCAGTACCTTAAATGGCGCTCGATATATTCATAACCAAACCGGGCCAGCCGGTCGGAATATTCGATGATGAGCTTCTTATACTCGCCCTGCTCGGCCAGTTTGAGTACGTTGGCTAAACCGCGGCGCTTCTGGTTCTGGCCGCTGGCTATGTCCGTGAATTCCGCCCTGATGGTAAAACCGTTTTCCCGGGCGTACTGCCGCAATCGTTCCATCTGACGGTCCAGATTGCCCGCGTCGGCCTGCTTTTTTGTGGACACCCGAGCGTATAGCACGACTGTCTCTCGCCCGTCAGTCAATTGGCCGGACTGCAAGAGCCTGTTGAGTTCGTCCAGAGAGTACCGGCGCTGGCCCCCGGGCAGACGGACGGGCTTGATTAAGCCGCGCTTTTCCCAATTGCGCAGGCTGTTGGGGTGAACGCCTAATTTTTTTGCTGCTTTACTGATGGTTAATAGTTCCATAACTTTATGGTAGCTGTTTTGTTATGTTTTGTCAATATTTGTTGGCCTGTTGGTAGCTGCTATAAACCTCCTAACTGCTTAAATCAGTTTTATATTAATTCCCTTTCAACGAGAACAATCCCTTCTAACCCAATGAAAAAGGTCTTCCTTGACAGGTGCCGGTCCGCGGCGTAAGCTAAAAATAGCCGGGAAGTCCCGGCTGTGAATGGGGAAAGGGGTGTTACGGAATGCCTATTTATGAATTTCGCTGCAACACCTGCGGTCACCGCTTTGAAAAATTATGCTCGCTGGGAGAAAGTGGTGAGCATCAGGTATGCCCGGCATGCCAGGCCACCGGCGCAAACCGGGTGATGAGCAGCTTTGCCTCCCCGGGCAACCGGGATGCCGGCGGTAGCAGCAGTGGTGGCAGCAGCTGCGGCGGTTGCGCCGGGGGAAGCTGCGCTACCTGCGGACATTGAAAAAAGGGGGTCTAACCCCCTTTTTCCATATAGAGACGACAAAACCCTTGACAACGTGATGAGATAAGGCAAGTACCGCCACCATGTACTTGCCTTGTTCTTGTTTGATTACCCGCCCCACGAAGCGATGATTACCTGGCCACAAGCAAGGGAGGCGGGTACATCGATAATGCGCTGGTTGCTGGAACCACGGAAGGGCAGTTCCAGATCCCTTTTTTCATGGATATAGGGACCGTCCACAATATAATCGGAAAGCCCCAGAAGCTCTTTTACCGCCCCATCCCTTTGGGCGAGCTCAAGGAGTTCCTCCCAGGTATAGCCCGTATAAGTAATCACATCCCGGCCCAAGGCGCGAACCTGCCGGGCCAGATAGGCCAGGGCACCGGCCTGGGCAAAAGGTTCGCCCCCGGATAGGGTTATCCCTTTTAAAAGGGGATTTTTCTTGACCATGGCCAGAACTTCTTCCACCTCAACCAAAGTGCCCCCAGCCGGATCCCAGGTATGGGGATTATGGCAACCGGGACAGCGACGGGGGCAACCCTGGGCAAAAACCACCAGCCGCAGGCCAGGCCCGTCCACCACACTTTCCTTAATTATCCCGGCTACACGTAACTGCATAAGTACCTCTCCTCGCCAGAGCATCTAACTCAAGCTGTGGGGCAAACGGTCGTTTAATTCCGCCACCTTGCTGTCGTTGAAGCGGTCGACGGTGGAAAGGTAACCGGTAATCCGCCGCACCCGCCGAATAGCTGCCGACCCGCAGCGGGGGCAATTGTTTTCGTTAATTACGCCCATTAAGTTGCAGCTGGTACAGAAGTCTACCGGGAAGTTAATGGCCGCATAACCCATGTCGCTGGCAGCCATGTGGCGGATAATGGCTTCCACCGCCTCAGGGTTGTGTACCGGCGGCGAGGCCATTTCCACATAGCTGATGTGCCCGGCATTGCAATATTTATGGTAGGGGCCTTCCAGGCTGATTTTCTCAAAGCTGCTAATGGGATAGTATACCGGTATATGGAAAGAGTTGGTGTAATATTCCCGGTCCGTCACCCCGGGAATAATGCCAAACTCCCGCCGGTCTAAGTACACAAATCGCCCGGAAAGCCCCTCGGCCGGTGTGGCCAACAGGGTATAGTTCAGGTCATATTCCTCACAGGCCTCATCAATACGCCGGCGCATAAAGGCCACAATCTCCTGGCCGATGGCCTGGGATTCCTCGCTTTGGCCGTGATGCCGCCCGGTTAAAGCCACCAGGGCTTCGGCCAGACCGATAAAGCCCATTGCCAGGGTGCCGTTGACAATAGCCGGTTCGATACAATCGTCATCCTTCAGCCCTTCCGAACCCAGGTAAATGCCCTGCCCCATGACAAAGGGCATGTCCTTAACCTTGAGCCTGGCCTGCACCCGGAAGCGATGGTAAAGCTGCCTGATTGCCAGGTCCATAACCTCCGATAAAAGCCCATAGAACCGCTTGAGATTTCGTTCGGCCCTTATGCCCAGCCGGGGCAGATTGATAGTGGTGAAGGACAGGTTCCCTCTACCCGGCGTGACCTCCGGGCCCCGCCTGTTAGCCATCACCCGGCTACGGCAGCCCATATAGGCCACCTGATCACCGTAAGGACGGTTGAAAGAAGAATCCATAAAGGCAAAGGAAGGATTCAACCGTTTGCTGGCTACCCGAATGGCTAACTGGAACAAATCATAGTTCGGGTCCCCGGGTTCAAAGTTGACCCCCTTCTGTACACGGAAAATGATATTGGGGAAAATGGGGTTTTCCCCTCTCCCCAGCCCGGCCTCGTAGGCCAAAAGCAAGTTGCGGGTTACCTTACGCCCGGCCTCGGAAGTATCGGTGCCCAGGTTGATGCTGGAAAACGGCACCTGGCTCCCCGCTCGGGAGTGCATGGAATTGAGGTTGTACACCAGAGCTTCCATGGCCTGGAATGTCTCGCTTTCATCAGCATCTTCTACAAAGGGAGCCATTTGCCGGTCAAAGAAGGGAAAGGACTGCCCGCCAAACATATCGTTTTGTGAACTCTGCAAAATGATTGCCGCCAGGGCTGTAGCCGAAGTTGGCCGTTTCGGGGGCCGGATATACCCGTGACCGGTATTAAAGCCTTCGGTTAACAGCCTGTCCAGGGGCAGTTGCAGGCAGTTCAAGGTTTTTGCGTACCAGTCGAGATCGTGGATGTGGATGTCTCCCCGCATATGGGCATTGGAAAAATCCTCGTCCAGAAGGCGGGTAAGGTAATATTTCTTGCTGGCTGCACTGGCAATCTGCAACATTTTGGCCGAGGGGGAATTGCCCACATTGGCATTTTCCCGGTTGGTTTCCGCCAGGATTTCCTCCACCGCATCCATTAAATCACCTTTGGCTTCCCGGATGCGGGTTCGCTTGTCCCGGTAGAGAATATAGGCCTTGGCCGTGCGGGCGTGACCAGCTTCAATGAGCACCTTTTCCACCACGTCCTGGACATCTTCCACGCCGAAGACCTGGCCGTTGTATTTCTTTTTGAGCATCTTGAGGACCTCAATGGTGAGCTCCATGGCCGTCTGACGGTCCTCACCCCCTACCGCCCGGGCGGCCTTAAAGATGGCATCGGTAATTTTGGTCTCATCGAAGGGCACTTCCCGCCCATCCCGTTTGCGGATAACCTTGAACAAATTTGTTTCCTCCTCTAACTAAGGTCTGGATAAATATCCAGCGTCCTGCCTTTTTATGTAAAAGATCTGACTTGTAACTCCAGCTGCTACAGTTTAAGCTAAACTTTTACGGCGTTTTCGGATAAGCGCTGGATTTCCTGTAAAAATTCCTGTACATCCCGGAACTCCCGGTAAACCGAGGCAAAGCGTACATAAGCCACTTCATCAAGCACACGCAGCCGTTCCATAATCATTTCGCCGATTTGCCGGCTGGAAACCTCCAGCTCCGCTGTGCTGCGCAATGTGCGCTCCACCTCGTCCACCAGGGCCTCCAGGGCGGCCATGGATACGGGACGCTTTTGGCAGGCCTTCACCAGCCCGGCGAGGAGTTTATTGCGACTAAAAACCTCCCGCCGGCCGTCCTTTTTTACCACCACCAGGGGAAGCTCATCCACCCTCTCGTAGGTGGTAAACCGCCGGGCGCATCCCGCGCATTCCCTCCGGCGGCGTATGGAATAACCATCCTCCGCCGAGCGGGAATCCAGCACCCGGCTTTCCGAAAAACCGCAAAAGGGACAGCGCACGCTGCTTCACCACTCTTTTCCATCACGGGCCCGGGGATAAATAATCACTTTTCTTCACATATATAGTACAGCTGGTGAAGACATTATACTATATATAGGGGTAAAACAAAAACGTGAAAAGGGTACCCCTCGCGAAACCAGAAATAATTTCCTCCTCCTTGGTCTACCAGAGGCACCCTTTTCACATTTTTCCGTTGCGATGATGCTTGTCTCCTACTTTATCAATCCAGGACAGTTGCCACCCGGGCCAGAAACTGAAATTAGGAATTTCTTCTTAGAAATATCGTTCTTTCCCGTTGGCCGGAAAACCACCCTCGGGTCGCACGTCAGTAACATCCCGCAAATCGATTAGGATTACGTCCAGGCCGATTTTTTTAATTTTATGCCAGGGGACCACAATTTCCTCTTCCCGGCCGAACAACCCTAAAAGGCGATTCCCCTGACCGGGGAGAATGATAGCGCTGATACGCCCCTGTTCCAGGTCAATGTCAATATCCTTAATCGGCCCCATACGGCGCCCGTCAGCAATGTTAATTACTTCCCGCATGCGCAAATCCGATACCTTTACCATTGCCTGCACCCCCTGGCATATTATATGCCGCCAGGTAGGCAGGCTGAACCCGGGACTCACCTAAATAAGGGTTATCTAATGGTGCGGACTGGCTATATGCGGTTTTAATCTCCTGCGTAGTTACCTGAAAACGGTGAGTGCCGGGCACTCCAGAGACGATTAAACCAGCCCTGCGCACCGGCAAACAAGTCCAGGATGCGGAAGCGAAATTCCACGGGGGTACCGTCGGAGGAATTTGCTCTTAAAATGGTACCCTCGCCTTGGCCGTTCCGGTGGGTGGGAGCCAAGGTGGCTACGGCGGGGGGCCCGGTCCATTTAAAAGCCGGCTCCGCCTTTACACCCGCCGCGGCACCTTCATCCGACGGAGAGGAAGGTTTTTGCTCCGCACCTTCTTTTGCTGGATCGTGCTTCAACCCGGAGTCCCGCCGGGGCGGGTTTTCCCGTTCACCGGTACAAGGTCCGGCAGCATTTTGAACATCTACAAAACATAGAGGAGGGAATAACACGCACCACCAGTTGGCCCCGGCACCCCGGCCGATGACCACTCGCACCGCTTCATATTCGCCGGCAGGCAGGGTCAGGTCATGAACTCTCCCCGGGTTGGCATTAGCCACGTGATAGGTTTTTGCCGGAAACCGGTAGTGACCCAGGGACACGGTAACGGGGTAGTCCGCCCCGGCGTCGCGGATTGCTTGCCTAGCCAGTTGCTCCATGTAATCCAGGTAGGTCCGGGCAATGATCCTGGCTTCTTCAATATCACGGGCCTGCTGGAAGCGAGGGGTCATGGACTGGACAAGCACATCCCGCACCCGGAATTTCAGCGCCTGGTCGGCAGGCGAATTGCTGTTGGCAATCACATGGAAGCGGATCAGGTGATCGGGACGGTAGGGGTTATCCATGACATGCCGGTACCAACCCCAGCTAGCCAGCAGCGTCACCACCAGCACACCCGCAACCCAAAAGCCGATCCGCCTTTGCGAGAGCATTTTCTCGTTCCCCCATTACTTAACTTGCAAATATTTGTTCTACCCCTAGTTTTACCCGTATTTCGACAGCTTAAACCTGGAGTAATGGGGGCACAAAAAAGCAAAGCACCGGTGAGTTTTGCCTCCTGGGAACGGTCAGAAGGGACAATACCGGCGGCAGAAAGAAATGCCAAAACAAAACCTATAAATATTTGCGCATGTTATTTAAAGCGGCCTTTTCCAGGCGGGATACCTGAGCCTGGGAAATGCCGATCTCTTCCGCCACCTCCATCTGTGTTTTCCCCTCGTAAAAGCGCAAGGTGAGAATTAATTTTTCCCGGTCACTCAACCTTCTCAAGGCATCCCTGATGGCGATGCCTTCCAGCCAGTTATGGTCGTGGTTTTTTTCGTCCTTTATCTGGTCCATGACAAAGATGGGGTCCCCGCCGTCATGATAGATAGGTTCAAAGAGGGAAATGGGTTCTTGGATGGCATCCAGGGCAAAAACTATTTCCTCCCGGGGCAGCTTCAATTCCCCGGCAATTTCGTTAATCGACGGTTCCCGGGAATACTTGTTTACCAGGTTGTCTCTTACCTGCAGGGCTTTATAGGCAATATCCCTTAAAGAGCGGCTTACGCGAATGGAATTGTTGTCTCTTAAATAACGCCGGATTTCACCAATGATCATGGGAACGGCGTAGGTGGAAAACTTAACGTTCTGGGAGAGGTCAAAATTATCGATCGCCTTCATCAATCCGATGCAACCCACCTGAAAGAGGTCGTCCACATATTCACCGCGGTTGGTAAACCGCTGGATTACCGAAAGGACCAAGCGCAGGTTACCATTAATCAACTGGGTTCGGGCTTCCTGGTCTCCATTATGCATTGCTTCGAATAACTGGCGCATCTGGGCCCCCGTTAACAGGGGGAGTTTTGAGGTGTTCACACCACTGATCTCTACCTTGTTCAGCAGCATGGAAGACCGCCCACCTCTTTTCAAGTTTTTATGCGTTTGGCCATAACCTCATTATTACCCCGACCCCCTGCCTTTATACATGGATAAAAAAAGACCCGGCGGACTTTGGAGCACTTAAGCCACCCTATTCCAGCCGGTGCATTTCCTTCTTTAGACGCTTGATAATTCTCTTTTCCAGCCGGGAAATGTAGGACTGGGAAATACCCAGTAAGTCGGCCACCTCCTTTTGAGTCTTTTCTACCCCGTTGTTCAAGCCGAAACGTAGTTCCATAATCTTGCGTTCCCGGCCGGTCAATTTGTTCAGGGCCATATACAAAAGCTTTTTATCTATCTCATCTTCAATATATTTGTAGATAATATCGTTTTCCGTACCCAGCACATCGGATAGCAATAGCTCGTTACCCTCCCAGTCAATGTTCAGGGGTTCATCGAAGGATACCTCAGCCCGGGTTTTATTGTTCCGGCGCAGGTACATGAGAATTTCGTTTTCAATGCACCGGGAAGCATAGGTGGCCAGCTTGATTTTTTTTGCGGGGTCAAAGGTGTTTACCGCTTTAATTAAACCAATGGTTCCAATGGAAACAAGGTCCTCTATCCCCACGCCGGTATTTTCAAACTTGCGGGCTATATACACCACCAAACGAAGGTTGCGTTCAATGAGCACGGTGCGTACGGCGTTGTCCCCGGCCTCCAGCTTGTTAATCAAAAAGGATTCTTCATCGGTGGAAAGGGGTGGCGGGAGCGCCTCGCTGCTGCCTACATAATAAATTTCCCGGTGGTAGCCCAACCAGGCCGCCATCCTGATCAGTAGCAAGCGGCAATGCCACTTTAGTTGTACAATTTTCGGCAAAGACATACTTTCCCACCCCACCTTGAATATTGTCCCCGGTCCGTCAGGCTGCTTTGACCACTGCCGGGGGTACCAGTGCTTGATAGTTTCCCAGCGCATGCTTGTAAATGCCCACAACCACCTGATGAACCCCGGTACTGCCGTTTTTTTGGAGAATTTCCACCCGGTCCGGTCGAATACCAATCAGCATCCCCTGCTCCTGGCCCACGGAGCGGAAGGGAATCAAACAAAGGCGGGCCGCCCAGCCGGTTCCGGCCAGGGCTGCCAGCCCGGAGAGGTCGCTGGAATCCCCTGCCTCCTCGATAATTTGCCGTACCGCCGGAGGCAATATGGGCAGCAAGGCGGTGTACTCTACGACAATCACCGGGTGACCGGTAAGGGGGTCCCTTAAACTGTTACCCGTATCTACCAGGCCACACACCTCTACCCGCCGCCCCTCCACTTCCACCACCAGCCCCACCCTGTGCGTCTGCTGCTCCAACCGTAACTGCATCAACAGGGCTAGTACACGCCCTCCCCCGACCAGTGTTGCGAGAGCCAGCAAAAGGCCGGGCCAGAAATAGCGCTGAATAATGTGCAACGTCTGGTTTAATGCGGTAGCGAAATCGCTATTGGAATAAAGAAAATAAATAAAACCGAGCCAGATGCCTCCCAGGGCAAAAGACAACAGGTAAAAAAATACAAGACAGGAGAGCAGTCTTTTCACTGGCAGAGGGGCAAAAGCTCCCACGACCATTAAGGAGGAAAAGAACATTTTAAAAGGCAAACTAAATAACTGGTTAAAACCCGGGACAAAAAAGAACAAAGCGTATACACTGCCCAGGGCGCTGGATAAGACCAGCCGGAATATAGTTGTCCTCACCTGTGATAGTCGCCCGGCCGTCCATAATAAAATATAATTGAGGAGCAAATTGCCTGCCAGGACCTGATCAACATAGACGACGTAACCGGTCATCAAGCCCACTCCCACCTGGCCATGCACAGCCCTCTACCATTATATGGCCACCTCTAGATCTTTATGATAGCCTTACAAATCAATGGGCAAAAAGAAAAGTCTGGTCTTATTATACTATACCAGACTGGTAAAATATGTCATTATATGTTTCCCAGGCTTTCTTTTTTTCTCTTATTCTCCGGCCCCCGTTCGGGATCTACCAGGCGCTGGGTACCCCTGATACGGTTAAGATCTTTCTTGCGATTTCCCTTTACTTCTACAGTTTTCTCGTGCTCCGGATGCTCCAAATGTGCATCTCCTCCTTCCGCTTTATTATGCACAAAAAATAAAAAAGCCATGTCCTTACGACCGGCTTTTGCAACAAATTTGTTTATAAAATCGCTACCCCAAAATCTAATTGCGCCGGCGCAAAAAGGCCGGAATGTCAAGGTCGTCGTGGCTGGTAAAGGGCTTAATTTCTAACTCATCTTTAGCCCGTTCTTTTTTAACCACCCTTTGATCAAAACCGGTAGCAATAACTGTCACCCGCACTTCATCCTCCATGCGCTCATCGATGACCGCACCAAAAATAATGTTGGCCTCGGGATCGGCAGCCTGGGAGATAATTTCCGCCGCCTCATTTACCTCAAAGAGCCCCAGGGAGGTTCCACCGGTAATGTTTAGTAGTACGCCCCTGGCTCCTTCGATGGAAGTTTCCAGCAACGGGCTGGATATGGCCATGCGGGCGGCCTCGGTGGCCCGGTTCTCACCGCTGGCCACTCCGATGCCCATGAGGGCGGAACCGGTATCCTTCATGATCGTTTTCACATCGGCAAAATCCAGGTTAATCAAGCCGGGTACGGCAATCAAATCCGAAATGCCCTGTACACCCTGGCGCAGAACGTCGTCAGCTATGCGAAAAGCCTCAACAATAGAGGTATGCTTATCAATAACCTGCAGCAAGCGATCGTTGGGAATGGTGATCAAGGTATCCACCTTACCCTTAAGGTTCTGAATTCCCATCTCCGCCTGGTTCATCCGCTTCCTTCCTTCAAAGGTGAAAGGCTTGGTCACCACCCCCACAGTCAAAGCACCAAGTTCCTTGGCCACCTCGGCCACCACCGGTGCCGCCCCGGTACCGGTACCGCCACCCATACCGGCAGTAACAAAAACCATATCTGCCCCCTTTAAAGCCTGGATGATATCATCCCGGCTCTCTTCAGCCGCCTTCTGCCCAATCTCCGGATTGGCACCAGCACCTAGCCCTTTGGTTAACTTGGCCCCAATTTGAATTTTGTTGCTGGTTTGGGCCAGCTGGAGGGCCTGGGCATCGGTGTTAACGGCAATGAATTCCACTCCCCGCAAACCGGCCATGATCATCCGGTTAACGGCGTTGTTGCCTGCCCCTCCCACCCCGATGACCTTAATATTGGCGAACTGGTTGTTTTCAAGCTCGAAGTCAAGCATGACAATCCCCCTCTATGGTTTCTCAAGCAAGATAACTTAACCGTCAGTACCGCTTCCATGAGGGTAACTCCGGCGTATATGGGCAAAAATTTGTCTCACTCCCCGCGGCCCTAACCGGAACTCCCCGGCTGCCACCGCCAGCCTGTGATTTTCCCCCCTGGCTACTCCTGCCGCTGCACGCCTGGCCAGAAAACGGGCAATCTGCCAGTCCGGTTCCGTTGTAGCTACCCGGACGGGCAATTGCAAAACCCGAGAGGCCAGATCGGGCAATCCTCTTAGACAGGAGCCGCCGCCCGCGAGTACCACCCCCCCGGGCAATGCATTCCCCCGGACGAGCCTGTCAATGCTTTGCTTAATTAGATCCAAGATCTCCAGCACCCTGGATTCAATAATCTGCCTGATGGTAGCCAGGCTGGCCCGCCGGGAGGCCTGGCCTCCCATGGTAGGTAATTCCACCCAAACTGTTTCTTGCGGAAGGAGGCCGGTCTCCCGTTTCACCTTTTCAGCCGCATCCAGGGATGTTCTCACTCCAATCGCCAGGTCGCTGGTAATATGTTCCCCGCCCACGGGAATAACGGTCATATCTACCAGGGTGCCACCTTTGAAGAACGTAACGGCAGTAGTTCCACCGCCTAAATCCACCAGAACCGCGCCAAGTTCCCTTTCGACGGTGCTCAATACTTCCTGCGCCAATACCAGTGGGTTTAACACGACCTCCGCTACCCGTAGTCCTGCTGCTTCCACGGTGGCAATTAACTGATCAATCACCTGACTATCTACAGTTACCACCCGTGCTTGCATGGATAGCCTTGAACCAGTACAGTCGATGGGGCTATCCCTCCTGGGTACGCCGTCAATCATAAACTCCACTGGCAGTACCTGCAAAACCCGCCTTCCAACAGGAACCTCCACCTGTCTTAAAGTTTGTCTCAGGTCAGCCACATCACCGGAGGTAATTTTTCTGCCGTGACCAATGATTATATCGGCATGTCTGGTGAGCACATTTACGCCATGGCCGGAAAAACCCACGCAAACAGCGCCAACCCTGAACCCGGCCGCCTCCTGGGCCATCTCCACAGCCCGCCTTACTGCCTGGGCTGCCCCTTCCAGGTCAACGACTATACCCTTACGCATTCCTACGGATGGGCACCAGCCGATTCCAGACGCCCGTTCAGGATCGGCAACCCGGGTTACCACCGCCACCATACTGGACGTACCCACATCCAGGCCGGCCACAACTTCCTTTCCAGTCAAGCGGGGCACCCCCCTACCAGTTACTAAAAATGTAAAATTCAACGTTAGCGGTCTTTTCCCTTTAAAACTTTTTATTTTATTTTTTTAAACAGGTAGCGCCGGATAATGGCCAGGTTTTGAAACAGCCGCACCCCGAAGGCCACCACGGCAGCTAAATAAAGATCGATCCCCAGGCGCTCTCCAATGAAGGCCAGACCGGCAGCCAGCAGGGCATTGCTGAAGAAACCGGAAATAAAGACTGTGTTATCAAACTGGTCTTCCATGGCTGCCCGGATGCCTCCAAAAACCGAATCCAGGGCTGCCAGAGCTGCCACGGAAAGATACTTGGCGTAAACTTGTGGCAGCACCAGAGGAATATTAAGCCCCAGTAGCACTCCCAAAACCAAACCGGCAACAGCCAGCCAGATACCCAACCACATTTTTTCTCACCCTTTTACCACTGGTTTGGCATAGCGAAACTCCGTTGTGCGGGAATAACCCGGGATGGTAAGCCGGTCATAAGGCTGAATCTTTACCTGGACCCCCAAATCCAGCAAGTACTCCACCAGTCCGCCCGGGATCTCCAGGGCGCTTTTTAAATTATCCGGCTTGCCAATGGCCAGAATGTGATAGGGCGGCACCACCCTCGTCAAATTAACATTAATAAAGGGGGCAGCCCAGCGGATTTCAGAGTGGGCCACTATGCGCTGGCCGTTAATGGAAAGGGCCTCGGCCCCCGCACCCCGCAGTTCATTGATCACCCGCAAAAGGTCCTCATCCCGGATGACATAAAGGCTGGCGGCCCCCCCTCCACCGGGTTGCTGGGGGGGATTGTCCAGGGTTACCTCAATACCGGGTCCGGTAACGGAAACCAAACCGGCCAGCAACCTGGCTTTGGCCAGCTCATCCTTGAGGGCCTTCTCTGCTTCGGTTTGACCCCGGGTAACCTGCTCCAGTTTAAGGCTTAAGTCATTGGCCTCGGCCTCGAGCTTGCTCTTATCCTTTTCCAGCTGGCGCAGTTCCAGAGCCAGCTCCTGTGCCCGGCCGGCCGGTATGCCCTGTTCAATGTGCCTGGTGACCCGGAACTGGAAAACAATCAGCACACCCAAAACCAGGGCCACCAGTCCTAGGGATAGATAGGTGGACAGCTTCATCGTTTTACTCCCTCCTCCAGCGGGCGGGCATACTCAAAGCGCACCCCTCCCGTGTAGGCAGGCACCGTTAGTTGCGCTACTTTTTTAACCTCCACCTGAATAGCCCAAAAGCGCAGTTGCTCCACTACCCCACCCCGCATGAGCAGGGAATTAATCAAATTATCGGGATTACCAATGGCGGAAATAACAAAAGGAGGGGTCAAGCGCTGGTTGCGGTTGGTTAAAATGGTCGGGCCGACACATCGTATTTCACTGGTGGCCAGCATGCGCTGACCGTTGATGGCTATAGCTTCAGCCCCGGCAGCTTTTAACTCGTTGATAATTTTCAGCACATCCTCATCGTGTAAAACATAAAGGTTTGGATTTTGTCCCGGCTGCAAAATCTGGTTGCTATCATTTAAAGTTACTTCCACCCCCGGGCCGCTAACCTCTACCAGGCCGGCCGCAATACGCACCCGGTTCAACTCCTCTTTTAACGCGTTCAAGCGGGGACCGGCTGCTACTTCATCCAGGCGGGCCCGCAGGTCACTTACCCGTCGCTGGAGCTCATCCCGTTCTTTTTTAGCTTGATTAACCTGGGCAGCCAGGGTTTGCGTTTGCTTAACGGGGGGCGTTTCCTGGATATCCCTGGTCAAACGGAACTGTACCGCCAGCATCAGACCCATAACCAGCCCCACCAGAACCAACGCCCAGTGAAATCCCCTGATTTTCACGGTCATGCCCCCCATTTTATACCTCCAAATTTTACCTGACATATTTGACTACAGGAACACCGGTAAGATCTACATAGGCTATCTGCCGGCCCTTTACCTGTTCCAGAACCTGCAGGAGAACCCCGGCCTTTTTGTGGATATCCACGGGAGCACCCAGGCGGCATTCAACCCCGTCCAGGGTGTACAGCACCACCTGACCCTGGGCATTAACGTGTATTTCGGATAGCTTACTACACAGTGACCCAGGGAGCTGGTTGATCACCTGCAGGGCCGTACCCAGTTTTGCATCCCGGATCACCTCTCCCGGAGCAGGAGTGGGAACTACCGTCCCCGTCACCACCGGGAGGGAACCGGCCACTCCGCTCTCCTT
The DNA here is from genome assembly GCF_900142025.1 of Desulfofundulus thermosubterraneus DSM 16057. Classification (GTDB taxonomy): domain Bacteria; phylum Bacillota; class Desulfotomaculia; order Desulfotomaculales; family Desulfovirgulaceae; genus Desulfofundulus; species Desulfofundulus thermosubterraneus. The sequence continues at coordinate 36,322 of NZ_FQZM01000007.1, read as the reverse complement.
CAGGCACACCCCTTCCCGGTCCACCTGCATAAAACCGTCCTTTATGGGAAGCAAAGCCACTGCTTTTCTTTCCTCTACTGCAATCACGATGCGGGACGGAAATTCGCGAGTAAGACTGACATCTTTGATGAGCGGCACGGTGCGGATCCGGGCCTCGGACTCTTTTAAATTAACCCTGAAAATATTTGTTCCGATGGTAATCCCCGAAAGCTCCACAATTTTTTTTTCCGGCAGAGCACTGTTGCCGGTAACTTCAATCTCGCGCACCTCGAACAGAGGTGAACCCAGGAGGATAAAGGCGGCCAGCAAAACCACAAAGGCAAACAAAATCCTTTCGACAAGATATTTTCCGGTATGCCGCGGTATGCCCAACCTCACCACTCCTTATTTTGTCCTGGAACCGGCAGAATTGATGCCCGCGGATACCTGGTATCCCCTGTTACCCGGCCAGCACGCCAGCTGGCCCAAACAAACAATAACACCCAGTTTTCCCGTTCCCGGATTATTATACCAAAATATTATAGCAACCGGAAAAACTTGTCCACCAAAAACTAAAAAAGAACCACGTTAAGTGGATACCCTCATAATTCTAGCCCCCAGGGCGGTATACTTTTGTTCCATCCTTTCGTAACCCCGGTCGATATGTTCCACGCCTTCAACCACGGTACCGTTATCGGCAGCAAGGGCGGCCAGGACCAGGGCGGCACCCGCCCGCAAGTCCGTGGCCATAACCGGGGCCCCGGTGAGCCTTTCTACCCCCTTGACGATGGCTGTCTGCCCCTCCACCTTGATGTCGGCTCCCATCCGCCGGAGTTCACTCACATGTTTAAAACGGTTCTCAAAGACTGTTTCGGTAATCACGCTGGTTCCTTCTGCCAGGCAGGCCAGGGCCATCATCTGGGGCTGCATATCGGTAGGAAAGCCGGGATGGGGCAGCGTTTTGATATCTACTGCCAGCGGCCGCCGATCCTGAGCCGCCACTCGCACATGTTCATCACCCGTCTCTACTAAAAAGCCCATTTCCTTCAGCTTAGCGAGCACAGGCTCCAGATGTTCGGGAATAACGTTGGTTACCGTGACATCTCCGCCGGTAATGGCGGCAGCCACCAGGTAGGTTCCCGCTTCAATGCGATCGGGAATTACGGCGTGTTCCACGGAGTTAAGGTGTTTTACCCCTTCGATCCGGATTACATCGGTACCCGCACCCTTGATGCGCGCTCCCATCCGGTTCAAAAAGTTTTGCAGGTCTACGATCTCCGGTTCCTTAGCCGCATTACGAATGATGGTTATGCCCTTGGCCAGCACGGCAGCCATCATAATGTTTTCAGTAGCACCTACACTGGGAACATCCAGGTGGATTTCGGCGCCCTCCAGTTTAGCAGCCTCCACAGTAATATAGCCGAATTTTTCTTCAATCCTGGCCCCCAGAGCCTTGAGCCCCTTTAAATGCAGGTTCATGGGCCGGGACCCGATGTTGCAGCCGCCGGGGTAGGAGATTCTAACCCGGCGAAAGCGTCCCAAAAGGGGCCCCAGCACCAGGTTGGACGCCCGCATCCGGCGCATCAAGTCTTCCCCTACTTCCACGGACTGGATATGCGTAGCGTCTACTCTAATGGAATCCCCTTCCCTGTTTACCCGAGCACCCAGGTGTTCCAGGACATCACACATGGTCGTTACATCTTTTAGCGCCGGCACCTGCTGGATTACGTTAGGTGCCCCGTGCAAGAGACAGGCGGCCAGTATTGGCAGGGTAGCGTTCTTGCTTCCACTGGCCCGCACAGTGCCCCGCAGGGGATTACCGCCCGTAATGAAAAACCTGACCATGCTGTCACCCCCGCTCAATCCTCACCGAGAACCTGTACCTCGAGAGTTAAAGTTATCCCGAAACGCTCGTAAACCAGTTGCTGCACCCGGTGGATCAGGAGTTGCACATCCCGAGCGGTAGCCCTCCCCAAATTGACTATAAAGTTGGCGTGGACCAAAGATACCTGGGCATCACCCTGGCGCATACCTTTGCACCCGGCCTGTTCAATTAACCAGCCGGCTGTTTTCCCGGGAGGATTCTTAAAAACGCTGCCGGCACTGGGGTAAGACAGGGGCTGGGAAGCCCGGCGGCGGGCGAGATACTGCTCCATATCCGCCCGGATCTGGTCCGGGTCCCGGGCCACGCCCCGGCAGGTCACCTCCAGAACCACCAGCGAACTGCCCAGCAAATTGCTGGTCCGGTAGCCAAAACCCAGCTCGCCGGCATTCCGCCGTTCGAGTTCACCTGATAAATCCATAACCATAACTTCCTGTACCAGGTCGGCCATGGATGAACCGTTGGCGCCGGCATTCATTACCACCGCCCCACCTACCGTTCCGGGAATGCCGGTGGCAAACTCCAAACCGCCCACGCCGCTCTTCTGGGCTGCAGCCGCCAGCACACCCAGCATGGCCCCGGCCCCGGCGATCAAGGTTGTTTCCTGCACCTGGACCTTACCGAAGGCACGACCAATTTTCACTACTATGCCGCGGATGCCCCCATCCTTTACCAGCAGGTTGGAACCGTTCCCAATAAAATAAAGGGGGAGGTCGCGGCCGTGTACCCAGGTAACTAGCCGGGCCAGTTCCTTCACTCCCGCCGGTTCCACAAAGATATCTGCCGGCCCACCGATACGCCAGGTGGTATGGCGGGCCATAGGCTCATTGGCCTTCACCTGTCCGGGCAACAGGGCATTTAATTCTTTAAAGCCGATCGGTAAAGTCATGATGTTTTCTCCCTCAACCTATTTAACAGTTCCAAACCACAGAGCCAGATATTTCCCGCACCCATGGTTAAAATTAAATCACCGGGCAGAGCCATGGCAGCCAGGTAATTGACTATTTGTTCCCTGGCCGGCAGATAAACCACTGGCGGGCGGCCATGGTTTTTTATGGCCTGGACAATCAGCTGGGCGTTAACCCCTTCTATGGGTGGCTCACCGGCACTGTATATCTCATTAACTATCACCAGATCGGCTTCGCCAAAGGATTTTCCAAATTGTTCTTTTAATAAGGCCGTCCGGGTGTAGCGATGAGGTTGAAAGACCACGATCAGGCGCTTTGGCCTCGTCTGGCGGGCCGCCTGCAGAGTGGCTTTTATTTCGCTAGGATGATGGGCATAGTCATCCACCACCCGCACATTCCCCACTTCACCCAGCAGTTCAAACCTTCTTCTGGCTCCCCGGAACTCCTTGAGGATCGGAGCAATGAGGTGGAAATCAAGTCCGATCCACCGGGCAGCAGCCACCACGGCCAGGGCGTTTAACATATTATGTTTTCCGGGGACGGAAAGTTCCAGGGAGCCCAGGTGTTGATCGCGATAATACACTTCACCGCGGGAACCTTCACCTTCTAATAATAAATGGCGCAGGACATAGTCGGCAGCGGGACTTTCGGTGCCGTAAGTAATCACGGGGCGGCCCAAATCCTGCACTGCTTCCCGCACATTGGGATCGTCGATACAAGCAATAACCAGCCCGTATTCCGGCACATTACCCATGAACTGCCGGAAAGCCTTTTTTATTTCCGCCACCGAACCGTAATGGTCCAGGTGATCATCTTCAATATTGGTCACGATCACTGCCAGCGGATGTAACTTTAAAAAGGATCCGTCACTTTCATCGGCTTCAGCTACCAGATATTCCCCCCGACCCAGTTTGGCGTTTCCGCCAATATCGTTCAATTCACCTCCGATAACAATGGTCGGGTCAAGTCCGCTCTTTTCCAACACCAGAGCCAGCATGGAAGTGGTAGTGGTCTTGCCATGGGCCCCCGCAACGGCAATACCCTTTTGCCGTTGCATCAGCCAGGCCAGTAGATCTCCCCGGTGTATAACCGGGATACCCTTTTCCCGGGCAGCCAGCAATTCGGCGTTATCTGGTTTAATGGCCGAGGAAACCACCACCAACTGCGTGGTATCCAGGTTCCGGGAAGCGTGGCCCACATGGCAGACGGCTCCCCGTGATTCCAGCCTGCGGGTGATATCAGTGGAGGAAAGATCCGAACCGGTAATCTCATAACCCAAATCAAGAAGGATGCTGGCCAGGCCACTCATGCCAGCCCCACCAATGCCGATAAAATGTACCCGCCGGGGTAATACCTGCAATGACTTTCAACTCCTTTCCGGGTTCCAGCTCCTGGCAAACGTGACAGCTTCGCGATACACCATATACTATGCCCGGGTTAAAGAAGGTGTGCCATTACCGGGCTTGTCCAGCCGTGCTACCCGGACCATGAAGGGCAATAGCCACCGTCTTTACCGGGCCAGGTTATCTATTATCTCAACTATTTCATCCAGTGCCCGGGCACGTCCCAGGCGGCGGCTGGCCCCGGCCATCGCCTTCAGTTTTGCCGGTTGCGCCAGAAGCTGAACCAGCTTTTCGGCCAGCAAAGGCCCCGTCAAATCCCGGTCCCTGATAACCAGGGCGGCACCTTCCCGCTCCAGGGAACGGGCATTGTATTCCTGGTGATTCCCGGTAGCATAGGGGTAGGGTATGAGAATGGCCGGCAACCCTACCACCGTCAATTCCGACAGGGTAGCTGCCCCGGCACGGCAGATGACCAGGTCAGCCGCCGCCATTGCCCGGGGCATTTCATCAAGATAGGGTACAAGGATAATATTGCCATTTTCGGCTATACTTAAACCCGCCTCCCTGGCCCGGGCGCAAAACTCCTCATAATGGCCGGAACCGGTCACATGGAGGAAATAAACTCCCTCCCGGCCGTTAAGCTGCTTTAAAACCTCGATCATGGCCAGGTTGATCATCCTGGCTCCCTGACTTCCCCCAAAGGAGAGGACTAGTTGAGCATCTTCAGGAATACCCATGGCTCGCCTGGCCTCGTCCCGCCGCCAGGCCAGCACCTCCGGACGCACCGGAAGCCCGGTAACTTTAACCCGGGCTTTACGGGGAAAATATTTCCGGGCATCTTCAAAAGTCAACGCCACCTGGCTGACAAAACGGGACAGCAGCCGGTTGGTTAAACCGGGCAGGGCATTTTGCTCGTGAATCAGGGTGGGAATACCCAGCAAAACGGCGGCCAGAACCACCGGCCCGCACACATATCCACCGGTACCCACTACCACCCGCGGCTTGAAATCGGCCAGAATCTGCCGGGCCAGAAGAACCCCCCGGGCTGCCTGCCAGAAAACCAGCAGGTTGCGCGGAGACAGGCTGCGCCTTAAACCGGTTACTGGAATGGCACGAAAGGGCAGGTTCGCCCTCGGCACCAGGTCGGCCTCCAGACCGCCGTCCCGGCCGATGTAAAGCACCCGGGCTTCAGGGTATTTGGCCAACAGTCCCCGGGCAATGGCCAGGGCGGGGTATATATGCCCTCCCGTACCACCCCCGGTTACCACAAAATGCAAACGCTCCACCCCCCGTCATTTGGGAGCACTGTAGCGGGATATGTTCAGTAAAACCCCTACCCCCAGCAAGGTGAACACCAGGGATGTTCCTCCAAAGCTGAGAAAGGGGAGGGTAATGCCGGTTACCGGCAGGGAGCTTGTGACCACGCCGATATTAATGATTGCCTGGATGCCTACGCCGGAAACAATCCCGGCGGCAAGCATGCTGCCGAAAGGATCCGGAGAGGTGATGGCCACTTTCAATCCTCTCCAGATAAACAAAATGAACAGCAGGATAACCAAACAGGCACCAATAAAACCCAGCTCTTCTCCAATCACGGCAAAGATAAAGTCTGTCTGCCTTTCGGGGAGATAAAGGAATTTGGAATGACGACCCTGCCCCAATCCGGTGCCCAATAGGCCGCCAGAACCAAGGGACATGAGGGAATTCAAAATATGCCACCCCGAGCCCGAGGGATCTTTTTCCGGATCAAGGAAGGCTAGGAATCGCCTCATGCGGTAAGGCTCCGTCCAGATGGCCAGGGCCAGGGCGACCGTCCCCAATACACCCAGGGCTCCCAGGTGTACCAGGGAGGCACCGGCTGCAAAAAGCATCAATACGATGGTCCCGGCCACGGTCACGGCCGTACCTAGGTCCGGCTGCATGAGGATCAGCCCAGCCGCCAGGCCCATTATGGCGAGGTACGGCAGCACTCCCTGGCGAAAATTGGTGATTCGTTCGGGCCGCCGGGAAAGGCCATAAGCCGTAAAAACCACCAGGCAAAGTTTGGCAAATTCCGATGGTTGAAAACTCAAGGGACCCAGGTTCAACCAGCGCTGGGCTCCCAGCTTCGAAACGCCAACTCCCGGAATGAGCACGCCAACCAACAGAGCAAAGGCCAGGATCAGCAATCCTCCCGCCCACCTTTTCAAACGCCAGTAGTCGTAATTCATCATCACAAACATACCCGTGAGGCCGATGATGGCCCAGATGGACTGGCGGATCAAAAAATGAAATGGATTATTAAAGGGCGGAAACATGGCATAGTAGTAACTGGAACTGAAAACCATCACGATGCCCACGCTTAAAAGCATAAGTACGGTCAGAAAGAGGATAAAATCCGGTGGCCGCCTACGTAAGCGCATGGGAGTCTCCCTACCTTCTCCGGGTGAATGCTCAGCAAAACCGTAATGACGAGGATGCGGCACTGTCCGGAGCGAACGACTTGCGAAGCGCCGGTAACAGCACCCGGCAACCCAGCACTCACCGGCAAAAAATGCTCATTCCAAGGCAAACGCAAAAGGTAGTAGAAAATTTGGCCTCCGCCGTATAGCTTATTCAGTGAGTGCTGGGCGGCTCGGCTCTCGAGGACGCAAGATTGACTAAGCGTAAGAAAAGTTTGAAATACATTAGTTAACAGCTTACAACGAAGTGCAATTAGTCACGGGCAATCCGCAGAGAGCCAGAGCCGGCCCGAAGCGAACCGCGGTGCTGTCGGCGCGAAGCACTGGAGTGAGCGAGGACAGCGCCGCATCCAACCGGGTTCGCTGAACATTTACTTCTCCGGTGAGGAAATGTTCAGCAAAACCGTTCACTGCCCCCCGGCCATTTCCCGTATAATCAGCTCATGTACCAGCTTTTTAAACACTTCCCCGCGCTCCTCGTAACTTTTGAACATGTCCCAGCTGGCGCAGGCCGGCGAAAGCAGGACCACTTCCCCCGGTCGGGCTGCCCGGTGGGCTTGAAATACTGCATCCTGAAAGTCCTTGGCCCTTATAATTTCCCCGACCCCGGCCGCTCTGGCGGCCGCTTCAATTTCCCCGGCACATTCTCCCAGCACCACCAGCACCCTTACTTTCTCCTTCACCAGGCGGGCAAAGGCGGTAAAGTCGTTGCCCTTGTTCCTGCCCCCGGCCAGTAAAACGATGGGCTGATCATAAGCCTCCAGGGCTTTGATGCTGGCCTCGGGGTTGGTACCTTTGGAATCGTTGATATATTTCACGCCGTTGATCTCGGCGACAAATTCCAGACGGTGGGGAACGCCGGAAAAGTGGTTCAGCGTGGCAGCCAGTTGCTTTTTCCCGATTCCCAGCACCCAGGCGCAGGCTACAGCAGCCAGAGCGTTTTCCAGGTTATGGGCCCCCGGAATGCGCAGGGCGCTGGCCGGTAAAATGGGATGAACAGTTTCCCCTTGCCTTACCGCTATGTAACCATTGTGCACTATTACCCCCTCTTCCAGATTATGCCGCCGGCTGAAAAATATAACCTTTCCAGGACATAAGGATGCTAGATTCCTGGTCAGGGGGTCGTCGTAATTTAAAACCGTATAATCGTCCCCGGTCTGGTTGGCAAAAATGCGCGCCTTGACCGCCACATAGCCTTCCATATTTCCATGCCGGTCCAGGTGGTCGGGAGTTATGTTTAAGATGGCGGCCACCCGGGGGTGGAAAAGACTAGTGGTTTCCAGCTGAAAGCTGCTGACCTCCAGAACAATCAGGTCGTCCGACCCGTATTTATCCACTTCTGAAATCAGGGGTTGGCCAATATTGCCGGCCACCAGGGTTCTAATTGCGGAGTCGGCAAAAATTTGCCCTACCAGGCTGGTAGTAGTGGTTTTACCGTTAGTACCGGTAATGGCCACGATGGGCGCTCTGGCCAACCTGTAGGCCAGTTCCAGCTCGCCTGTCACCGGTATCCCCAGTTCCCGGGCCCGGGCTACCGGCGGTATGGTCAGGGGGACCCCCGGGCTTACTACCACCAGGTCAAAGCTGTCTTCCCCCACCTCCGGGTAACGACCCAGCACCAGTTCCACCTCCGGAGGTAGGAGAGATTGCAAGGGCGGGGCAAAGGAAGCCTGTTCCTTCCGGTCGGTTAAGACGACATTTGCCCCCTTACCCGCCAGAAAACGACTGACCGCCACTCCGCTTTTACCTGCCCCAATTACCAGAACTTTTTGTCCTTCAAATGCCAAGTCCCTTACCTTCCTTCTTTAACAAATATGCCATTTTAAATACTTAACCTAGCTGATACAACCCGGCCATCCCCAGGAGGGCCAGTACAATGGCGAACCCCCAAAAAATATAGACCACCCGCTGTTCACTCCAGCCACCAAGCTCAAAGTGGTGGTGCAGGGGACTCATCCGGAACACCCGCCGGCCAAAGAGCTGGAAGGAAATCACCTGGATGATTACCGATAGAGCCTCCAGTACATAAACGCCTCCGATAACCAGAAGGAACAACTCACTTCTGGTTAATACCGCCGCCGCTCCCAGTGCCCCTCCCACGGCGAGCGAACCGGTGTCACCCATAAATATCCGGGCTGGATGGTGGTTGTAGACCAGAAAACCCAAGCAGCCTCCCACCAGGGCGGCCATGATGATAGCAATGCCCAATTTATCCATTAAGAGGGAAATAAACATAAGAGCCGCAGCCACTGGTACGGTTACTCCGGCGGCCAGGCCGTCCAGGCCGTCGGTAAGATTCACCGCATTGGCCGTAAAAACCACTACCAAAACGTCAAACAAAAGAAACCCCCAGCTTTTCAGCTCCAGGGTTACCCCCCCGGGAACAAAAAAACCGCTGAAAGGGATTACCACATCCGTCCCCCGGCCAAAGGTGGAAACAGCCAGCAAGGCCAGCAGCACACTTAAGATAGCCTGGCCAAAAAGCTTTTCCCGGGCCCGCAGGCCCAGGGATCTCTTTAATGCTACCTTAATGTAGTCGTCCAGAAAACCAATCAACCCGAATCCCAGGGTAACCCCGAGCACCAAAAGACCATCTGGAAAATGGCGAGCAAGCCAGAGCCCGGCCACGGTTGTTCCGGCCAGGAACATGATTCCGCCCATGGTGGGGGTACCACCCTTGGAAAAGTGAGTGACCGGCCCATCATCGCGGATACTCTGACCGAACTTAAGCCGGCGCAAAACGGGTATGGTCAGGGCTCCTAAAAGAAGGGTTACGACCAGAGAAATAAGCAAAGCCTTACTTAAAAGAAGCCACAAATCGTTATTGCCCATCCGGTACCACCTGCGGCGGTTTTCCTCCTTTCCGCAAGTCAAAGGTACATGCCGGGCGCCGTTCATCCCGCGCCACCATAGCCAACCGTTACCAGCTTATGTGTTTTATAGCAAAAAGGTGTATTTTTCCTAGACCAGGGCCTGCACAATTTCTTCCATGCGCATGCCCCGGGAGCCTTTCACCAATATGACATCCCCGGGCCGGACTAGATTTTTTAATAATTTAATAGCCTCACCTTTTGATGCGCACCGGAAGATATACCCGCCGGGCATTCCGGCCGCCAGCGCCCCATCGGCCATAAAACGGGCTAAATTACCCACCGTAATCAGGTAATCCACCACCCCGGCGGCATCACTGCCCACCCGGCGATGAGCGGCCTGAGCTTCGTCTCCCAGTTCCAGCATATCTCCCAGAACGGCAATGCGACGCCCTTTGGCATCCGTTTCAGCCAGCACCTGCAGAGCAGCCCGGGTTGAGGACGGGTTGGCATTATAGGCATCGTTAATGATTTGTAGCCCCTGGCAATCAATTATTTCCAGGCGCATGGGCGTCAAGACCGCCCCGGCCAAGCCGGCGGCAATGTCTTCTAACGCCACACCCAGCGCCCAGGCTACTCCCACCGCGGCCAGGGCGTTTTCCACATTGTGCCGCCCCGGCAGGGGTAAATATATTTCCGCTTCCCCCCCGTCGGGCACCCTCACCCAGAACCGGTTGCCACCCTTTTCCGGACGGATGTCCCTACCAAGAACATCCGCTTCGCCACCGATGCCGAACAAATACACTCGCCCCCGGCAACGGGCCGCCTCCCGATGGATATAGGGGCTGTCCCGGTGCAAAACGGCAAACCCTTCAGGGCCGATGGTTTCCAGGATTTCTCCCTTGGCCCGGGCAATGTTATCTACCGACCCCAGGCGCTCTATGTGGGCCTCCCCAATATTGGTGATCACTGCTCCCGTGGGTCTGGCCAAGCGGCAAAGGAAGGCAATTTCCCCCGGCCCCCGCATGGCCATTTCTACTACCACTGCCTGAGAGCACTCATCAAGCTCCAGGAGGGTAAGGGGCAAGCCAATTTCGTTGTTCCTGTTGCCTGTGGTTTTCAAAGTGTTAAACCGCCGGGAGAGGGCGGCTGCCACCAGGTCCTTGGTGCTGGTTTTACCAGAACTGCCGGTAATACCAATCACCGGCACCCGGTAAGCCTCCCGGTTATAGCGGGCCAGTTTTTGTAAAGCGGCCAGGGTGTTGTCCACCTGAATTACGGCAGCCCCGGGATTTATGCCGGACACTACCCGCTCCACCACCACCCCGGCGGCACCAGCGGCCAGAGCCTGGGGCACAAAGTCATGGCCGTCATGCCGTTGCCCCCGGAGGGCAAAAAACAACTCGCCTCCCGTAAGACTGCGGCTGTCTATGGAAACGGCCTGGACCCGGATGCCCGCGTCCCCCTGATAAAGCCTCCCATTTATGGCCCGCGCCACTTCCTCCAGGGTCATGGTCTTCACGGCGCATCTCCTCTACTCAAAAGGTCGTCCAGTACTTTAGTAACTTCACTGCGATCATCAAAAGGATATTTAGTTGTACCGATAATTTGATAATTCTCATGTCCTTTGCCAGCAATAATGACCGTATCCCCCGGGGCGGCAACCCCTAGGGCAAAGCGAATGGCTTGCCGCCGATCGGGCACCACCTGGTAGTCGGAACGGATCCGCCGCACCCCTTCTTCTACCTGGGAAATAATCTTCATGGGATCCTCGGTGCGGGGGTTATCCGAAGTAATCACCGGAAGGTCACTCAGGCGCGCGGCAATCTCCCCCATGAGGGGCCGCTTGGTGGGATCCCGATCGCCACCACAACCAAATACAGTAATCAACCTACCCCTGGTTATGGCCCGGGCGGTGGTGAGGATGTTTTCCAGCCCGTCGGGGGTATGGGCGTAGTCCACCACTACTGCAAAGTCCTGCCCCCGGTTTACCAGTTCAAAGCGACCCGGCACACCTTCCACCGACTCCAGGGCCCGAACCGCCAGCGGTAAGGGAACACCCCCGGCCAATGCCGCCGTGAGAGCGGCCAGGGCATTATAAACGTTGAAATAACCGGTTAATTTTAAGTTAACCGGGCATTCTCCCCAAGGTCCGGTGACGGTAAAAGAAGCGCCCCGGGGGGTAACTTTAACCTCCTGGGCCCGCACCTGCGCTTCCGCCGAAAGGCCGTAGGTATAAACGGGCACTTTTGTTGCCGCCGCGATCCTTTCCGCCCGGGGATCGTCGGCGTTAATGACCGCCAGGGCAGGCTTGCCATCCCGGCCCAGCCCCCGGAACAACAGCGTCTTTGCCGCCAGGTAATCCTCCATGTCCCGGTGGAAATCCAGGTGGTCCTGCGTAATATTCGTAAACACCCCGGCATCAAAGGCACACCCGGCCACCCGGTTTAAAGCCAGGGCATGGGAACTTACCTCCATTACCGCCACTTCAATACCATTATTTACCATTTCTGCCAGCAACTTTTGTAGGTCCAGGGATTCAGGGGTAGTGTGGGATACGGGCAATACCCGGCCACCAATCCAGTTGGCAATGGTACCAATAAGTCCCACCTTATTTCCCACCGCCCGGTAAATGGCTGCCAGCAAATGGGTGGTAGTGGTTTTACCGTTTGTCCCGGTAACCCCGATTAATTTTAACTTCCGGGACGGATAACTGTAATAGCGTGCAGCCAGCAAAGCCAGAGCCAGGCGGGTGTCGGGCACCCGCGCGAAGGCAATACCGGAAGGAAGGGGGATTTCCTTTTGCACCACCACGGCTACTGCACCCCTGGATACCGCCTGTTCCACATAACGGTGGCCATCGGTGGTGAAGCCCTCCACGGCAACAAACAGAAAACCCGGTTGCACCTGCCGCGAGTCGTAAGCAATGCCCGCTATATGTACCTGTTGATTGCCTCCTACAGCCAGACAGGTTTGCCCCTCGATCAACTCGCTAAACAACAAGCGAAATCCTCCTTCCTTACCAGAAAGGTTCCCGTGGTTATACTACCACCCCTGCTGTGACAATGCAATAAGAGCCCTTCTGTCCTTTTTATGGTATTATTTCCAATTTTATTATTACACAACTCATGTTATGGCCTCTCCACAAATTTCCCCACCGGCCGGGCAGTGGCAGGGGGTGCCTGAGACAACCCGGATCTGGGTGTGAACTCTACCCTCACTGTGGTACCCCGGGGGACTTTTTCCCCGGGCCGGGGGTTTTGACTGGCGGCTTCCCCAACCCCCACCGCCTCCAGGCGGAGATCCATACCCGCCAGCAGGGCGGCCACCTCGGTGATGGTAAGGCCCGTAAGATTGGGAACAGTAACCGGTCCTTCCCTTGATTTACCCCCGGGAGGCTGCAGATCCAGCACCACCGAGGTGCCGCTTAACACCTCCGCCCCCGCTTTAGGTGTCTGATCCTGGACGATGGCCCCCTCCCCCCGGACTACAAAGGATAGTCCTCCCTCGCGCAAGATATTCTGGGCCGTTTCCAGGGGATAATTCACCACGTTTGGCACCCGGACCTTAACCCGGAGCTGTTCAAAGTACACGAAGGGATCCTTTGGTTTTTCGAGGCCAGGTGTTTCGGGTACCTGCAGGTAATGCAGAGTGTCCCGGACCACTTCCCGGAACACGGGAGCGGCCACCTGGCTACCGTAATAGATACCTCCCTGGGGCTCGGCAACCATAACCAGGGCGGCAACCCGCGGGTTATCTGCCGGGGCAAAGCCGGTAAAGGAAGCCACGTATTTCCCGCTTACGTAGCCGCCCCCTTCCCCAACCACCTGGGCGGTACCGGTTTTGCCGGCCACCCGGTAGCCGTCAATGAAGGCATTTCTACCGGTACCCTTCATGACCACCGCCTGGAGCAGACCCGCCACCTGGCGGGCCTTTTCCTGGTCAAGCACCCGGCGCACCACATCGGGCTGGAAGGTCTTAATTACCTTGCCTGCCGGGTCACGGATTTCTTTTACCAGATGGGGGCGCAATAAAACACCACCGTTGGCCACAGCGCAGGTAGCAGTTAGCAATTGAATTGGCGTTACGGCAATGGACTGGCCTATGGCCATGGTAGCCAGGTTAAGGTTAGTTGCCTTTTTTTCGGGAATGAGAATACCGGTGGCCTCCCCGGGCAGGTCAATGCCGGTTACATCTCCAAATCCAAATTTCTTGATGTATGAGTAAAACTTTTCCTTTCCCAGGCGCAGGCCCACCTCTACAAATCCGGGGTTACAGGAATTCATCACCACCTGTTCAAAGGTCTGGCTGCCGTGGCCGCCGTCAGCCCAACAGCGTATGTAGCGGTCGGCAACCTTTATGTAGCCCGGATCGAAGAACTGGTCATCGGCCTTAACCACCCCTTCGCTGATGGCTGCTGCAGTGGTAATGATTTTAAAGGTGGAACCCGGCTCGTAATTGTACCAGATGGCTGGATTACGATCCCAAACCCCCTGCGGGGCAGTCATCCAGTTTTTCGAATCAAAGGTGGGGCGATTACCCATGGCCAGGATTTCCCCAGTCCGGGGGTCCATAACGATAATCACCGCCAGTTTGGGGTTATATTTGGCCACCACCCGGTCCAGTTCCCGTTCAACAAACTGCTGGATGGTTTCATCCAGAGTCAACACTAGGCTGTTTCCCTGCCGGGGGGGAATATATTTATGCAACGCCCCGGGAACCTCCCGTCCGGTGGCATCCTGTTCCACCACAATGCGGCCGCGGGTTCCCTGTAATTCCCGGTCAAAGGTCTTTTCTATGCCCATGAGCCCCTGGTTGTCTATCCCTGTAAAGCCCAGGACATGGGGCGCCAGGGAACCAAACACGTAATGCCTGATGCTTTCTTCCACAAAAAAGAGACCGGGCAATTTGAGCTGCTTAATTTTCTCCACTGTCCCCGGTTCTAATTTGCGGGCAACCCATTCATAGCATGATTTGCGGGAGAGGATTTGGTAGAGGCGTTCCACTTTCATATCCAGGAGAGGTGCAAGCTGTTCCGCAACCCGGCGGGGATCCTTTACGAGGTAGGGGATGGCATAAAGAGACTCCGCGCTGACGCTGGTTACCAGTAGACGGCCGTTCCGGTCGTAAATATTTCCTCGCTTGGCCTCCACCGGAATATCCCGCATCCGCACTTCCAGGGCCTTTTGCTGCAGTTCATCCGCCCGTACAAACTGGATCCACGCCAAACGGCCTATTAAAGCAACGAGGGCCGCAGTGGCCAAAAGGAAAAGAGAAGTCAACCTGCGGCGGATAATGATGTTGGTGGTGCGCATACCCTTCTCCTCCAGATAGCGCCCACCCGTGAAAAAATGTGTTCTTTAGCCGGAATGTTTTGAGGAACGGTGAATGACCAGATCGGTCAGGGCCTGCAGGATCCAGTGATGCTCCCTGGGTGTACGCCCCTTCTCCGTATCACCGGACGCAGATTTTTCGGCCGGCCTGGGTTCCGGGAGGGCATCCTGGAACTCGCCTGCAGCCTTCACCAGTACCACCTGGCGCTCGTCTGGCTTCACCATGCCCAAGCGGGTGGTGGCCACGGCCTCCACCCGTTCCAGGGAGGATAGCCTGGACACCTCCTCGGCAAGACCCCGGGTCTCGATTTCCAGCTCTGCCAGCTCTTTTTGCATGCGGGTGATCTGATACCCGGTAATGAGTACCCGGGAGTAGAAAATCGAAATCAAGATACCCAATGCAAAAACGAGCAGGATCAGGAGCATTAATACCAGATGTTCCCGGGGCCGTGCTTGCGGCCGGGGATGACCCGCGGGGGTTAACCCTTTCCCGGGCGGGCTTTGGTGGTAAGGTTGTTCCTTGGCTACTATCAAAGCTTATTCACCCCCCGTGGCATTTAGAACCGGGCTTAATTTTTCTGCCACCCTTAAGCGGGCACTGCGGGAGCGGGGATTTAAATTTACCTCCCTTTCCGAGGGTGCCACCCCCCCGGGTGTAAGTACCCGCAGCACAGGCTTTTGCCCGCATATGCACTGGGGAAAACTGGGTGGGCACACGCATGGATTGGCCAGCCGGCGAAATGAATTTTTGACGATCCGGTCCTCCAGTGAGTGAAAAGTGATCACCAGAATGCGTCCTCCTGGCAAAAGTAGGTCAACCGCCTGGCGCAAAGCTTCCGGCAGAACCTCCAGTTCCCGGTTTACGGCAATTCTTAAGGCCTTAAAGGTTCGCCGGGCTGGGTGGGGGCCGCTGCGCCTGCTTTTTGCCGGAATTGCTTCTTTGATTATTTCCACCAGCTGGGAAGTAGTTATTATGGGCTGGTGCTGTCTTTTCCGCACAATGAAGGAAGCAATCCTCCTGGCCCAGCGTTCCTCGCCATAGCGGGCAATGATCCCGGCCAGTTCCTCTTCTCCCAGGTTATTGACCAGGTCGGCGGCAGTGTGGCGCATAGCCGGGTCCATGCGCATATCCAGGGGACCCTCGTGGTGGTAGCTGAAACCCCGTTCAGGAACATCCAGTTGAGGAGAACTCACACCAAGGTCAAAGAGTATGCCGTTTACAGCCGGAATACCCAGTTCATCCAGGACCTGGGGCAGGTTGATAAAGTTTTCCCTTACCAGGGTGACTCGTTCCCCGTAAGGAGCCAGGTACCGGGCGGCCGCTTCCAGGGCATGGGGGTCCTGGTCCAGGCCGATCAGGCAGCCGGCGGGGCTGCTCTTTTCCAGGATGGCTGCAGCGTGCCCCCCTCCCCCGACGGTGCAGTCCACATAGGTGCCCCCGCTTTGCGGGTTCAACCATGCCAGCACTTCCTCCAGCAATACCGGTTGATGAGTGAACTTTCTTTCCTCCATCCCCTGATCTTGCCCTAACGCCTCTCAAAGCACAATTTTCTCCGCAATTTCTTCCACCTGACCGGCCGCCTGGGAGTTATAGGCCTCCCACCGCTCAGCAGACCAGATCTCCACCCTGGCGGAAACACCAATCACCACTACGTCCTTTTCGATACCCGCATATTCCCTTAAGTTTCCTGGAATAAGTATTCTACCCTGTTTATCTACCTCGCATTCACAGGCACCGGCAAAGAAAAAACGCACAAAGGCCCGGGCGTCGGCCCTGGTCAAGGGTAAGGACCGCATCTTATTTTCCATTTCCGCCCATTCTTGAGGGGGGTAGGCGAAAAGGCATCCGTCCAGACCCTTGGTCAAAACGAATTTTTCGCCCAGGCCTTCGCGGAAGCGGGCTGGTATAATCAACCGTCCCTTGGCATCAATGGTATGCCGGTACTCGCCTAAAAACATGCCGGATGCCCCACTATGATCCACTTTGATTCCACTTCACTCCACATCTCACCACCCTAAATTCTCCAGAGAGAAATGAATTCCTGCAGGCTCACAGGAAAAAAATAAAAATAGCCAGCTTTTTCTGGCTATGTCAAGGCTACTATTAGAGAGGTATTGTCTCCCGCACCCGTTCTTTGAACACCACCACCTCACGGTAGCCGGCAACTTGCAACCATTGCCTTGCCTGATCCCAGCCGTAAGCAACCAGGTGGGGTTGGTGGGCATCGGAGCCCACGGTCACCGGAACGTGGTAGCGGCGGCAGAGCTTGAGGAAATCTAAAGAGGGGTAAATTTCCCCGGCGGGCATGCGCAAACCAGCCGTATTGACCTCCACGCATACACCACCCTCGGCAAAGGCCCGGGCCGTCTCTTCGTAAAGCTCCTGCAAGTCTATGCGTGCCCGGTAACCAAACTTTTTGATTAAATCCGGGTGGGCGATGGCATCAAAAAGACCCGCGCAGGCCGCCTGCTGCACCAGTTGAAAGTACTGCCGGTATAATTCATCAACATCCCGCCGGATGTATTCCTCCACCAGGTCCGGGTTATCAAAACCCCAGCCGTCCAGGTAGTGCACCGAACCTAGAACATAGTCGAAGGGGTAACGGGAAAGGAGCACACCCAGGTGGTTTTCGTAACCCGGTATATAATCGCACTCTATCCCCAAATAGATGGTCAGAGCGGAACAGCTCTGCTTAAGCTTCCGGATTGACTCAACATACCGGGGCAACTCCTCCTCGCTCATGGCCAGTTCCGGATCCCGCTGGCCGGGAGGCAGCCAGTACATGGGAACATGATCGGCAAAACCGATATGTTTAAGACCCCGGTAGCGGGCCATAGCAATATACTCCTCCATATCTCCCGTGGCGTGCCCGCAACGTCTGGTGTGCAGGTGCAGGTCGGGCAGCACGATTAAAACGCCCCCTCATTAACCCGCTCCGACACTTGCCGGGTGAGACGGTAAATATGCTCGGCCAGTTCCGGGGCCAAAAGCCCGGTGCCACAGGCAGGGGTAATCATGGACTGGCGGTGCAACAGCTCAGCCGGGATACCCCGCTCTACCAGGCCCCGGATAAGTTCTTTCCATCTCAACAGCAGGGATTCCGCGTCTTCACCAAAGGCCTTTTCAGAGGTGGGCACGATACCCCACGCAATGACCCCACCTCTTTCAATGAAGTCCCTTAATTCTCGGGCGTAAACAAACAGGGATGGTCCAAAGTTATAGGCATCCAAATTGATAATGTCCAGATCACATTCACAGAGGATGGACCAGTCTATGGCATCGCAGGAATGCACCCCGGCCAACCCGCCCGCCTGGTGAATAAAGTGAAAAATGGCGTTGAGATCGGTTTTGATCATCTCCCGGGTGACGGTAATATAAGTGGACTGGCCGTAGACGCTGATGGCCGGCTCGTCCACGAAAATGATGGGTGTCCGGTTAAGGCCGGCCAGGGTACGGGCCTGCCAGTAAGCGTGGGCGGCCAGGGTTTTTACCACCAGGTCCCGCAGCTGGTCCTCGTAATAGGCCACCCGGCCCCGGCGGTTCTTCAATTGAAAGGCAACGGTAAGGGGGCCGGCCAGGTGGCCCTTGAGATAAAGGGCCTCCCCCATATCCCTGGCCATTTCTTCCATGAAGGCATAAAAACCTGCCGCTGCCTCGCGGGGCAGGGTAAAGTATTCCAGGGCGGTGAGGTCTTTTTCTTCCACGGCCAGGTAGGCCGTATAAAAGTTAGTGAGCTTTTCTGGCCAGTGGGGGTTTTCATCATCAAACACAGCCCCGTCATTTTCCATCAGCAACAACTCAAAGTGGACCAGGGGTTGTAAAAACTGGTACACAAAGCCCTCGACACCACCCCTTTGGGGCAGCTGGGGCCAGTGGGGAATAACGGGCATGTTTTCTCTAATCAGGGGCAGGGCCTGTCCCGGGTCGGTATAAGGCAGGCTACCAATACCTGTAGCTAAACCGCCGGGAGAAAAGGTCATCACAAATCCCTCCTTTTCTAACAAGGTAATTATATACCGGCCTTATCCTAAAGCAAAGTAAAAAAATAGCCCCTACCCTAGAAAGGTCGGGGCTAACTCCGGCTTCTTTTTTCCTGCAACACGCGTTTTAACTCGGGGAGCGATGCTCTAGCGGCCTTTTCTCCCTGAGCAATGCAGTAAGCATTGCGGGAGAAGTCCCAGGGGGTAACCCCGGTGAGAACGGGGCGGATCACTACGTCGGCATAGTTTTCCAATTTAACCCGGGTAACCTCGCTGCCGATAATATCCAGCGATTGAGTGAGTAACTGGACCATATTTTCAATTGGCTTATAGTGCTCTCCTTCGTACCCCACATCTACTCCCACCACCACATCGGCGCCAAGAAGATGAAGCACTTCCACCGGTACATTTTCCCGCAGACCGCCGTCGACTAACAGCCGGTCGCCAATTTTCTTCGGTTCAAATAGTCCCGGAACGGAACAGCTGGCCCGCACCGCCCGGGCCACCGGTACCCCGCGGATAAAATAAATATCCTCGGGTGGAGGGCTGTAGTTGACATCTTCACTGACGAAAATAATACGGTGTCCGGTGTGAATATCCACTGAAGTAATGGCGAGCAACTTCCTCAGCTGGCGGAAGGTTTTCCGCTCCACCAGGCGTTCCACCCAACTTTCCAGCTTGCAACCCGACATTAACCCCAGGGGAGAAGGAAAGGGTACGGGCAAATGAAATAAATCGATGAGAACCTTAACGGCCATGGCTCCCAGGTTAACAAACATAGGCCCCAGATCGTAAATATCCTGGGGATTTACTTCCAGGGCCAGCTTTTCCATTTCCCGGATGCTCCAACCGCTGCAGTAAAGCGCGGCAACTATGCTGCCAGCACTGGTTCCTGCTACCAGGTGCGGTTCAATCCCCTCGACAGCCAACACTTTCAACACACCAACATGGGCTATACCCCGCAAAAAGCCGCCACCCAAAGCCAGTCCCAGCTTAACCCCGCCCCCCATGACTATCCCTCCTGGAGGATCAATCATGCTATTTTCATGGTATGAGGAAAGATACCCGGCGGTTCCTGATGTTTCTCTCCTTCTAACCAAAGAACCGGCTGCCTTTTACTAAATTTTGTCGCTCCTTTCATGCCTCCTCTCTCTTAATGAATTAAAAACCGGTTCCGCGTAACAGAACCGGCATCTTTAAATCTAGATCACCACTATTACAATAACCGCAATGAGTACAAGCACCAGCAGGAATACCCCGCCGACGATCCACCACGGGCTAATTTTATTGATTGGAAAAGACTGTAGCCAATCTGTAAATATCCCTTCTAGCTTCATCGAAACCCGACACCCCTTGTTTTTTAATTATCATATTATGGCATTGGCCAAATGGTTCCAGATAACAAGAGGTTACGGGTATTTTTTGATGCTAAGGAACAACTTACCGCTGGCTATAGGCCTCTACGCCAAAGAGAGGCAACCGGTCTTGCTACGGCCCGGCAATAAGTCTGGTGTGTTTCTTCGGCAATGTATTGCCAATCGTAAATGGTAATAACCTTACGCCAGGCACGCCGGCACATTTCAACGGCCAGTTCAGGATAAAAGAGCAGCTGGGTGATATAATGGGCCAGCATGTCCGGTCTACCCGGCGGCGCCTTGTAACCATCTACCCCATGCTCTACAATTTCACCCAATCCACCGGTGTCGGCAACCACTACCGGAACCCTGGCAGCCATAGCCTCTAGAGCCACGATCCCAAAGGGCTCGTAAAGGCTGGGGAAGACCGCTACCCGGGCCATTTCCAAAAGGCGGTTACGCCCCAGATCATCCACAAAACCCACAAACTGCACCTTCGGTGACAGCCCCAGTTCCTCAACACGACCCTTCAAATATTCCTCGTAGGGGCCCCGGCCGGCCACCAGCAACCGGGTACCTTTAACCCGCCCCGAAATGGATGCCAGAGCCTCTAGGAGCACCTGCACTCCCTTTTCAGGCACCAGACGGCCCAGGAACACGATGTTCGGGTCCCGGTGATACAGGTCTTTGCAATCCGGTTCTAACGTCCTCCCATCGGTTAAATTGGCCGGATCCACCCCGTTGGGAATTACCTTTACCTTTTCCCGATCCAGCTCAAAAAGACGACTTATTTCCTCGGCCATGTAATTGCTGCAACAGATAACCAGAGCAGCCCTCTGGGTGAGCTGGTATTCCTTTTCGTGGATACGGCGCTGCAAGCCGGTACGGATGCCCCTGTTCCGCCCGTACTCCGTGGCATGGATGGTGGCTACCAGGGGAAACCCGTACTGTTCATGCAGGTGTTCACCGGCCGCCCCCACCATCCAGTCATGGGCATGGACCAGGTGCGGCGCCCCCCAGTCGGCGATGACTTGACCGGCGAGCTCGATCATGCCCCTGTTTAACTGTCCAACCCAAGTCAAAAAATCCTTGGCGTTAAGCTGCTCCGGCAGGAGCCGGTGCACGTGGACTCCCTGTTGGAGGGAGTAAGCTTTTTCCCCCGGCACGGGACAGGTAATGACATGCACTTCGTCCCCCAGGCGGACCAGGGCACGGGAAAGATCGTAAACATGCCGGGCTAGGCCACCCACAGTAGCAGGTGGATATTCCCAGGATAGCATTAAGATACGCAAAGGTGACCTGGTCCCCACGCAGATGCCGTTGTATCGCCGGTGGCGGCTGTAAATGCGGTAGTCCAGCTGGGAAAAAATGTTGTCCCTGTATTCCATTTCCTGGAGCACCGCCTCGTCAATATACCCATTTTCCAATTGCTCCGCCAGGAGGTTAAACCTGCCAATATGCTCGGTGAATCTTTTCCGGGCATAGTCCACGGCGGTTTCCATTCTAAGGATAAAGGCCCAGTCACTGCTTTGGGCTAAAAGCAATTCCCGGGCAGCCTGATTTAAGGCCCTCTTTTTCACCCCGGCAGCGTCCGGATGCAAGTCGGCCAGGTCTGCCATGGCGGCCTCGGCCCGGTGGAGGTGGCGGTAAATCCAGTCATTGCTGGGATTCAGCCAGACATGGTTGTAACCCCCTTTCCCCCAGCTGCTCATGGGCAGATCCACCACCTGCAAATCGGGGTGCAGGGACAGGTACCGGCCGGGAGTAATCATCTGGATAACATCCTGATCGAAGCAAATTTTGCGGCAAAGCAAGTCTATCCATTGAGGACCTTCATACCACCAGTGACCAAACAACTCCGCGTCATAAGGAGCAACTACCAGCGGGGGGCGGTCCATCTTTGCCCCGTGACGAAGCACCTGCTGTTGCCGACTGAAAAGAAAGTGAGCGGCATGCTCCGCTGCCCGTTCCCGGGCTAGCTCTGGACGGTAAGGTTCTTTATGGGGGCCCGGGCCGGTAATACGGTAATACTTAAACCCGGTATCCACCCGGATAGTACCCGCCGGCAGATAGGGACGCAAATAGTCCAGATCCAGGTCATAACCAATATCCCGGTAAAACTCCCTGTAGAAAAAGTCGCCGGGATAACCCGTT
Organism: Desulfofundulus thermosubterraneus DSM 16057; assembly: GCF_900142025.1. Taxonomy (GTDB): domain Bacteria; phylum Bacillota; class Desulfotomaculia; order Desulfotomaculales; family Desulfovirgulaceae; genus Desulfofundulus; species Desulfofundulus thermosubterraneus. Next base: position 14,136 of record NZ_FQZM01000007.1, on the reverse strand, counting down.
TGCCTGTCCCAAACCTGACGGGAACTCTCCGGGTCTCGTCCAAAAACGGCCACTCCGTTGGCACAACTGGCCGGGGCAAAAACACCGTAGCGGGGAACGGGATCCGCGTACAATAACCCGTGAGTCTCAACAAAGAAATAACTAATACCGAATTCTTTAAGCAACTCCTCCACGCCAGGTGTATATCCGCATTCCGGCAACCAGAACCCATCGGGAGGCCCGCCGAAATGCCGCGCAAAAAACTCCACTCCCACACCAATTTGTGCCCTTCTGGCCTCCCTGGTCTGCATTAGCGGTAAATATCCATGGGTGGCGCAAGTGGTAATTAGCTCCACTTTTCCTGACTTCTGCAAGGTCCGGAAGGCGCCAATCAGATCGCCTTGGTATTTATTTGTATATGCCCTTTGGACGTCATTTAACTTTTCCAGATACATCAAGGCCAGCGGGTGCAGACTGGCGTCTCCCGCGGTACGCCGGCACTCCGCCTCCCCCAACTGGATCATTGCCTCCAGGTGGTTTAGGTAACGTTTTTGAAGCAATGGATCGGCAAGCATAGCTAAAAGGGGCGGAGAAAGGGATATGGTTAGCTGAAAGGATACTCCGTCCCGGACCAACCCTTGCAGCACTTCCAGCAGGGGAATGTAGCACTCGGTTAGAGCCTCAAAGAACCAGCGTTCTTCCAGGCACTCGGGCATCTCCGGATGCTTTACAAAGGGTAAATGGGCGTGCAGCACTAGCGCCAGGTAGCCTTCGGGCATTGCGATGTTACCCCTTTCCAGTTAGTAAGTTAGCTCCTATGCACTAAATCCATTGAACTGTATCCTCCCCAAAAAGCATTGCTATCACCTTGTTCTTCTGCGGTGTCTTTGTTTGTAGTATCCAGAATAACAGTCTTAACTTTCAAAAACCGAACCATTCCCTCCACTGGCCGGGTACGGGGCGTAACGACCTTATTGGAACGAAGCAGTGGATAAAACTCTCCCTCCGGCCCGTAATAACCAAGTTCGGCGTGGTAAGTATGCTCAGGGAGCACATTGCGAAAATACCAGTCGTTAGTAAAGGGGGGAAGAGACACTTCCTTTAAAACGGTACTCACCCGGTTCGACCCGGTAGTATAAAGCCGTAAAACTAAAAAACGCTCATCTCCCAGGGACTCCCACTGCCCCCGGGACAATTCCCAGTAACTGAAAATGATAGTGGGTTCCTGTACCATCAAAACCAGCCTGTTTTCATTGTAGTGCCGCGGCAGTTCCATGCTTAAATACCCCCCTCGTGTATCTGGGAAAAGTCCGGTATCACTATCATACTCCACCAGCTTGTACCAATACAACCATCTCAAGTCAACTTTAATGTGAAATTTACAAATGCTCTTTTGATATGTGACTATTTTCACATAAGTAGGCACAAAACAGTCTTTGCCGGAGACTTTTTATATACGTACACCCCTCTCTTTAATATTGAAAAATGTTCGTTACATACATCATAGTACACAATCCAAGGCCTGTGAACACTAGTAATTAACCTTATGGTAGCTGTTGCTAATAGCCACTTTGATTGTGAAATTTTTCACGCTCCTGCGAAAAAAGTTCTTTTTGCAAACTCTTAATCCTCCTTTACTGCACATTCCTTACAATATCCAAAAAATTTTAACTCGTGGTCGGTAATGGTAAAGTTATAGGCTTCCGTAACCTGTTTCTCTAGATCCTCCAATAAATCTTCATTAACCTCTATAATTTTTCCGCAACTGGTACAAACGAGATGATGGTGATGGTGTCCTTCTCCCCGCTCACCACCAAACTCATAGCGTTTGCGTCCGTCGCCGAAATCAATGCTGTGGATAATATCAAAATCCAAAAAGAGTTCTAAAGTACGGTAAACTGTGGCCAGTCCCACGTCGGGAGCTTTTTGTTTAACCAGATTATAAATCTCCTCCGCACTTAAATGTTTGTCTTTATTTTCCAAGAGCACGCGCAGGATATGCTCCCGGCGCGGCGTAAGTTTAGAATCGCCGGCCCGGAGTTTTTCCTCCACCTCGTTAATGACTCTTTGCATCCGGAGCTCACCCCGCCATTAAGCCCTTTGTGTAAGTATAATGAACATACAGAAAAAAGTCAATGGCAGCTTTGAAAGAAAACTAGCTTAGCGTAAATATGGCGGGTAGCGCAGCCGCCGGCGCCGGCGGCGTACCATAATGGTTCTTAATCGCAAAGCCACAATAAACACAATCGTACCCAGAAGCCAAGTAGACCAACGCCTGGTTGCACTAATCTCTACGGCCCGGGCTGATAACAACTCCACCCTTCCTAGCTCCTCACCCCCAGCTTGGATAAAAACCAGTTCCCCCACCTTTTGCCCTGTGGACAGAGGTGCCCGTAGATCGTGGCGCATAACGATTTTCCGCTCAAAGGATGGCTTTTCACCGAAGGGAAAATTAATATAAAAACTATTTCCGGTAATGGCCTCAACTTCTTCAGCACCACCGGGCACAGAAAAGGAAGACACCTTCTCCCCCTTTTCCACCAACTTAACAGGTTCAAAGGCGGAAAAGCCATAGTCAAGCAGGGCCCGGGCATCACTGTAAACAGCGGCCCCCTGACTGTTCAAGATCACGGCAATTAATTCCCGGTTATCGCGTTGGGCGGCGGCCACCAAGCATTGCCCCGCCTCAACGGTATAACCGGTCTTAACCCCGATGGCCCCTTCGTAAAGGGAAAGAAGCCGGTTGTGATTCCAAAGGTGCTCCTGGGGAGGTCCTTTACTTCTGTCCGCATCCGGCCGCCGGATCTGCTTCAAACGGGTGGACACAATGGTTCTGAAGGTAGGATTTTGCATGGCATACCGGGCAATCAGGGCCAAGTCGTAGGCAGTAGTATAATGCTGGGGGTCGGGTAGACCGCTGGGATTCTGGAAACTACTTGCCCGGGCTCCGATTAAGCGCGCCTTTTCATTCATTAGAGCAGCAAAAGCAGGGACTGAACCGGCTACATGTTCGGCAATGGCTATAGCCGCATCATTGGCTGAAGCCAGCAACAGTGCATACAGTAGATCCTCCATGGTGAGCCTCTCGCCTTCCTGCAAGCCGATGGCAGATCCCTCAACCCGGGCGGCTTCCCGGGAAACAGTAACCACTTCATCCAGGCGGGAATGTTCCAGGGCTATAATGGCCGTGAGAATCTTAGTAGTACTAGCCGGATACATGGGTGAACTGGCATTTTTCTGGTATAGAACCTGCCCGTTCCGCGCGTCCATCAGTAAAGCCGCTTCCCCTAATGTTTGCGGTAGTGACGCTGCTTGGGCAGCTTGGGAAAATAAAAACAAAAAGCAACAAAAAAAGGTTGTCCACAAGCGCCGCATGGTCTACCCCCGTACGATGTTCCCTAAATGTACAACTTTTAAAAAAATAAAGGTTGGTGCAAAAAAAACAACGAGAGCGACTTTATTATATTCAAATTTCAAGGCCATTTCAACAGAAAGTACAATCTAAGTTTTGCACAGAGGGACATAATAAAAATACACTTCAAGAAAGGAGGGTTCAAGAGGAAGAAGATGGACATTCGAGGAATGGAATTTGCCGACCTGAACGACATCCAGCTCAGCCAGCTACAGGAAGTAGAGAAAAAATTAAATGCCGGACGGCAGGGCAAAGAAATAATTCTTTTAGCCTTCACCCGTGAATCATAAAATAAAGCTATTTTTGCAAGGGTGGGAAATTTTCCCGCCCAACTTTTTGCCCCGCGTTTCCCAGCTCTATCTCCAGATCCTGGCACCAGTTTATAAAGGTTCTGCAGCCCTAAAAAGACCTTTTCCGCATCACGGATGGACTTCATCTCCGGCGAAAAGCGTTTCAGGCGCCCCCACACTTCCAACCATATCCGGCAGCCTTCTTTCTTTTCCTTCGCTGCGGAGACGGCCGCCTTTCATAATATCTTGCCTGAAAAGCATGCCCCCGTAAACTCTGCAGGGTATTGAAGCCTACGCAATAAGATAGTATGCTTAAAAGCGGGGGATGCATCATGATTTTTCAAAAAAGGGGGTTTAAAAACCAGATCTTGGTTCTAATTGCCCTGCTTCTGGTTTTACCCATTGTGCTGGCAGGATATATGTTAAACGTCATACACAATACCCAGTTAAGCATGATAGAAAGCCAGAAGAAAAAAATAGCTAAAGCCATGGAGCTTCTGGATGCCAGCTTGACCGCATCCTTTGACGACCTTTTAACCAGAGCGAATGCTGCCCAGGCCCCCCGCCGGGATAAAGTTAAATTACTAAACCGGCAACTAAAACCGCTGATTGTAAAAATAAAGGAGAACTACCCGGAACTGGAACTGGGATTCTATTCCCGCGACCTGGATGTTATTCTGGACGGCGATGAAAACAGTTACGGCGAAAATTTCTCAAAGCGGCGCAAGCGGGCCTTTGACGAAACCATCAGCACCAGTAAACCGGTAGTGGAAACCCTGGGCCTTTCCGAGGGGGGACAACTGGAGATGTACCGGCCCCTGATGCGCCATGGGAAAGTCATCGGTGCCGTCTGGGCCACGGAAAATCTCTCCGCACTCTACCGGCGGGTAGACCGGGTGCAGCGGGACGCTTACCTGGTTATTGCCGTAGGCTTGCTGGTTGGACTGGGAGGTACCTTTGCCCTCATCCGTAATCTGGTGGCAGCTGTAAACCAGGTCAAAACAGGGGTCCAGTTGCTGGAAACAGACCTCACCTATGTTCTGCCTCCTGCCACCGGTGAACTGGGAGAGATTACCGAAGCCATCAACCACCTGGCCACCAAACTGGTAAACGTACAAAATTACAATGAAATTATCCTGGCCAGCATTGACGACGGCATCCTGGCCGTAGACCTGCGTGCAGTGCTCATTGGGGTCAATGCCGCGGCAAAACGCATACTCGGCCTGCCGGAAGACTGCCTGGATAAGCCCCTGGAAGAAACCTTCCCACCGGATTCCCCCTTTTATAATTACCTGACAACCGCATTGCATGAGCACCGGCTGGTAAAAGACCAGGAAGTGCTGCACCCTGCCAGCGAAGGGAAGACGCTGCACCTTTTGATTAGCACCAACCTGATGACCAACATCCGCCGGGAGATCATAGGAGTGGTGTTGACCTGCCGGGATATCACCGACAGGGTGCACCTGGAAGAACAAATCCGGCGCCAGGAACGGCTGGCCTCCCTGGGCAAGCTGGTGGCCGGTGTGGCGCATGAAATCCGCAATCCTTTAACATCTATCAGCGGCTATATTCAATTCTGGCAGAAAAATCCCACCCCCTCTCCTCGCTCGCTTTCTATCATCCAGCGGGAAATCAACCGGTTAAACACCATTGTAGATAAGCTGCTGCATTTTGCCAGGCCAGCCCAGGCCGTTTTCGGTATCCACGACGTCAACCTGCTGGTCAACCGGGTAGCCCAGTTTTTCCAGGATGCTCATAATTCAGAGGTTGAAATCAAAAGAGAATTAACCGGAGATCTTCCACCGGCCTGGATGGACCCAAGCCAAATGGAACAGGTCCTCTACAACGTCCTGTACAACGCCGCTCAGGCTATGTCCGGCAGGGGAACAATTATCGTTTCCACAGAACTTGAGGCAGAAAAAAATATGGTTTTAGTAAAGGTAAAGGACTCGGGTCGGGGCATACCACCGGAAATCATGCCCCACCTGTTTGACCCCTTTTTTACCACAAAGCCCAGGGGAGTGGGTTTGGGGTTGGCCATTGCCTATGAAATAATTCGTGCCCATGGCGGGGAAATAGAGCTGGAAAGCCAGCTCGGACAGGGCACTACCTGCAAAATTTACATTCCCGTGGCAAAGGAGGAAGGATAAATGGCACTGGTGCTGGTGGTAGACGACGAAGAAAGTGTCTGCGAATTTTTAACTGAAGTGCTGGAAGATGCCGGATACCGCGTCCAGACAGCCCAGGATGGCCCGCGAGCATTAGAATTAATTAGCCAGAACCCACCCGATGCCGTCTTGCTGGACATCCGCATGCCAGAACTGGACGGCATGCAGGTAATGGACCGGATTCAGCAACAGGACAACCGCCTGCCGGTAATCCTGATGACTGCCTTCGGCACTACCGAAATGGCCATTCAGGCCATGAAAGCCGGTGCCTTTGACTATATCATCAAGCCCTTTAACCTGGACGAGCTGGTCCTGACGGTAAAAAAGGCCGTAACCATGAGACAGCTGGCCATGGAAGTAGAAGCCTTGCGGGAAGGCCGCACGCCGGAACCCCTCTCCATGGAAACCATGATTGGACAGTCGCCGGCCATGCAGGCAGTTTACAAAAACATCGGCCGGGTGGCGGCAAGCAACGTCACGGTGCTCATTCAAGGAGAAAGCGGAACGGGCAAGGAACTGGTGGCCCGGGCCATTCATAACAACAGCAGCCGGCGGGACGGCCCTTTCATTAAAATAAATTGTGCCGCCATACCGGAAAACTTGATGGAAAGCGAACTCTTCGGCCACGAAAAAGGTGCCTTTACTGGAGCCGGGGCCAGGAAACCCGGCAAATTCGAACTGGCCCACAGGGGAACCATCTTCTTAGATGAAATCGGGGAACTGAGCCTGGCCACCCAGGCCAAGTTGTTGCGGGTATTGCAGGAAAAGGAATTTGAACGGGTTGGAGGCACGGAAATCATCCGGGTGGATGTACGGATACTGGCAGCCACCAACAAGGATCTGGAACATTGCGTTCAGGAAGGAACCTTCCGGGAAGATCTCTACTTTCGCCTGAAGGTTGTGACCATCTGGCTTCCCCCTTTAAGGGAAAGGATGGAAGACGTTCCGGTGCTGGCCCGGGCCTTTTTGCAAAAGTACAGCCGGGAGCAGAACAAAAGCGTGACAGATTTCTCTCCCGAGGCTATGGCCCTGTTAATGCAATATGGCTGGCCGGGAAATGTGCGGGAGTTAAGAAATGTTTGTGAACAGGCAGTAGTGCTAACGAGAGGACCTGTGATTCTGCCGGAAGACTTACCCCACTCGCTACGATTTCCTCAACACGCAATCAAAGAAAATTTCATCAAGCCGGGCATGACCTTAAAGGAAATCGTAGCCGATGTGGAGCGGCAGGTAATTTTAAAGACCCTGCAGGAACACAACTGGAACCGGACCGCCACTGCGCGGGCTCTCGGTTTAAACCGGCGATCTTTGTATGCCAAAATGAAGGAGCACGGTCTATTATCCTGAACCCCGTGAAGAGAATCACAAAAACAAATACTAGCAAGTTATTTTCTGAGCTAAAGTGACACTTTCAAAAAACGTGGCGGGCAATTTCTGCCCACCAGTGGGCAAAAATTGCCCGCGCCATGACCGGCCGGATGGTAGAATACAGCCCTCCGGCCTTGATTTTTCCGCATGTTTGCCCGGCAACCGGTTATATCTGATCTGGCACCGTCATTGCTCTTTTAAATGTGCGACAAGGAACAAAAGAGAGGGGGGTGCATACCGGGAGGCATTTTGTTTTCACCCTTTTAGTGAATGCGCTTACAAGAACGTTCGGAACTTGCCTTTATTCTTCCGCATTAGGGGGGAGAAAAAATGAGCATTTTTTTGCCCATCGCCGGCGTACAAATGAGCATTTTCCTGGTGCTGGGGCTGGGCGGCCTGGTCGGCCTTTTATCCGGCCTGTTCGGAGTAGGCGGAGGTTTTTTGCTAACTCCCCTATTAATGATGGCCGGCATACCACCGGCAGTGGCTGCAGCCAGCGACACCAACCAGATTGTGGCTGCCTCCATTTCGGGAACCTGCGCCCACCTGCAGGCTGGCAACGTCGATTTTAAACTAGGACTGATCATGGTTGCCGGAGGACTTGCAGGCGGCACCGCCGGCACGGCATTGGTTCGCCTTTTAAGACAGTTGGGAAATTTCGAATTTACTCTAAAAATCATTTATGTAATCATGCTCCTGATCATAGGCAGCTTCATGTTCATGGAAAGCCTTAACGCCCTGCGAAAAAAAGGAACTGCCCCCCAACCGCAGGTTAACAAATCCCGGGAGTCGTCCCTGCTCAACCGCCTCCCCCTGAAAGCATATTTCCCAGTTTCCGGAATTGAATGTTCCATGATCTCACTGTTCGGCCTGGGTTTTCTGATTGGAGTACTGGCAGCTTTAATGGGCGTCGGCGGCGGGTTTATCATGCTCCCGGTGATGATCTACATCCTGGGCATTCCAACATTAAAGGCCGTGGGCACCAGTCTGTTTACGGTGCTATTTACTGCCGCCAATGTTACCCTGGTCCAGGCCGTAGTAAATAGAACGGTGGATGTCGTCCTGGCTCTACTGCTACTTCTGGGGTCAGCCGCCGGCGCCCAGTTGGGAGCACGTATTGGTCGCAGGTTAAAAGCAGAGCAACTGCGCATCGTTTTTTCCGTGATTGTGCTGGGGGTAATGGTCAAAATGGCTTACGACCTGCTGGCTACTCCCTCCAGCCTGATTGTACTGGGAGGTGGGCATTAATGTCGGCAAAAGCAGTAACCTGCCTGGTCATCGTAGCCCTAGTGTTAGCATTGAGTATCCCTGCCTGGGCTGGGGTAGTGAACGTAACCGCCAGTCCTGACCGCATTGATGTAGGGCTGAATTTCAGCGGGCAGAAAGTATCCATTTCAGGAATCGCCCCTCCTGATAGTGATATCTACGTTAAACTGGTTTCGCCCACAATAAACGTTAAGTTAAACAAAAAAGGCAAGTTTGGATTTCTATGGATGAATGTCAGTCATGCCATAGTCCACAACATACCTGGTATGTACCTGGTTTATTCTTCAGCACCGTTAGAGCAATTAAGCCCTGCACTGCAGAGAAGAATGGGTATCGATTCAGACTTCCAGGCAGTCCGGGACAAAGCCATCATCAAAGAGACTGCCGGCAATCATACCCGTACGCTTACAGGTCTACAAGGAAAAGATTATCTGGATGCTCTGTTCAACATGTACGAGAAAAGTGGGCTGTATCGGGTTAAGGAAAATGCCATCCAGCGGGAAGGCAGGCAGTTTCACCTTACCGTCACACTGCCCGGCTCGGCAACACAGGGTAAAACAGCTATTATCGCCTACGCAGTGAAAAACGGCCAGATCGTGGGTACCTCCAGGAGCACCCTTGATATTTGCCCGGTGGGAATGGTCCGCTGGGAGCGGACTACAGCACAAACCAAAGGCCTGCTTTATGGCACGTATGCAGTTTTAATTGCCCTGGCTGCCGGCCTGATAATCAACTTCTTATTTCACTTCTTGGAAAAACGCTTTGCTGTGTTGATGAGCAGGCTGTCAGGGAAATTACCGGCAGAAAGGAGGGAAGTCTCCACAGAAATCCACTGAGAGCGGGTTGTCAAGTTCTACCCGGAGCGGCGGTCGTCCCCCGTCGCTCCGTGCTACGGGCCAGACGAAACATCGGCTTACCCCGGAACGAACCTGGCAGCACTGCATATGCGCCGGAATTTTTCCTCATGGATAGTTATAGCATGAGCAGCTCAATCATTCTCTCGATATTGTTACCAGCGCGATTCGCGCTGCCGGTTCGCTAACCTCAGCCCAGCACTCACTGGAGCAAATTTTCTGCACAAGCGGCCAAAAGCCTATGAAGAGCAAGTAACGCATTTCGAACTTTTCCCCTCGTAGCCAGCTTCGATGCTGTTTTCAATGTGGAAACTCCTCCAATGGTTTTTCCCAGGTACGTTCCAGAGCAAAGCAGAAAATGGAAATTATCGTGAGGATGCCCGACACCTGTGCAGCAGCTAAGGAAATTAAGAAAGCTGCAGGACCCCTGATTTTTGGGATTCCTTGTAGTGCTTGTTATTCTACGGTATAATTATTAAATGAAAAAAACCTCGACTCAGGGGGCTATGTGGCTGTTGCTGCCGACAAACCTTACCCGCCAGGAATGGATATTGCTTGCCATTCTCTTTATGACGGAATTTGCCAGAGGGGCCTTTTTCCTTTCCTTCCTCCCCATTTATGCCGTTAAGCACCTGGGCCTGTCCATAACTGCAGCTGGTTTTGCGGTTTCCGCCCATTATTTTACCGAAACTGCCTCCAAAACTGCCGCAGGCTGGCATTTCGACCGTACGGGCAGGCCGGTGTTGCTGATTGGTCTAATTACCGGCCTGGCCTCCCTGATGGCCATGAAACTGTGGCCTTTGCCCGTTATTCTAGTGGGTGCCTCAGCCCTTTTTGGCCTGGGCATGTCCCCTGTCTGGCTGGGAGTAATGAGTGAGGTGGCCCCGGTAGAGATGCCCGCACGGACCAGCCGCATCGGTCTGGTTTTTGCCGCATGGTTGGCCGGAGCCGGCACCGGGCTGGTAGCCGTAAATTTCATCTTACACAGGGGGTTTGAGCTGGCCTTTTCCACGATCATCATCCTGTGGCTGGTTTCCGTAGTTCTTACCCTGTTTATTTTACCTTCTAGGGCTCGCCGCGAAAAGCAAACAAGGCAGGGTTTTTTTCTTTCCCTTGCCCGACTGGCAACCAATCCGGCAGTAACACGGATCTTAATCCCGGGAATGTTTTTGCAAACCTTGTGCGCAGGTCTGTTGTTACCCGTACTGCCCCTTTTTGCGCAAAATCAGCTGGGTTTAAGTTATAACCAGTACGGCCTGTTGCTTCTAGCAGGTGGAGGAACCGCCGTGCTTGGCCTCCTTCCGATGGGAATGGTATTGGGCCGTCTAGCCCTGAATAGCCTTTTAGCCGCCGGATTTGGGTTAAGCGCCCTTTGTCTGGGTTTACTTGCCGCCAGCCACGGCCCCCAAAGTGCCTTTCCCCTGGCTATCTTGCTTGGTTTTTCCTATGCCATAATCCTGCCAGCCTGGAACACCTTGCTGGCCAGGGTTATCCCCCCGGAGCGACAAGCTACGGGATGGGGTGTTTTTGCTACCGTTGAGGGTTTAGGAGCAGCCATCGGTCCGGCCCTGGGCAGCCTGATGGCCAGGTACGGAGGTATCACTGCTCCTATCATGCTAGCGACGCTGCTCCTTATAACCGTAGCTATCTTTTATACCTTTTATCCCATGGAAAAATTTCTCGTTAAATAACATTATTTTCTCAAGACTTTCTTTTGCTGGAGAGAAGAGCATGACGCAATCTCTGTTTAAAATAATCACTTTTCTCTTGGGGATATATGCCTTCTTACCCACCGCCCTGGCTCGCCTTTGCCATATCGGGGTCATCTGGCAGGGACCCCGGAGCGGGAAGCTGGTAGCCATTACCTTTGATGACGGCCCCGATCCCGTCTATACTCCCCAGGTTTTAGACATCTTAAAGCAATATAAGGTACGGGCATGCTTTTTTGTACTCGGTCACAAGGCCAAAGCACATCCGGAATTGATCACCAGAATGACTGCCGAAGGGCACGAAGTGGCCAGCCACGGTTATCACCATCATTTTCCCTGGTTTTTAGGGCCCCGGGCTATGATCAGGGAGGTAAGGGAAGCTAGCCGGGTAATCGCGGAAATCACCGGCCAGCCGCCGCGTTTGTACCGGCCGCCCTGGGGTTTATTTAACCTTTTCTCACTGCTCCACAGTTACCTGTTTGGCCAGCGGGTGGTATTATGGTCTTTTATGAGCTGGGACTGGGGACGCCGGTGCACCCCCGAATCCATAACCCGCCAGGTTCTTTCCCGTGTGCGAGAGGGTTCAATCCTTGTTTTCCACGATAGCGATGATACTCCGGGGGCAACTCCGGGAGCACCTGCAAAAATGCTGGCAGCACTGCCCTTAATTATAGAAGGACTACAAAAACAAGGGCTCTCCGTCGCCCCGCTAGCAGAACTGTATTTACCCCAGGAAAATTTCTGGAGCCGCCTGGGGCAAAGGATGGACTCTTTTCTTATACGATTATTCGGTATAAAGGAGCTGTACTTTGAAGGCCGCCCTACCCTCTTTCGTCTCCGGATCAAGCGTTATCGCGGCAAGCCTCTGGCTCTATCCGATGGGACAGTTTTACAACCCCGGGACCTCATTGCTGAACTTCACCTGAACAATGAAATGCTCAAAGAAATCACTCGCACCGGGAAAAGCCCGGAAAGGATTGCCCTGCTTACTTTAAAACAAGTAAAGCGTTCCCTTCCCGCCCTTGCCCGTTGGGTGCAAAGTACACCCCAGGGGAAAAATATCCGGGCTGTAGTTGGGTTAACGATGCTTTACCGGGGAACGGAACGACTAGGTTTTACCGTCAGTGAGCCTCCGGCTATCATGAAAAGCCTGGCCACCTGGTATCAAGGCTGGCTTCTGAGCCTTTATCACTCCGATGGCCGGTTACACCTACGCCGCCATAAGGAAAAGCTTTCCCCGAAAATCGTGGCTATGGGGAGGGAAGAACTGCTCCGCCGTTATTTACGGGTAACAGAAAGTGACCCCGGCCGGCGGAAACATGACACAAAATAAAAGATATAACCGCGGCAGGAATTTGTTTGATCAAAAGAGAATTTTTTAAATAAATAAACTGGCTGGCTCAATATTCTTTCGTCTTACTTTGCTCCGGGCTACACAAGGAGGTAAACATAATGAACCTGGCCCTGAGGCTAGCCGAAGTCGGCCGGCTTTTCCCCGATCACGAAGCTCTGGTTTTTCACGATCAACGCACACCCTATGCCACCCTTAACTACTGGGTTAACCGTTTCGCCAACGGTTTAAAAAAGTTAGGGCTGGCGCCTGGTGAACGGGTGCTCATAGCGCTGGAAAATTGCCCCGAATTCGTGGTTTCCTTTTACTCAGTCATAGGTGCAGGGGGCGTTGCCGTTCCCATAGATCCTCTTTATACCATTCATGAAGTGGCTGTTATTGTCCGGGACGCTTCCCCTGCCCTTGTCATTTGTAACTCGGCAAATATCTCCATATTTACCGAACTTGCCAGTGAACTCCCTATTCCCCGGGGCTTCATTGTTACAAATGTCGCAAAAACTATTCCAAATGCCTATTCCTATGAGGAATTACTAGTATCGCCTCCCGCCGACGACCCTGCCCGGCCCAGAGAAAGGGATGACGTGGCGGAAATACTTTATACTCCCGGAAATACCGGTAAGCCCAAGGGAGTGATGTTAACCTACGGCAATCTTTACAGCAACGCCTTCACCTTTGCCCGCTTGTGCAGGCTTACCTCCCAGGACCGGACCCTGCTAGTAGCACCGGCCTACCACTCGGCAGCCCAGACCTGTGTACTACACGCTTCCCTGATCACCGGGGCCACGGTGGTCATCCATGAAAAATGGCCTGGGGCCCGCGCGGTTTTACAAACCATCCAGGATGAAAAGATCACCTTTTTCTTTGGCCCGCCTACCATGTATGTGTTACTGCTGGAAGAACCGCAGGCCGAGAACTTTGATCTAAGTTCCTGGAAAATTGCCTTTTGCGGTGGCGCTCACCTGCCCGTTCAGGTTTTTCACGCCTTTGAAAAAAAGTTTGGCCTGCAGATTACGGAGGGTTACGGACTTACCGAAACTTCCCCGGTAGTATGCTGCAACCCCGTGTTTGGTATCAAAAAACCAGGTTCCGTCGGTCCCCCCATTCCGGGCGTGGAGGTAAAAATTGTAGATTATGAGGATCAACCCCTACCTACCGGTCAGGTGGGAGAAATCGTGGTCCGTGGGCCAAACATAATGAAGGGGTACTTCAACCAGAAAGAAGAAACCCAAAAGGTACTCCGCAACGGCTGGCTGCATACGGGAGACCTGGGCTATATAGACAAAGATGGCTATGTGTTCATCGTTGGCCGTAAAAAGAACGTGATCATCCGTGGAGGATTAAACATCGATCCCCGGGAGGTCGAAGAGGTTCTCTACCAGCATCCTCAGGTTTTCGATGCCGTTGTTATAGGTGTCCCCGATCCGGTGATGGGAGAAGAAGTGACGGCCCTGGTCACGCCCCGGGGCCACGAAAGGCTTGATCCTGCGGAAATACAGGCATTCTGTGCCCAAAGGCTAGCCCCTTACAAGGTACCCCGTAAAATACAGTGTATTGAAGACTTGCCCAAAACAACTTCCGGAAAACTTTTAAAGAAGGAAGTAAAAAGGATGTTAGAACATATGCATCGAGTAGGAGGGGGCGGCTAGCCCCCGTCCTCTCACACCACCGGACATGCGGGTCCGCATCCGGCGGTTCACCAAGCTTGACGAAGACTTTGATAGCGTTCGGTTAAGCTCATC
>NZ_FQZM01000014.1 GCF_900142025.1 Desulfofundulus thermosubterraneus DSM 16057 | reverse complement strand
CTGAGTGCTGGGCTTATCCGGCAGGTCTCCCCGGGTAAGAGCGTTAACCTTCACCTCGTGCCCGCCCCATATACTCCGCCGTCCCTTGGCAGCCTGGGATTTCGCTGTGTCACGCCAGCTCATCCGAACGGCTTAGCCTCTTATGGGGTTCTTGTTCATCGGGCCGTGGTTTTGCCTCCGGCTTCCTTCGGATTCCACCTCGCGATGGACACCCTTGCCTTTGGCTAGCAGACTCGTGCTGCCTCGCCTGCAGTGGACTTTCACCACCAAGTTAACGCCCATGCCGGGCGCACGAGAAAAAGCCGCCAAGGGCGGCTTTTATTTAGGGTAACCAAAATAGGCGTAATTTCCTACGCTAGGATTGCATAAATATAAAAATTATTTTGTTTCATTTTGATGTGAGAAATTTTCCCGTTTTGCGTGATAAGCTACACGAATCCCAAGCAGGCCCATACATTAAATGTGCAAATCGCATCCTACCGCCAGGCAGTTTTGATGTTTTTCGAGAATGCTCCGGATCTCTTTGATCCAGACATCCTCCTCTTTTTCGTTTGAAACGATGCCAAACCATCCCATTTCGCCCCGTTCGTGCCATTTCCCGTCCGGCGTGATAATGGCGAACGGTATGACACCTTTTTCCAACAACACGGATACTGGGGCAGTATTGGGGTTTGCTGAACCGTTTCCGACGAGCCCATTATAGCGGCCGCCTATAACCCACCAGTCCCATTTTGCCTGCGGGTTATATGTGGTTGTGCGTTTACCTGTACCGCCGCAATCCCGGCATTCCGGGTCCGGGTTTTGGTACAGCGGGTGCTCTTTCTCCGCATGTTCGCGGACACGCTCCCATTCGCACCGGTCAGGAAAGTTTGCCCATTCTCTGTCTGCAACCTCGAATATATCAGGATTTTCGAGTGCTTCTTTTTTCCGTTCGTCGGTCCAGAATTCGTTCCAGAACTTCTCTTGAATCTCATTTAGCGACTGGCATTTTTTGTCGGCTATTTTGCATGATTCCAGGTATGCTTTTCGGCCTACGCACCAACAATCGGTTTCGTAAGGCTCTACCTCGATGTTTTCATCGTAAGGTGCCAGCAACCTGGCGACCTCGGCTTCGATGTCCTCAACTTCAGGGTTGACTATGACTATCGTGAAAAAGTGGCTCATGCGTATCCCCCTTTTGATAGTTCCTCCCCGAACTCCCGTAGATCACCATCAGCTTCCTGCCCTTTTCCAGCTTCCCGCCGGCACCGGCCTCGGCCACGGCCATGCGGTGCAGGTCCCCTTCGGAAAACCACCCCCGCCACCCCTCCATGACCTCCAGCACCTCGGGGTCCGGCTCCCAGTCGTCTTCCGCGCGGCGGGACCCCCTGACCCTGACCGCGTACTGCGCTGCCGCTTCCAGGGGGAGCGGTTGCGGCCCGGCGTGCGGCGACGGTTCCCGGACGCCGGCCAGGGCCAGCACGGCCCGGCGCTCGTCCCCGTCCAGGGACCACAGGGGCCAGAAGTCCCGCGCTACTTCCCAGGCCAGCTCCCGACGGCGACTCTCTATTTGCCCCGTCACGACCTCCCTGTTGTGCATCGTCAACACATAGGGCAGGTCGGCCGTTAATACCTGTTCTTCCAGGGTGTAGTAGCTGGTGGCCCGGCCCTGCAGCCGGTCGAATTTCCACTGCCGCTCTATCTCAGCCAGGCTCACGGGGCGGACATCGACTTTTGCTCTGGTCTCCGACAAGGAAGTCAGGAGGTGTTTCAGGCGCCGGAGCTCGGGATCGCGGGATTCGGCGACACTTATTCGTGCTGTAAGCCAGGAAGTTATTTTAATGAGATGTGAGCTATTCCTGTTTTGGGAATGACTGGTGGTGCGTTTCTTCGATGGTTTTACCTTTTTGGGATACCAGCCCATTCTTTTGTTACCCCTGTCTTGAAAAAATCGATTTTTTGCTTTACTTGTGGTCCAGTAAGCCTTCAAACCCGCGTCATTACTGGATTTTTTAGTTGACCACTGAATGGTCATTCAGTGGTCAACTGTGGTCAAGTGTTCCTTGAAACCCGCGTCGTTGCTGGATTTTTACTTGACCACTCAGGAAATACCCTCTGGTCAAGTGGGATTTATGGATTTCATTGTTAATTCAGGAAGAAAAAATTTTTTCAAGGCCAGCGGTAGATACTGCATAAGCTCTCCGAGTTCTGCCTGATTCTCTGTGCCAGGCACGAGTTTGAAATCTGTTTTGTTCAAGTGCGTCAACGTCAAACTTTTTATCTTTTAAGCCGCCCAACCATTTTTGTTTTTTCCAGTAATTTAAAACCGATTCCCTGACGTTCTTCTCTCTTATCCTAAAATCATGAAAAAACTTAGCCAGCGTGGAAACCCAGACTACAGCGATACGCAAGCCTTCCTGGTTGAGGATAAACCCGAAGTTGCCTTCGCCGTAATTTGTGCCGAACTGTTCCAGGCAATTATCGACCCATTCCCAGAATGCTTCGTACACTGACATTGCTTCCGGGTCGTTGTCGTTGTTTTCTACTTTTCGGGCATTCAATATGAGTTCGTTCCACTTTTGCACAATCATCTCGTCAAAATACAAGCCCAGGAGCTTCGGGTTCACCCACGCGCCGGCAGAGGTTATCGCGTGCGCGATCCCACTGCCTCCTTTTTTCACCAAACTCCGGACATCGCAACAAAAGGGTTCGCCGAGAGTCGTTACGTACCACCGTTCTCCTTTTTCTTCGTAAATTTCAATTCTCATGATATTGGCCAGCGTAGTACATATACAGGTTACGTTTCCTTCTTCGTCTTCAGCCCATATTTTGCCATCTTCCTCAAAAAAGGAATACTTCTTTGGCATAAGTGCACCTCCAGAGCAGAGGTGGAAAAAAATCGATTTTTTGCTTTACTTGTGGTCCAGTAAGCCTTCAAACCCGCGTCATTACTGGATTTTTTAGTTGACCACTGAACGGACATTCAGTGGTCAACTGTGGTCAAGTGTTCCTTGAAACCCGCGTCGTTGCTGGATTTTTACTTGACCACTCAAGAAATACCCTCTGGTCAAGTGGGATTTATGGATTTATTTACCAGTTAGTTAGTTGGTTTTCTTTGCTTTTCCGAGCCAGTTCCTCTTTCCAGTCCGGATTGGATGCTCCCGAAAATTCGTAACCGAGTTTTACTGCCACGTCATCGCCAGGAGGAAAGCCCATCACCAAAAAGGATCCTGGCGGGGCAGGAATTATCCCGAGTACTCTTTCTTCCTCCTCCAGCTCAACTCCCGTATCATTTGAGGTGGCTCCTTCCCAATCGAAGGTGATCGGATAGCAATTGACAGCGTACTTGCGTTCCCTTCCGTTAGGACCCTTAGAATAATAAGGGATTTTTGTAATCAAAAATGCTACAACAGGCTCCTTCCAAATATCTTCTTCTGTAACTTCGGGCTTTCTTTTGACATCAGACACAGTTTATGCTCCTTTCTAATTCAGCTTGGTTGGATCCGGGCGGGACCTCCCCCGCCCGGACTGCCGAGCTAGTTAGAACGGGAGTTCCTCGAAAGCCTGGTCTCCTTGAGCGACTTCTTCCGCCGGGATGTCTACCGCCGCTTCGCTCGGCCGGATCGCTGGGGGCCGACGGAGGATTGGTTTCAGCGCTTCGGCGTATTCTTTGACTTTTCCGTACTGCTCGTCACCCAGTTTTTCCACTACAGCGAACGTCGCTTCCGCGTACGGGATGTTGTTGGCGTTCTTCACCCGCTTCAGGCCGATTTTTACCACGGCTTGATGTAATTTCAGCCTGTTCCGGAACGTGAACGCCTTCAGGAACCGGTAAAAAGCGTTGAGGGATGTGGGCGGCAGAGTCAGTTCCATGGGGAAGGCTTCTCCCGAAGTCAGGACGTAGAGTTTCCACATGTTCTTGCAAGCCTTCCTCTTTTCGCCTTTGGTGCCGGGTTTATTTAGAGGGCAAGTAGCACAAAGCCCGCCAGGGTTGCCCATCCCGTGCACCCCGTCGTGGCTGTAGCACTGGGGCGGGTTTCCCTCTCCCGTAAACTCACCAGGCCAGTAAGCGTTGACCCGGTGATGATCCAGGATCACCCCTACGATTTCAGGTACCAAGACCGGGTTCTCCGGATCTTCTCCGGGAAGCTCGAAATTCAAAGCTCCTCCCGTCGGGAATTTCACCCGGTCGAAAATGGAGGTAATTTCCACGTCCCCGAAGTTTTCCTTGATAAGCTCTTCCAGGTTTTCCTGGTTTGCGCCGTCAAGCACCGCCAGCTCGAATTTGGGAGTCTCTACCACCGCGAGGTTATTTTGTTTTTGCACGGATATTTCGCTCCTTTCCGGGTTTTTAGTTCTTGAAAGCGGCCAGTTCCGCCGCCGTGAGTTCGGCCACGGCCTTCCAGGCCCGGAACTCGTCTATTAACTGGTTCACAAGTGCTTCCGCCTCAAAGAGCCCGGCTTCCACCGCTTGCAGGGCTGCCTTGAGCTCCTGGTACTCCGGGTTTTGCGCCAGACGGCGCTTCAGCTCCGCATTTCTCATGGTTTCGTTGCCGAATAAGGGTTTCCCGGCATTGTTAGTAGCCGTATTTATTTGGTACAATATTTCCGCCTCTATGTTTTGCATTTGGCCGCGGATTTCGTCTGCGGCTGTTTTTTGTTCCCGGGCCATTTTCTTAGCCTCGGCTATCTCCGCGGGAAGGGAAAGCAGTTTTTCCTTTATCCGCTCCGTTTCCCGGTTTTCCGGCCGCACCGCGGGCTGGCCGGGAAGGAGGATCACCTGCGCCGGCATTTTTCTTGTTCACCTCCGGGTTAAATCCGGCTTTCGCAGAGCCTGCCG
This sequence comes from Desulfofundulus thermosubterraneus DSM 16057, assembly GCF_900142025.1. Lineage (GTDB taxonomy): Bacteria > Bacillota > Desulfotomaculia > Desulfotomaculales > Desulfovirgulaceae > Desulfofundulus > Desulfofundulus thermosubterraneus. The sequence goes on along the minus strand of NZ_FQZM01000014.1, from coordinate 79,090 downwards.
TCGACTGGATTCATCCTGACGGGCAGGTAGAAAGGACCCTCCGTTTCTAAATCGCCGCTCATGAGTCCCGAAATGTCCCTCCGGCACTCCGGACATTTGTCCGGCCGCCATCCGTTCCCCGTGTAAACCTGGTAGAAGCGCACGCCGCAGTAGGGGCACTTCACCCTGACCGCTTCCAGTTCGGTGATTTCACAGATCATGTTTCACCGCTCCTTTTCAGTGAATGTTCTGCCGTACCCATGCTTGTATCGCTTCCAGGAGCCCCCGGACCGGGCCGGAGTAGCGGAAAATCGTGTAGCGCATTGTGGATCACCTTCCTTTCTGTTTTTTTTAATTCCACCCGCCCGTCTCTCGCCGTATTTGGTGGGGATTCGCTGCTCTGGTTTCTACCGGGTGGTACATTGTAAGGGTGGTTTCCTAGTGCGGCCACGGATAAGAAAAGTGGGGATACTTTATGCAGATTTTATGTTTAAATCTTTTTCCTTTTGTAAAACATGTTGTACAAGAGGGGTATAAAAAATTTGTTCAACAGGAACTTCAAAATAATCAGCAATCGCAAGCATTATTTCATCGGAAGGGCGTTTAGTACGTCCTCGTTCTATCGCATTTATCGTTTGTCTGGAAACTCCGATAGCTTCAGCTAATTTCTGTTGGCTAATTTGTCGGGAGCATCTGAATTCACGTAACCGATTCATTGTTAAAACCCCCTAGTTCCTAGTTAAGATTGTATAACATGTTTTACATTGATGTCAAGCATGTTTAACAAAAAATTTTTTGCCCCAGACCTTTCCTAAAAGGAAACCTCGCTTTACAATAAGGTAAAGTAAGCTTTACAAAAGAACTATGGAGGTGTTTCTTTTGAAAACACAATTGGGAGCGCTGTTGAAGGAACTTCGGAAAGATTTACCACTTAGAGAAGCCGCTAAGCTAATAGGAGTAAGTCATACCTACCTTAGCCTTTTAGAAAAAGGAGTGGACCCTAGAACAGGTAAAGAAATAAAACCTTCCGTGGAAGTTCTCCAAAAAATATCTAAGGCATACAACTATCCTTATGAAGAATTGCTTAAAATCGTTGGATATATTGATTCACCCCCTAAACCAATCAAACAAACCTCCAACACTGAACCTGTTTCCAAAACTGAAGACCCCTTTTTTGAGCTTCTTCGTCGCATTGAGAATAGGGAGCCCGACACTCTCACCGTCGAAGAAGCGCTGGAGCTGGTCCTGAGATCCGACCACGTCATGTTCGACGGCAAACCGGTCGGTGAAATGGACGAAGACATATTATTGGACATCCGGGACACCGTGGTCGCTATACTCAAGTACAAGGCGAACCTAAAAAAAGCCGTGGCGGGGATGAAGGGGGTGGCGAGTGACTGTCTGGCGGCCGCCGTAGGGGCAGGGTGAATTTTGTCGTACCCTGTAAATTAAAGTCGAAGATTTACCTCAATAATTTCCATGTTTATCCTGTAACAACCGGCGCAACTGCCCTATTATAAAATAGAACAAGTGTTTTCCTTGCAAGGTGGTTCCCGGTTTATGATGTTTGATCGCATCTTGAAAACCGTGAAATCCCTCATCGAAAAACACGGCCTCCTCCACCCCCGAGAAATGGCTGAACGCTGCGGACTGCTGGTTCTGGAAATCCCCTACCGCCGCCTGCACGGTATTTCATTTTTCTTTGCTGGCTTGCGCGTGATTGCTGTCGACAGTTCATTGCCTCCTTACCGGAAAAACGGCACCCTGTTCCACGAAATTACCCACCAGATACTGCATCCCGGAATGACCCGATTTTTCATCGAGACAATCCCAACGAAGCGTCCGGCCAGGTACGAACTCGAAGCGGACCTTGGCGGCCTCATTTATGCACTGATGTGGGACAAGCAGGGGTTTGAAGACTCCGGGTACAACGTGTACCGGTTTGCGGAGCTATACGGTTTCTGCCGGGCCGCGGCGGACCTGGTAATCAGCAATCTCGAAACCAGGGGGTCGGAACTGCTGAGAATCATGGGATACGAAGTGCCAAACCCGGAGGACTGGGTGCCGTAGGGAAGGGAACGAAAGAAAAGAGCCGGAAGGGCTTTTTGTTGTTTATTGGGGGTTTTGTCGAGGGGTGTCGAAAATTATTTTTGTAACATATTGTAACCTCTCTTGAATATGAGTAATAAAAGCGGTAACATAATGTTACAAGAAGGGGGTGTTTTAAATGTCCAGATTGCCTTCGTTTTCCGAAATTGGTGAGCGAATCAGAATTTTACGGGAACAGTGCAACATGTCTCAGGAAGAACTTGCTTCCCGGATCGGTCTTTCCCGTCCCGTAGTGACTAAAATTGAGGGGGGTAAGAAAGCCTTAAATAGTTTGGAATTGCGTCTCATCGCAGATGCGTTGAGTGTTTCTACCGATGACTTAACCCGCCCTGTAGAAGAGGAAGATTGCACACTGGTTGGGCGGTTTCGGGCTAAACAGGATAAAAATAACCCTGCGTTGATAGAGTCTATAGAAAAACTAGATCGTATTTTCGAAGAAGTATTAGGCCAAATCAGATTGTGGAGGACGGGAAATGGCTAAAATTACCAAGCAGCGCAAAAAAGAGCTAGATATTTTAGCCCGAAGTCGTGCCGAAGAAATTCGTCGAGCTTGGGGACTTGGAATAGAACCGATTGCGGATATTTTTGATTTGATTGAACGGAGGCTCAACGTAGTTGTTTTAAGGTATCCAGATTCTAATCCGGATTTATCTGCTTTCATTGCCAAAAAGGGGGAAGACTTTTTAATTTATATTAATACTAACATGTCTCTGGGCCATCAGATTTTTTCCGGCGCTCACGAAATGAGCCATTTACTTTATGATAAAAATGATCTGCAATTATTAATTTGCAAGCCCGGAGAAGAATCAGGCGATGAAAAGGAAATTCTGGCCGATTTTTTTGCTGGGTATTTTTTGTTGCCTGAAGAAGGAGTCCGTCAAGTTTTTTTGAGTAGGTTTGGTACCAGATATCGTGTGGATTTGGGAACTGTTATGGCATTGCAGGGTACGTTCAGAGTAAGTTACAGTGCGATGTTATATGCATTATTAAAGTATGGATTTATATCTCCTAGGGTATATGGGCATCTTAAAAAATATAGCACACCAGAAAAAGCACCTGTGCTACAGCATCTTGCCAGGAAATATGGCGTTTATAATTTGGTTGTTCCTACAGAAGCCGAAATTCCCAAAGTACTTATTTTGGCACTGAATTCAAATTATAATGAAGGCCGGATTAGTTTTAATAAGTTAAGCAAGGTATTATCCCTATGGAATAAAAAACCGGAGGAGATGGGATTTACGCATGAAGATCCTGTCTAATCCGGTTGCAGTCAGTGATGCCGATGTCTTAATTAAGTTATGTAAGGCTGGTCACTTGGATATTCTGAAAAAGTTTTTTGTAGACGTTATTATTCCCAAAAGAGTATTTGAAGAAGTAGAATCTAAACTTGAAAAAAGATTCTTCAAAGTTTTTAAAAAGGCTTTAACGTGTGGTTGGATAAGAATGGTAGATATATATGATAATAATGTATTTAATCACGAAGAAATTACAGCCATGGCTATTATAATGAACTCGTTTCGATATGCGTTAGATGATGGAGAGAGGGAAGCTTTTGCTTTGGCCAACGAACTGAATATCCCTTTCCTATTAAGTGACGACAGAAATGCCAAGAGGATTATCGAATTCAATTCTACCATAGTAAGTTTATCATATGTTGAGGTGCTATCATTAGCTATAATTACTAATATAATTAGACTAAACGATACAAAAAATATCCATCAAAAGATTAATTCCATAGTTAATCGCCCAATTAATGTACCTTTTGAAGTCTTACATAAACGTGCGAAGAAAAGGTTCGACAGTATTGGGCTTTTTAAGTGAATCAAGGGATCCGGTTATCACTCCGGGTCCCTCGCCAGGTACACAACGTTGCTCTCAGGCGGGACGTTCTCCCCTGCATTATCAGCCGCTGCCGCCCCCGCTCCAACTTTTTCCACTACCTTCCGGACAAGCTCGGCCATTATTTCCGGGTGCGCCTTCAGGAACTTGCGCACGTTCTCGCGCCCCTGGCCCAGGTGCTCGCCGTTATAGGAAATCCACGCGGCTGACTTCTGGGCTATTTTATGCTCCAGGGCCATGTCCAGCACGTCCAGCTCCTTCGAGATGCCCTCCCCGTACAACAGGTCCACCACGGTTTCTTTGAACGGAGGCGCGACCTTGTTTTTGACGATTTTGATGGCCGTTCGGCTCCCAATCACTTCGCTCCCGTCCTTGATGGCTTCTTTCTTCCTCACGTCGAGCCGCATGGACGAATAGAATTTGAGCGCCCTCCCGCCGGGCGTGACCTCGGGCACGGGACCGAACTTGTTGTCCCCCACCTTCTCACGGAGCTGGTTAATGAAAATTACGACCGCCCTGTTTTTGGAGACCACCGCCGTCAGCTTGCGCAATGCCTGGGACATCAGGCGGGCCTGGAGACCTACCTGCACTTCGCCCATTTCACCTTCAATTTCGTTTTTCGGCACCAGGGCGGCCACCGAGTCCACGACCACCACGTCCACTGCCGAGCTCGTCACCAGCAAGTCGCATATCTCCAGGGCCTGCTCCCCGTAGTCCGGCTGGGAAACCAGGAGGTTTTCAATGTCCACCCCCAGATTTTTGGCGTACACCGGATCCAGGGCGTGCTCCGCGTCGATGAATGCCGCGATGCCTCCCGCTTTCTGGGCTTCAGCGATCACATGCAGCGCAACGGTGGTCTTACCCGAAGACTCCGGGCCGAAGAGCTCCACAATTCGGCCCCTGGGGAGTCCGCCCACTCCGGTCGCCAGATCCAGGGACAGAATGCCCGTGGGTATCGCTTCAACGTTCATCCTCGGGCTCTCGCCCAGGCGCATGATCGCCCCGTTTCCGAACCTGGTTTTGATTTCGTTCAGCGCTCTCTCGAGAGCCTCTTCCTTCGTAGCCGGCTTCGATGCTGTTTTCGACATGGAAACCGCCTCCAATGGGTTTTTCCATATTGTATTACAAACAGGTGTTCTAGGGCAAAACAGAAATTGGAATTATTGTGCGGAAGTCAAGTGCCTGGTTTACAACGGAGAGCAGCTCAGGAGAATGGAAATGCAGGATTGCTCTTAAAGAAAGAATGACAGAAGATATCAAGGGCAGCCCGTTAAACCCGGACGCTTGCATACATGCTTCCAGGCTTAAGGGGTTGTCCTTTGGGGGTTTCGGGATAACAAACATGCCCACAACTTGCCCACAAATTTGCCCACAAGACGCATTAAAATCAAGTGGATTGTATGGACAGGATAATACAAAATGGAAACTTCCCGGTCGCAAAACGTTGATTTTGCTGGATTGTATAATACTGGATGGACGTTATGGACAGGCTGAAACGTGCGATTTTAGAATCGCACTCTAGAGGTCGGGGGTTCGAGTCCCCTTGCCTCCACCATTCAAATCAACAGTCACCTTAAAAATAACATCCACATTTTCGCGGGTCACCGTGACCCGTTCCACAAATTCCCCGATCAACCACCTGCAGGTATCGGGGTCTTTGCTTTTTTAAAGCCGCATATTCTCACGGAGATATGCCGTGATGGCTTCTCCTGCGCCACGTCCCTGTTCCCCCTTGCGCAACTCCTACAGCTACACTTCCGGCAAATGTTACCGGAGGCGTGAACAGGGAACTATCATTCGATGATCACAAAAAGCAGGCCAGAGTATTTTTGACACAAAAACTGCCAGCGTTTAAACGGATACCTTTCCTTTTCTTTTGCTATAAGGGCACACGGCAAGGCATTTGCCGCAGGTGCGAACCCCTTTGCTTGCTGCCATGTTATTGCGGTACTCCTCGCACTTTTCCACATTTAGCCGCGCCGAGCGCGGTTCGGCCGGGTTAAAATTCCGCCCTTTTACTGCCCCCGCCGGGCAAGCTTCCACGCATTTCGTGCAACCGCGGCAGCCTCTTTCCATGGGCTTACCCGCGGGCAGGGGAGCATCGGTCAGTACGGTACCCCAGCGGACCCGCGGACCGTCTCGGGGGGTAATGAGAAGGCAGCTTTTGCCGATCCAGCCCATGCCGGCCAGGTGAGCAGCCAGTTTATGGGAAAATACCCCGGCAAAAGGCCTGCCGGGGACGCGCAAAGAAGCCGCCACCGGCATGGCCCGGTACCCTGCGCCCTCTATTTCACGGGCCAGGTTAAAAGTAAGCTGATCCAGCATCAAGTTGCAAACCTGGTACACGTAGCGGTCGTAGGTTACCAGAACGCCGGGATCAGTATCGGCCACGGCCAACATTTCGACCAGGCCCGCAGGTATCGCTATGCCCACCGATACGGCCGTGGGAAAGGAAGCTGGTATATCTCCTCCCTGCTCGCGGATAAACCCGGTTGCAGGAGCGAGATCTGCCACCCCGAAATAACCAGCGCCGCCATTTTGCGCAAGTTCCTTTAACTTTGCCAGCAATTCCCTGGTGTTCTGCTCCATGGACACTTTCATTTTTTAGGCCTGGCGAAACCCATATCAGCCAGATGCCTGGTCACTGCCCAGTACTGTCCGGCCACAAAGGCCACCGGCTCCATTTTCCGCACGTCTATACGCCCTTTTTCGTCCAGCACCGCCTCGTCCACATGCACGGCCAGAATTTCGCTTATAAACATGTCGTGTGATCCGAGGGAAATGATTTGATTCACGCGGCACTCGATGTTAACCGGGCACTCGGCAATCAGGGGGGCCTGTACTTTGGTAGCCGGCTGGGGAGTGAACCCGGTCAGGGCAAATTTGTCCTCATCTCGGCCGGAAACCATCCCGCACAGATCCATTTCCTTGACCCGATCAGCTCCGGGAATGTTCAGGACAAACTCCCTGGTTTTGGTTAAAATACCGTGGGAGTATGTTTATGGACGCAAACTTACGCTTAACATGGGCGGCGAAGAGCAAACAGTGCCCACCCACGCCAGTGTGATAATGTTGGGCCGCCCCTCGGAAATGGTGGTGACTAATATACTGGGTACGGGAAACAAAGCGGTAGAAGGCTTTTGAACTTTTTTCATCCTGGAGAACCCCCTCAATTATTATTAAAAAGTTGCACCACCCTTTATCGTCTAAATGCTAATACCCGGGCGAAAAAGTCAGCCACCATATCTCCAACCTTAGCCTCGTATCCCCACCAGAAGTGATCAACCCCGGGAATCAGCTCAACAGTCTTTGGTTCGGCCATACCGGCAGTTTCCTTTAAGACCGAGGAAGGGGGAATTATATTATCTTCCGCTCCCGTAACAATCAACTTTGGTTTGGTGCATTGCTTAAGCACGTTGGCAGGGATAACTGGGGAAACGGCCGCGATGGCCCGAACTACATCATTGGTGTCACCAACTGCCAGGGCCACCATCCCCCCGAAGGAATAACCCATGATGCCGATCCGGGACGGGTCGATTTCTTCCTGGTCTGCGAGCAATAAAAGGGCCGCCCGCGCGTCTTCCTGTTCCCCGATTCCTTTAGCAAAACAACCCTGGCTTCGTCCCACACCGCGAAAGTTAAAACGCAGACTGGCTATTCTATTACTGGTCAAAGCCCGGCTAACGGCGAGGATGACGTTGTTGTTCATATTGCCACCGTAAAGGGGATGGGGGTGACATAGCACTACCCCGGGAAAGGGGCCAGGAACAGCCGGCAGATCCAGGCAGGCTTCCAGAACCAGACCGGAGCTAAGCAAATCAATTTGTATTTTTCTCATATGGTCACTTCCCATACACGCGAAATACCTGCAAAAAAACAAAACGGCCTCCTGAGGCTTAACCAAAACGAGGGGAAACCCTAATTTTTTTCAATTATGACCTCTGCACCGTCCTTCACTTGACGCAAGTCCTCAAGGTTGCCCTCGATACTCCCAAAGACGTTTACCGGACTAGCTGCCCGGATCTCTTCCCCCTCGCTGATTGGGGTCGGCCCGAAAAAAATGCAAAATGCATTTCCCGCCGGCCAGTAGCCAAGATCCCCCCTGGACACCAGCTCAGAGGCTCCCATTTCCAGCGGCGCGTTTACCGGAATGAAAAAGTAAATTTCCTCTCCCCAACGGTTGGCTTTACCCTTAATGGGTAAAGCTTCCTGGATTAAGCGTCCCGTCGGGGTGTCGTAAATTAAGGCAGGCCAGGAAAAGGTTCCTGATCTAATTGTCACTTTCAAGCTTCACCACCCCTTTTCACCATTCTATACCAATACAACGTCCCTGGCAAAATATTCTTGATCAATTTTTCCGCAGCAAATTAGTTCCACAGCCCCACGGCTGTACTTGTTTATTTGGTAAAATATATATTTTTAACCAAGTACAAACCTGGCATCATAAAAGTAATCAACCCGGTCAATACGGAGGCACAAAGATGGGCGACATGATGATGGACGGCAAGAAGAACCATCGAATACTTAGCCACCCACCGGTACCTTCAACTTCCCCCGTTCCCTACTGGTCAGCCAGCCACTGCGGCTTACCAGATAAGTTATAACCACTGCCAGTACCAGTCGTCCCCCCAGAATAACCACCGGATCGGCCCCCAGGGCTATAAACAGCGCCGTATCCTCAATCACGGAATGGCACAGGGAGAGGAAAACGTTCACTAAAAACAGGTCCCGCCAAGTAATTCTCCCGCTCCTAGCCGACTCGATGATTACCCCGGCACCATAGGCCAGGCCAAAAACCCCACCCACCAGAAGCGGCAGCGAGGCTTCCCCGCTCATGCCGAAAACTTTCAACACAGGAGATACTTTTTCAGAAAACCGGTCCAGCAGTTGCGCATCCCTGGCCATTTCCATCAGGAGCATTAAAGGAAAAATAATGGCAGCCATAATAGCTACGCTCTCCAGTGAGCCTCTTCCCGCTTCCCGGGCAAATGCCAGCCAATCCACCATTGCTCCCCCTTACAACAAAAGATTTAAAGCCGCCCCCGCCAGCAGGGACATAACCAGCCTGAACCCGACCATAAGCAGGGGACTTACGCCGGTCTTTTTGGAAACTGCCGATTCAATGGGCAGGCTGTGGGAAATGAGCAGCATGGTGGCCAGAATGGTTATGGCCTTAGCCGAAAGGTGCAGCGAGGAAATGGCTCCTATGGCGGCATAGATGTTTAACAGGTTACCCAACACCAGCACAATAGAAGCCTCGCCGGGCAACCCGAGTATTTTCATGGCCGGTTCACAAAACCGGGCAATAAAGTCCATGGCGGGAGTGTACTTCAAAAACGTCACCACAATGTATACCGGAACCACTACTTTGGTCAGTTCCCAGGTGGTGTAAAAACCCTTGTGCAGCCCCCGTTTAACCGTGCTTACGGTGATCATTATAATCCCTCTCCCTGTACAAATTCATGATCATCCTCAAGAACGAGATTACCTTCGCGAAAAACCAGGGGAGCCGGCGGTCCAACAACCTCAATATCGGTCCTCTGGCTCAGCTCCCTGGCCAGGTTTTCGGTAACCCAAAGGTACTCCAGTTCAAGAGTGTTTTTGATCAAGGCCCCTTGCAAGTGCTCCACGGCCTCCCCTGCAGCCAGGCTCGCCAGCGCCGCTTCTATGGCCGACCGGTCGTCGGGCATAACGATGGGAAGCATGGCCCGCTGCACGTTTCCGCTGGTGATGCAGTTAAGATAAGTGATCTTGTGGTCCATTTTATCGACCAGCCGCCTAGTGGTGATATCCGCCAGGCCGATCCCCGTGGCATTACCGTGGGATGCCGCGGTCAAATCGAGCACGACAATCCGGGCAATGAAGGGACTCGAGGATTCGGGCACCCCGATCATCCTGGTTCTCCCAATCACGTTGGTATCCATGCCCGTGCCGCTGATATTTTTGCCTATCTCCCTGACAATCAAAAAGTCCAGCCTGTCCACCGGCAGGCGGGGCATCAGGCGGTAGGCCTCCGTTAACAATCGCTGCTCCATTTCTAAAAGTTCTCCTGGAGCCGCCGCCTCGATAATAGCCGTATCGTCGTAACTGTTTTCCACTATACCCACCCCGGCCAAAACCTTACCCGACCGGATAAAAACTTGACCGATGTCTATAAGCGTACTGGCTATCTCCCCCGGCCTCACCCGGTGGATAAGGGAGGCGCCTTTTACCTTACCCAGCCCCACGGCCATCATCTTCATCAAGCCACTCTCCACAGGTCCGTGAAAAGTGGTGTGGGGTTTAATGCGGTTGCATATGATAATGCCGTCGGCGTTCCACGCATTCACGTCACAGAAAGCTTTTACACCCCGGGGGGTTTCACCTATTTCCACCACTTCCGCCGCGGTCAGTACCTGGCACCCCAATGTTTCACCAGTAATCCCCAGGCTGGCCAGAACCTCTTTCTGCCCCTGGGCTGTACCTCCACCGTGGCTTCCCATGGCACCGACAACAAAGGGCTCCGCTTTAGCCGCCCTGACTACCTCTACCAGCGCACTTAAAATTGTAGTGATATTTTTTATTCCCCGGCTTCCCGCCGTGATGGCAACCCGCTGCCCGGGCTTGACCCTTTCCCGGAAATTGATCCTGTCCATTTCCCTTAATACGCGGCCCCGAGTATCCTTTATGACCGGACGGGGGAAGATCTGCCTGATTTTAACAAAGCGAAGGTGGTTCACAAGGTTCACCTGGCCTTTAACATAAAAGTAATTTTTTGCTTCTACCCAACATGGCTAGACCAAAAAGTGCATATAAATGATTATACTCCTCGAAAGGCAATTCTGGCCAGACAGCGAAACCCTTTACTTGTCAAAAGCAGGTCCATTGGGCTAAAATAGGGAAGGTAGTCAAGCATATGCTTAAGGAGGTAAGAGAATGTACTGGTCCCAAAAAGGTCCTGTTAATACCAACGAGACTATTGCCCTGGCGGTAAAGAGGGCGCGGGAATTATCCATTGACCACATCGTAGTAGCCTCCTGCAGCGGGGAAACGGCCAAAAAGCTCATCGGCAAGGTGCCCTATGTGATCTGCGTAACCCACCACGTGGGTTTTACCGCCCCGGGAGAAGACGAAATGCCCCCCGGCATGCGGGAAGAACTGGCGGCTAAGGGAGTGCGCTTGCTTACCACCACCCACCTCATGGGCGGGCTGGACCGGGGGGTGCGGAACAAATTCGGCGGCGTTTACCCCGCTGAAATCATTGCCCAAACCCTGCGCATCCTGGGCCAGGGTTTAAAGGTGTGCGTGGAAATCGCCGTCATGGCGCTGGACGCCGGGTTGATCCCGGCTGGCAAAGAGGTAGTGGCCGTTGCCGGAACAGGAACTGGCGCCGATACCGCCGCGGTAATTCTTCCTGCTCATGCCAACCACTTCTTTGACACCAAGGTTAAGGAAATCATTTGCAAGCCCAGGGAATTCTAACACCAGCTTGTTACTCACTTATTGGTCAAATAAGATAACATAATGAGTCTTAACAAAAGAATTGTGTCATAATATTTATGGGTTTAGACTGAAAAAATTTTTGTGCGGCAGGAAAAAGCCCAGGCTTCAAGAATAATAAGTGTAAATATATCATTTTTTTGTACGGGGAGGATTTTCATGGGCAAGAAAATTACCGTTACGGTCATCAAAGCGGACGTTGGAGGCTGTGTGGGACATTCAAGCGTCCACTCCGCCCTGATTGAAAAGGCCCAGGGCATGCTTAAGGGTAGTTCCCTCCTGATAGACTCATATGTAGCCCATGTAGGCGACGATATTAACCTGATTATGACCCACGAACTGGGCCGGAATAACGGTGAAATCCACCAACTGGCCTGGGATACTTTTGTAGCCTGTACTGAAATAGCCAAGAAACTAAAGCTTTACGGCGCGGGACAGGACCTGCTGGCCGACGCCTTTTCCGGGAACATCAAGGGCCTGGGCCCTGGAGTAGCGGAGATGGAGTTTGAAGAGCGCAAGAGCGAACCCATAATAATCTTTATGGCCGACAAGACCGAACCGGGAGCCTGGAACCTGCCCCTGTACAAAATTTTTGCCGATCCCTTTAACACCGCCGGGCTGGTCATCGATCCCAGCATGCACGACGGGTTCATTTTCGAGGTACGGGACCTGATTGAAAACACGCGGGTTAACTTCTCAGCCCCCGAGGAAATATACGATATGCTGGTATTCATTGGCGCTCCCGGCCGCTACTGCATCAAGCGCGTCTTCCATAAGAAAACGGGGGAAATTGCCGCCGTGTCCAGCACCCAGCGGTTAAATCTGATGGCCGGTCGCTACGTGGGCAAGGACGACCCGGTTTGCATCGTACGCTGCCAGAGCGGCATGCCGGCAGTGGGGGAGGTGCTGGAACCCTTCACGAAACCCCACCTGGTCAGCGGCTGGATGCGCGGCTCCCACAGCGGCCCGCTGATGCCGGTTAGCATGCAGCAGGCCACCCCATCCCGTTTTGACGGCCCGCCCCGGGTGGTCGCCCTTGGCTTCCAGTTAGCCGAAGGCAAGCTCATTGGTCCCCAGGACTTCTTTGCCGATCCGGCCTTTGATCAGGCCCGGCAAATGGCCAACGAAATTGCCAGCTACATGCGCAGTCTGGGACCCTTTGAACCCCACCGGCTGCACTTGGACGAAATGGAATACACCACTATGCCCCAGGTATTGAAAAAGTTAAAAGATCGTTTTGAAAAACTCCGCTAAACCACTGAATCGGGTAGATAGAGGCTGCTAACCTCTGACCTCTCACCCACCGGACGTGGAGGTCCGCATCCGGCAGTTCGCCAAGCTGACGGGTTGCCTCGTAGCATCTGGTTAGAGTGAGCAGGCCCTGAGCCCGCCTGCAGGCGGTGTTCAGGGCCCTGTTCATTTTTTTTGTTTACTTTAATATCTTATCTTCATCAAGATCGGCGATGCCCGCCTCGCTGAAACTGGCCATCTGGTTAATCACCCGGCAGGCCGCCTCCACCAGGTGCATGGCCAGGGCCGCACCGGTCCCTTCACCCAAACGCATATTCAGGTAAAGCATGGGTACCAACCCCAGGTGCTCCAGCATCAAACGATGGCCCTGCTCACCGGAAAGATGAGAAGCAATCATAAATTCCTTCACCCGGGGCTGCAGGGCAACCGCCACCATGGCAGCGGCAGTGGTAATAAAGCCGTCGATGACCACCGGCACCCGCCGGGCGGCCGCCCCCAGAATAACCCCGGCCAGGCCGCCAATCTCCAGCCCACCTACTTTGGCCAGCACGTCCAAAGCGTCAGCGGGATCGGGCCGGTTCACCTCCAGCGCTCTGGCTACCACATTTATCTTCTGGCGCAGAACCTGATCGTTGACCAGGGTGCCCCGCCCGGTAACCTCCTCGGGGGCATAACCACCCAGCACCGCAGCAATGGCACTGCTGGGAGTGGTGTTTCCGATGCCCATATCGCCAAGACCAATCAAAGTGGCTCCCCGGTCGATCTCCCCCTGGACCACCTCGATACCCACTTCCACCGACCGCACCGCTTCCTCCCGGGTCATGGCCGGACCGCGGGCAATGTTCCCCGCCCCGGGACGCACTTTCCGGTTCAACACACCGGGGTAATCCACCGGTACCGCAACCCCCACGTCTACCACTACCAGGCGGGCGCCGGCCAGCCGCCCCAGCACGCCAATTCCGGCTACCCCCGTGAGGAAGGCTGGAATCTGCTGGTGGGTGATCTCCTGGGGCGCCACACTCACTCCCTCGGCCACCACCCCGTGGTCCCCGGCCATAATGATAATCACCCGGTCGCCAACCACGGGGCGGGGGTTACCGGTAATACCGGCCAGTTGTACGGCCAGCTCCTCCAACCGCCCCAGGCTGCCAGGGGGTTTGATCAGGCTGTCCAGCCGTTTTTGGGCTTCAGCCATGGGCTCGGGGTATAGCGTTCCGACTTCGGCAATGGTTTTTTCCAGCAGCAAAACGATCAACCTCCCACGTATATAAGTTTGGTTAAATTAAAAAAGTCCACAGCCCGATCAAGGCCGTGGACTTTACCATCATCCAGCGGTGAAAGAACCAGCAGGCAGGTCTCCTGGCTCCGGATCCTCACAACCAGCCGCCTTCCCAGCCAGCACTCACCAGTCACATGGTTAAACCATGCTGTTAAATTCCATTGCTAAAACAATTGCCATTGTATGTATCAGCTCACCAGAGAGTGCCATGCCAGTGGCTTATAACATTGGAGGTTGCTCCCCGATCACAGTGGCGGGACCGCTCAGGATTTTCACCTGATTCCCTATTCTCCCCCGGTTAAAAACGGGGGCACCTGCTGATGTTTAATATTTTCCTGTTGATGCAGGTATTAATTCGACGTGCCCGGGTATTTTTCCTGCCATGAATCTGAAATCAAAATTACCGGTATTACTTTACCGGGCGGTCAAAATAAATGTTTTTGCCCGTGGCAGAAATAGGAATACCCACCACAATGGGACCCTGGAGCAAACCCATCTGGCGGGCAACCGTACCCACCCGGTACATGATCCGGTTATCGGCGTTAAAGAGGCTGGCCGTTTTGACCGCCGATCCCAGGGCAATACCCACATCTAAAAGACGCCAGGCGCACAGGGGTCCTGGAAACTCCGGCCCTTCTCGGCTTTGTAAATCCTCACACCGGCTGTAACCGCAGGCCCCGCAATTTAGGCCTAAAGGCTTATTTTCCGTGAGGGAAATAAGTACTACCGCATCCGACCGGCGTACGTTATCGGCATCGCGGTCGAAATTAACCTTGCCCCGTTCCTTTCCAAAGCGTTCCATTTCATCGGCCAGCTGGGAGAGCTCTTCTCCCGACAGTACCCGGATGCCTACATAATCCTGACCCAGCCCCTTGGGAGCGGTCCGGGCCGATAGGGCCATCAATTGGGCAACCATTAGCATAGCCTCGCGCAAAACCATCACCTTCCCTGACTGCATTAATTCCCCGGGATGATATCCAGTTCTCCCTCTTTATTGAGAAGGGCTTTAAAAGAGCCCATTTCCTGCGTAAGAACCATGCGGCGCTGCCCCACCTGCACCACGGATCCCGGGAAGGCCCGCTTTACTCTGATTACTCCAGCCGCCCCCACCCGGACCACCGGTGGTGCCCCCAGGGCGCTGCCCAATTCCTCTACCTGGGCGTTGCCCTCACAAAAGATCTCCCCGCCCTTGAAAGAACCTTTAACCACCACATCCTGCCCGGCATTAATGGTGGTATTGACACACCCCCGCCGGGTCACATAAACGCTGCCGGAGCTCTGGATGGTAGAACTCATGGCCGAAGGGACCACCACATCGGCCGGGTTTTCAGCAGTCTCCTGCAGCAGGACAGCGGCAGATTCCACATCCTTGATTACATCGCCAAAACTTTTTACCGTCAGGGGATTCAGCCCAACTAGGCAGTTTAAGGAACGGCCGCATCTGGCCACTTCACCGGGCACCTCTGCCCTGATGGCGGCAATTTCCCGCAGGGTGTTTTTCACCAGGGAACGCAAGTTTTTGAATTTTGTATCCATCAGGGTCATAAGGACCCGCCCGAAGTCTACCCGGTCTAAATTGTTTCCCTGGTGCCGCTTTAACTGCTCCAGGGCCTGCTTGAGAAGGTCCAGGTTGGATTGAATGTCCCGGAGCATGAAGGAAAGCTTTTTGGCCCCGGGAAAACCGCTGCCGGCTCGCAGTTTACTGCCGATCACCCCCCGGTGTACCTGCAACTTGCCTCCGCTGATCACCGTAGCCCGGGTCACCAGTCCGGTGATTTCTACACAGCCGGTAGCCTGAACTTTCATGGCCTCGCAGACATTGCCCAGAATTTTCAAGTCCCCTTTAAACCTGATGTTACCGCTTTTAATGCATACATCCCCTTTGTGAACCAGCAGGGGGTCAACATTAAAAACATAAGTGTTCCCGGCCTGTTTATACCAGGGCCGCCCGTTAACCAGGGCCACCACCCGGGTACCATTTTCCTTTAGTTCCACCCCTTTCCCCGCCCGCAGCTCCAACAGCCGTGGCGGCAGGGGAGGGAGATCCTCACCGGTCACGGCCCTGCCGGGCAATCCGGGCTGTGGGGGGTGCTTTACCGCCAGCAAGGCCCCGGCTTCCACAGAGACAATGGTACTGGTTTCCCGGAAATCAACGCGCTTTCCCTCATCCACAGCCCTTTCGAAAAGCGTTCCATCGTCAAAAAGCACCTCCAGCCGCTCATCCACACCCGGTTGCGGCGGCTCCCCTTCCGCCACCAGCAGCGGCTCTGATTGGGGGCTCGCGGCAAACGAGATTACCGCATCATCTTTAATTCCAAAAACCACTCCTGCCGCCTGCAGCGCCTTATAAACCGATTCCGGATCCAGAACGGCAACTTCCCCCGGAGCAGAAACATAAGCTTTCATTTTATCCTCGCTAATGGCTATTTTCAGGTACTCATCGACCATTATTCCCTCCCCCCCAATGCCGCTAAACAAAATATTTGCTTAATATATCTTTCGGAACGTTGCGGTGAAAAATCAAGGAGGGCAAGTAACTTTCCTTCATTAAATGTAGACTTCGCTTCTCTTCGAGGATTTCCTGCCAGACACACCGCTTAATTCCAAGCAGCAATTCAAACTGAGGAGTTAAGCAAATTTTGTCCCCCGGAGGAGGATTTTTTTCTTCCCACTCGAAATAAATCATGTTAAAGTCCTGTTCTAAAGGGGGGAGGGGGAAAGATGTACCACCCGGGAGAAATAAAAACACCCGGACTGGAACTGCTCCTGGTTTTCCTGCGCTTGCTTTATTTTGTCGGCGCCATGCTGCTGGTGGCCGGGATAGGCGTCGTTCTGAAGGCACCCGCCGTAGTCACCGGCGTTGTGGCAGGTATTACCGCCTATATCCTGTTGTCAAGCGGCCTCTTTGAGGTGACCACCTATCGTTGTCCCCACTGTGGGAATATCAAGCGCACCATAAAGGATTTCGGTTCTTACCGTTGCTCCAGCTGCGGGCAAGAAAGTTACATCACAGGCATTTAAAAAAAACGGTCCCCGGCGGGGACCAAATTTGTTTTAACCGGTGCATAGAGAAAGATAAAGTAAACGACACCATAAACCGGCTTTTAGTGAACCAGCGCCCGGTTCCAAACATCATCGAAATTATTTCCTACGGCCACCACAACACCATCCACCAAGGCCAGCCACTGGCCCTGGCACTGCACCAAAATAATCCCCTCGGCCGCCATACCCGCACCTCCTCCCGGATAAAAAATTTTAGGCCACCCCAACCGGGTGGCCTTGTCCTGTCAGCTAAAGTAAACTTGGGACAAACCATCAGGTTGCAGGCGAGAAAAAGGCAATGACAAACAGGTCGCGCATTTGCATGCCCGACCGGGTCATGGTAGTCATGCCGTTGATCATGCTCGCCAGCAACATGTACAAAAGACCTCCTTATCCAAAATCAGTATAACACTAAATGTTCTTCCAGACAAGGGGTAATTATGCTGATTCCGCCATATCCCGTGAAAACGTTAAAATACCCGCACCATTATCCGTAGCTCCCCCGGCAATGGGGAAATCTTCCTCCCCCGGCTTCCGTCGCTTTTCCGGCAAGGAACTTATGTTCATGAGATCATACCATAAGCAGTAACCCACTAATCCCTCCAAAGCCCAGTAAATACCCAACGCCTTTAACAAGGGCGGCCGGGCCAGCACAGCCACCGCTGCACCCCCGACTATGCGGGCCAGCCGGTCCGTGGGACCTACGTTTTGTTTTAGCCGCATGCTATTCACCTCGCCTTTAGCTTGCACGCCGGGAAAACAAACTATGCGAAACGCATTAAAAAACAGCCCCGGTTAAACACTAAGGTTAATTGAAACCGCCGCATAACCACCAAGGAGGGGAAGATGCGTGGAAACAGCCCCAATACCCGCCGGTCATTGCGAACCCGTCCCCCAGCCGGAGGAGGAAAAGGTCAGAATCTGGATTAACGACCGGCCGGTGGAAGTACCCAAGGGGATGAATTTGCTGGAGATCTGCCGCTCCGAAGGTATCGATATCCCCAGCCTTTGCTACCTGCCGGGTGTCCACGAAGCAGGCATATGCCGGGTCTGCCTGGTGGAAGTGGAAGCCAACGGCAGAAGGGCTTTACAGGCTTCCTGCGTTTACCCGGCCAGCCAAGGCATTAAGGTATACACCCACAGCCCCCGGGCCAGGCGGGCCCGGAAAAGGGTGGTGGAGCTGTTGCTCTCAGAACACGGAGGAGAATGCCCCACCTGTGTACGCAATCTCAACTGTGAGCTGCAGCGTCTGGCCGATGAAATGGGTATCCGCAGGGTAAGGGTTACCGGAGAACGACGCCGCTATCCCATAGCCAATAAAAATCCCTTTATTATCAGGGACTACAACAAATGCATCAGGTGCCGCCGCTGCGAGGCAGTCTGCCGGGAGATACAGGGTGTCGGCGTCCTGGGCCCGCGCAACCGGGGTTTTGATTTGGTTATCGGCCCACCCTTCAACAAGGATCTGGGCGAGGTAAACTGTATTAGCTGCGGTCAGTGTGTAATGGTTTGCCCCACCGGCGCCCTCACCGAAAGGGAATACATCGACGAGGTGTGGCGGGCTATCGAGGACCCTGATCAATTTGTGGTGGTACAGACCGCCCCGGCCATCCAGGTCACTCTGGGAGAAGCCTTTGGCCTGGGAGCGGGAACGGTAGTGCGGGGCAAATTGGCCGCCGCCCTGCGGCGCCTGGGTTTTGACCGGGTCTTTACCACCGAACTGGCCGCAGACCTGACCATTGTGGAAGAAGCCCACGAACTGCTGGAGCGGCTGAAAGGGCACGGCAAACTGCCCCTGATCTCTTCCTGCAGCCCGGGATGGGTGAAATTCTGCGAACATTTCTATCCCGAATTTGTGGACAACCTGAGCACCTGTAAATCCCCTATGGAAATGTTTGGCGCCCTGGCCAAGACCTATTATGCGGAAAAAGAAGGCCTGGATCCCAAAAAGATGGTGGTCGTGGCGGTAATGCCCTGTACGGCTAAAAAATTTGAAGCCGCCCGTCCCGAACTGGTTACCCGGGGTTTAAGGGATGTGGATTACGTTTTGACCACCAGGGAATTGGCCCGGATGATCCGCCAGGCGGGCATCCGGTTTGATGAACTGGCAGTTGAAGAATTCGACCAGCCCCTGGGGTTGTCCACCGGAGCCGGCGTTATTTTTGCCACCACCGGGGGAGTCATGGAAGCAGCCATACGCACCGCCTATGCCCTGGTGGAGGGCAAGGATTTGCCCACCCGGCTGGAATTCCGGGAATTTCGCGGCCTGCGTGGCATCAAGGAAGCACGGCTTAAACTAAAGAACCAAACCCTGCGCCTGGCCGTGGCCCATGGCACCAGGAACGCCCGCCGCCTGCTGGAGCGGATTAAGAGGGGGGAAAAATTTCATTTTATCGAGATCATGGCCTGCCCGGGAGGATGCGTGGGCGGAGGCGGCCAGCCCATTTGGGGACGCCTTAACCGACGGGAAACAAACATGGTGGAGCGACGCATGCAAAGGGCCCAGGCTTTGTATAAAATAGATTTAAATAAAAAGCTTCGCCGCGCCCACGAAAACCCGGCGGTACAACAGATTTACCGGGAATTTCTCGGTCACCCATTGAGCGAAAAGGCCAAAGAGATTCTGCACACCCGTTATACTCCCCGGGAAAGAACCAATCACCGCCTGTTGCATTAGAGAGTAAAGGGGTCATCCCGGGCATAAAACCTGACTTCCATAACACCCGGCTAAAATACCGGGATTTTTCGTTGTCAGGCGCAGGACGGACCGGTAAACTATAAATATCGGGGGAAGACCCCGCCTTATGCCCTTTGCAATAGTTTTCCTGCTACCTTCAGGCCTGCCAGTACAAGGACGAAAATAGAAGAGAACACCCTACACTTTTATGGCAGTATTTGAAGCCCTGTAATCCAGCGCAGTAAAATATTTTGCGGAGGTTATTCCATGCGTCGCAAGCTATTACCCCTCCTCCCCGGCGCCGTCATTGGCAACGGCCGCATGCTGGCTACCATTAAAAATACCGGGGAGCTTTACCGTCTGTTCTGGCCGCACATTGACCAGGCACAGCATCTCGGCCAGTTTATCGTAGGTATCCGCCAAACCGCCCCCACCCCGGAAGGGGTCTGGTGGCTGCATGAGTCCCCCTGGCACGGCGAACAGCATTACCTGAACGAAACTCCCGTGGTTCTTACCTGCAGGCGCCGGGACGACGTGGCCCTTTTAGTGGAACAGGCCGACTTTATTCTACCCGAAGAAGATGTCCTTGCCCGCCAGTACCGGATGACCAATCTTTCCGACCGGGCACGCACTCTTAATTTAGTGGTCTACTGCACCTTTCTCATTGACGAATCAGCTCTTTACGATACCATGTACCTCGAGTTAACCCACCAGACGCTAATCCAATTCCGCCGCAACATTTTTCTGGCCTTAAGGGCCCCGGGTTACCCCCTGGTGGGGTATCATACCGGCCGCCGGGACACCCCCGGTGATCCTCTTGGACCGGCCAGCCGGGGCGAGTTTTACGGTGATTCTTCCACCCTGCGCGCCGGTGCCGGAGCCGTGGCCTGGGAAATGGGAGAGGTTATGCCCGGGGAAACCCGTGAATTGACCCTTTACCTGGCCGCCGCGTCCAGTGAAGCTGCCGTTCTTGAGCTGCTCTCCAGGGTTTCAGCTAAATCGGGACAACAGTGGCGGGAAGAAACGGCCGGTTTTTGGGAACGCTGGTTGGAACACCGGCCCCTATCGGGTGAACAGGGGGAAGAACACGGCGCTTTTCGCCGGTCCCTGATGGTTTTAAAACTCCTGACCAACCGGGAAACGGGCGGCAGCATTGCGGCCCCCGAATTCGACCCCTTTTATACCGGCTGCGGCGGATACGGCTATTGCTGGCCCCGGGACGGTATGTACACAGCCCTGGCCCTGGACGAGGCCGGCTATCACCGGGAGGCTCGGGATTTTTACCTTTTCGCCGCCCGGGTGCAGGATTCCGATGGAAGCTGGCAGCAGCGCTACTTTACCAATGGCTTTTGGGCTCCCACCTGGGGAAAACAAATCGACCAGGTAGGCGCGGTTTTGTGGGGTTACCACCACCACTTCAAACTGACCGGGGACAGGGAATTCTTGCAAAAAATATGGCCTTCAACTTTTTTAGGTGCTGCTTACCTGGTGAAACACCTTTCCCCAAACGGGTTGCCCGAACCGGGACTGGATCTATGGGAAGACAATTTCATCCAGAGCACCTACGCGGCGGCAGCAATCTACGGGGGACTGACAGGCGCAGCGGCCCTGGCCAAAAGCACAGGCGCACCCGAAAAAGCAAAAAAATGGAACGAGGCAGCGGAAACCGTACGGAAATCCATTCTCACCCACCTTTGGAATCCCGACCGGCAGTGCTTCCTGCGGGGGATCAACCGCCGGGTTAGCTGCTACGATTACCAGTGTGCTCTGGACCGGGGCGAACAGGCCTGGAAGGACAAGGAACCCTCGGGATTGTATGAAATTTACTGGGTAGAAAAGGACACCCGCATTGACTCCGCCGTTCTAGGCCTGGTGTTCCCCTTTGGGGTCCTCGAACCCGAACATCCCTTAATGGATGAAACCATAAAAAGTATAGCCCGGGTACTGGGCAACAACCGGGTAGGGGGCATTCATCGCTATGAATGGGACGGTTACCGCGGCGGAAACCCCTGGGTATTAACCACCCTCTGGTTGGGAATCGTCCACGCCCTGCGGGGCGAACAGGATACTGCCCGCGCCCTTTACCGCTGGGCACTGGATAATGCCGGCCCCACCGGCCTTTTGCCTGAACAAGTGGACAAGGAACGGGGGGGGCCGGCCTGGGTAATACCTCTGGGCTGGTCCCACGCCATGTTTATCCTCCTCCACCTCGCCCTGCAGGGAAAACTTTCGTTTGCGAAATAAAAGTAGATGACGCTTTCAACGACACCAACAGAGAGGTTTTGCACGAAGCGTTTTAGGGTATTTACAAAAGAGGTGAGCTATGTTGCGGGGAGAAATAGAGCAGTTAAGAAACATTCCCCTTTTTGCCGGGCTCTCCGATGAGCAACTGGCGGAAATTGCCCGCTTAATCCTGAACAGAAAGTACCGCAAAGGGCATATTATTTTTATGGAGGGAGAGCCCGGGGAAGCGGTGTACCTTTTAAAATCCGGCCGGGTCAAAATCTACAAACAAGATGAGGAAGGGCGGGAACATATCCTGCACTATATCAACCCGGGCGAAGTTTTTGCGGAAGTGGTCCTTTTTGATGGCGGGGAATACCCGGCCTGCGCCGAAGTGGTGGAAGATGCCCACGTAGGGCTGATCCGCAACCGGGACATGGACGCGCTCATTCTGAAAAACCCTTCCATCGCCCTGGCCCTGCTAAAGATTATGACCCGGCGCTTAAGGGTATCCCAGCGGCAGATAATGGAGCTGGCCTTAAAGGATACCACCCGCCGCCTGGCCAGTGTGCTCCTGGAGCTGGCCCGGGAACACGGTCAACCGGAAGGAAACGGTATCCGCATAACCATGCCCCTGACCAACCAGGAACTGGCCAACCTGGTAGGCACCTCCCGGGAGACGGCCAACCGTATCCTTGGTGAATTACGCCGGGATAAGGCCGTTACCGTAACCCGCCAGGGCATTGTGGTGTTTAAGGAACGTTTAAAAACCTGGCTTTAATTGATCAGAAAAAAACCACAGCCTCAAAAAGCTGTGGTTTTCATTCCCTAACTACTCACTTTTTTAATGCTGCTTGAGTCTTTCCAGTTCCTCCAGCAGTCTGTCGTTTAACACCCGAATGTAGGTGCCCTTCATACCCAGGGACTTGGATTCAATCACCCCGGCGCTTTCAAACTTACGCAGGGCGTTGACAATTACCGATCTGGTGATGCCTACCCGGTCGGCAATTTTGCTGGCCACCAGCAATCCCTCGTCCCCGTCCAGCTCCTCAAAAATATGCTGCACGGCATCCAGTTCGGAGTAAGACAGGGTACCCAGGGCAATCTGCACGGCAGCCCGCTTGCGGGCCTCTTCTTCCATGCGGTCGGCCCGGGCCCTCAGGATTTCCATTCCTACTACGGTAGCCCCGTACTCGGCCAGGATTAAGTCCTCGTCGGTAAAGTTAGCGCCAAACCTTGCCAGGATAAGGGTTCCCAGGCGAGAACCGGCTCCCACGATGGGAACCACGGTGGTTACCTTATTGTTGAACTTGCAGCGCTGGTTGTGATTGAACACGCATGCATTTACAGTCTGGCAAAAGTTGGCCTGTGTTTCGTTAATACGCAACAGGTATTCATTATATTCTTCGGGGAAACCCTCGGGGGACTCCACCATTTCACGCATGATCTCACAGCTGAAACCTTTCATAAAGGCATAACCCAGAGCTTTACCCCGCCGGTCGATTATATAGACACTGCAGCCTATATTTTCACTCAAGGTGGCGGCCATTTCTTTATAATCTACCGGGTAACCGGCGGACTTTTGCAGCAGTTTATTCAAAGCACGGGTTTTTTCCAGAAGATTGCGCATGCCTGCACTCCTTTCCTATAAGATGTAGCGACTCAGATCTTCGTTTTTTACTATGTCGCCTAGTTTTTGCTGGACATAATCCCGGTCGATGGTAATTGTTTGTCCCTGCAACTCCGGTGCATCAAAGGACAGATCTTCCAACAACTTTTCCATAATCGTGTGTAACCGCCGGGCACCTATGTTTTCGGTTTGCTCATTTACAGTATAAGCGATTTTTGCGATTTCGACAAGAGAATCTTGTGAAAATTTCACGTTAAGACCCTCAGTAGCTAAAAGGGCCGTATATTGTTTGATCAAGGCATTTTCCGGTTCAGTAAGAATTTGCAGAAAATCCTCTTCTGAAAGGCTTGACAATTCAACACGAATCGGGAAACGCCCTTGAAGTTCGGGGATGAGATCCGAAGGTTTGGCCATATGAAAGGCCCCAGCAGCAATAAAAAGGATGTGGTCGGTTTTCACGGGCCCGTACTTGGTCATCACCGTTGAACCTTCTACAATGGGTAGGATGTCCCGCTGCACCCCGCCCCGGGAAACATCAGGGCCGGCTCCCCCTTCCCGGCTGGCAATTTTATCGATCTCGTCCAGGAAGATGATTCCGTGCTCCTCCGCCCGGCGCACGGCATCAGTAGTCACTTCGTCCATATCGATCAGCTTTTGTGCCTCCTGCTGGGTAAGTATTTTCCGGGCCTCGGCCACCGTTACCTTGCGCTTACGTTTCTTTTTAGGGAAAATCCCCCCCAGCACGTCCTGGATGTTGATGCCCAATTCTTCCACCCCGGAACCGGTGAACACCTCCAGGGTGGGGATGGTGTTATCTTCTACTTCGATTTCCAGGTATTCGTTTTCCAGCTCGCCCCGGGCCAGCTTCTGGCGCAGGGTCTCCCGCTCGAACTGTACCCGCTTAATACGGCTTTCCTGCATGGAATCGGTTTCCCCGCCTTGCCGGGTCACGCTGCCGAAGGCGCTTCCCAAAATGGCTTCCAAGGGATTGCGGGGTGTTTCCTGGCGAGGCATGGGGGCAAGCAGCTCGATGATGCGTTCTTCGGCCATCTTCTGCGCCTTATCCATTACCTTCTCCATTTTTTCCTGGCGCACCATGCGGATGGATGTTTCCACCAGGTCGCGCACCATGCTCTCCACATCCCGGCCCACATAACCCACTTCCGTAAATTTGGTGGCCTCCACCTTGATAAAGGGGGCCTTTACCAGTTTGGCCAGGCGGCGGGCAATTTCCGTTTTACCCACTCCCGTAGGGCCAATCATCAGGATGTTCTTGGGCACCACCTCGTCCCGCAGCTCCTTGGGCAGGCGGCTGCGGCGGTAGCGGTTGCGCAGGGCAATGGCCACCGCCCTTTTGGCCTCTTTTTGCCCGATCACGTATTTATCCAGCTCGGCTACAATCTGGCGTGGAGTAAGGTTTTCCATCCCTGCTCTCTCCTTAAAAATAAAATTATAGCTCCTCCACGGTAATATTGTCGTTGGTGTAAACGCAAATTCCTGCGGCAATCAACAGGGCTTCCCGGGCGATTTCCCCGGCGGAAAGAGCTGTATGCTTAGCCAGAGCTCTAGCGGCAGCCAGGGCGTAGGGACCTCCCGAACCAATGGCAGCAATCCCGTCATCTGGCTCAATAACCTCCCCACCCCCGGAAAGGACGAGCAGGTGCCGCCGGTCGGCTACCACCAGAAGAGCTTCCAGGCGGCGCAAAAACTTATCCATGCGCCATTCCTTGGCCAGTTCCACGGCGGCCCGCTGAAGCTGGCCGGAATAGGTTTCCAGCTTACCCTCAAACTTTTCAAAAAGGGTGAAGGCATCGGCTACGGAACCGGCAAAACCGGCAATGACTCGGTCATTGTGCAGGCGGCGGATCTTTTTCGCCTGGTGCTTCAATATAGTATGCTGGCCTAAAGTCACCTGGCCATCCCCGGCCATGGCTACCCGGCCATCTTTATGGACCGCTACAATAGTTGTGGCATGAAACATATCTACCTTCCCTTCATCAGGCATCAACACATTATTGTATACTTCCCGGTTCTAAAATGCAACTTCAGGCTCTGGGATGGGCACGGCGATAAACTTCCTTTAATCGCTCTCTGGTAACATGGGTGTATATCTGGGTGGTGGACAGGCTTGCGTGTCCGAGGAGTTCCTGTACGGACCGCAAATCGGCCCCATTGTCCAGCAAGTGGGTGGCAAAGGAATGGCGCAACACGTGGGGACTCACCTGCCGCTCCAGGCATATCTGGTGGACATATTTATCGATTATTTTCCTTACCCCTCGTGCCGAAAGCCTCTTACCACGGTAATTGAGAAAGAGGGCCTCCCCGGAACTTGCAGTTACCAGTGCCGGCCGGCCAGCTAAAAGATAATTTTCCAGGGCCCGTACTGCAAACGCACCAATAGGCAGCAGCCGCTCCCGGGCTCCTTTACCGGCCACCCTTATACAGGCGCGCGACAGATCCACGTCATCCAGGCTCAAAGCCACCAACTCCCCCACCCGCACGCCGCTGGCGTAAAGGGTTTCCAGCAGTGCCCGGTCCCGCCGGCCCAGGGGAGTGTCAGCCGGGGGCGCCTCAACCAGGACCCGGCATTCATCGGCAAAGAGAAACCGGGGCAACTTACGTTCAATTTTCGGGGAAGAAAGGTGACTGGTAGGATTGGCCGGTATTACTTCTTCACGGGTTAGATAACGGAAAAAAGAACGCCAGGTGGCCAGCTTCCGGGCAATAGTGGCCCGGGAAAACCCCTGGGACTGCAGGTGGGCTAAAAAAGCCCGTAGCAATTGGCGATTGATGTCTTCGGGCAAAACCAGGTGGTCGGGTTTTCCCAGAACCCGGGCGAAAAAATCCAGCCCCTGGAAGAGATCCCGCTGGTAGTTATCCAGCGTATGGGGGGAGGCGTTCTTTTCCAGCTGAAGGTAGTAGATAAAGTTGTCTATGTATGGGTACAAACGGTTCACTCCTACTTGCCTGCCGTTCGCACGCGCTCGCTCCGTTCCCCAGCACTCACCGGGTGTAGGTACCTGGCAGGCATTTAAACAGTATATAGTCAGCACTCATCCCCTCAGAGAACTCTGGTTGCAGTGAGTGTTGGGGCAAGGTCGCTCGTTTCGTACAAAACGGCGGCCATTCTATCCTCTGTTGGTGGCAATGAAAACGTCATGGGTATCTACTTCCTTCTTCCATCCTTCCAGCGTTTCCAGCGCCCGTTGGGCCAGGGCCAGGTTGCGCCTGCGCCGGTCCTTGATGTTTTCATCCAGGGGAGGGAATAAACCGAAGTTAACATTCATGGGTTGAAAATGCTTCGGGTCCGCGCTGGTAATATAATGGGCCAGGGAACCGTGGGCCGTCTCTGGAGGAAAAGCCACGGGCTGCTGACCCCGGTAAAGCCGGGCGGCATTGACACCGGCCATCAACCCGGAAGCAGCCGACTCCACGTAGCCCTCCACCCCGGTCATCTGTCCGGCCAGGAAAAGCCCAGCCCGTTTTTTGCACTCAAATGTAGGATAAAGCAGGATTGGCGAATTGACATAGGTGTTGCGGTGCATCACGCCGAACCGGACGAATTCCGCCTCTTCCAACCCCGGGATCATGCGGAAAACTCGTTTTTGTTCGTCCCACTTGAGGTGGGTTTGAAACCCCACCAGGTTATAAAGGGTACCAGCGGCGTTGTCCTGGCGCAGTTGGACTACCGCGTAGGGCTGGCGGCCCGTGCGGGGGTCAATTAAACCAACGGGCTTGAGGGGGCCGTAGCGCATGGCATCCTTTCCCCGCCGCGCCAGGACTTCAATGGGCAAACAGCCTTCAAAATTAACTTCCTTTTCAAACTCCTTGCGAGGCGCCCTTTCGGCAGTGGCCAGGGCTTCTTGAAAACGCTCGTATTCTTCTTTAGTCATGGGACAGTTGATGTATTCCCCTTCCCCTTTGCCGTAACGGGAGGAACAAAAGACCTTATCGAAATTAATGGACTCCCGGGTGACAATGGGCGCCACCGCATCGTAAAAATAAAGATACTCTACGCCGGTTAAATCCCGCAGGGACCTGGACATGGCCTCCGAGGTCAGGGGACCGGTAGCCAGAACCACTATGCCTTCCCGGGGGATGTCAGCAACTTCTTCCCGGCAGACCTCCACCAGGGAGTGGTTTTCCAGGATCTCTGTAACTGCCCGAGCAAAACCTTCCCGGTCCACGGCCAGGGCACCCCCGGCCGGCACCCTATGTTTATCTGCACAGGCCATGATCAGGGAGTCCAGCCGGCGCATTTCCTCTTTTAACAGGCCTACGGCATTTTCCAGGGCCGCAGCCCTTAAGGAATTGCTGCAAACCAGTTCGGCAAAAAAGCCGGTATGGTGAGCCGGGGTAAATTTTTGCGGACGCATCTCATAGAGTTTTACCGGTACATTCCGCCGGGCTAGCTGCCAGGCCGCTTCAGCGCCGGCCAGCCCGGCACCTATAACCGTTACTGCCTCGGCCATTAACTTCTTCCTCCAGTTCCTGGGTTTGCAGTGCGGCTTGATTTTGCTCCCGCTGGTGAAAGCAAAGCATCGCCGTGCCAGGACTCGAAAAAGGGCCCTTCTTCCGCCAGTTCACTCCCGGCAGCCACATCCCGGGCGGCTTGACCGTCGGAACCGGCCTTTTTTTCCCTGCCGACCCGGTACCGGCACCGCTCATTGATACATTCCAGTTCCTCCTGTTCACCCCGTCCCCTTTTGATTACCAGAAGACCACCGCAGCGGGGGCATTTTTCGCCGGAGGGCTCATCCCAAACCACAAAATCGCAATCGGGGTAGCGGCTGCAACCGTAAAATTTGCGGCCCTTTTTACTGCGCCGCACCACCAGCTCGCCTTTACACTGGGGGCAGGGCACCCCGGTAGGCTCCAGCAGGGGCCGGGTGTTCCGGCACTCGGGGAAGCCGGGACAGGCCAGAAACTTCCCGTAGCGACCCATTTTGACCACCATGTTGCGGCCACATTGTTCACAGATTTCCTCGCTGACTTCATCGGATACAGTCACCTGACCGATTTTTTCTTCCGCCCGGGCGAGAGTTTCCTGGAAGGGGCCGTAAAAGTCCTGGATCACCCGCACCCAGTCCATTTCCCCTTCCTCTATGCGGTCCAGGCTTTCCTCCATTTGAGCGGTAAACTCCACATCAATAATATCGGGAAAATGCTTTTTCAACAGATCTACTACTACTATCCCCAACTCGGTGGGAACAAGCTGCTTTTTCTCCCGCACCACATATCCCCGCTTGATAATTGTTTCCAGAATGGGCGCATAGGTACTGGGGCGGCCGATCCCTTTTTCCTCTAGCGCTTTTACCAGGGTGGCATCGGTATAGCGGGGGGGCGGCTGGGTGAAGTGCTGTTTCGGTGTGAGGGATTTGACTTCCAGGGCCTCCCCCTCGGAAAGGGCAGGTAAAACCCCTTCCTCCTCTTTAGTTTCGTCATCCCTGGATTCCACATAAACCCGGGTAAACCCGGGGAACTTGACCACTGACCCGGTAGCCCGGAAAATGTAACGGCCCCCGGTAATATCAATGCTGGTGGTTTCAATAATGGCCGGGCTCATCTGACTGGCCACAAAGCGAGACCAGATTAATTTATAGAGCTTGTACTGATCCGGCGTAAGGTAGTGCTTAATGGCCTCGGGCTCCCGTTCCACCGCGGTGGGCCGGATGGCTTCGTGGGCATCCTGCACCCTTCCCCTGGCCGCCACCTGCCGGGGTTTTTCCGGGACATACTCGGGGCCGAATTTTTCCTGAATGTAAGCCCGGGCGTCCGTAAGGGCCTGCGCGGCCACCCGGGTGGAGTCGGTACGTATATAGGTAACCAGACCTACAGGACCCTCCTTACCCAGTTCTAGCCCCTCGTACAATTGCTGGGCCACCATCATGGTTTTGCGGGCCGTGAAATTGAGCTTGCGGTAAGCCTCCTGCTGCAGGCTGCTGGTGGTAAAGGGCGGGGCCGGCTGGCGGTTTTTTTCCCTGTGGGTAATTTTAACGACCCGGTAGGAGACCCCCTTCAGATCCTTTAAGATCTCCCCGATTTGCACCTGGTTTTTTATTTCTGCCTTTTTATCCCCAATCTTGTACAATTTGGCCTCGAAGGGATCCTTTCCCCGGCGGGTAAAGACAGCCGTTAAAGTCCAGTATTCTTCGGGGACAAAGGCGTTAATCTCCTCTTCCCGGTCGCAGATCAGCCGCACCGCCACCGACTGCACCCGGCCGGCTGAAAGACCTTTTTTGACCTTGCGCCACAAAAGGGGGCTTAGTTTATAACCTACCAGCCTGTCGAGTATCCGGCGGGCCTGCTGGGCATTTACCCGGTTGTAGTCAATGGGCCGGGGTGCCTTCACGGCATTTTGCACGGCCTGCTTCGTAATTTCATTAAATTCAATGCGACAGGGCGCGTTCTCATCAATTTCCAGTACGTTGGCCAGGTGCCAGGCAATGGCCTCCCCTTCCCGGTCGGGGTCGGAAGCCAGTAACACCCGGTCGGCCTTTTTGACCGCAGTTTTAAGCTCTTTAATGATTTCTCCCTTGCCCCTGATGGTGATGTACTTGGGTGTAAAACCGTGCTCTACATCCACCCCGAACTGGCTTTTGGGCAGGTCCCGCACATGTCCCATAGAAGCTTTAATGGTATATTTTTTACCTAACAATTTACCAATGCTCTTTGCCTTGGCAGGTGATTCCACAATAACCAGTGTTTTGGACAAAGAAGGCCACCTTCTTTTTTTTCCGGTTTAACCATTATATTAACCGCACGAATCTTTTTTAACAATGTATGAAGGCCCGGGAACTTTAGAACCGGGCGGGTCTTTCACGCCGGGCGTAGAGCCGGCCGGGAAACTGCCTGACCAGGCCCTTGACTTCCAGAAACATCAAGGCGGATAACACCTGCTGTGCAGCCAGCCCCGTATTTTCAATAATTATATCCACCGGTACGGGGTCACCAGACAGCATCCCGTAAACAGTTTCCTCCTCGGTAGTAAGCCTGGGCATCACCGGAGACTGAAGATGTTTTCCCGGGAAAAGGCAGGTGATGCCCAGTTCCTCCAGGACATCGGCCACACCTTCGACCAGCCGCGCGCCCTGCTTGATTAATTGGTTAGGGCCGCGGCTTTGCGGGCTGGTTACGGGGCCGGGTACGGCCATCACATCCCGCCCCTGATCCAGGGCCAGGTCCGCCGTAATGAGGGCGCCGCTTTTTTCCGCAGCTTCCACCACCACCGTGGCCCGGCATAAACCGCTGATGATCCGGTTGCGTACCGGAAAGTGCCACGCCTCGGGGGGAGAGCCGGGGGGAAACTCGCTGATCACCGCCCCGGTTTCGATAATGTCTCCCATTAACCGCTTGTTTTCCCGGGGGTAAACCACATCGACGCCGCAACCCAGCACGGCCACCGTTCGCCCCCCGGCCGCCAGGGCCCCCCGGTGGGCGGCGCTATCAATCCCCCGGGCCATACCGCTTACCACGGTTACCCCCGCCCGGGCCAATTCCTCGCCCAATTTCTCGGCCACAGCCACACCGTAGGGGGTGGGCCGGCGGGAACCGACGACGGCTACCGCCTGCCCACCGTGCGGGGGCAGGGTGCCCCGGACAAAAAGACCGGGCGGGGGATCAAAAATGACCCGCAGCAATTGGGGATAGTCACTATCCTCAAAGGTGATATAGTTTATGTTCTGTTCCTGTAACCGGGCCAGCTCCTCCTGGAGATCCAGTTCAGAGCGGCGGCGTACCAGATGTGCCGCCCCCCGGGGCTCAAAACCGCCCCTGGCGACCAGAGCTTCTCCGGAGGCCATCCAGGCCACCCGGGGGGATCCAAACCTTTCCACTAAGCTCCAAATGCGTTTGGCACTACCGGGCAGGAGATACTGCCAACCCATCCAGTAGATTTTCTCGTCCACCATGCTCACCTCGAGTTGAAAAGGCATTCGGGAAAGAAAGGTAAAACTCCTGCCCCAATGGGAAAGTTTGTACCACAAATGAATATATACTAGAGGAACTGACCGGGGTAGTAAAAAGATACCACGGCATACAGAGGGATGGCAAGATGGGCACTTTTTTTAGACACATTTTTACCATGATGAAAAAAAGGTTTTGCCGTAGTACCGGCACAGATGCCCTTCTGCCCCTCCAACAGGACGTGAACCGGCTCAAAAAAGAAGTTGCCCTGCTCAGAGAACTGCTGGAATCCCAACACTGGCGCATAGAAAAATTTCACGTTGACCGCATGCATGTGGAACAATTCACCATCAACCTGGAAAGCATTAATGTAGATCAGCTGGGAGGCGCATTAAATGTAGGTATAACCCACAGCTGCCTGGTAAGCACAGGGGACCTACCCGCACAAAAAGAGCCGGAGAACCAAAAAAACCCCCCGGCAGCACAAAGCGGAAAAGAGGAAGGCTATATCTTAACCTTCCGTCTCCAACGTTAATCCATGAGGTCTGACCAACATCTCCAGAATGCTATCCAGGCTTTGCTCCTGCACCAGAAGGTCTCTGAAAAGATCCCCGGTTTCCTTAAGGCGCTCAAAAATAGTGTTTATGTTAAAGTCGACCGGGTTCACGTTCAGGGACTGGACCTCATCCCAGGTCAGAGGGGTTGAAACGGGGGCGCCGGGCAAAGGGCGCAGGCTGTAAGGAAAGGCCATGGTTTTACCACGCCCGTTCTGTAAAAAGTCCAGGTAAACTTTCCCCTTTCTCTTGGACACTGCGCGTTCCAGGGTGGTCCGAGCGGGATAGGCCCGGTTGACCAACTGGGCGATATACTCCATGGCCCGGGCGACATCCCGGAATGGATATGCAGGCTGGATGGGGATGAACAAGTGCAAACCCCTGGCCCCGGATGTTTTGGCGAAAGCCTGGAGGCCAAACTCCGCCAGAGCCTGACGCACCAAAAGGGCCACCTGCAATAAATCCCTGAAGGTCGCTCCTTCAGCCGGATCCAGGTCCATTACGGCAATATCAGGACACTCAATATTGTCCCGTGTAGACAGCCAGGCATGCACCTCGATGCAGGCTTGGTTGGCAAGCCAAAGTAAAGTGGCCAGATCGTTGCAGATTATGTAGTTAATTACCCTTTCCGAATGGTGGACGGGAAAGGTTTCAATCCAATCGGGAGCATAATCCGGACATTCCTTCTGATAAAAAGCTTCTCCGCTGATACCGTCGGGATAGCGTTTCATGACCAGGGGGCGGTTATGAATATACGGCAGCAAAAAGGGAGCTATATCGCTGTAGTATTTTGCTAAATGAGCTTTGGTTAAACCTTCTCCGGGCCAGAACATCTTGTCCAGGTTGGTAAAGGAAAGGGGTTTTCCCAAAACCTTGCTTATCTCCTGGTCCATGCTTTTACCCCCTCACCTTATTATGGCTTCAATCACCCGACCTAAAACCGGGGGACCGGCAAAAGCACTAAAGTCCTCCCTGGAACATATCTTGACACAAAGGCCTATACAGAGGCGGTGTTTATGGTGACCATCATTGCCCACGTTCATGAGCTGGGTGACGAAATCATCGCCGTGGTCGAGATCCCGGGATTGCAGAGGCGGGAAGACCTGCATCTTTCGGTCAGGACCAGCAGTTTGGAAATCCGCGGCCGCCGTTTTAAAAGGCTCCCGGAACCCAAAAGCCAGGCCACGGTGCTGCCTGCCGGGACGGCAGAAGAATTTCAGCAAGTAGTAAATTTCCCCTGCCCCGTGAGGCCGGAGACGGCCACGGCCGCTTACCGCCACGGCTTACTGGAGGTACGGGTGAAAAAGGCCCCCCATACCAGCAATGACAATGTTTTTATCCAGTTTCTGTGAGCTGCGCGTAGCAATAGCTAACAGGTTATCACAATCCATTCCGGGCCTAAACATCGAATGAGGGCTGCATCCTTGGATGCAGCCCTTCATTATAGTTATTTAACTGGCGTTTGACCCGTAATAGAAGAACTCTTTGCCGAAGAAGAGCAAGATCAAGAGCAGGATGTTAGAGAACTGGCTAAAAAGGGATAAAGGAACCGCTCACCTTAAACTCCATTGCTGAGTGCACCTTCTTTTGAGCACGGACTGTTTTTTTACTTGGAATTACCCCAGTAGAAAATGCCATCCCCAAAGAAGAGCAAGATCAAAATCAGAAACAGGATGAAGGAGAACTGGCCGTAAAAGGGATAATAGGAACCGCTCACCTTAACCCCCCCCCTTCTTACAAGTTTGGAAGGAAAAGCAAGCATCTACTCTCGCGTATCCAACCGGATAGCTTTACTTGGGGTTGCCGTAGTAGAAAGGCCCGTCCCCAAAGAACAACAGGATCAAAATGAGGAACAGGATGAAAGAAAACTGCGGATAAGCACCGGTTAAACCATAACCCATTTGGAGTCCTCCCTTCAATATTTGGTACCATATTATGGAGCAATCCCGGCAATGGTGACAGTTAAAAATTTTTTTACCCCAGAAGATAATGGCATTCCCGGGGTGATTTATCCGGTCGCAAACCCCGGTAGCTGCAATGCCGGAGCAGCCCACCAGCTGTTAAGGCAAGATACTCTACGGCGCAAACCAGTACTGGTTCCACCGCGATGGTTCGCCGGGCTTCTACCGGCGGCAGGGGCAGAACTGGCCGGGGGATTACGAGGCGGGATAACAGTTCCAGTAGGTGTTCCTCCTCCTCCCGGCTGAACCCCGTACCTACCTTGCCCTGGTAAACAAGCTCCTCGCCCCGGTATCCACCCAATAACAGGGCACCGAGACGCCGCCGGCCACGCCCCACCTGGTAACCGCAGATGACCAGATCGGCCTCCCTGGTGTTGCGGAATTTGCGCCAGTAAGGGGAACGCCGGCCGGGGAGGTAGGGGCTGTCCAGGTGCTTGGCCATGGCCCCTTCCAGACCCCGGGCAACGCAGGCGGCAGTAAAGGCCCGCCCATGATGCAAAACAAATTCGGACACCAGCACCTGGTCACCGGGCTTAATCATTTCCGCCAGGAGTTCCTTGCGGCGGCGTAAAGGCTCGTTTAAGCGGGAACGGCCACCGGCATAAAGTACATCGAAAGCCATAAGAATGGCAGGGTACCGGCGGACCATACCCATTATCTTCATAGGATCTTCCAACCGTCCCCGGGCCTGCAGGGCGGCAAAAGATGGCCGGCCATCCTGAAAAATGACGATTTCCCCGTCAACAATGGCCGGCTGGTTTTTTACACATTTATGCAGTTCCTTTAATTCCGGGAAAGTGGCTGTAATATCCCGCAAGTTGCGGGAGCGCAACAGCGTACCGCCGTCCAGGTAGGCCAGCACGCGGTAGCCGTCCCATTTAACTTCGTAGAGAAAATCGGGGCTGTCAAAGGGCCGGGATGACGTGGCCAGCATGGGCCGCAGCAGTGGTAGAGATGCCTGCCCCTCCACGGTGCATACCTCCCCCGTTAGTCCTTTCGGGCGGTCGTTCCTTTTGTTCAATAAAGAAAGAAGGAAAACTTTACGCCTCCCCAACTGCCTTTTTGCGTCCCCGGCGGCGGGGCTTTTTAGGAGCAATTTCTTGTTCTCCGGGAGCATCCCCGGTTGCTTGCCGGCCCCGTTCCTTTTTAGCCTTTTCGATGCTGGCCTTCAAGGCCTCCATCAGGTCCACCACCCTGGCCGCTTCCGGCCGGGTGGGCTCGGCCACCTCCCGGCCGGCCACCCGGGCCTGGATTAATTCCATAAGCGCATGACGGTATGCATCGGTATATTTCTCCGGGTCAAAGGAAGCCGTAAGGCTGTTGACTAAATTTACCGCCATCTGCAGTTCCTTTTCCGGCACCTCCACCCGGTAGCGCATTTCTTCAATGGCCCCGGCATCCCGTACCTCATCGGGATAAAACATGGTGCTCATGGACAGCACACCCCTGGCCACCCGCAACACGGCCAGGCTCACCTTGCTGCGGATGGTCACCCGGGCCACGGCCACCCTGCCGCTTTCTTCCATGGCCCGCTTTAAAAGCTCGTAAACCTTTTCCCCACCGCCGGCGGGGGCCAGGTAGTAGGCTTTGTCGTAATAGATGGGGTCTATTTCTCCCAGTTCCACGAAATCCATGATTTCAATGTTGTGCCCGTCTCCCCCGGGCAAAGCGTCAAAATCTTCTTCCCGTAAAATAACATAGCGCCCCTTTTCATACTCGTATCCCCGCACCAGTTCCTCCAGGGGAACTTCTTCTTCGCAGTAGGGACAATAGCGCCGGTACTGAATGGGGTTTTTGCACTTATGGTGTAAATAGTTGAACTTTACATCCTTTTTTTCCGTAGCCGCGTACATTTTCACGGGCACGTAAACCAGGCCAAAACTAATCGCCCCTTTCCAGATCGGACGCAAACGCCGCCACCCCCAGACAAAAAATATTACTACCGGCCCACTTTTAAGCTAGGATGGCCTTAATACTGACAAATTATGAAGTTATCCGGCGAGTCCTGCCGGACATGTAAATAGCAGTGAGGTATACCCTGGGAATTTTTGAAAGCCCAAATGGTTATAATAGAAGTTACATATGTGTACCGGCAGGGGTGGTTTGGTATGAATTTTTACCCTGATAGAGTAATATTTGAACAGGACGCCCTGGAATATCCTTTAGGTAAATCCCTCTGGGAATCATTTAAACGGGCCGACATTGAGGTGATTGTAACCCGTTCCCATAACAGGATAACTGGCATTCCCGGGAAAAATCCGCAAGAAGCCTACCGGGAAGCTAAGAGAACGCTGGTATTTGGCGTGAGGAGGACTCTTACCTTTCAAACCTGTAAACCGTCAGCCCATTACCAGCTGCCATTGACCACTTCCTGCCCCGGAAAGTGTGAGTACTGTTATTTACTCGGCAGCCTGCCCAATAAGCCCTACATCAGGGCTTATGTCAACATCGAAGAAATTTTAGAGAAAGCCAGGGACTATATCGTCCAAAGACAACCTGAAGTGACTATATTTGAAGGATCCGCCACCTCCGACCCGGTCCCTGTGGAAAAATACACCGGGGCACTGGCCAAAACCATTCTCTTTTTTGCCACCCAGGATTTTGGCCGTTTTCGCTTTGCCACCAAATTCACTGAGATTGATTCACTTTTAATTTTAAAACATAACGGGAATACAACAGTTCGTTTTAGCGTAAATACTACCAGAATAATAAAATCCTTTGAACATGGGACGCCGAAGCTGGAACAGCGATTAAAGGCAGCCAGAAAAGTTATAGAGGCTGGTTATCCCACGGGGTTCATCATTGCTCCCATCATAGCCTACCCCGGCTGGGAAACGGACTACATAGATTTATTAAAAGCAATAAGGAAGTCCCTCCCCGAGTCCCAGGTGTTGTCTTTTGAATTTATCACCCACCGGTTTACCGTACGGGCAAAAAACAGAATAAAAACGCTGTTCCCCAATACCTTTTTACCCATGAATGAAGAAAACAGAAAGTTCAA
Source organism: Desulfofundulus thermosubterraneus DSM 16057 (assembly GCF_900142025.1). Classification (GTDB taxonomy): domain Bacteria; phylum Bacillota; class Desulfotomaculia; order Desulfotomaculales; family Desulfovirgulaceae; genus Desulfofundulus; species Desulfofundulus thermosubterraneus. The sequence goes on along the minus strand of NZ_FQZM01000014.1, from coordinate 42,161 downwards.
GTTCGGCCAGTTCGGTTACGGGAAATATGTTTACGCCCCGCAGTTAATGCACCGTTTAAAGGAAACCCTCGTTTCGAAAACAGAGGAACTGTTTCCCGGGGCAAAGATCGATTACTTCGTCTAACCCGAAACAAAAGGGCGGCAGGCCGTCCCGCCAAATACAGCCGGGAATGGCCGCCGCCCGCTATATTTTTCTGGAAGTGCTAGATAAATTTATTTCTCACCTTTTCCCCATTGTAAGAGAAAAGCACCTTTTTATTATCAATGACCGTCTCCAGGTGCACCGGCCGCCCCCAGAGGCGGTATACGTAAGGTAAAGTCTTCTCCAGATAAAACACATCCAGCTCCAGGCCCTCGTAACAGTGTTTCAAGTATAAATCGCCCCGTTTATTGAAATCCCCGTCTTCCACCACGATATAGGGGTAGCCGCCGTTGGTCAGGCTGGAAAGGATGCCGTCTTTGACCTTTTCCCAGTCTTTGTCCGATACCTTCCAATCGTAGCCCATCTTTTTGTAAAGATAAAGGTCCATTTCCTCTATTAGTTCTTTGGTCAGGTAGTTCCTCAGGAAGGAAATATCATTTTCCTGTTCCCGCACCTCGAAGATCTTCTGCTTTCCCTCACCGCCGGGGCGATTGTATTTTTTCCTCTCTTCCCTGGTGGGCTCGTTCCAGCGCCTTTCAATGTCTTCAAAAATTTTCAACCCCAGGTGATAGGGATTCAGGCGCACCCGGGAAGGTTGAATTACCCCGGCATGCATCTTGGCGAACTCTACCGCTTCCGCCTCAGTAAGATCTACTTCCCGCATAATGCGCAGGTGCCAGTAGGTAGCCCAGCCTTCGTTCATAATTTTTGTTTCCAACTGGGGCCAGAAATAAAACATCTCCTGACGGATTACGGATATAATGTCCCGCTGCCAGTCGTCCAGATCCCGGGCATGTTCCATAATAAACAGCAACAGGTCTTTTTCCGGCTCCGGGGGGAACTTCCTAGGTTTTTCACACTGCCCGGCGCATTTGGGCTCATCGAGCTCCCACAGGTCATCATAGGGGGTTTCCTGCCGGTGTCGTTTTCCGCACTTCCTGCCCTGGCTGCAGGCACAGGACCCTTCTTCCTTTTCCTGCTTTTTCTTTTCCCGGCCAGCCTTTATGAAATGATAGGGGTCTACGTGTTCCTGGATGGAAATCACTGCGTCCAGAAAGGCTTCTACCCTATCCTTGCCGTACCTCATTTCGTAACCCCGGAATCTTTCGGCCGCGCTGGCCATGGACTCTACCATATTGCGGTTGGTATGCTTGAAGTAGACGTTGTTTTTAAAAAAGTCGCAGTGGGCCAGAACGTGGGCTATCACCAGCTTGTTCTGGACCAGGGAATTGCCTTCCAGGAGAAAAGCGTAGCAGGGGTTGGAGTTTATTACCATTTCGTAGATGCGGCTGAGGTTGTAATCATACTGGGTTTTCATTTTATGATAGGCTTTGCCAAAGGTCCAGTGGGAGAAACGGGTGGGCATGCCGTAAGCCCCAAAGGTATAGATGATATCCGCCGGGCAGATTTCAAAATACATATCATAAAAGTCCAGACCAAATTCCCGGGCCTTGGCGGTGATTATTTCCACGGCTTCCGAAAGCTTGCGCAGCTCTTCTTTGGTCACACTAATCAACCTCCAGTTTTCCCTGGTGCCAAAGAATGTTCTTGTTTATATAGATTATGTGGGAAGCCGGGGCGAATTGTCTTTAAACTCAAAAAGTCCCGGGCTCTGAAAAATAGTTCTTACCGGGGCTAAATTTTCCTGATCACTCCTCCTGTTTTCCCGGACACTCAGATTCAACACAAGTCACCATGTTTTTCCCTTCCTTTTTTGCCTTATACATGGCCCTGTCAGCTTGAGCTATCAGGTCACTTACACTGGCAGTTCCCCTGCCGCTATATTCCGTAGCCCCAATACTGGCCGTCACAACCACGTCCATTTCTGGCAATAACCTCTGCCCTGCTATCTGGGATCTTATACGCTCCAGGGCAACCTGCGATCTATTCAGGCTGGTATCCGGCAGCATAATTATAAATTCCTCTCCACCGTACCGAACCACCTTATCTGCAGCCCGCAAAGCCTTCTTTATGATGCCGGCCGCAGCAATTAAAACCCGGTCACCCGCATGGTGGCCGAACCGGTCGTTTATCACTTTAAAATCATCAAGATCCAGCATAGCAACCACCAGCGGCTTTTCCTTCCTCTGAGCTTCTCTAAGGAGCTGGTTCAATAACGGGTATAAAGCGAGCCTGTTATACAGTCCCGTAAGCGGGTCGTGTTCTATCCTGTCTTTAAGCTGCAGAAGAAAACTATCAATGACCACCAGTATTTGAGCAAGGAATTCCGTAGCGCGATCTATATATATCCACTGGACGGGATCGCTATCCCGGCGGATGCCCATTACCTCTCGAAGTGCCCTGGTGTGGATATCCAGAATATTTGCCGCCTGAACATGTTTCTCATCCAGGCTGTGTGTCAGGTCCTGATAGGCTTCCACGAGTACTCCTTCGGTTCCACCCTCACACACATATCGTTCAAGGTAATTTTTATAAGTATTATAAAAAGCCTCTGAAGCCAACTCAGGTGCACCTCCTCCCCACCAGTACGCTGGCATCGTCTTCCGGAACACCATATTTCTCCATTATCGTAACCGCCAGGTATAGGCCATCCTGTCGCCACAGATGCCCGTCACCCCGGTCGGGCACAAAGCTACGCCTTATTCCATCAGAACATACTATTATAAGAGCATAATCATCAATCCTTACATTCCGGATAACCGGCACAAGCCTCCGCCCTCCCACCACCCCGGGCTGCCCCGGCAAAAACTCCAACCTTTGATCACCAATCACCCAGCCCCTTATGTTCCCCACCATGATATAACTTAGAGTCGCATTGTCCAGGGTACCGAGGAAGAGGGTACATCCCCGGATTCTGGCAGCGACCCTTTCGATATCACCGTACACACCCGGCAGGTCTTCTCTACGCTCTTCCAGAACTCTGTGCAGCCCTTCCGCACAGCGATAAGCTTCTTCACCGTGTCCCAGCACATCCACTACCAAAATAAAAAGTTTATCATTTCCTTTATATGCACAACAAAGGTCTCCGCCCACTGGATAGCCTGTCCGCGGCCTCCAGCACGACCAGATCTCCCAGCCGTGGCCGGACGCTGTGGCTTGTTTAAAGAAAGTCAAAATGTACGCCTCCTCTTCCCCGTAATAACCACCGTCCCCTTACCCACTTCGGAGTGAATGGCGAAGGAATCCATCAGACGTTTTACTCCCGAAAGGCCTATACCGAGACTGCGCTCCCACGTGGTATAGCCCCGCGTCAAGACCAGCTCGATGTCAGGGATACCGGGGCCGCGGTCGGCGGCAATTACTTCAATGCCCGGACTGTCCCTGTCCTCCAGCCGCTTTCTTATCATTATCCTGCCCTGCCTGGCGTACCGGTAGATATTCCGGGCCAGCTCCGAAACCGCAGTGGCTATCCTGGTAACATCGGCCAAGGAAAAGCCGATCTCCTGGGCCAGTTGTTTGGCCATCTGCCGTGCCACGGCAATGTCTTCCTCTCGAGTAATGCGGACCACTATATCGAATTCCTGCGCCGGATCCTCAATTATGGAGGTTATCCTTTCCTCATACACCTTTATCCCTCTCCTGGAAAGAGCCGGCCAGTACCAGGGCATGTTCCAGATTCCGCGCCACCGCGACCTCCTGCAGCGTAACACCCATCTGGGCCAGAGTTAAAGCTACAGGGGGTTGAATGCCGCACAATACAGTGCGGCACCCCATGAGGCGGGCCATGACAGCCGTTTCAGAAAGGGTGTACGATATATAGCTATCAATCACTTCCACCATCCTTACATCCAGTATAACCGCCCTGGCCCTCGTCCGCTCGATTTCCTTCAAAAGCTGCTGCTGCAGCCGTCCTACCGTTCTGTCGTCCAGGTCGATCTGGATGGGCACCAGCAGGTAGCCGCCCACGCGCATGATGGGCACAACCCTGTCCTCAAAGTTCATCATCTTCACCGCTTTCTTCCAGCCTGCCGCCTGCCAGACTGAAGGCTAGCTGCCTGCGCCTCTTCCTCTCTTCCATGGTTATGGCTATCCCCCGGCGGAGAGCGTCCTCCAGATCCCTGGCGACGGTAACCATCTGGAAGTCCACTCCCAGTTTGACAAGGGTATGGGCAACCTCCGGCTTGATACCGGTAAGAATCACCTCAGCCCCCAGAAACTTTATGGCGTTAAACATTTCCATAAGAAATCCCCCGACCACCGTATCGATCATGGGGACACCCGTAACATCCACCAGCACCACTTTCGCCCTGACGGAACTTACCCTGTTCAGCAATCTCTCCGCGATATTCTGGGCACGCTGGCCATCCAGGTTTCCAATCATGGCTACCAGTAAAATATCCGTCCATATACGAATTATTGGGGTGGCCAGCTCCGAAAGCATCTGGCGGAGCTGCATTAAAACATGTTCATTTTCGCGCCGCATCTCCCCGGAAACCTTCAATGCGGCCCGTAGTATATCAACAGCCGGGAAAGAAGCGTGTTCTCCTGCAATATGCAGTATTTTCGCCCCTACTTCTTCTTCACCCAGCTCTTCAATTAAAGAACGCAGAGTTTCAAACAAGCCGTCTGCTGCTTCTTTGCCCAGCGCTCCCCCCATGACCCGACGCCACAGGTCTTTTTGCCTGCCGTCTGCCGTCAGGCCATTGACGATCTCCATCACCTTACCGGCATCCATAGACACTTTCCCTCCATTATTTACAACCTGAGACCATTTTTTGCTATTTCGACATAATTCCTTATTTTCCTGCCGGAAGCAACCGCAGGAGCTGCCCTTTCAAAACGCCTTCATTAATGAGAAAAACTGCAGGGAAAAACCCTGACTTCCCTGCAGCTACGTTTCTCTACTACAACCCGGCCTTTTCGATTACTTCAGGGGAAACTCCAGACCTGTGGTTTTGCACTTCCGGCTTTCGCCGGGATTCGACATTTTTTCTTTATCCAGACCTCACAATACCTAACTCAATTAAACCACTGCCTGAAGTTACCGTCAAGAATAACGCCGCCGTTCTTTTGCGCCGTTCTACGCCCCGTCCGGAGAAACACCGCCGTCACCCACCTGACAACCGCCAGTTTAATCCTGCGCCAGGACGCCGGGGTTGTTCCGGCAAATGACCAGGCACGCCTCCACCACCTGCGGATCGTAAAGGACGCCGCTGTTCCGGCTGATTTCTTCCAGGGCGGCCTCCATACCCATGGCGGCCCGGTAGGGCCGGTGCGAAGCCATGGCTTCCACCACGTCGGCAACGCCCAGGATCCGGGCCTCGGGAATGATGGCCTCTCCCCGCAGCCCGTTCGGGTAACCGCTCCCGTCCAGTCTCTCGTGGTGCTGCAGCATTGCCTGCGATACCGGCCAGGGAAAATCTATCCCCTTCAGTACTTCGAATCCCAGCACCGGGTGTAACCTGATCAGTTGCAGCTCCGGTTCCGTCAACCGGCGCGGTGCGGTGAGGATCTCTGCCGGGATGGCCATCTTGCCTATATCGTGCAGCAACGCGGCGAGCCGGAGACCCTCCACCCGGTCTTCCGGCCATCCCATCTCCCGGGCGATGGCACAGGCCAACCCGGCCACCCGTATCTGGTGGCCGGCTGTGTACGGGTCCCGCAGTTCCAGCATTCTGCTGAGGGCCTCCACCGTGCCGTACAGCATCTGCCGAAGCCGGATGACCGTTTCGTCCAGCTTTCTTTCCAGGCGCAGCCGCTTGATCCCCAGGGCAATGTCGCCTGCAATTTCGGCGAGAAAGGCAATTTCTTCGGGGCCAAAAGCGTCCGGCAGGTGGGAATAAACATTAATGGTTCCCACAACTTCGCCCTCGTGCACGAGGGGAATGGCCGCGCTTGACGCATAGCCACGGCGCACCGCTTCCTCGCGCCAGGGCGCATGCTGCAGGTCGCCACCTATATCCCGCACCACTACGGGCTCGCCCGTCCTGATGGCCGTGCCGGTCGGTCCGAAACCCGTCTGGCTGTCGTCCCAGGTAACCTTTACTGAACGCAGGTAGCCGTTCTCAAAACCGCTGTGGGCAATGGGCGTTACGCCAAATGTCTCTTTCTCGGCAAGACCGATCCAGGCAAACCTGATAAATTCGAGCCCGGTGAGAAGTTCGCAAATGCGCTTGAACAATTCGCTCTCCTCGCGGACCTCGAGAAGGAGAAGATTTACTTTTCTGGTGATCAGAATGTGGGCCTTCAGCCAGTTAGTATCCGGGGCTGTCCCGGAATTTTTCTCCGGACTCTGAGCTGGGACAACCCTTTCCTCGCTTTTCACTTCAACCTTCACTCCCATGGGTATGACTTACCATAAGATCTCAACTGGATGAATGTACAGGCAACTGTATATCAGACGGGTTTTTGATAGATGATGGCGTTTTGAAATTGGTTAGAGTGGCACCGGCGAGGGGTAGGTGGCTCCGGTTTTTGATAGATGATTGCCTGACGAATGAAATCAGGGGGGAAAAAGGTGGGGAACGCAGGTAGATGCAGGGGAGGATGTACGCCAGAACAATCCATATTAGGTATATTATGGTATAAACGGGTATCCTTACCCCCCCCCCAACACACGTTCTAAAGCTAAACTTCTTTTTCCTCTGCACCATGGAAACCATCTCCGTCCCTTTCTTTTTCTTTTGCGCAAATAATGATTCCCCGCAGGAAACAAAAGACCCTTTATTTAGTCCCCGGCCTTTACCGGGCCTGTTCTCCCGGAGGGCAAGATTTTTACCCGGGCTTTTTTCGACAAAAGAAATGCTTTTCCTTCATGATGCTCCGCTTTTTCCCCACTTTTTTAAATCAGGTCTTGCCGGGAGTTGCTTTGTTTGTTAAGATAAAGTTAAGGGATTTTGTATACAAGTATACAAAATGCGGGGGGACCGGAAAATGATGCCCTACCTGGTGACCTGGCTCGAAGGAGAAGAGGTGTGCTGGCGCTTTGTGGACGAAGATGAGCTGGCGGAGATCTGGGAAACGGAAAAACACTTCATAGTTACCAAACTCAACCCGGCTGCATAAAAAGACGAATGCAACCACCTGTCCGGCAGTTAGATGGTAACATTTACCTGAATCCGGCTGAAATTATAAGGGGAGCGCACCTTGCGTTCCCCTTGTTTTTTTGTCATCCACGCACGACAGCGAATAGTGCCGGGTTAGCAGGAAGCGCATCCATCGTTTTCCTTTATTTTTAAGTAACCAATATAACCGTAGACCCGTAATATATAACCGCCGGGAAAAGAAACGCCGGACACGGTGAACCTGCTCTAGGATGAGCCCGGACGTCGGTAAAGCGGCCGTTTTGTCGCCCTAAAATTTCCATAAGGAGGGGAACGCCGGAGTGAAAGCCCTGCCGCTGTCCGAACTGCCCACTGGCCAATGGGGACGGGTGGTGTCTTTAAAAGCACGGGGCATGGCCAGGTGCCGGTTGCTGGACCTGGGCCTGGTTCCCGACACGCCGGTCCAGGCGGTAAGGCGCAGCCCGCTGGGCGATCCAACCGCCTACCGCATCCGGGGAGCATTAATTGCCCTGCGCCGGGAAGAAGCCGGGCAGGTGCTGGTGACACCCTTATGATACTGCCGGCGCGCTGAAGGCAGCACGAATCACCTTTGCAAACTGCCCGGACGGCGGCCTACTTTTCCCGCAGTTCCTGTGTTCCGGCCCCTGCCGCCGCCTCCTCTGGCTTGTGCGAAGCCCTTGAAAAACCGCGGTACACCATCCGCGTCCGTATCCTCTGCCACCCGGAGAAGCCTTTTAAGAGCAGCACAAGTAGTGAGGTGTTTTTATGCCCCTTGCAACCGAACTGCGCGAAAGGTTTAACATCCACCCGGACCCCGGCGCCGCCGTAATTGCCCTGGCGGGCAACCCCAATACCGGCAAAAGCACCATTTTTAACGCCCTGACCGGGTTGAAACAGCACACGGGCAACTGGCCGGGTAAGACGGTACTCCAGACACAGGGCACATTTCATTTCGGCGGCAAAAAGTACATCCTGGTGGACCTGCCGGGAACCTATTCCCTGCTGGCAAACTCGGCCGAAGAAATAGTCACCCGGGACTTTTTATGCTTTGCCCGGCCGGACGCCACAGTGGTAGTTACCGACGCCACCTGCCTGGAAAGAAATTTAAATCTGGCTTTACAGGTGATGGAAATTACCAGCAAGGTAATTGTTTGTGTTAACTTTATTGATGAGGCGCGCAGGAAAAACATTTTTATTGATGTCGATTGCCTGGCCCGGGAACTGGGTGTACCCGTGGTAGTCACGGCTGCCAGGAACGGCCTGGGCCTTACGGAATTAAAGGCCGGGATCGACGCCCTGGCACGGGGACAAATAGTGACCAGCCCCCGCCGGCTGATTTACGATCCCGATATCGAAGAGGCCGTGGCACGGCTGGAAGAAAAAATACCCGGGGAAATCAAGGAGTGGATCAACGCCCGCTGGCTGGCGTTAAGAATAATCGATCACGACCGGAGCACTCTCGATAATATAAGGCAATACTTTAAGGTACCGGAATGGGGTGTTTTACGTGAGCGGTATAAATACTGCCCCACCTGAAGCCGGGCCCGGCGTGGTGAACGAAGCCCATCAGCTTGAGATACGGGACCGCATCGTCAAAACAATTTACCGGGAGGCGGAAGCCATCGCCGCCCGGGTGGTCAGGCAAACCGGTCCCCACAGGGATTGGGAACATAAAGTGGACGACATCCTCACTTCGCGCCTGCTGGGCTTCCCGATTATGTTCCTGCTCCTGGGGCTGGCTTTCTGGATAACCCTGGTGGGAGCCAATTACCCTTCGCAGTTACTGGCGAAGGCCTTGTTCTGGGGGGAGGAACGGCTTTCGGAAGTCTTTGTGCGGCTGGACGCTCCACCCTGGCTGCACGGGCTGGTGGTCACAGGCGTCTACCGCACCGCGGCCTGGGTGGTATCAGTGATGCTACCCCCCATGGCCATCTTTTTCTCCATCTTCGCCCTGCTGGAAGACCTGGGTTACCTGCCCCGGGTGGCCTTTAATATCGACCCTTTATTTAAGATGGCCGGCACCCAGGGTAAGCAGGCGTTAACTATGAGCATGGGATTCGGCTGCAATGCAGCCGGCGTAATGGCCTGCCGCATTATAGAATCCCCCCGGGAAAGATTGATCGCCATCCTGACCAATAACTTCGTCCCCTGCAACGGCCGTTTCCCCACCCTGATAGCCCTGACCTCCATATTTGTCGGCCCGGCGGCAGCCCCGGGTTTCAGCTCTCTGGCCGCTTCCTTTACCGTAGTGGGGCTTATTCTGGCGGGGATACTGATTACCCTGCTTACTTCGTGGCTGCTTTCAAGAACCATCTTGAAAGGGGTGCCTACCACCTTTACCCTGGAACTGCCACCACTGCGCCTGCCCCAGGTGGGCCGGGTGCTGGTCCGCTCCGTACTGGACCGCACGCTCTTCGTCCTGGCCCGGGCCGTGACTGTAGCCGCGCCGGCGGGCGCTGTGGTGTGGCTCCTGGCCAACATCAGCTTCGAAGGACAGAGCCTGCTTGCCCGGGGAGCGGGTTTGCTGGAACCCTTCGGGCGGGCCCTGGGTTTGGACGGCTTCATCCTGCTGGCCTTCATCCTGGGCCTGCCGGCCAATGAAATTGTCCTGCCCATTCTCCTTATGGGCTACTTATCCGCTGGAACTATGGTGGAAGTGGACAGCTTAAACGTTCTGCAAAACATTCTGGTTCACGGACACGGCTGGACGTGGCTGACCGCATTGTGCACCATGCTCTTTTCCCTGCTGCATTTTCCCTGCGGCACCACGCTGTTCACCATCCAGCGGGAAACAAAAAGCATCAGGTGGGCAGTTTGGGCGGCGGTCATTCCCCTGGCCGTTGCCGGCCTGGTTTGCTTTGCGGTGGCACAGACGGTGCGGTCGCTGGGGCTGGTATAACTCCCGCCCCACCAGCGGGGGGCGGACTAACCTGTTCCTCCAACCGTACCAGCTTGTCCGTAAAGCTTTTCCCGGCAAAGAGAAGGGCCTGCAGGAAAAGGTAGACTTTCCATCCTTCTTTGCTGGCGCTTTAATTTTTGGTGGAAAGAGTTCGGAAGCCGGAAAGTGAGCCGGCCCGCACTCCAAAAAGTGTTACGATGGATCCAGATAGAGGTGGTTTTTCCCTCGTTCCTTTGCCTGGTAGCAGGCTTGATCCGCCCTTGCAAGCAGCGAGTCGACAGAATCGTTTTTTTTCGCCTGGGCCACGCCCAGGCTTGCCGTAATCCGGCGGTGCGGGAAAGGGTAAACCTCAACGGATTTACGTATTCTTTCCGCCACTTTCGCAGCATCTCCCCCTTTTGTCCCCGGTAGAATGATTATAAACTCTTCGCCCCCGTAACGGCATGCAATATCCGTAGTCCTGATGGAGTTTTTTATTAACTCTGCCGTTTTCTGCAACACCACATCGCCGGCCAGGTGCCCGAAAGTATCGTTATAAGCCTTGAAGTCATCTATATCCAGGAAAATAACCGACAGGTGGTAACCGTACCTCGCTGCCCTCTGAAGTTCGGCAGCCAGTACATCCCGCAGAACGCGCTTGTTAAGAAAACCGGTTAGGTAGTCGGTTTCGGCTTCTCTTTCCAGGCGGCGTATGAGAGTCGCGTTAGCCAGGGCTACCGCGGCGAAGTTTATATATATCTGCAGGTTTTTACTGCCGTTGTCACCCAGGGAGGCAGGGGCCGCTATACCCAACAACCCGACGATCCCCAGGGCAGTCCAGAGGGGATAAACCATGATTTCAGTTCCGGGAGCAGCCTCTGTACCGGTAAAGCCCGGTAAAACCTTAAGCTCCTCAATACTCAAAGAAGACGGTTCAACTTTTGAAAAAATCCGCTCAACCAACGGGTGGACCAGGGGCCATTCCTTCCCGATCAACTGGCTGCCGTGAACGCCTTTCCCCTGGGCCACCCTGATTTTACCACCTTCCCTGAGGCCAACAAAGCACAAGTCAGCTTGATAAATTATGATCAACGAATTAGTTATAAGTTCCAGAACCCTGTCCAGCTCGACGATCGAGGTCATGAGGCGGCTGATCTCGTAGATGCTGTTCAGTTCCAGTCTACGCAACCCTAACAGGTTCTTTTCTAAAATGGCGCTGAAAACCTCGTTGATCGTCCGGTAAACGTTATGCGCTTTCGTGATGAAAGCAATTTCTTCCTCGCGTTCCACCAGGGTCGTGTGCCTGGAAGGGGCAACCATGAGATAACCTATTCTCTGGGCATAGCTGCCCAGGCGGTACGCGCAGAGCTTAAGTCCATAAGGACAGGTAAGCATGTCTTTCTCTTCTAACGAACCGCAGGCAAGCCTGTAAAAATCGATGCACTTTTCGTTACGGAGCTCCCTCCCTTTATTCACCTCCTGGCATAATTCAGCCGGCAAACTGAACCGGGAAAAAGGAGCGCCGTTCGCGTCAAAGATGTAGATGTTCGCGTTCGTGGCTCTGGCCAGCGTATCTTGAAAATCCTGCCAGTACCTTACCGGGACGCTGAGTAAAAGGTTCGTGTGCACTAAGTAACACCTCATTTTAGCATATCTGCTTTGTCCAACCTGCCGAGAACGTTTATCCCCTCTGGAGAAAACTCGTACTCCCTCAGGGACTTGTCGTGGTCGCTTCCACGGGTTTTCAGGACTCCAAGAACCTTTCTGATGCTGGAATTGTCCTCCACGTACCGCAGTATGATTATATTATCGGTAATCAGGGATAATTGCGCTCTGGATACTATCAGGGGCGAAAAGAGGTCCTCGTTGAGCACCGTAAGAATAGTGGTAACGTGCCGCCTCCTGAGTTGCTGTCCTATCGCCCAGAGATAATCCCTGTACTTTTGTATATCGGTAACGCTGCTTTCAAAAGAGGAGATGCTGTCGATGACAAGCCTCTCCACCTTTTTTTCCCCGATCATGTCCAGTATCTCGAAAGCGTGTTTATCTACGTCCAGTTCTACGGGAGAAATAAACTTGATCTCCAGCTGGCCCTCTGCCAGATATTTATCTATCTCCCAGCCCAGACAGCGGGCAGTATTCTGAAGTTGATCTACAGGCTCTTCAAAAGAAAGGAATATCCCCCTTTCGCCTTTCTCAGCGCCTTCCAGCAAGAACTTAAGGGCAAACATCGTCTTGCCCGTACCTGTGGCACCGGAAATGAGTGTGATAGTCCCTTCCAGCAACCCACCGCACAACATTTCGTCCAGTCCACAGATCCCGAATTCCTTTCGCCCCAGCTTGACATCGTACCGGAGTTCTTCACCCTCCGGCCTCATCCTTGGGTACACTTTTATCCCCACAGGACCAATTTGAAACAAATGTTCCCCGTGCTGGAAACTGGTACCCCTCATTTTCAGGACGCGCATGTACCTTTTTTGAAACCGCTTTTCTTCCTGCCCGTAAAGGTGAAAAATCCCGTCGGCGATGGCAAACTCGCTCAGGCGCGTCAGTTCCTGTTCCTCGTATTCTCCGACGAGAAACGCGGTGATCTCCCATATCGATAGAACGGCAGCCAGCTCGAAAATAAAGGACCTGAAGGTTTTCTCGTCCGGGAAGAGGTCCCTTATAACCTTGACACTGTCGATTACAACTATGTTTGGCAAATGTTCTTTGATCATTTGAGTCAGGTAATCCAGACCCTCGCTCGCGCCCTGCCTGCGCAGGACGGCCCCCAGATCCCCGTAAATAACTCTGTCCCCCAGCAGGTCGTCCGAGAAGAACTCAAAATCTTGAAGATGCCTAACCATCTTCAGCTGCGATTCCGATATAGTGGTCAGGTACAGGCTCTTAAGGCCGTTCCTGGCATTGTTAAATATGATGTTCTGGACGAATATCGTCTTCCCACTGCCCGGAGAACCAGAAATGATGTTCAGCGAATAAGCGGGTATACCGCCGCCGAGAATATAATCGAGATTTTTTATGCCCGTTATCAACCTCTTCATCTCTCATTCCTCCCTGGAAGCAGCAGGATCCCCGGCAAATTCCTCGTCCAGCTTCTTTTTTATCTCTTCCGCTCTTTCATGACCGAGAAGCCTGGCCAGGATTTCCACGTACCTGGTGATAAACTTTATAAACATATCTTCGACCGGCAGGTCCGGGTTTTCCTCCAACTTGGCCGCCATCTTCGCGCACGATATCCCATTTTGATCGTACTGCAGGAGTTCTATTTCCTTGTATTCCAGCGAAACCTCCCATACGACCCTTTCCACCAGAAGATTCACGGAAAACGTCCCAAGGTACTTCGACGACGCTGCCCACATCTCCTTAAGCAGAGTTTCATAGCGTCCGATCCGTTTTTCGATGATTTCGCTCACAACAGCCCCTCCTTTTCGGCTAAGAGCTATCGCTCCAGTATGAGCAAGGCCCGGTTCCCCGGTTAGTTATTTCGCAGGTGCTTCACACCACCAGGAATATCGACAGTGATCCGGTAGAGTTCAGGATCTATTCCCTCAGGCACGACCCGGCAGCAAAACACTTCCACCAGTTGCGGGTCGAATTGAGTACCAGCACAGCGGTAGAGCTCCTCTGTGGCCATTTCTTCAGACATCCTGGGCCGGTAAACCCGATCCGAAGTCATGGCATCAAAACTATCAGCCACGGCCAGAATTCGCGCCCCCAGGGGAATGGCCTCACCCCCCAATCCTTCCGGATACCCGCAACCGTCATATCTTTCGTGATGGTAAAGGGCCATAAGGCTGATGGCTTTCATCCCCGGTATGGCCGAAAGGATTTCATAACTATAAACAGGGTGCTTTTTTATTTCCTCCCACTCCGCGGCAGTCAGTTTGCCCGGCTTGTGCAAGATAGCACTGGAAATACCCAGCTTCCCTATGTCGTGGAGCAACCCGGCCAGGTATATACGATTCTGTTCCTTTTCAGACATACCCAATTTCTTCGCGAGCACAGCAGCATAGGCTGCCACGCGCCAGGAATGATTGGGAGAAACCTTAAACCGGACCTCCTGTAATTTCATCAACGCCCGGGCAGCATGGATAAATGTGGATTTCATGGAAGCACCTCGATGTATTTATTCTAAAAATTTCTTTAGAAAATGAAAAGCCGCAGGGAGAAAAATTTTTGCGCTTCCCTGCGGCTTCCTTTCTCCCCTTGCAACCCAGCCGTCATGGTTCCCCGTGGGGAACTTTAGACCTGTGGCTTTGCGTCCCCGGCTTTCGCCGGGTTTGCCCTCCGGAAAGTTACGACTTTTTAAGAAGTATTTCAACGTTTTTTCAAGAAGTATTTCAACATTACCGTTAACTTTCCCTCCTGATTCTATATATAACTACAGCAATATTTGCCCTGCTTCCCAATTTCTCGGCCCGGGCGTCAGGCTGAATGAACCGGTATCCCCCGGGAACTCAGCACTTTAAATAAAGGGCGGCCGAAAATAAAAAGTTCAAACTCCTCACGCAATCCCAATTCCGATATGGCGTAAAAACGTATGGCCAGGTCTTTACGGACAAGCTCATTCAGCCTGGCCAGGGTTTTCGATTTATCCGTTTCCCGGGACAGGTTGGAGATTAATTCTTCTACCTCCTGGTACGGACATTCCCTTTCATGCATTTCAATCAACTCAATAATGGGATCGTGAGAATTGATAATGTCGGCGCGCACGATGGTGTTTCTGCCAACCACGCCTTCCAGTGCCGAGGTGTCCCAGCACTTCAACAGCCGGCACTCCAGCGGGCGGTGCTCGTAGATGGTGCACGAAGAGCTTTTTTCCTCAAAAAAGCAGCAGGACCATTCCTTCCCTTTCCCGCGCACCTTGACCAGTTCCCGTTCCACCGGCCTAACGGTGTCAAGGACGGGGTCATAGGCCGGTTCACCCTTCCTGATGGTTACCAGGTGCTGGTATCCCACATTCCCGGCCAGCAGTAAGCCTTTGTCCTCATGGTGCAGGGCCGGCCCGCCCTTTAGGCAGCAAGTACCGCACCGGGTACAAGAGTCCCTTTTAATGTTTTGACACCTTCTTTCTCCCTGCAGAATGTTCTTGCAAAAGGTTGGACACGCCGGCTAAAACCCGGCAGAGGAAAATTGTTTTACGCCTTTATTGCCCCGTACATCTTCTGATAATACTCCCGGTAGGCACCGGATTTTATCCGCTCCCACCAGGAACGGTTTATTATGTACCACTCCACCGTAGCCGCCAGGCCTTCTTCAAATTTATGCCTGGGTTCCCAGCCCAGCTCCCGGGTGATCTTTGAGGGATCGATGGCATAGCGGCGGTCGTGGCCGGGCCGGTCTTTGACAAAACGAATAAGGCTTTCCGGCTTACCCAGATGTTTCAAAATTGCCTGCACCACTTCCAGGTTGGTGCGCTCCCCGTGGCCGCCGATGTTGTAGACCTCCCCGGGCTTCCCCCGGAAAAGAACCAGCTCCAGCGCCCGGCAGTGATCCTCCACGTGCAGCCAGTCCCGCATGTTCAAGCCGTCGCCGTACACGGGCAGGGGCTGATTCTCCAGCGCATTGGTGATCATCAAGGGGATGAGCTTTTCCGGGAACTGGTAGGGACCGTAGTTGTTGGAACAACGGGTGATGACCACCGGTAGCCCGTAGGTGCGGTGGTAAGCCAGGGCCAGAAGGTCGGCGGCGGCCTTGCTGGCGGAGTAGGGGCTGGAAGGCTTTAAAGGGCTCCCCTCGGTGAAGCGCCCCTCCGGTCCCAGGGAGCCGTAAACCTCGTCGGTGGAGACCTGGATGAAGATCACGGGTTCTTCAGCCCCGGCCGCCGCCCGCCCGCCAAACCTATCCTTCCAGTATTCCGCGGCCGCGTCCAGCAGCACCTGGGTGCCCCGCACGTTGGTCTCGATGAAGGGCGAGGCGTCCACGATGCTGCGGTCCACATGGGACTCGGCGGCAAAGTTGATCACCGCGTCCACGCCGCGGGAAAAAATCTCCCCCACCAGGCGGCGGTCACAAATGTCACCGTGGATGAACGCATGGCGGGGGTGATCCGCAAGATCAGCCAGGTTTTCCAGGTTGCCCGCATAGGTGAGCTTATCCAGATTGATGACCGAAACTCCAGGGCAGGCCTGCAGGATATAGCGGGTGAAGTTGGAGCCGATGAATCCGGCTCCGCCGGTAACCAGCAGTTTCATTGATCACATTGCTCCTTTTTAAGTTATTTTTTGTCTTTCCGATAGGTACCTTTCCAGGGCGTCTACCCACGGCGGGAGCAGGTAACCGATGGTTTCCTTCAAGGGGAACGGGTCCAGCACCGAGTAGAGCGGTCTTCGGGCCGGGCGGGGAAACTCCGCCGTGGAGCAGGGGGCCAGTTCCACCTCCAGGCCGGCCAGTTTGAATATTGCCGTCGCAAATTCGTACCAGGTGGTGTTGCCGCTGTTGGTAACGTGGTAGGTGCCGTATCGGCCGCTTTCCACCAGGTCGGCAATAGCCCGGGCCAAATCTACCGTATAGGTGGGGCAGCCCCGCTGGTCGCTAACCACCCGGGCGGCGCCCCTTTCCCGGCCGATCTGGAGCATGGTCTCCACGAAGTTCCTGCCCCCGGGGCCGAAGAGCCAGCTGGTACGCACGACGAAGCAGCGGCCGCCGACCTCCGCCACCGCCCGCTCGCCCCAGAGCTTGCTTTTACCGTAAACGTTCAGGGGATTCGGGGGGTCGTACACGCTGTAGGGTTTGCCCTTTTGACCGTCAAAAATGTAGTCGGTGCCGACGTGTACCAGCACGATACTCATTTCCCGACACGCCAGCGCAAGGTTTTTAGGTCCCAGGCCGTTGACCAGGAAGGCCCGCTCGCAGTTGACTTCCGCGCCGTCCACGTCAGTGTAGGCAGCGCAGTTGACCACCACCCGGGGCCGCAGCCGCCACAGGGCGGACCGTACCGCCGCCGGATCGGTGATGTCCAGTTCCCGGCGGGAAAGGGACAGCACCTCTTCCCCGCGTTGCCCGAACTCCGCGGTCACCGCCCGGCCCAGCATGCCGGCGGCGCCGGTGACCAGCACCCGCCTAACCATGCCGCACCTCCCAGGAATAGGGAATGGAGGGGTCGTTGTAGGGCAGCCGGAATTCATCGGGCTGTTCGTAATTGTACAGCTCCGTAGGGAAGTTGACGATTAAGGCCGTCCGGTTGCCCTCGGCGGTAAAACCGTGATAAACCCCCGGCGGGATCTTCAAAAGGCAGGGGTTGAGGTAGCCCAGGTGGAACACATTGAGCACCCCTTTTGTGGGGCTGCCCTCCCGCGGGTCGTAGAGCACCACTTTGGCCATGCCCCCTACGCAGACAAAGTGGTCCCACTGGATTTTGTGGTAGTGCCAGGCCTTGATCACCCCCGGGTAGCAGGCAGTGATGTAGGCCTGCCCGAACTTATCAAACTCCGGCCAATCGCTGCGCAGCATCTCCATGAGAAAACCCCGCTCGTCGGGAATCAGGCGCAGCTTCTTCACCTGCACGCCGTCGATCAACTCCATAGAAAAACCCTCCTGTATCAAATTACCACTTCCGCGTCGTCGCCCACGAAAAGGCGCAGGGCCCGCCGGCGTCCGCCGGCCCGGACCACGCGGGTGTTGCTCCCGATAAGGCTGTCTTCGATGTGCTCCACGTCCAGCAGACGGCAGTTCTCCAGTACTACCGCATGTTCCAGGGAAACCCGCTCCAGTTGACTGCCGCCGGCAATAGCGGTGTAGGGGCCTACAAAAGAGTCAATAATCGTAACTCCATTGCCGATGACCACCGGCCCCCGGACGACGCTGTTCACCACCCGGCTGCCCTCCCCTATTTCCACCCGTCCCACCACCTGGCTGTCGCCGTGAACCTCTCCCCGGACGTCCCGCCGGGCGAACTCGTCCAGCACCACCCGGTTGGCCTCCAGGATATCGTCCTTTTTACCGGTGTCCAGCCACCAGCCCTCCAGGATGCGGGCTTCCACCAGGCAGCCCATATGGATGAGTTCCTGGATGGCATCGGTGATCTCCAGCTCCCCCCGCCAGGAGGGTTTTATGCGCCCGATGGCTTCGTGAATGGCTGGCCGGAAGAGATACACGCCCACCAGGGCTAGGTCGCTGGGCGGCTCTTTTGGCTTTTCAATCAACTGAACAACGTGGTTCCGGCTATCCAGCACGGCCACGCCAAAGGCCCGGGGATCTTTTACCCTTTTGAGCAGGATGAAGGCGCCGGCTTCACCGGCGGCAAAGTCCCGCACGAAGGCCTCGACGCCACCCTGGATGAGGTTATCCCCCAAAAACATCAAAAAGGGCGACTCTCCCAGGAATTCCCGGGCCGTCTTCACGGCGTGGGCCAGCCCGGCGGGAGTCTCCTGCAGTATGTAGGTGATCTTTATTCCCCAGCGGGAGCCGTCCCCTACGGCGTCTTTCACGTTTTCGCCCGTTTCCGGTGAAATGATTACCCCCACATCATCTATCCCCGCCGCTGCGATTTGCTCCAGCACGTAAAAGATGATGGGCTTGTTGGCGACCGGGATCAGCTGCTTGGCCGTAGTATAGGTTAGGGGCCGCAGGCGCGTGCCCTTCCCGCCGGCCAGTACCAGAGCTTTCAAACTGCTCCTCCCCTTTCAGAACACCGTAAACAAAGTTATCACCGGCACCCGCAGGCGCGGGTGCCGCCCGTTCCGCGGCGGCAACGCCCCGATCACCCTCTGGCCGGGCGATGCGCTGGCCGGGATCGTTCCAGATGGTTTTCATATGGATGCAGTGGTTCGTTTTTCCTATATGAACAATTATAACATGGTAACAGGGTGTTTTCTATGCAGCTCATATAAAAGTAGAATTGTGCACGGTTTAAGATGTTGCCGGGATCCCGGCAGACCTTTCCGCCAACGGTTCCTTCTCCGGCCCGGGTGCAGATATTGTCGGCTAACGGATTCTTCTACCAAGCCAAAGTGCATATAATGTAATACTAAACACTGGGAATGTACAAATCCGGCTTGTGGATCTATTCCACAGCAAAGGAGTGAGATTATGGACTTCCTGAAGAGGTTGGAAGAACATCGTTCCCTGGAAAAGGAACTGTCCTGGGAGGGTACCTTCCAGGAGTATTTGCAGATAGTTAAGGAACGTCCCTGGGTTTGCCAGCTTGCCCACGCCCGGATCTACAACATGATCAAGGACGCCGGGGTAGAAGAGATAGATGGTGTCAAGCGTTATAAATTTTTCTCCAGTGAACTCTTCGGTCTGGATAGGACCCTGGAAAAACTGGTGGAGGAATACTTCCACCCTGCTGCCCGGCGGCTGGACGTACGCAAGCGCATCCTCTTGCTGATGGGACCGGTAAGCGGCGGCAAATCCACCCTGGTGGCCATGTTAAAAAGGGGCCTGGAGAAGTACAGCCGCACCGACCGGGGGGCCCTCTACGGCATCAAGGGCTGTCCCATGCATGAAGAACCCCTGCATTTAATCCCCAGGGAGCTGAGGCCGGAATTTGAGAAGGAATACGGCGTCTACGTGGAAGGAGAGCTCTGCCCCTACTGTCGCATGATGCTGGAAACAGAATACGACGGCAAGATTGAAAATGTACGGGTGGAAAGGATTTTTCTGTCCGAGGAAAACCGGGTGGGCATAGGTACCTTCACCCCTTCCGACCCCAAGTCCCAGGACATTGCCGATCTCACCGGCAGCGTGGACTTCTCCACCATTGCCGAGTACGGTTCGGAGTCGGACCCCCGGGCCTACCGGTTTGACGGCGAGCTGAACATTGCCAACCGGGGCATCATGGAATTCCAGGAAATGCTAAAATGTGACGAAAAATTCCTGTGGAACCTCCTGAGCCTTTCCCAGGAAGGAAACTTCAAGGCCGGCCGTTTTGCCCTTATTTACGCCGACGAGTAAGCAGTTATCTCATAATACCAAAAGAACACTCAGCCCTGTAAACCTGTTCACATACGGTTTGCGGGCTTTTTTCGTTTTCAGCCCGTGGCTGTTTCATAGCCAAACATTCGGCAAGTACCGCGTATAACCTTGCCTCGTCATCCGGAGAAGGCTGTTCCAAAGGTGGGTAAATGTTAATGGTACCAAACCTGCTTTTTATGATTTTAACAGGGATCATAGAACCACCCCAACGCTTTTCCAGGGTCCCATTCAGAAAAAAGATAGCGTCGCAAAACCTAGAACTGTTCTATAAAAGTTATGCAGACCAATTTGTCCATGTTTACAGAAAAATTCAGCCGGTAAGAACTACGTCGGGACTATCTAAGGCAGCTTCGCTCAACCCTCCATCCCTCGTATACTAGAGTCTTTTCATTCAATGCCCAATAATGGCTGGTTTGGGTTGCGAAAAATAAAACCCCTGGATAAGCGACACACCGCTGGTCACCGTTTCCAGGAGCTGGTTCCTCCTACCAGGGCACCCCGGCCCGCACGGCACCGGATTGGCTTGTTGTTTCCTTTTCTTCCGTTGCCGTTTTGCTGGAGGCATCGTACGAGATGTGATTCTCAGAAGGTGTAAAGGTTTCAAGTTCAGCAACAGTTGTATTACAAACATCGGGCTCTTCGAATATAAGCCTGGGATGTTCAGGACTTCCCGCCTCCGATTTGATTCTGTTTAAGCGCTTTAAATCTTTTGCTTCGGGAAAGTTTTCATAATCCAGCACCCGAAGTTTTGCGGGAGGCGTACCATCAGGTAGGAAAGCCAGGCAGAACTTCGAACGCATTTTGATTATCTCTTCCGGCCGCATAAGTTCACGACCTGTGGTGCTGCGGGTCTGCCGGTCGTCAAAAAGGCCGGGACCAAAAAGAGACTTCACCTCACGGGTCGCGCTTTGTGTTTCCACGGTGCACTGCCCCAGCATGCGGCTGAAGTACTGCGCCGTGTAGTCGTCTTTAACACCGATTACCAGGGTGGTGTCGCAGCAGGCCTTGATTTCCTGCCATGTACGCCCGTAAACCCGCTCCAACTGGGGAAGGCTCTGTACTATAACGTGGCACTCTATGCCCCGGGACCTGACGGTGGCGATTTTCTTTTCGAACTCGGGAATGGTTACTATGTTTGCAAACTCATCCAGGAGGAACTTCACAGGTACCTGCAGGCGGCCGTCGGGCCTGGCGTCGGCCGCTTCCACCAGCCGTACGAATTCAAAAGTGAAGAAAAGTGAAGCCAGAAAATCAAAGGCCCCGTGTGTATCCGGGGTGATGAGAAAGTAGGCGCATTTTTCCCTGCCAGGCAAAGCAAGGTCTATATCCGATTTGCAGGTCACCTGCCGGACCAGTTCCTGCTGGAAGACCTGCAGCCTGGTGCCCAGCCCGATAACCACGCCGCCCCTTACGTTCTGGCCGGCCATGGCGTAGACGTTGTAAGGTCCTTTGGCCGGGTGGTTCACCGGCAGCTTTGCGAACATGGCATCCACCTTTTCGGGGTCGCCGGAGGCCAGGATGTCGTACAGGGAACCCATATGTCTCTCTTCTTCCGGAAGCTCCAGCACCACGTAGAGCGCGAGGGCCTTCAACAGATTCTGCTCCGCACGGTCCCAGAACGAGTCGCCACCCCTTTTGGGACCGGCATCGGTGGTTGCAATCACCACCTGGGCGAACACATCTGCGTCCAGGGGTGTCCGTATTTCCGTCAGCGGGTTCCACCGGTCGGATTCCTCCATGCGAACGAGATTGAGTACCCTGACTGCATATCCTTTCGTCCTCAGCCAGGCAGCCATGTCACGATACAGCTCACCCTTTGGGTCGGTGACGATGACGCTCTCCCTAGCCCGCACGGCGGCAAATATGTTGGGGCGTACGTAGCCCCGGCTCTTACCCGACCCGGGAGCGCCGACCACCAGCACATGCTTGTTCATCCAGGTTTTCGGCTTCACCGGTATGCGCACCGGCCTGCTCCCGAACGCGCCGAGTATTATTCCGGGGCCGAAGCCGAAGTCGCACACCCGGGCCAGGTCGGCCTTCACAGCCCACCTGGCGCTGCCGTGGGTGGCGTCGCCGGGTTTCATCCTGATCCCGCTCCATCCGGTCCCACCGCGGAATCTTCCCCCCAACCACCAGCTGAAAGCCGCCAGCGCAGTAAGGCCGTGCAGGGCCAGCCAGATTTTCCGTGGACCCGGATTAGCCAGTTCCCGTTTTGTGAGCCAGGCCCACGCAGTTTGTAAGGGATGCTGCGCGTACCAGGATACGGCATCGAAAGCATGGGCTGTTGCGGCTTTCTCCGCCGGAGTGGCGAATATGGATTGCCCCTTCAGCCAGGTCCCAAGGCCGTGCAACCAGGCGGCTGCCGTGCCCAGGGTCCATACATCGAGGAGATAGAGGCCACCAAGGGCCAGCACTGAAGTTCCAGCCATAATTCCCCCTCTAGCTAACGCGGGCATGTGTTTAAAAGCTGAATAAACCTCCTCCTTCACCCGGGATAACGACCATCTCATAAAAACCACCTCGCCTAATGAATTTAGCTGTCCCAATAAAATGAAAAAGGCCCGGATAAACCGGACCCAAAAAAGGAAAAACCCGGCGAAACCGGGTTTGCTTCTTCAAATTTCTACCATTTTTCGATCTTCAAATCTTCAATCTCAGAAAAATGAACATCTCTCGTCACTAAAACGAAATCGTATTGTCGAGAAATGGCCGCGATCCAGATATCGTTCTCGGGTATGGGCCGCCCTTTCTTCCGCAATTGATCTTTGATTAAGCCGTACTCACGCGCCGTACCTGTGTCACAGGCCACCACCGTGCTGCTGGATGCGAATTCCGCCAACCGCGCAAGGTTCTTCTCCACCTGGCTGGACTTGTGGGCTCCGTAATACAACTCCCCCAGGACAATGCAGGGTACAAACACTTTGTTTGCTTCCATCAATTTTTCCTGAACAGATTCGTCCCCTGCAAAAAGGGCAATGACAATGTTTGTATCCAGAAGAAACTTACCACTCATTTGCATCCACCCGCTCGCAGGCGTCCTCTATAGCTCTTTTCATCAATTCCCCTTCTTCCGGCGATATAACCCCGGCAAAGCGAAGCAAATCCCTACCGGGCGTTCCTTCATTGAGAGTAAACCTTAATGCCCGAGCGAATTCAAGAACTCGTTTTTGAAAATGGAAAGGCAGGCGGTTAACCTCCATTAAAATTTCCTGTTGAATTGGCTTAGTGTCCACTTTAACCACCATCCCTGTTTGTTTAAATCCTAACACCGCTACGGAGGTCGGGTGTAAACCTAGTTAAGCACTTTTAAAAGCCCATTCACCCTCACCCCAGTTGTCCCAGGCTTTTTCCATTTTCTGTGAGGCAAATTCTTTTTTGAAATCATTATTATCCATGGAAAATTATCCCCTCTTGAGTAACGTTGCGGTAAAAAGGATCAACTTTAAATGAGGGAGAATCGAATTCTTGAATATCGCACGCCAGAGCTATCACCGGAATGTCTTCTCTCAGGCTGATTTCAAAGGCTTCATCTACAATCGTATCGCGGATCTTTTTATCAAGCCTTTCCGTCACCACAAGTACGTCAATATCGGACCCCGGAACGCTGGTTCCCCTTGCCTGGGAGCCGAATAAAATTATTACTTTCACCGGAACATCTTTTTTCCTGAGAGCTTCCGCGTATGATTTTACGATCTCTACAGCTCGTTTATTAATAGGCACGGAACAATCGCCTGCCGGGGTTTAAACTGTAGTCATACAGGATCTTCCAAAGCTCCAAGGTTAAAATACCACATGTATGCATACGAATGCAACCGTATGGTAGTCAAAAAATAAAATTATCTCATGCTACCCCACTGATGTAAAGTCACTTCCCTGTATAAACACTGGTCACTTCCGGCCTGCCGTGGCCCAGAAGCTCCGCCACCTCCAGTTTTGCCGCCCTTTCCGGACTTACCCTGCGGAAGCCGTATTTCTCCGGATGCTCCAACCGGCAGGCCAGCTCCTCCCGGGCGTAGGCGTGGCGCAATCCGTGAAAGGTAATCGGCCGGTCGGTGATTTCTTCCCGGTGCCGTTCGATGAATTTCTGGATGCTTTTGATAACTCTGTGCGTCTTTTCGCCTGGCGCGACGAAGATCTTCTCCCCCCTGGTCCCCCCGCGCTCTTCCAGGAACCGCTCCAGTTCCACCTTTAACTCCAGGCGCAGCGGCACCCGGCGCACCCGACCCCCTTTCCCTTTGACCTCCAGTTCTCCATCCTTCAGGGCGTCCCGGACGTGGCCCACCGTGAGCCGGGTACACTCGTGGATCCTCAGCCCCGCGTGGCGGGCCAGCTTCATGGCCATCACCACGTCCGCACGGCCCAGTTTTTCGGCCTTCTCCAGCATCCGCCGGTATTCTTCTTCCGTCCAGGCCCTATCTTTGCCGCCGGCCGGGGTCTTTTCGAGCCCCAGCGCCCGGTTATCCGGCAGTTCATTGCGCGAACTGGTGAAGCGATGGAAAAACCGCACCGCCGCCAGGTCGTTTTTCAGCGTCTTTTCGGATATGCCTTCCTGGCGGCGGTATTCCACGTATGCCCGCAGGTGCTTTTCGCCAATGTTGGCGATCTTCTGCAAACGAAATTTTTCCGCACAGAACCAGAGGAAGTTTTTCATGCTCTCCCGGTACCGGAAATGAGATTTTTTGGACATCGCGTGGGTCGTGTCTTTTACCGCCTCACGCCAGATTTTTTCAAGCTGAGCCGAGAGATTTCTGTATACCCCTTCGGAACTTTTTGCGCCGGCAGTTGTTTTTGATTTCTTCACAGAATCGTTTGTCATCGAGCCTCGCCTCCAATTCCAGAAGCACCTTATTCTCGGGCATTTCATACTTTCGCCATGGGATCTGCCGGTGCCACCAGCGGATGATGGAAAAATAATAAAGTATAGTTCGTCCGCTCCTTCCCTGTTCTTTTAAGTGTCTGGCGAAAGCTGCGACATGACGGGGTTGTATGTTTCGTATGTCTTCCGGCGCAAAACGTTCTGCCAGGAAGCAAAGAAATTTTACGTACTTGCGAAACCGCTCCAGGCGCTTCTCATAAGAGCCACCCCTTGCATACCGGGCTACCCTTTCCACGAACTGCCGCCCCAGGCGGTCGAGGATGGGATTTCCGGTATTTTCCCAGGAAACCCGTAGCATTTTATCCCCCCTGATCTGTATTTTCCTTTTGTTTTTACGGCTTCGCCGTCACTGCAAAAAAGACAAAAACTCCCTAGAGGTTTATCCCCCCGGATCCTCATCACATAGGTTTGCACCGGTGGAAACCTCTTGCAGATTACCCTTCGGGCCTTATTTTTTGCGGCTTCGCCGTCGCGGGCTGCGCCCGTCTCAGTGCCCCCTCCGCTTTCGCTCCGGTGGCCTGAGACGGGCTTCCGCCCGTTTTTGCGCTTCGCGGTGCGGGCTTACGCCCGGTTGCGGCTTTGCCGTGCGGGCTTACGCCCGTTGCCTGCCGCTCCGCGGCTTGCCCGGCGGGCTGCGCCCGGGTTTGCACCCCCGGGGCCCTTGCCCCGTCCGCTGCGGGGCAACCGCCCCGGGGGTGGTACCTGTTTGTTGTCTGCGTGCTCCCGACGGCCGGCTCTTCCAATGCCCGCCTCGCACGCCGTTATGGGCTTGTTAAGCATTCACTGAGGCCCCGTTACCCCACTTATGGGGGCGGCAGGTGCCGCCAGGGCCCATAGCGTGGACCCCATACTCCATATGGAGTGGTTAGTCAGCGATCAATCGCGTCATAACCGGGGATCCGGTAACGCCGCTAATTTGCGGCGGGGAAGGAGCCGGCCGGAAGCCGGCGTCCCACCCCCGTTGGTTGATTACCTGTAGGTCTCACAGCTTGCTACATTTACCGCCCTGCCCAGAATCTCAAGGGCCATCCCGGGTTTCTCATAGATGACGTGGTGCGGTATTACCCTGGCAAGGGCATCCGTGTCCTCCGCCTCGATTGCCCTTGCAGCCCGGCGGGCGTAGTGGTCTTTGAGAGCTTCTTCGAGTTGTATCATTTTCACCACTTATACCTCCCGTATGGTTTTTTCCAGGTCGTGCCGGCCACCCCGTTCTCTTGTTTTCGCCCTAAAATCACATCCAGCGCAGCGGCGAGGGTGGCTGCATCCACCGGGTTCTCGATCCCGATGTACTGCTGCACGTCCGCTGCAGACCACTTGTCGGCATCCAGGCAGCCGCACCGGTTGAAGTTGATAACCGCTATTAAATGGCTACCTCCACCGATACCACCGGACGGCCGGACAGCAATCCACATCTCCGTACCCCGCCCCGTAATCACGTAGTTACCCGGTGCTCTGAGCGGGTGTATTTTTACCGGCCATCTGTTATCATGTAAAGATGCCTGTACTTCCATCATTCGTAATTTAACCCCCTTAAACTCCCAGGATTATATCCCCTTCCGTTTCCCCTGTTTCTTCACCCCACTGACTGCGCGGGGCCAGCAGGGTACCGTTCCAGTTGTAATCTTTTCCGCAGCGGTCGCAGGTGTTGGTGAAACCGTCGCAGATGACGGTTTCACCGCAGTCGCACCGCACTTCCACATAGCCCGGAATTCGCCTTTTGATGTACCTGACAGGATCCGGCACTTCCATTGTTCCGCAAATAGGGCACTTTTCGGGAGTGGTCCTTTTCCAGTTACCGGCTCCGCATTTGGGGCATATAACCCCACCACCGATTTGTTCGGTAACATATTCAGCCGGAACCCTTTTGATGACTCTTGACATTCGACCCATCTCCTTTCTTATGCCCGGACGACCCGCACTTCCATACCGGCCGCCAGGGCATCGTCAATGCCTTTTTTATCGCTCCACACTGCCCGGCTAACCGCTAGGCCGTGCTTTTTTAGTTCTACTTTCAGAGTCAAGTATGCTCGTGCCACTTCCGGGTTACTTTCCACGTCCCGGTCGAAGGCGATTATGACTTCTTTTGCTTCAAGAGCCAGGATAGCCGGTATAGCCGGCCGCCAGGTGGCGGCGCTTAATGCGCCCACCACGACGGCGCCCAGGTACTTGCAGGCGATGTCCGCTTTCAACGGGCCTTCGGTGATCCATATCCGCCGGTCTTCGACTTTTGCGGGCCTGGTCACGTGGGCAGGGGTGCCGCAGGAGCAGCCGCCCCGGCTCTTGTGACCGCTGAACAGCTTATATTTCCCGCCCCGCGCGTCGTCCATGCGGCGCTGCAGGGCCTGGATCCGGCCCTTTTCGTCCCGCACCGGGATGAAGTATCCCGGCTGCCGGTCGAAGGTCCAGTAGGTGCCGCCTCGCGGCCCCCGGGCCTTGTAAAAGCCGGGGATGCCGGCCAGGTCGTGGCCCATTCGGATCAGGCGCCTGCAGACCGACCATGGGGCTTCGGTTTCGGGGACCGACCGGTAGCCGTTCCTCCTGATCTCCCATTCAGTCAGTCCGCGCCGGAGCAGGTCCTCTCTGTGGCGCGGCTGAAGGTAAAGGAGTCGCAGGAAGTCACGGTACACCCGGTCCCGCACTTCCACCGGCGCGGTTTGCGCCGCGGTTATTGAGTCGTCTTTCATGAGCGCCGGCAGGTTTACCATGCCCGGTTCCAGCCAGTGGAGGTAGGCTACCTGGCCGTTGCTCAGGACCACTTCCTTGAACGAGCCCTCGCGCACCCGCATGCAGCTGGCGATGAAGCTGTTGAAACCGCACCAGTCGCCCTTGCCGCAGATGGGGCAGGGGCGCCAGGGTTTCACCGGAATGAATTTTTCCTCGGGGTAACGGTGTTCCGCCTGCACCCCCGATCCCCCCTCTGCTTAAATCAATCCCTTTGTTTTCAGGCTTGCAAACTTTCCGTCGCCGATGATGATGTGATCCAGCACCGGGATGCCGACTATTCTCCCGGCCTCGGCCAGGTTTCTTGTGATAGCCATATCCTCATCCGAAGGTTGCGGGTCACCGCTCGGGTGATTGTGAACCAGGATTACGTGGTAACTGTTGGCCAGGATTGCCGCTTTAAAGACCTCCCGGGGGTGGACCTGGACGCTGTTCAGCGTACCTACCGCTACCGTATGGATTGCCGTCGGTTCGTTCTTGGCATTAAGGCATATAACCAGGAAGATCTCCCGGTCGGCGTCCTTCAGAAAGTCACGAACCAGATCGGCCACATCCTCCGGTCTGGTTATTCTGCGGGCTGCGTAAAATATGCCCGCTTCCTTGACAAGTTTCACCGAAACGATATTTACCCGTTTCTTCATGCTCCGGGGCGGCCGCCGGCGCCGCCCCTTTCACCTCCTCTTCGGGTGATTGGGCGGGCCGGGCCGCCTGAAGTTCTAAATCTCGCAGTCTGCCATCCGCCGTGCCCGGTTCCGGTCTTCCGTCTCCGCCACCAGGCGCAGCAGCCGTATCAACCTCTCGCCACGGGCAATCTCCTCGCGCAGGGAAATCTCCCGCATGCCGGACATTGCCACCAGGTAGGTGGTATCTTCACCTGCGTTTCGTGCCTCCCAGATCCGGTATGTCAAGCCGCACACCCCCTCTCTTCCGGGGTGGCGGCTTCCCAGATCCTTTCCAGCACTTCTTCGACCTCGCAGAGCACTTTCATTACGAGTTTGAGCGCCTGTTTCGGCTTGCCGCCGGCGCAGGCTTTGATGTACTGCCACCCGTGCCAGGCATATCCGGTATAGCCGTAGATCTCGCAGAGGGTACAGGCCACTGTCTCGGCGACCACTTCCTGCACCGGATCCTGGCCTCCCACCAGGGGGCGGATGGTGTTATGCACCGCGTGCGCAAGCTCGTGGAAGTACGTTTTGACGTCGTGAGTATGCAGGTTGATCCTTTTAAGTCCGGGCTGGAAACTGCCGTAACAACTGCCGTCTCCAGGGCTGTATCTAACTTTGACCCCCAGCCTTGCCGCCACGTCGAACAGGGGAGGCAACTCGGGAGGCATGTAGTTTATCTCCGGCAGGGGTTTACCCTCCGTATCTTCCAGACGGAACACCGGGATGAAGCGGAAACCCACAATCACAGGGCGTTCTTCTTCCCGCTCCTCGCCCGTTTCGGGATCCTGTATTTTGACCTTCCTGGTTTTGGTCAGTGGAGCGAGGATATGGAACGCTTTCGCGCCCTTTTTAACATGCCGTCCTACTTCTTCCCACTGCCTGTAACCCCTGGCGTCCTCGGTCCCAGCCAGGTACATCAGCAGGCGGTTGCCCAGGCTCCATTTGTCAGACGGCCTTTCATCGCCCGTCTGGCGCCGGATCATCGTCCGGGCCACCGCCGGCGGCAGGTTGCCACTTTCGAACATTGCCAGCAGCTTTTCAAGCGCTTCGCGCAATCTTTCTTCTTTCATGATCCGGGGCGGGGTACCGGCCCGCCCCATTCCCTCCTTTCCATGAGAACGGTTTGCGGGCCGGTGGCCCAATTTTTAGTCTACTTCCGCACACTGCGGACACAGGAAGCCTGCCAGGTTATCCCGGCTGTCGAAGTCGCCGTGGACTTCGTAATTCCCGAAACGGTCCGATTCGGCCCATTCGCTTGCCGGGCGCAGGCAGCCTTCGCAGTAGCCGCTGCGCTCAAACTCCCTTGCGTCATCTCCCCGCAGGTAAACTGTACCGGTCACTGCCATGTTTTCCGGAGCGGACCATCCGGCCCGCTCCATTCCCTCCTTCCCGTGGAAATGGTCGGGTCGGTAACCCGTTTACTGGCCCACCTTCACCGGGACAACTTCCTCATCCCGACAAAAATGCACCAGTTGGTCGGTTTCAACAGCCCGCGCGTTCCATACGGCGATAGTACCGCAGGCGTGGCAGGGGCCAGCGTCCTCCCAGGGTTGGGGATCAGGGATCTTATAGAACAGGCGTTCTTTGCCCCACGGAGTGCGGAACAGTACTCCCGGCTTAATCTTGTCAAATTTCACTTTCGCAGGGCGGACCCTCCCGGCCCGCCCCTCACACCTCCTTGTTCTTGGTGAGTTAAAGGGCGGGCCGGGCCGCCTATTTTAACGATTGCACGCTTACGTCAACCTTATATAACTTTTCCGTCATTATCATTACGAACTCGGCTAAAGCGATGCATGCTCGTCTTAACGCCTCAGGTTCCGTCCCGTTTAATTCTGTTATGTTGTTTATCGTTTCGTACCATCCCGGAAACGTCTTTTCAAACCATTTCCGAAACCGCTCTTCCTTTTCCCGTTCCCTTCTCTCAATCTCGTCAAGCCACTCATTAAACATCAGTTACACCTCCCAGCGTCTCTCAAAACGGGCCGGGCCGCCTGAAAAGCAAAAGAGGACGGTCGGAACATGAATGTCCCGTTTTCCGTCCTCTTGCTGGCCTTTAGGCCGTATTCCGGTACTTATAGTTACCCGCGGTACGCCTTGCTCCGGTGGACCACTTCTGCGATACGGACTTCCTTGCGGTCAAACCGGTACCGGAAGGTCACGCGCCAGTCGCTTCTCTCCATGAGATAGAGAAACCAGTGCGGAGGCACTTCAGGCGATTGTTCGCCTGTGGCAGCCACTTCTCTTTTTGCTTCCATAGCCATCACCCGCCTTCACCTCCAGTTTATCATCCCGGAGGCTAGCCGGCAACCTCGACGCTTACCGCGAAGAGTTTGTCATCGCCCATAGGCCGGTACTTAATCTTCGCCTGTTTGCCCGAGGATGCCTGCAGGGCCTGGCCGTTGCCGTTTTTGGCGCAGATTTTGTATTCCGTACCGTCCCCGGTAACCGCAATCGCCCAGATGGTACTTTCACTTTTTCCGGGCTTCACTTCTTTAATGGCAAAAGTATCAACCTTCAGCTCTTCCTGATCTTTGCTTTTTTCCCTGTTGGATTCATTTTCGTCTCTTTGTGCCGATTTCTGCTCGCCTTTTACCAGCGCCGCCAGAACTGCCTGCGCGTCATCCGCTCTGCCCGCGCCGATGAGCGCAGACAGCAGGTTGATGGTCGCTACGGCGGCCGTCTGGCGGGAGCGCAGCCACTCCAGTTCCCGGTCGGTGTGCGCCAAGTTGTCCCTGACGGCCCGGAGGGCTTCTTCGTCCCCACCTTGGGAAAGCTTCTTTTCGAGGTCCGTCCTGGCGGTCATTATGTCGCGTATTACCGTCGGTATCTCGTTAACTTCCTTAACCAGCTTGACCAGCATTTCTTTCATGCTTCCGGGCTACGGGCCTGCGGCCCGCGCCCAATCACCTCCCTGGAAATGATGATTGGTTTTGCGGGCCGGCGGCCCTTAATTTCTCTTTACACTCGCATCCCTTACTGTACTGCCGACTCGGAAGGAACGCAGAACAGGTTACCAACGTCGATGGTTTCGCCTTTTCCGTTTCCTTCCGTAAACCTCTTTATTGCCCGTTCCACAAAAACTTCGACATCGAGATCGTAAGTTTCCTCTCCGCAGCGCGGGCAGTAGTAATAGGGGATTCTTTTGAGACAAAGCGCTGCGCCGTCTTTTACCAGCGTTTTTTCTTTAAACCGAAGTTCGGCGTTCTCGTAGTAGCACCCGGCACAAATGCCGACCAACTCAAGCTTCTCCATGATATCGCATCTCCTTTTATTTCCGGGGCGATTTGAGAGTCCGGTGATCGTCTTCCCAGATATCCGGATCCGGTTCGTAGGCTGTAACCAGTATTACGGTTTTCCCGTGAAGCGCCACGACCAGATGGAGGATTCGACCACCGCTCCCACGGCCCATAACCACTCTCACGGGGTCCGGATTGCTTCCGTACATTCCCGGCGCATGGCCCTGGATGATTTCTCCGTTATTTATAACGTTATACACTTCTTCCACCGTTATACCTCTTGCTTTGATCCGCTTCCGGCAGTGCCTGGAAAACCGGACACGGGCACGGCGAATGCGGATCATTTCTTCCCGCCATCGTTCTTTGCCGTCATACATTTCCCGGGCTGCCTCCTTTCTTTCGAAATTGAAGCGCCCGGGTTTTTCTCCCGCGGGCGCCCGTTTCCAACGCCCGCAGGGGCTTTCAAAAGCAAAGAAACACCTCAACGTTCAAGCCTATAATTTTGCTTGCCCGTCAAGGTGTTCCACTTCCAAAATCCTCGTTTTCTCCCGCACGCCTCCCGGCGTGCATGTTCCGGCACCTTACATGTCACTGATACTCCGCCCCAGGCAAGCCTATCGGCTTGCAAACTCTTAACGCCGCAGGCGGGGGCACAGCCTTTCGCGCGGCGCTTAGCCCGTCTCGGTTTCTTTTCACCGCCGCAGGTTGGGCGTTCCTGTTTCCCGGCGGCTAGCCCGGTTCGTGTCGGGGAGGCCACCCCCCACTCTCAACGCCACTCGAAGCTGGGCGGCTTCGGCCTGTGGCGCTTGGGACCTCTCGCTTACAAGGGGTGTCTTGCGGCTGCCTTCGGAAGAGTCCACCTTCCTGCCGCTGCGGCCTAATACCGCTCACCCCAGGGACCGGATACAGCTCCGGCCAGGCAAGGCACCCTGCTGCTCATCGCCTACAGTCGTGCCGTTTTGCCCCTTTCTTACGGCTGGGTCCCACCGCCCCGTCCGCTCTCACAGACGCAGGACTGCCACATCCGCTCTCACAGATGCAGGCCGCTCCAGGAGTACACCCTGCTCTCGCGAGGAATTTTTCCTGGAGCCTCCTTGCCAACGCATTCGCCCGCTCACACAGGCGACCGTTCCGGAGCTTCCATCCGTACCGGGAGAAGGCGTCCCGATAGGCAAGGAGCTTAAAACTTGTGTCTTTTATTCTTGCCCAAAACTTAGCAAGTTTTTTGGAATCTGTCAAGTGCTTTTTAGAAAAATTTTTTCGCGCAACTCGCCGGGTATAAGAAGCAGTTCATCCGCAGTGTACCTTTTCCCCGGCGGGGTGAGGTCTTCTCCCTCCTGTAAAGTCGGGAAAATGTACACATCGGCATGTGGGAAAGCGTCTTCACCCCGGCGGGGCGCATCGATGACCCACTTCTCCGCAATGCCCGCTCTCGTCACAAGCTGCATTTCCGCTGTAACGCCGCCCTTTCCGTTCCGCAGCACCTGCCACTTGAATCCGGGCACTTCATTTTTCGCCAGGGCGTAGAAGAGACCCAGGGCCGCCAGGCGGCATGCTTCCTGGGCGTTTTTGGGCGGCCTGCCGTCGGCAGGATACCAGAGACGAAACTGCCCCTTGTGTTGCCCCATTTCGGCGAATACGCCGACCCAGCAGACCATCCCAGCCCACCAGAGGCTGGTAAACGCCGAACCGGCTACTTTACGGTGGCAGGACAACGCGCTGGCGGCCGCACTGGTGGTCAACGCCTGGGCTTCTGTCAGGCAGGCCAGCAGGTCGAAGGCCCGACCGGTGAAGTCGATTGATTCGCCGTCTCCACGCTTGCACTGGGCCGCGCCCAGGGCAAGTCCCTTTGCGTAGTTAAAGCTTCGCTTCCCTGATTCTCCTTTCACGCCGCACCCTCCTTCCCCGTATGCGTTCCGGGTCCAGCACGACCAGGTGCAGTTTCCTTTCCATCTTGTCGAAAGACAAAACCTGAAACGGCAATTGTTCCCCTTCCTCAATCCTTTTGTTGAGCGGATAGCCGGCCAGGCCGATCAAGCCCTGGCGGACTTCGACGAACATTTCCCTGCCGCGAATTTTTAAAACTCTGCCGGTCAGGATGGTGCCCCGGCTGAATTCTTCGTTTTCCCAGGGGTCCTTGATTGATACCCGTATATCTTTCTTCTCTTTGTCGATGGCCTGAACCGTAACCCTGATCAATTGCCCCGGCCTGTATATCACGTCCAGGGGAAGCGATCGGGAATAGGCCGCATTTCGATACGGCACTTCAACTATCACGCCGCCGCCGATG
The DNA here is from genome assembly GCF_900142025.1 of Desulfofundulus thermosubterraneus DSM 16057. Classification (GTDB taxonomy): domain Bacteria; phylum Bacillota; class Desulfotomaculia; order Desulfotomaculales; family Desulfovirgulaceae; genus Desulfofundulus; species Desulfofundulus thermosubterraneus. Next base: position 8,467 of record NZ_FQZM01000014.1, on the reverse strand, counting down.
TCCAGCCCCACGCCTCTTCTGGATACATAGCGCACCAGGGCCGGAATTTCTTCGCCTTCAGTGAGGGTGCCCAGCAACTGGTTGACCGCCTCTTCGACCACTTCCCGCCGGGTGCAGGCCACAATGCCGTTCTTCCTGTCGATGCTTTTTATTTTGACGTTCACTTTCTGATTGACGAAGAAATTCATTGTTCTTTCGCTGGGCAGCCCGGTTTCGGACGAGGGTACCACGCCGCGCACTCCGTCCGCGTCTTCAAATTTGAGTTCCCAGTATAATCCGTTCAATGTTTTCGGCCTCACGACGGACGTTACGACCGCGCTTAAAACGCTGTCGCGGTCTTTGGCATCATAGAAAATATCCCATTGATCCAGTTCCGTTATGCTGGTTCCTTCCGGAGCTATCCGCATACATTATCCCCCCTGTCGGTTTTGAACTCGAATTCTATCTTGCCGTCTTCACCCAAAACCAGGACAGCTTCAAATTCCCTGCCGGCTTTGGATTTAAAACCTTTGATGACGCCGGTTTTACCTTTCTGGAGCAGTTCTTTTGCCTGGCTGACCGTGATCTTTTTGCCGGCGACCTCTTTCCAGATGACGAACTTGCACCCTTCCTTCCAGCCCGCGCAGCCGTAACCTTTTTTGCCCTCGATAACGTCCTTTCCGCACAGCGGGCACCTACCCAGGACATGGCCGGCATGATCCGCAAACTCGAAGTTGACCCTGCCGTTTTCGCCCAAAGTCAACGCAGCGTCGAAGTTCTTGCCGGCTTTCGATTTGAAGCCTTTGATAACACCGGTTTTGCCTTTCTGAAGCAGTTCTTTTGCCTGATTGACCGTGATCTTTTTGCCGGCGATCTCCTTCCAGATGGCAAACCCGCAGCCCTCCTTGTACCCGCTGCAGCCGTAGGATTTGGTATATTCCAGCACGTCACGTCCGCATAGAGGACACCTGCCTATCACCTCCTTCTGATGTACCGCGCCGTTTGCTTCCTGTTCTTTTGCCATGGCCACCATCTCCACCGTGAAATTTTTGAGGCCAACCAGCCACAACCGGGCATCATCCAGCCCCTCCTCTATACGCCGCAGCCCGTCTTCCCATTGAGCGGTCAGTTCCACCGATTTCAGTTTTTCCGGCACCAGGTCTACCAGGGCTTCGCCCCGCGGGGTGGGCACCAGGGTTTTCTTGCGGCGCTCGACGTATCCCCGCTTAATCAGCGTTTCGATGATCGCCGCCCTGGTGGCGGGGGTGCCGATGCCGCCGGCGGCTTTGAGGGTTTCGGCCATTTCCCTGTCGTCCACCAGGCGGCCGGCATTTTCCATGGCCGCCAGAAGCGTGGCTTCGGTGTACCGTTTCGGGGGTTTCGTCTGCCGCTCGACGGCCCCCGCTTTTTCGACAGCGACCGTCTCGCCTTCGGCCAGGGGCGGAAGCGGTTGTGATTCTCCGTCTTCGTCCTTCCCATCCTTTTCCTCCTTTTCTTCCGGCCCGTATACCGCTTTCCAGCCCGGCTCGATCTCGACCCGGCCTCCGGATTTGAAAGTCTCGCCCCCGGCTTCAGTGACCACTTTGGTTTCGTCGTAGACTGCCGGGGGATAAAACATGGCCAGGAACCTCCGGACCACCAGATCATATACCTGTCGCTCCGCGGGGTTGAGGGCCGCCGGGTCTGGAGTCACGTCCGTGGGGATGATGGCGTGGTGGTCCGTGACTCCGGCGTCGTCGATGTGACGTTTGCCCGGCATCATCCCCGGCCTTATACGGCGGACCAGTTCCCCGTATTCCGGGCATTTTTCCAGGGCGGCCAGGCGCTTTTGCAGGGTGTGCCGCGCCAGTGCCCCCGTTAGATGGCGGCTGTCGGTCCTGGGGTAGGTGATCAGTTTGTGCTTCTCATACAGAGATTGGGCCGTGTCCAGGACCTTCTGGGCCGTCATTCCGTACTTCCGGTTGGCTTCTTTCTGCAGGTCGTTCAGGTTGAAGAGCAGGGGCGGGGCTTCCGTTTTGGTGCGTTTTTCAACCTGTGTCACCCTGCCGGAACCGGCGGCCAGGGCGGCCCGTACCAGTTCCTCCGCCCGTGATTTTTCTTTGATGCGGCTCTCGCCACCCCTGAACCACCTGCCCCGGTAGGTGGCCCCGCCGCTTTTCTGGAAGGTGGCCCGGACCTCCCAGTAAGTCTCCGGCTTGAAATCCCGGATTTCCCTTTCCCGCCGCACCACCAGGGCCAGGGTGGGCGTCTGCACCCTGCCGACAGAAAGCAGGGTTTTGTGTTTCACCGAAAACGCCCGGGTGGCGTTGATCCCCACGATCCAGTCGGCTTCGGCCCGGGCCCTGGCCGCCGCGGCCAGGTTGTCCAGTTCGCGGCCGTCACGGAGCTTTTTGAAGGCCTCCTTGATAGCGGAGGGGGTGGCCTCCGAAAGCCACAGGCGTTTGACCGGTTTTCTGCAGCCGCACCACTCGTATATGCGGCGGAAGATCAGTTCTCCCTCCCGTCCCGCGTCACAGGCGTTGATTACTTCCGCCACGTCCGCCGAATTTAGCAGTTGATTCAGGATTTTGAGTTGCTTCGTGCCACTCCTGATTGGATGCAGTTTGAACTCCTCCGGAAGGATGGGAAGCTGCTCAAGAGTCCATTTGACGAATGTCGGGTCGTATTCGTGCGCGTCGGCCAGTTCCAGGAGGTGGCCCAGAGCCCAGGAGATGACCAGACGGTCGTTCTCCAGGTAGCCGTCTTTTTGCGCGAATTTCCCCAGGGCGGAGGCAATGTCGCGGGCGACGGACGGTTTCTCGGCTATAACCAGCTTGCGCAAAACACTATTCCCCCTTTTTGCCGATCAGGGCCGCTAGGTCCGGGTTGCTGGTGACCACCGCCTTTTCCACCTCGCTCCAGGCCCTGAACCTGATCACCCTTTCGGCGTTCCATCTCGCGCCTTTCCCGGCGGGCAGCTTCCTGTTGTACGGCCAGTCTTTGAGCCAAAGCGCCGGTACCTTGTTGAGCAGGGCCGCTGCGAGCACCGGATCGTCTTCAAAGACTGCCACGGCCTGCAGTTCTTGCGTAGCCACCTCCGCCTTCCCCTGCCTGTCCAGGCCGCACAGCACCTGGTCCGCAGGGAAACCGTGTTTCTGCAGCCAGCGCACGGTGAGAAAAAGGGCGTCCCCGGGACGGGAGCTGATGTAGGCGATGCGGTAGCCGAGGTCAGCCAGGGTTTTCAGCGTTTCGGCTGCGCGGGGGAACGGCTCTGCCCGTTGCAAAAGTTTCAGGCCTTCCTGGGTACTAAAAAACCCCGGCGGTAGCGGCGCCGGGTATTTGTTCAGCGGCACGCTGAACCTGCGCACCAGCTCCAGGTTCGTATTCGCCACGGTGTTGTCCACGTCTACCGCTATCCACATGTGTCTTCATCCTTTCTTCCAGGTGTGCCAGGACCCGCCGGGGGTCCACGCCCGCCAGCTCGAATATACCATGCTCGTAGCCGTCCTCCAGTGCCGCTTTCCGGATGAATTTCCGGGCGTCGGCTTTGATATGCCTGGCGGAATAGTCGCGTGAGCCATACCTCACCGGGTTTACAGCGTCTTTAACGGCCTGGAGAACGACTGCCCGCGCCAGGCGGACGTATGCGGGTTCGAACATGAAAACCACCTCGCTCAAAGGTTCATAAATGCTTCCACATCAAACTCCACGGTCTTTTGGGGAACTTTCCGGGTGCTGGTACATGCTCCACCGGTGAGTTTTTGCGCAATCCCGGCCAGTTGTCGCTCTATCTCCGACAGCCGCTCTTCAAGACGGATGGCCGTGTCGATAAGTTCCCTCGCCCTGGCCGCCCGCTGGCCGGGAGGGTAACGGAACAGCGGGTGGTCAGCCGGCAGCCGCAATTCCAGCCGCTTATACTTTGTCTTATTCCTCGCCACAACGAACCACTCCTGTAAGAGTACCGGTACCTTCTTTTCCAGGCGTCATGCGGCTTCAGACCCCTTTTTCCCGCTCCGGTTCCGGCACTTAATGGCCGCGACGATCAGCGCCAGAAAGGAGTACCGGTACCTGGAGCGAAAAATTGCCCTCAAAGCCGGATTTTACGCGCTTTTGAGGGTTCCGGTTACAACCTTCAAAAATCCTTCCGCGTTGGCCCACTGCGGGTCCGGCAGGATCTCGGCCGCCGGGAACATATCCGTCAGCTCCGGTAGCGCTTTCGCCCCACCGCCGGCCAGGTAGAACTTCGCCACGAAGTCCCCTTTTTGCCCCAGGGCCGCCAGCACGCGGTCGGCTATGGCCCGGGCGGTATTGACGCGGGCCGCCTTCACCGCTGCCGTCAGGTCCAGTTCCCTGCCCCGGAACGTTACCCTGCCCTGAGCGGCTACGGCTGCTGCCACGTTCATGTCCAGTGGAGCCCCTGTCGCGGATCCGAAGGCGGCTGCCACAGTTTCATACATCTGGAAGACGCCGTACTCAACAGAACCGCCACCTTCGGGGCCAACCATACCACCGGCCACCTTAGCCAGTACGTAGTCCGTGGTTTTGAAACCCACGTCCACGAGGCATATTAGACTGTTCTCCGGCAGGTCTGAGGCCGTCAACAGCGCTCCAGCCCCCTGGGGATATACCACCACCTTCCCGAAGGAGACCCGGGCGAGGGGACCGTCGTCTACAGACACCTTCGCGTGCAGAGCCTCCAGCTGTTTACGCAGTTCTTCCTTCTGCAGGCGGTAGTAGGCTACGGGAAGCCCGACCACCAGAGTAGCACCCTCCCGGGCCTCCAGGAGCCGGGCGGCTGCCAGTACGAGGATGTCGTGGTTGGGATGTCTGTGTTTCTCCCGGTCAAGGGTAAATGTCGCCCCCTGTCCTTCCCGCAGGGCCAGCTCACCCACGAAATACTTTTTGGTATCGCCGTTTTTGGTATCGCCGTTCAATTTGCGGATTTCAACCACGTGGCCGGAGCCGTTACGGGACAGTTCAGCCAGCGGTAGTTCGCGGTGCGGGGCCACCACGGAAGGTATGAGCACCCGGCGGTCGGGGGATATGGCTTTTGTGTGACTGTAGCCCACGTCGATGGCTATCACAAAACCAACTCCTTTCGATAAATGGCCACAAAAAAAGCGCTTAACGCGCTGTTTCTTCCAGGATGAGTTCGGGCATGTCGTTTTTTGGTGAATTGACCAGTTTCGAAACGGGGTAAATATGAAGCCTTCCCTCATAAGGGCGGAGAATTTTCTTCAAGGCGCGTAAATCTCCAGTCTCAAGCCACTCGATGTACTCTTCCTCGTCGCTGAGTATGACAGGCATCCTGTTGTGGATCTCCTTCATGGATTCGTTTGCCTCGGTAGTAATTATTGTAAAAGAAAACACGCTTCCTTCTGGGGAATCCCACCTGTCCCAGAGACCGGCAAAGGCAAACACCTCTTTGCCGGGAAGCGCTATCCTGTAAGGGGTGCTCTTTTTCCCCTCTCTTTTCCACTCGTAAAAGCCGTCGGCGGGAACGAGACACCTTCTTCGGAAGCGAAAGGAATCCCTGAAAGAGGGCTTTGTCAAAACAGTTTCAGCCCGCGCGTTGATGAGTTTGCTCCCCCTCGAGGCGTCTTTCGCCCAGTGAGGAATAAGACCCCAGCACATAACTTTGAGAAGCCGCCCGGATTCATCTCCGACGATTACAGGGACGTCTTGCCCGGGTGCGATGTTATACCGCGGAGAGTAGGGAATATCGAATGGGACGCGGAAGGTTTTGCTGATTGTTTCCGGAGCAGCAGTTAAGGTAAAGCGACCGCAGATGACGAATACCCCCTTCGTGGATAGTGAATTTGCCGCCGTTAAAAAGAGGAAAAGTTCAACAACGCAGCCTTTTTTATCACATCTTTCCCATACTTTTCCCTCAGTTCATCTATTATAAAACACAATTGTTTTTCCTTTTTTCTTTCTGCAAACAAGGACAGCTGCTCGTAAGACCCATCTTCCAGGTTGGAAACCTGTATTCCGACCAACCTCCAGGGAGGCCGACCGCAGTTGTCCAGAAAAAGCTCCCGGGCTGCTTTGTAAATGGCTCCGTCCTCATCAACGGAATTGAGCAGTGTCCGGGACCTGGTGATGGTACTGAAGTCGCTGAAGCGTATCTTTACCGTGACCGTCCGGCCTTTAAGCTTTTTCCTGCGCAGGCGGTAACCGACCTGCTCGGCCAGCTCCAGGAGCGTTCTCAAAACCGCTTCCCTGTCGTATACGTCCCTGGGGAACGTCGTTTCCTCACCTACGGATTTGATTTTCCGCACCTGTTCTATTTCCCGGGTGTCAATCCCGTTGGCGTACTGGTGTAGAGTCGCACCGAAACTGCCGAATATCCTGACCAGTTCGCTTTCCAGAAATGCTGCCAACTGGCCGATTGTCCTGACCCCAATTTGGTGTAATCTTTCTTCCGTATGCGGCCCCACTCCGTGCAGTTTCCTCACCGGCAGCGGCCAGACCACCGCCGGCACGTCTTCCGGCTTAATCTGCTTTAAGCTGTCCGGCTTGGCCAGCTCACAGGCCATTTTCGCCAGGAGTTTGTTGACCGACACTCCGATGGAAACGGGCAGGTTCAATTCCCGCCTCACCGCCTCCCGGATTTTCCTGGCCGTTGCCATTCCCCTGCCGGAAGGCACGGCAAGGTATGCTTCATCGATGGATACCGGCTCTATTTGCGCGGCGAACCGGGCATAGACGGCGAATACCTGAGCCGATACCCGGCGGTAGCGGGCCATGTCAACCGGGAGAAAAACGGCGTTGGGACACAACTTGACCGCGCGGCTCATGGGCATGGCCGAGCGGATACCGTATTTCCGGGCTTCGTAGGAACACGTGGCGACCACGCCGCGTTCGTCCGGGCGGCCGCCGACGATGACCGACCTGCCCCGGTATTCGGGGTGGTCACGCTGTTCCACGGAAGCGAAGAAGGCGTCCAGGTCGCAGAGCAGGATATCGTGGGACATGAGGATCACCTTTTCCCTTTGCTTCTTTCCTCTTTCAACATCTGCAACCTCTCCAGGACATCTTCCCTACCGGCAACGTTTCGTTCTAGTGCCAGACGATAAATATTCTCCGCTCTGTCGTAATTGCGCGGGGCCTTGCTGTCCCGGAACAGCCAGTACATGTCCCCCCAGCCGATGTACGCCCAGGCGGAATCGGGAAATTCATTCACCAGAGACTGAAAAGCTTTTTCTCCTTGTTCAACTAGACCAAGGGCGAAGTAAGATTCTGCTTCCGCCCTCTTCATGTTTTCGATGATCAGCCTCTCTGTTTCCGGAAACAGTGAGCAAAACTCCCGGCAGTATTCTATCCTCTTCTCGTAAAAGACCGGGTCTTTTAGCCCCGCGTTACTCAGTTCCATCTCCAGGTCCTGGCACCAGTTGTGTAGGTTCTGCAGCCCTGAAAAGACTTTTTCCGCGTCATTGATGGACTTCATCTCCGGAGTAAAACGTTTTTTCAGGTGCTCCCACACTTCCAACCATATCTGGCAGCCTTCTTCCTCTTTTCCTTCGCTGCAGAGACGGTACCCTTCCTGTATCATGTCGTCCAGTTTCTCGGAATTAATCATGTGCGGGGCCAATCTTTCCCACAGGACAACGGCGGCCATCCAGGGGAAGTCCTGGTCGTAGCCTTTCGCGGTGACTTTATTGGTCTTCCACCAATGTTCGGCCAAATCGCATGCTGAATAAAAGTTTTCGACTTCTTTAAGAAAGCTTTCTTCGGTTACGTTTATTCCGAAGTCACGCAACTTTAAGATGATCTCTTCTGTGGTAAAAGAGCGGACCTCATCCAAAGACCAGTGCTTTTTCCTGCTCTGACCAAGGCAACATTTCTTATATTTCTTCCCGCTCCCGCAGGGGCAGGGGTCGTTTCTACCGATTTTAGGCAAACCCATCCTCCTCAACATCTTATCTGTTCCCCCTGTCAGTTTAGGCAGGGACAGCTGCTCACAAATCGAATCATCCTACGTGGGAAAACCTTTCATACACACTAAGAACACCCGAAACTTTACAACACTGTAGCGAGTTCATTTTATCTTTGCCAGTGCCCGGTTCACTTCGTTGATGTAGAAATATTCCGGGTCAAACTTCCTCCCGCCTGTGTCCTTTTCTGCCCAGATCAGGTAATCATTGTATTCCGGGTGTTCGGGGTCGCTGATTATGTTCAAAAATTCTTCATAACCCGAAACTCCACCGACATCCTCCGGTGGCCTGTGGCGGGCGCCGGCTATGCACACCGGGTAATGCCGTCTTTCTTCGGCCGGCAGGATTGTCTCCAGGATTACATCATGCCGCCAGTTATCCCCAAAGTCGTAGGTATAGACGCATTTTTTGCGTTCACCGAGAAGAGCGTCGATCTTCGTTCTTTTGGCGTTCAATTCTTTTGCGCCTCCGTACAATTCTCCCGGGGCATAATCAGGGTCGGGAACGTGAACCACCACATCACCGAAGTCAAAATCAAAGAGGTGGTAGTCCTGCCAGCCAAAGGCGGCCTG
>NZ_FQZM01000061.1 GCF_900142025.1 Desulfofundulus thermosubterraneus DSM 16057 | reverse complement strand
AGGCAATGGTGCGCTGCAGTCCAACTCCAAAGCCGAGCACCAGTACCCAGAAAAAGGTGACCGGGTCGATTTTCCGGTTGCGCTGGACGTATCCGACTTTAGCCGCTGTTTCCCTTAGCCACTCCGGAGAAAACATCTTGTTCAAAACTTTTTCTATTTCGCGCGGATTAATTTTTCCGGGAATTAGAGCCAATGTAGAACCTCCTCGCGAACATTATTTGGAGGAGAATTCCACAAAGGGAGGGGCATACTCCTTCTTTTCAAAGAACAATTCCCGCTATTTATTTTCCAGGGACAAAGCCCTATCTCTGGCTGTTATTGGTATATCCAGGGCTTAACCGAACACAAATGATCTTTCAAGGGAAGTCTCAGGTGCTTCATAATTTTTTGAACAGGTACGTCCAGGCCCATTTTTTTATGAAAGGTGAAACGGTAGCATTCTTCAATTAGCTGTAGGGTATCTATCAATGTCCCGTCCAGATCAAAAAGAATTCCTTTAAACATTTATTCACCGGCCTTAAAAGTAAGTAAAATTCGTCTGTGAACCCAAAAAGCTGAAGCGTGATAATCACGCTTCAGCATTATAAAAATCTCATATTGTTTCAATGCAGAATTCAGCCTGAAAGCCTGAAACCACGCTTCTATGCTACGGTAGCCTTTTTAAATGTACTTTATCTTTAACTTCTTTGTTTACCAGGTTTCTGGGATAATAACCTTGCAACACTTCTACCACTCCCTGGGCCGCCTTTGTCCGCAGCTCTATTTCAGCTTGCTCGGAGTACCATGCAACATGGGGGTTGATAATGACATTATCCATGGTCAGCAGAGGATTATCCCGGGGAGCAGGCTCTTCTTCCAAGACATCCAGCCCTGCTCCGGCAATGCGCCCCTCTTGCAAAGCTTTAATGAGGGCCTTTTCATCGATAACAGGACCTCTTGAGGTATTAATAATGAATGCGCTGGGCTTCATAAACCCCAATTCTTTTTCACCAATCAGGTGATAAGTTTCCGGGGTTAACGGAGCATGCACAGAAACAAAGTCAGATTTAGCCAGCAGCTCCTCCAACTCAACCAAAGTAGCTCCGTAAGGTTCTACGTCTGCCTGGGTAAGATAGGGATCATATACCAGCAGATGAAAACCAAAAGGTTTTGCTTTTCCCGCCAAGGTGCGGGGTATACGGCCAAATCCGACAATTCCCAGGGTTTGACCCCGAAGGCGTGAAATAGGCCTGCTTATTTTGTAATCCCATGTCCCTGCTTTCACGCTGTTATTTAACAGAACTACTTTCCGGGCACAGGCCAGCAGCAGGGCAAGAGCGTGATCGGAAACTTCGTCCATACAATAATCCGGCACATTGACCACACAAATCCCCTTTTCCGTCGCCGCCGCAAGGTCAATAGTATTTACTCCCACCCCGTAACGGGCAATTACTTTACAGTTATCCAGCGCTTCAATGACGCGCCTTGTAATTTGAGCATACTGGTTTAACAGGCCGTGGGCATCTTTACAGGCGGCAATCAATTCTTCTTCGGTCCGGCACTGGGCAGGGACCAGGGTAATACCAGCCCGTGCCAGGATCTCCTCTTCATACTTAAGGTTTCCATACTCGTAATCGGTTACCACAACCTTGAATTGACTCATTTTCTCCACCTCTTTCGGAAATTTTTAGGGTTGCAGAACCTTCAAAACTAACTCGGCCGCCTTGAGATCCATTTTCTGGGCAGCTTCTTTCGTGTAGGTACCAACGTGAGGGGTGAGAATAACATTATCCAGTTTTTGAAGCCGGCTATCGCGGAGAGGTTCTTGCTTGAACACGTCCAAAGCTGCTCCGGCTATCCGCCCCTCCTCTAAAAAGCGATATAATGCCTCTTCGTCAATCACCGCACCCCTGGCTGTATTAATGAGAAAGGCCGCAGGCTTCATCAGGGCTAATTCTCGTTCTCCAATCAGACCCGTGGTTTCCTTACTTAAAGGTACATGGAGGGTTACAAAATCGCTCTCTTGCAACAGTTGGTCCAACCGCATAAAGGTTACCCCAAGTCGTTCTTCGAGATCAAACCGCCTGGTACGGCTGTAATAGACAACCTTCATCTTAAATGCTTTGGCCCTTTCGGCCACTGCCTGGCCGATTCGCCCCAATCCCACGAGACCCAGAATCTTTCCAGCCAGTTCAATACCTGGCAGCTTCCACCACCGGTTATTTTTAAGGGCTTTATCCAGTACTGTCAATTGTCGGGCCAAAGCAAGGATGAGCCCCATTGTTAATTCGGCTACCGAATCCTCAACAGTTCCCGGGGTATTAAATACCTGCACACCCTTTTGCCGGGCTATTGCCAGATCAATATTGTCCAGCCCGGTACCTCTTCTAACAATTACCTTCAACCGATCCGCTCGTTCCAGTACCCGGGCACTTATGGGTTCGGTACCGACAATTGCCCCGTCCACCCCCTGGATCAGCCTTACCATTTCCTCCTCGGTCGGGGTGCGGCCGAATGGGTTATGCACAACCTTAACCTTTGCCCTGGCCAGGAGCTCAAGAACATCCCCGGACAGCCTGCCAAAAGAAGCTGAGGAAATAAGAACAGTAGGTTTCATTTATCGTTCCGACCTCGCTAGCCGGACTGTTTCTACGAACTGGCGGGCTTTTTCAGTAATCGACTCCCAGTTTCCTTCCACAACATCCTTTCGAGAGATCAGGGAACCGCCCACCCCGATGGCTATACAGCCGGCCCGGATGAAATCGGCGGCGTTATGCAGGTCGACGCCTCCTGTGGGTATTAGTGGAATGTGCCCCAGAGGTCCGCGTATATCCTTGATATATTGAGGCCCTAAAACACCGGCAGGGAAAACCTTGATTACGTCTCCTCCCAGTTCGTAGGCTTTTACAATTTCGGTAGGAGTCATCGCCCCGGGGATTATAATTTTTCCGTAGCGCTTACAGATGGTAATGACGTCCGGGTGGAGGCTGGGGGAGACAATAAACTCCGCTCCGGCCAGAATGGCCAGCCTGGCGGTTTCCCCATCCAGGACGGTTCCGGCTCCAACCCACACCTCATCTCCTAGCCCGGAGGTAAGTTGCTTGATCATCTCCATCGCCCCGGGAGCATCCACGGTAATCTCAATGGCAGTGACACCACCGGCTTTTAAAGCCCGTGCTATATTAAGGATACTTTCGGCTTTGGCTCCCCGGACTACCGCCACCACACCACTAGCTGTAAGTTTCTCCAATCTTTCCATTAACGATCAACCCCCTCTTTTTTTCCTTGAAAGACAGCAACCTCATCCATGGTAGGCAGCCCTTCCACATCACCGGTCACGGTAGTAGCCAGCGCGCCCACAGCGTTGGCCAGCTTCACTGATTCTTCAATACTATAACCCTTGAGCAGACCGGCGATAAAGCCGGCGGCAAATCCATCCCCAGCTCCGATGGGATCAACCACTCTTTCAATTGGATAGCCAGGTACAAATTTGCTCTCTGATCCTGAAGCAAAATAAGCACCTTCTTTTCCCAACTTAACCACAACCGTTTCTATTCCCTGGTCCAGAAATTTAGCGGCAATTTTCTCCGGTTCCCTTTCCCCGACCAGAATGGCTCCTTCACTGAGACCGGGCAGAATAATATCAGACTGAGCGGCTAACTCCATAATGACCTCTCTGGCGCGTTCCTTGCTCCACAGCTTCAGCCGGATGTTGGGATCCAAGGAGACTTTTACCCCCCGGCTTTTGGCAATTTTGATTGCCTCTTTGACAGTACGGTAGCATGATTCACTCAGTGCCGGCGTGATTCCGGTAACATGCAAAAACTTAGCTGACCCAATATAGTCAGGATCAAGATCTTCCGGGGAAAGCCGGCTCGCAGCAGAGCCCCGGCGATAATAGTACACTTTACTTTCGCCGTACTCCCGCCGTTCCTTGAAGTACAATCCGGTAGGGGCATCGGGATCAAACTTAACCTGAGACGTATCAACCCCTTCTCCCCGAATGAAAGCTACTATATACTTGCCAAATTCATCATTACCCACTCGGCTGATCCAACCGGCACCATGTCCGAGCCGGACAACACCAATGGCAAAGTTGGATTCGGCGCCACCAATCTGTTTGGTAAAGCGAGTAACATATTTTAAAGGTCCGGAACTATCCGGGTTCATCAGAACCATGGTTTCTCCCAGTGTAACCACTTCCGGCATCTTAGTCCTCTCCCTATAAAAACGAAGTTGTAAAATCAGTAGTCATTGGACGATTTTTTGCCTTACCTCGGTGATTATTTTTAAATATTGCCTTGCTTTAGCGGTAATTTCCCGGTAGCTACCCCTTCGTGCTACCTCTTTGTTTACCAGATCGCTGCCAATGCCTAGAGCCGTTGCCCCAGCCTGCAGAAAGTCACCGGTATTAGCAATATTTACACCACCTACTGCCATCAGCTGTGTTTGAGCAAGGGGACCTAAAACGTCAGTAAAATATTTCGCCCCAAGAGCCGCTGCCGGAAATACCTTCACCATCTTTACGCCCCATTGGAGGGCCTGGGCAATTTCAGTGGGAGTCATTATTCCCGGTATCACTGCCTTACCGTAGAGATTTCCTAATTCTACTACCTCTCTGGAAAGGTGCGGTGAGATGAGAAATTGAGCCCCTGCTAAAATAGCCAGCCTGGCTGTTTCCCGGTCCAGTACCGTACCGGCTCCTACTGATAATTCGTTACCAAATTTGTTCCTTAGTTCACCGATCATTTCCAGGGCTCCCGGAGTGTTGCAGGTTACCTCTATTACCTTAACACCTCCTTCCCGAAGAGCATCAACTACCGGTAACAATTCTTCCTTTTTCGTTCCCCGAATAATAACGACGAGACCGGTATCTGTTATCAGATCCAAACTCATTAAATTCACCTCGGTTTTTCTTTGCTCTGGGTCCTGCCTGGTTGTTTCATATTATGATATCTTGTTTCATATTACTTTTAAAAGAAAAGGGCCATTTTTTAACTGCTATACCACAATATAACACCAAATCTCCCTACATTAGGGACAATAGCCGAGACGGCGAGAGATCTTCTGTCCGGTTTCCTTAACTTTAACCGCTAGTTCAGGTACTCTTTCCCGGGTTAAACGATATGCTGGTCCTGAAACACTTATAGACGCTATGACTTGCCCTGTATGATCCCAAACAGGCGCGGCAACACAACGGATACCCGGCTCGTGCTCAATTTCATCTACGGCATAACCTAAATGCCGGATTTCTTTTAAATGATTAAGCATCTCCTGGAGGTCAGTAATAGTGTTGGGCGTTTTTTGCGGCATGCCTTTTGTTTTCAAAATACTTATGATCTCATCTTCAGGCAGAAAGGCTAGAATAGCTTTTCCTACTCCTGTACAATGAACGGGTGCGCGCCGGCCAATTTGCGAATACATTCGAATCGTACTTGGGCACTCAACTTTATCAATGTAGACTACTTCACCCTCCCGCAAAACACACAGATGTACCACCTCATTGGCAAATTTCATTAATTCTTCCAGGTAAGGCCGGGCTTCTTTGCGCAATTCCATGTTGGTCAAAATTTTGTTGCTTAACTCAACAATTTTTAAACCCAATTTATACTTTTCCGTTTCCTGATCTTTCTCAACATAACCTCTCTGGGCCAATGTATTAAGAAGGCGGTGAACGGTGCTTTTATGGAGATCAACTTCGTGAGCCAGTTCGGTAACTCCCAGGCCTTTTTGATTGTTGCCCAAAACTTCGAGAATTTTTATAGCCCGGTCCAGCGATTGTACAGTTTGTCCGTTACGCGTAGACATCCTTATCACCCTATTAACTAACAAGTTCTAAGCAAACCGGCTTCGTCTAGCATGATTTTCAGTTTTGTCAGGACAGTTTCGTCGGGACGACCCGCAGGTTGCCTGACAGTGGTCCCTACCGGTACACCACAGAGCCTGCAGGCTTCTTTCAATACACCAATGGCAGGTTTGTCGAGGGTATAGATCCGGGGAAGCTTTAATAGCTGGTGGTGCCAATTGATACTTTCCTGCAGGTCTCCTCTTACAAAGTTATTGTAAATATTAACGGTCACCTGAGGAGCGAAGTTGGCAGTGCCGGGAATAGCCCCATCACCGCCCATGGCGAGAGTGTTGAGCAGATGGTCATCATAACCGGCCAGTATGCTAAACTCAGGCCTGACTGCTTTCACTTGCAAAATCAGTTCCCGGATATGGGCAATGCTGTCAACGGTGTCTTTGATCCCCACAATGTTGGAAAAGTCTTTAGCCAAACGGGCTACCAGCGCAGGGGAAAGGCTTTGGCCGGTATTGTCGGGAAAGTGATAGAGAATGATTGGAATATCCACTGTTTCGGCCACAGTAGCGTAGTGAAGGTAAAGATTTTCTTCAGATAAGCCCCAGTAGTACGGAGTGACGATGACTGCACCATCGGCACCAATTTCCCTGGCATGTTGGGTAAGTTCTACTACTTCGCGGGTGTTACAACTGGAAGTACCTACAACAACAGGTACGCGGCCAGCTATATAATTCACGGCAAACTCAGCAAATTCCTTTCTTTCATCCACGCTCAGGTGAGAAAATTCTCCGCTGCTGCCCAGCACAAAGATGCCGTGGACTCCACCCCTGAGCAGGTGTTCAATCAAGGCTTTGTTGCCTTCCCAGTCAAAGGAGCCATCTTCCTTAAAGATTGTCAACATGGGCGGAATAACTCCCCGGAATTTAGCTACAGTCACTGATAGACCCCCTTGGGTTGAAATTAACAAATAAAGATAAACCCGTGCCGGAATTAAACATATGCTATCCAGGTGCTACCATAGAACTGATCCCAAACCCGGTAATATAATAAAAACCCTAAATTTTTGTAAGCAGGTTACCAAATCTATCAAACTTAAAAGGTTCCGGTTTACTTAGAATTTCTATTTGCGGGTTAGCCATAGCCTCAGGCAAAAGGCCTTCAGAGATATAAATCTCATCTACATGAAGGGTATTTTTAATCCTCACAATCCGGATCCGTTCGGGCTGTAAACAATATGAAGTTTTTATAGCACACCTGATGGCATAGTTATCGTTACGCATCACCATTGGAATACGCACAGTGGGCGGGAAGGCAGCGGTTATAGCATTAATATATGTTTTTGCCATATTAAAATTGTTAAATACCCGTTCAGTGGTAATATCTGCCGCACCCAGGCCATTGGCGTTTCCCTCGGTTTTTTCAGTAAGACCCAAAACGACGATACGCTCAACCTCTAATTCTCCATGGGCAAATTTGGTAGAAAATCGCCCGGTTACATTTGGATCCATACCGTCCCCGCTGATGTCCTTACCGATCTCATCAACAATCAGAACGTCCAAGGGATTGAGTAGTATTTTGGGTATTAGACTTTTTGCTTTTTCTAACAACCGGGGTTCATTCTCCAATATTTCTGGAACAGGGATAGCGTGAATTTCTGCAGTCTGATCATAAGCATTTTCCAGGATAGCCAATCCAAATAGTACGTTAACCTTTTCAAACACAACCTTGCTCATGGCGATCAAATGCCGGTCGAAACGATTCATACTCAACTGGTGGCAGGATTCTGCGCCCTTCTGTTTTCCTAATCCAATAACGCTCATTTTGATAATACCGCTTTCAATAACCCCCCGAAAGGCGGTATGGGGTTTAATCCTGTTAATGATAATCACCCCGTCGGCAGTGAGCGCATACTTATCAACATAGACCGGCATCCCGCTTGCTTCCCCAATTTTCTCAACTTCCATTGAAGACAGAATTGGAACCCCCATCGTCTGTTCGGTAATGCCAAATTCCGCCAGAACTTGTTTTTGTCCCTCCGCAGTAGCCCCACCATGACTACCCATTGCTGGTATAATAAAAGGCTCTATAAATCGGCTCTTGAGAAAATCAATGGTTGTTTTAACGATTTCTGAAATGTTTGTAATACCACGACTCCCCACCGCCACTGCGACTTTCATTCCCGGCGTGAGCAGACGTTTTATCTTCTCTCGATTTAATTCGGTCAAAACAGCTTCCTCGACATTATCCAGTACAGGCGCTGGTAAGTTCTGCCTCGCTTTGGCAAATTTCGGTATCCTAACTTCGTCCAGAATTTGCTCTATCATAGAGAAATCACCAAGTACAGGCATTATCCATACACCTCTCCTAATTAGCAAACCATCTCAGCGGTACCATTACCAAATCTGGGAAGAGAATCAGTAAAATCAACACAATTATTTCCGCAATCAGGAAAGGCCAGATCTTTTTTGTCAAATCTATGAAATTAATTTGACCGACACCACATCCTACATATAAAACAGTTCCAATAGGAGGAGTAATCAAACCTATACATAAGTTAAAGACCATAATTAATCCGAAATAAACCGGGTCGATACCTGCTTTTGCTACTAATGGCATTAAAACGGGGGTAAAAATTAGAATAGCAGGAGTTAGATCCATGATCATGCCAAGGAATAAAAGGAATACATTAACAGCGACAAGGAATACTAATTTGTTTTCTGTTAAGCCCCCGAAAATTTGAGCCATTTGATTTGGAATTTGCGCTACCGTCAACAGCCAGGCCACCGCCATAGCCGCTGAAGCAACAAACATGACCACTGATGTTGACTTAGCTGCTGCTATAAAAATGGGTTTTAAATCCTTCAGATTCACATCTCGATAGATAAACATGGAGACAACTAAAGCGTAAACAACCGCGACGGCACCAGCTTCAGTGGGTGTAAACACGCCGAATCTAATTCCACCTACAATGATGATCGGCATTAATAGAGCCCAGACGGACTCTTTAACGACTTTTAAACTTTCTGCCCGGCTATATTTTTTCCCTCGTGGATAATTACCCTTCCTGGCCAGAAAAGTCCAGGTCACCATGAGTATTAAACCTAAAATTAAGCCGGGAATAATACCTGACATAAACAATTTTGTGATCGAAACTCCAGACGTAACCCCAAAAATAATCATGGGAATACTGGGCGGGATAATCGGAGCAATAATCCCCGAACTGGCTACCAAGGCGGTTGAAACATCCCTGCGGTAACCTTCCCGGGCCATCAAGGGTACCAAGATGCTTCCCAGAGCAGCTGCGTCAGCCACTGCACTCCCGGAAAGACCGGCAAATAATATACTGGCCAGGACTACAACATAACCCAATCCTCCTCTGATACGACCGACCAACATCGTGGCAAAGTCGACAATTTTTTGTGAGAGGGATCCGTATGCCATAATTTCCCCGGCCAGCATAAAGAAGGGAATTGCCATCAGGGGAAAGCTATTGGCACCGTAAACCATGTTTTGAGCAATAATTTGTGCATCAAAATTACCCAGGAACAACATTAAAGCAACTGCACAAAGCACTAGAACAACAGCAATGGGGATACCTAAGGCTAATAATGCAAACAAACTAGCAAAAAATATTCCCAAGGCCAACCTACACACCACCTTTACGAATTACATTAACGATTCTCCCCAAGGTCATTGCTCCAATGAACACTGTGGCTAAAACATAAGAAAAAGTAATAAACGAAAAGGGAATTCCTGTAGCAGGCCCTAAGGAGGAGATAGATTGCTGAGTAAACTCTAACCCACCTTTGAACATAACCCCTGCTGCTACCAGCACCAGCATATATCCTGCTAATTCTATTATTTTTTTCGGCAGACCCTTTAAGCGAGCAGTAATTAAATTTACGGCAATATGCTTGTTATCTTTGTAAGCAGTGATTGCGCCGAGAAAAACAGCCCACACAAAGAGGTACCGAGCTAACTCCTCACTGGGAGCAAAACCTTCGTTAAAAATGTATCTTAAGACTGCGTTAACGAAAACCAGAAAAACCATCCCGCCCAGGGATGCAAACAGCAAATATTCCACCAACTTCTCAGCGCCACGACCTATTTTTTGAATGATCCCAATCATAGTCCACCTCTTTCTAATTTTGCTGCCTCCCGTCCAGCGGGAGGCAGCAGCCATTTACCTGGAAGTTTACTTTACAGCCATGATCTTTTCGGCCAGTTCTTTGGTACCGGGGTAGGTCCGGTAGAACCATTCTTGTACGGGTTTCTGAGACTCGATTAGCTTTTGTTTAAATGTATCATCCGGAAATACGACAGTCAGGCCTTTTTCCTTTAAGAATTGGATATCTTTTTCTTCAGACTCCTGCAGCAGTTTCCATTCGTAGTTCGCAGATTCGATAGCAGCTTTTTCAATTACTTTTTGCAGCTCGGGATCCAAGCTTTGGTAGAATTTCTCGTTAATAACATATAGGTTGGGAGAAAATATGTGCCGGGTATCTACTACGTATTTTTGCACTTCATAGAAACCAGAAGCCCGCAGAGTTGCATAGGGGTTTTCTTGTCCATCAATCACTTTTTGTTCTAAAGCAGTAAATACCTCTGAAATTGGCATCGGTATGGGGTTTGCACCAAGACCCTTAGCCATTTCCAGAAAACGAGGGTTATTGGGAACCCTTAACCTGAATCCTTTAAAATCTTCAAACTTGTTAATTGGCTTGCTGGAAGAAACAACTCTAAACCCATTGGCAGTCCACGCCAGCGGACGAATGCCCATTTTTTCCACCATACCTTTAGTAAGTTCCTTGCCCAGCTCGCCATTCAAGACCTTTTGGGCATGCTCGTAATCACGGAACAAATATGGCATTTCAGTTAATCCGATGATCGGCATGTCCTTGGCAACCAACATACCAGGAACAGCCATTTCAATGCTGCCGTTCTTTACACCGTCAATAAACTGCTCCTCAGAACCCAACGTGGAATTGTCATAAATTTCCACTTTAATCCTGCCACCGGATTCCTTCTCAACCATGGGCTTGAACTTTTCTTTCAAGGCAATGTTTTGGGGGTGATCGGCAGCGAAGTAGTTAGCTACTTTAATGGTATAAGTCTTTCCTTTAGAGCCGTCGGCAGACTGGTTGCTGCCACAGCCACTTAAGAAAAATGCAAAAAATAAAGTAATAATTAAACTCGAAACCAGCTTAAAATGTTTTTTCACCATTTAACCCTCCTGTTTTCTGGTATTTCTTTTTCAAATTTTTGAAGATCGACCGGCGTATAGCTACCTTTACATCACCTCCCCTGGGTTAGTTATTGAAATATTTTACATCTCCCAGGCCACATTCTTCCTTTGCCGTCGTCTGTGAATTTTGCATTATGAAACAATGTACCACATCATAATACAACATTTCGACATGGGTTTAAAAATTCCTTCAAATACTTCCCAAAGTCCTGTTGCCTTCCCGGTTACTTTACCAACCAACCCAGCGGTGCAATGACCAGGCGGGGGAAGAGAATCAACAGTAACAGCACAATAAACTCAACCATAATAAACGGCAAGATCTTCCTGACAAGTTCTGCCATATTTATTTTTCCTACACCACAGCCTACATAAAGAACAGTACCAACCGGGGGTGTAATAAGACCTATTACGAGGTTGAGCGTCATAATCAGTCCAAAATAAATTGGATCTATCCCGGCCTGCTTTATAAGTGGTATCAAGATGGGAGTAAAAATCAAAATAGCAGGGGTAATATCCATTACCATTCCCAGGAACAGGAGAAATACGTTAATAACTAACAAAAGCATTAGTTTTGCTTCCGCCAGGCCGGATAATGTTGTAACAATTTTTTGGGGAAGGCTGGCAGTTGTAATTACCCACGCGGCACTCATTGCTGTCGCGGCAACCAATAACACCTGTCCTGTAGTCCTTGCTGCAGCCGTTAGAACTTGCGGGATTTCCTTGAGATTTATTTCCTTATAAACTAAAACAGAAATAATAAAAGCATATACCACGGCAATGGCACCGGCCTCAGTGGGCGTGAAAATACCAAAACGAATGCCTCCGACGATAATCAGAGGCATGACCAGAGCGAATATGGCACCTTTAAAAGCTTTAAGCACTTGCTCTGGAGAAGCCTTCTGCCCAACCGGATAGTTGTTTTTCCTGGCAATGAAATACCAGATAGTCATCAGAGAAAGAGCCAGAATGAGGCCTGGAACAATTCCAGACATGAAAAGGCGACTAATAGATACTTGTCCCGCAACTCCGAACAAAATCATGGGGATACTGGGAGGAATGATAGGGGCAATAATTGCCGAGGCACAGACAAGAGCTACGGAAGTTGCCTTATCATATCCCATCTGGACCATCATAGGTATTAATATAGCTCCTAAAGCAGCAGCATCGGCAACCGCTGACCCCGATAAACCGGCAAATATGGTGCTAGCTATAATTACTACGTACCCCAAACCACCTCTAACATGTCCGAACAGACTTGCAACAAAATCTACTATTCTGCGTGATATACCACCATAGCTCATTATTTCCCCTGCAAGAATGAAGAAGGGTATCGCTAACAAAGTATAGCTATTTGCGCCAAAAATAACAGATTGGGCTATTAACTGCGGATCGAAATTTCCGATGGCAATCAACAAGGCTACAGCTACGAGCAGCAATGTAAAGGCTATGGGTACACCAATAAACAACAGAAGAAATAATATCCCTAAAAATAGAAGAATCAATTCGTTTCCTGACATTCTACCTGCCCCCCCTTTTTTCTCAGATTCACCGCCGCAAAATTTTATAGGTTTGGTACATTGTAATAAGCCCTATGCCTATAGTAGAAACAACAAGGGATATGGTAATGTAGGAAAAAGGAATACCAGTCGCCGGGCTAATGCTGGCGTGAGTTACCTTGACAACTTTGATTCCTCCGTACATAAGTACTGCCAATCCTGTTAACACTAAAATATTAGCAAGAAACAAAAATATTTTTTGAAGGCCTTTTGGAAGTCTACTAACAAATATATCTACTCTGATGTGCAACCCGTCCCTGGCGGCCATGATAGCACCAAGGAAGATCACCCAGACGAAGAGATTCACTGCTACTTCTTCGCTCCAGGTAAGGCCACTATTGAAGAAATAGCGCAAAATAACATTAATAAATACCAGTACGACTATACCGGCCAATGCTATTGCAGTTAAAAAATTAACTATGATTCCCAACAAGTGCCCTGATTTTTTCATTTCCTCACCTCCGAGATGTAATGTTAAAGAGACGAACTCTCTGTGAGAAATCTGCTTAACCTTTTTGACTGGATCCAGGCTGGGGTACATCCGTAGCCTGGATCCAGCCTTACCAATCAGTTTGCCAAATTGTTATTGGATACAGTCGCTAAACCCCAATTAAAACCATAACCCAGTAGCCCAACCTCTGGCAAATAACAGAAACTGCCAGGCCGTTGGGAACAACTTGCGTTTAGATTATCCAATAACAGTACCTAGCTGGTATCCATTGCCACCTCATCCTTTGTGTTACCAGCATTTCAGGCCAAAAAGGGCGGACTAACCCTCTACCGGTCATGCTGAAACTGTGACCGTACTGGCTGTGGGTAACTTCACCTTATCCTTTATCTTGGTGAGAGTTATGTTTACCCATCTTTTAAGATTCACGGCCAGGGCGGTAAGAAAGGCCTGGAG
>NZ_FQZM01000018.1 GCF_900142025.1 Desulfofundulus thermosubterraneus DSM 16057 | reverse complement strand
TGGGCTTATCCGGCAGGTCTCCCCGGGTAAGAGCGTTAACCTTCACCTCGTGCCCGCCCCATATACTCCGCCGTCCCTTGGCAGCCTGGGATTTCGCTGTGTCACGCCAGCTCATCCGAACGGCTTAGCCTCTTATGGGGTTCTTGTTCATCGGGCCGTGGTTTTGCCTCCGGCTTCCTTCGGATTCCACCTCGCGATGGACACCCTTGCCTTTGGCTAGCAGACTCGTGCTGCCTCGCCTGCAGTGGACTTTCACCACCAAGTTAACGCCCATGCCGGGCGCACATGATAAAAGGAAGGGAACCTGCCCTTCCTTTAATAATCTTAACTTCGCAAGCCAAACCCTTAGCCGGCAACGCATTAACGCTTGGAGTACTGGGGCGCCCGGCGGGCCTTCTTCAAGCCGTACTTCCTTCTTTCCTTCATCCGCGGATCCCGGGTGAGGAAACCGGCCTTTTTCAGCACCGGACGCAGGTTGGGATCGGCTTTGACGAGCGCCCGGGCAATACCGTGCCTTACCGCCCCGGCCTGACCGCTGACACCGCCGCCCTTGACCCGGGCCAGTACATCAAAACGACCTTCCGTGCCCGTCAGTTCCAGGGGCTGCCGCACAAGCACCTCCAGGGTCTTGCGCCCTAAATATACTTCCACCGGCCGGTCATTGATGATTATCCGGCCTTCACCAGGAACAAGGTAAACCCGCGCCACGGCATTTTTACGCCGCCCGGTACCGTAAAACTTTATAACAGCCATTGCTGACCTCCTTCCCCTCGCTACATGGACCAAACTTCTGGTTTCTGAGCCTGGTGGGGATGATTCTCTCCCCGGTACACCCGCAACTTTTTGGCCATTCTGGCGCCGAGCCGGTTATGGGGCAGCATCCCCACAATGGCCTTGCGCACGGCCAGTTCGGGACGCCTAGCCAGGAGCTCATCGTATCCCGTTACCTTTAAGCCGCCGGGATAACCGGAATGGCGGATGTACTTTTTCTTTTTGAGCTTGTTGCCAGTGAGGATTACCTTTTCGGCATTAATCACAATAACGTGATCTCCTGTATCCACGTGGGGAGTGAACTGGGGGCGGTGCTTGCCCCGTAAGATGCGGGCGGCCTCGGCGGCCAGCCTCCCCAGGGGCTTATCCGTGGCATCGAGAATATACCACTTGCGCTCTATTTCATCTGGCTTGGCCATATACGTTTTATTCATGCCAGCTCACCTGGTACAGCCTGGTATACGGCCTCCCCCTGACCAGGTTTTCGCTCCTTTCGGCTGGATTTGCCCACTCCTCTTGCGTGGGCGGCACACTAGGGAGACCCGGTTGTTGTTTAAATACCGGATCCCGGGCTAGAGGACACAAAACCCGGGCGAGAAAGAACCGGAAATAAAAGGAGCTTCCATGACTTCTTGCCCCCAACCCCGGGGCTCATAGGGCCGGGGCAGAAATCCACATAGTAGTATTTTAATGCCCCGCTTTGCCAGTGTCAAGAACGCGATCTAATGAGACTCGTCTTGAACGACTCCGGTGCGCTGTCTGCTGCCTACTTCTTCAGTACTCCACCCGCTCCAGGCACAAACCTTCGGGCGGCGCGGTAGGGCCGGCCCGGGTGCGGTTCCGGGCGGCCAGAATGGCCGGTATGTCATCCGGGTCCCGTTTTCCCAGCCCCACTTCGATCAGCGTACCCACCATGATCCGCACCATATTGTAAAGAAAGCCATTGCCGCGAAAGATCAGGTGGATCACCTCTTTCCCTTCCCGGCAGACATCCACGGAAAACAGGGTGCGCACGGTATGTTTTACCGGCGAGCCCGCCGCTTGAAAGGAAGCAAAATCGTGCGTCCCCACCAACCATTGAGCCGCCCCGGCCATGGCCTGCACGTCCAGGGGGCGGGGCACGAAATGGCTGTACAGGCGCCAGAAAGGAGAAGGAATGCGGCTGTTGTAAATGGTGTAGCGGTAGGTCTTGGCCAGGGCCGAATAGCGGGCGTGGAACTCCGGGCCTACCTCCTCCGCCTCCAGTGCGGCAATATCCCGGGGCAGCATGCCGTTTAAGGCCAGAACAATGCGTTCCGCAGGAATATTCCAGCCGGCGGCATCAAAATTGACCACCTGACCCCGGGCGTGGACTCCCGCATCGGTGCGCCCGGCACCGGTGACCCGTATTTCCCTGCCGGCCAGGCGCCTCAAGCACTTTTCCAGAACCTCCTGGATGGTCACCAGGCCCGTACCCCGCTGCTCCTGAAACCCGTGATAATTGGTCCCGTCGTAGGCAATGGTCAGCTTAATGTTGCGCAAGGTTACCCCCACCAGCGCAAGGCCAAAGTAGCCAGAAACAACGTCCCCGTCCCGGCCAGCACGGCGTAGTCCCGCCAGTCATAGCGAAGCTGGTGCATGCGGGTGCGGTTTGCCCCAACCCGGTAGCAGCGAATTTCCATGGCCGTAGCCAGCTCCTCCGCCCGGCGAAAAGCCCCGGCAAAAAGGGGCACCAGCAAAGGCACCAACCCCCGGACGCGCTGGAGCAGACCGCCCCTGGTAAAGACCGCTCCCCGGGACTGCTGCGCCTTGATGATCTGCTGGGCCTCTTCCAGCAACGTGGGTACAAAGCGCAGGGCAATGGTCATCATCATGGCCAGGTCGAAAGCCGGCACCCCTGCCCGCTGCAGGGGCTTCAAAAGGCTCTCCAGGGCGGCGGTCAGCATCAAAGGAGAGGTGGTCAGGGTTAAAAGTGAACTGAAAACAATTAAAAGGATTAAGCGCCACAGGATCTGTCCTCCCAGGACCAGCCCTTCCCTGGTTACATGGAGGGGTCCCAGGGCGAGCAAAACCTGCCCGGGAGTGAAAAAAAGCTGCAAAACCAGGGTTAGCGTAAGGATAACCCAAAAGGGGCGCAGGATGCCCACCAGAAGGCGCGGGGACGTGCCGGCAAACCCCAGGGCCAGCAGTGTGCCCAGGGTGAGGAAGACATACCCCGCCGGTTTGTTGCAGACCAGCACGGCCATGATCATCACTGCAGAGGCCAGGATTTTGGTCCGGGGATCCAGGCGGTGGACAAAGGACCGCCCCGGAATATACTGGCCGAGGGTAATACCGCTTAACATCATCTTACATCACCGGGCATGCTTTACCGGACGGTGCCAGTTTTTTCAGCTCCGCCTCGGCCTCGTCCAGGGTCAGGATACCGGTATTAACGGGCAGGCCCCTTTGCCGCAGGCGATACATCAGCTCGCCGGGCATGGGGACGTCCAGCCCCACCGCCCGCAGGCCTTCGGGATCGCCGAAGACCTGGCGCGGGGTTCCCTGGCGGTATATTTTCCCCCGGTGGAGCACCACCACCCGGTCGGCATACCGGGCAGCATCTTCCATGTGGTGGGTGATCACCACCACCGTATGGCCGTGCTGCTGCATCCCTTTGAGCATTTGCCAGATCTGTTCCCTGGCCGCCGGGTCCAGACCGGATGTCGGCTCATCCAGGACCAGCACCCGGGGGCGGTAGGCCAGCACGCCGGCCAGGGCCACCCGGCGCTGCTGGCCCCGGCTCAAGGCAAAGGGGGACAGCGTGCCGAACCGGACCGGTTCCAGCCCCACCATTTCCAGGGCCCGGCGGACCCGGATCTCGATCGTCCCCTCATCCAGACCCAGATTGCGGCACCCGAAGGCCACCTCGGCAAAAACATTCTCCTCAAAAAGCTGCTGTTCCGGGTTTTGAAAAAGCAACCCCACCGTGCGCCACAAATCCCGGCGCACCCGTTTATCCCGGGTATCCCGGCCGTCGACCAGCACCCGACCGGCAGTGGGCAAAAGCAGCCCGTTGAAGTGCTGGACCAGGGTGGTTTTGCCCGAACCGGTAGCCCCGGCCAGAACGACAAATTCCCCTTCCTCTATCCGCAGGGAAACATCCTCCAGGGACGTCAGGGCAAGGGGAGTACCGGGGGCATAGATATGGGTCAGGTGTTCCACCAGGATCATTACTGTTGCCCCCATCCAGTTTCAGACAACAAATCTGCCAGACAGGCAACCAGGTCGTTTAAAGTCAGAATGCCGGCGGGAACGGGCCACCCGGCGGCACGCAAGCGCCAGGCCAGTTCCGCCGGTCCGGGCAGGGCCAGGCCAATTTTTTGCAGGGCTTCCCGGTGACTGAAAACCTGCGCCGGTGTTCCCTCCAGCACCAGCCGACCCCCGGAGAGGACCCAGACCCTGTCCGCAAGGACGGCCTCTTCCATAAAATGGGTAACCAGCACTATGGTCAGGCCTTCCTCCCGGTTCAAACTTAAGAGCGTTTGGATAACCTCCCGCCTCCCGGCAGGATCCAGCATGGCCGTGGGCTCGTCCAGTACCAGGCAGGACGGCTTCATGGCCAGAGCACCGGCAATGGCCAGCCGCTGCTTCTGCCCCCCGGACAGCAGGTGGGGAGGGCGCAGCCGCTGCTCGCCAAGCCCGGCCAGGGCCAGGGCCCGGTCGACCCGCCGCCGCACTTCTTCCGGGGGCAGGCCTAAATTTTCGGGACCAAAAGCCACATCTTCCTCCACCACCGCCGCCACCAGCTGGTTGTCCGGGTTTTGCAGGACCATCCCCACCCGGCAGCGGATCTCCCACCGGTTGGCCGGATCGGCTGTAGATAGCCCATTCACCGTTACGGTTCCCCGGGTCGGCAGAAGCACGGCATTAAAGTGACGGGCCAGGGTAGATTTGCCCGAACCATTGGGGCCAATGATGGCCAGCAATTCCCCCTGGCGAATATCACCGCTAATATCTTGCAGAGCAATTCTTTCCCCGGGCTGGCCCAGGTGATAGATATGGCTCAACCCCCGGATGGAAATCCCTGCCTTACACAAGTTCCAGGATCACCATGGGTGCGGCATCACCCCGCCGGTAACCCATCTTGATAATGCGGGTATAGCCGCCCGGACGGTCGGCATACCTGGGAGCCAGGTCGTTAAAGAGCTTGCGCACCACCCGTTCATCGTAGATGTAAGCCAGAGCCTGACGCCGGGCTGCCAGGTCACCCCTTTTCGCCAGGGTAACCATTTTATCGGCAATGCTTTTAACTTCCTTGGCCCGGGGTTCGGTGGTCTGGATACGGTTGTCGCGGAAAAGGGACGTAACCAAATTCCTGAGCATGGCCCGGCGGTGGCCGGTGTTACGTCCCAGCTTCCGATACGCCATTTTTACTCCCCCCTTACTCATCACTTTTACGCAGGGACAGGCCCAGCTCACTTAGCTTGTTGATTACTTCTTCCAGGGATTTCTTACCCAGGTTGCGCACCTTCATCATGTCTTCCTCGTTGCGCTGGATCAATTCCTCCACCGTGTTGATGCCGGCGCGCTTCAGGCAGTTATAGGAACGGACGGAGAGATCCAGTTCTTCAATGGTCATTTCCAGGATCTTGTTCTTTTTTTCCTCTTCCTTCTCTACCATTATTTCTACATCTTTAACCGCTTCGGTGAGCCCGATGAACAAGCGCAGGTGTTCACCCAGAATTTTGGCCGAAAGGCTGGTGGCCTCATCGGGCCTAATGCTGCCGTCGGTCCACACTTCCAGGGTGAGCTTGTCGTAGTCGGTGCGCTGGCCCACACGGGTGTTTTCCACCGTGTAGTTGACTTTACGTACCGGGGTGAACACGGAATCTACGGGAATCACGCCGATGATATGATCTCCCTTCTTATTCCTTTCCGCCGGTACATAGCCCCGCCCTTTGGCCACGGTAATTTCCATGAACAGGCGACCGTTGGGGGCGAGGGTGGCAATATGCAGGTCGGGATTTAAAATCTCCACATCCTGGTCGTGGATGATATCGCCGGCCCTGACCTCCCCTTCCCCCTTGGCCTCAATCCGCAGGATCTTTTCCTCGTCGGTATGCAGCTTCAGGCAAAGGCTCTTCAGATTGAGGATGATGTCGGTTACGTCTTCCCGTACGCCGGGAATGGTGGAAAACTCGTGCAGCACACCCTCGATTTTTACCGAGGTGACTGCCGCCCCGGGAAGGGATGAAAGCAGGATCCTGCGCAGGGAATTACCCAGCGTGATCCCGTATCCCCTCTCGAGGGGTTCCACCACAAACTTGGCGTAAGTGTTATCGGGACTGCTTTCCACGCACTCAATTTTGGGCTTCTCAATTTCCAGCATACGGCAACCCCCTCAAGTGCCGGTTCCGGCCATAAGAGTTTACCAAGGCCATTACTTGGAGTACAGCTCCACAATCAGGTGTTCCTGCACGGGAGTGTCAATCTGGTCCCTGGTTGGGAGGGCCACCACGCGACCTTGTGCCTGACTTTCGTCATACTCCAGCCAGGGCGGGGGTGTCCTGTCGGCTGCCCGCTCCATTAATTCCTTAATGCGCGGGGAGTCCTTGCTCTTTTCCCGTACGGCAATGACGTCGCCAACCCGTACCAGGTAGGAAGGGATATTCACCTTCCGCCCGTTAACGGTAAAGTGGCCGTGGCGCACCAGCTGCCTGGCCTCCATGCGGGACGCGGCCAATCCCAGGCGGTAGACTACATTGTCCAGGCGCCTTTCAAGCAAACGGAGCAGGTTTTCGCCGGTAATCCCCGGCTGGCGCTCGGCACGCTCAAAGTAATTGCGAAACTGGGTTTCCAGCACCCCGTAGATACGCCGGGCCTTTTGTTTTTCCCGCAACTGCAAGCCGTATTCGCTGATCTTACGGCGCGCCTGCCCGTGGGCACCCGGTGCATAGGGCCGCCGGTCAATGGCACACTTGCCCGTGTAGCAGCGGTCCCCTTTCAAGTAAAGCTTGACACCCTCACGGCGACACAGCCGGCACTGCGGACCTGTGTATCTGGCCATCTAGTTCCTTGATACCTCCTTAAACTCTCCGGCGTTTTGGTGGCCGGCATCCATTATGGGGAATGGGTGTAACGTCTTTAATCAGGCTTACTTCCAGCCCCGCCGCCTGCAGGGAGCGGATGGCTGCTTCCCGGCCCGCCCCGGGGCCCTTGACCATCACTTCTACCGTTTTCATGCCGTGTTCCATGGCCTCCTTGGCTGCCGCCTCGGCGGCCATCTGGGCGGCAAAGGGCGTGCTCTTCCGGGAACCCTTGAACCCCACGGTCCCAGCACTGGCCCAGGAAATGGCGTTGCCCCGCGTATCGGTTATGGTCACGATGGTATTATTAAAGGTAGAGCGGATGTGGGCCACTCCGTGTTCTATATTCTTGCGTTCCCGCCTTTTTGTACGTGCTGCTTTTCTGGCCATTTTACCTTACCCCCCCCTTTATTTCTTCCGCCGCACACCCACAGTTTTCCGCGGACCCTTGCGCGTCCGGGCGTTGGTTTTTGTGCGCTGTCCCCTTACCGGGAGGCCCCGGCGGTGACGCAAGCCACGGTAGCAGCCGATTTCGATGAGCCGCTTAATATTCATGGCCACTTCCCGGCGGAGATCACCCTCCACCCGGTAGTTCTTCTCAATGACGTCCCTTAAGCGGTTGACTTCGTCTTCGGTGAGGTTGCGGACCCGGGTATCGGGATTAATTCCTGTCTGGGCCAGGATTTTCTTGGATGTGGGCCTGCCGATGCCGTAAATATAGGTCAGGGCGATCTCTACCCGCTTATCCCTGGGCAGGTCAACCCCTGCAATACGAGCCATGCGTGAAAACACACCTCCGTTAACCTTGTTTTTGTTTATGCTTGGGATTTTCGCAGATGACCATCACTTTACCATGACGGCGGATAACCTTGCATTTCTCACAAATGGGTTTTACCGACGGGCGCACTTTCATTTGTTAAAACCTCCTTTGCCCGGACCATCACCTTATTTATAACGGTAAACAATCCGACCACGGCTCAAATCATAAGGTGACAGTTCCACCAGCACCCGATCACCGGGTAAAATGCGGATAAAGTTCATGCGGATTTTCCCTGAAACGTGAGCTAAAACTTTATGGCCGTTCTGCAATTCGACGCGAAACATGGCATTGGGAAGTGGCTCAATCACAGTGCCCTCAACTTCAATAACATCCTTTTCTTGTTTGGACATGGGCTTTAGCCAACCTCCTTTCCGGAGCCGTTTAGCTTTAGCTCCAGTTTCCCGTCCGATGGCTTGCCTTGCGCAGTTGCTGCCTGCCCGTAAGTTTCCAGCAGTTCTTTGAGCGCCCTGCGGACATCCAGATCGGTAACCCGCTGGCCGGTGCTCACCTTGTGGGCAATATCGCCGGCCACCAGGGGATAAACTTTTAGATGCTTAATATTTTTTAACTTCGGCCCGCTTACCTTGCGGTCCGCCCCATTGACCACCCGTACCCTGGTCTCGTTGACGCGGTCGAGAATGAGGTAAAATTTGCCGTAATCCCGGCCGGCAGTAGAGCTTACCAACCGACCCGGCGTAAAATAATCCTTCACCGAGATCACCTCCAGTTACAACCGGGTAAGGATCTCCGGCTCACCATCGGTGATAGCAACGGTGTGCTCGAAATGGGCCGATAGCTTGGAATCCCCGGTTACCACCGTCCAGTTGTCCCCAAGGGTGCGCACCTCATGGGTGCCCGCATTGACCATCGGTTCAATGGCTAAAGTCATTCCCGCCTTCAGCCTGGGACCCCGTCCCGGCTTTCCGAAGTTGGGCACCTGTGGCTCCTCATGCATGCTCCGGCCAATACCGTGGCCCACGTATTCCCGGACCACAGAGAACCCGTGTTTCTCCACATAGCTCTGTACGGCATGGGAAATATCCGACAGGCGGTTACCCTGCCGGGCAAAGCGAATGCCCTCGTACAGAGCCCCTTCGGTTACGGCCAGCAGTTTTTTTGCCTCCGGGGAAACCTCGCCTACCGGAAAGGTGGCCGCACCGTCCCCAAAATATCCATTTATTTCCGCCCCGACGTCAATACTGATAATATCTCCACTTTCCAGTTTTCTTAAACCGGGGATACCGTGCACCACCTGCTCGTTGACCGAGGTGCAGATGCTGGCCGGAAAACCATAGAGGCCCTTGAACGCGGGCCTGGCACCCCGGGCCAGGATAAAGTCCTCAGCCAAACGGTCCAGTTCTGCGGTGGTCACCCCCGGCTTAATGGCCCGGGAGAGCTCGCCCAGGACACCCGCCACCACGCGGCCGGCATCGCGCATGTAGCGTAGTTCCCGCTGCGACTTAATCATGATCATTTTTAAGGTCATCTCCCTACCTGATAAAACCCTGGTAGCTGCGCATCAACATGTGGGATTCCACCTGCTTCATGGTATCCAGGGCCACCCCCACCACAATCAACAGGGCGGTTCCGCCAAAGTAAATCTGGGGGATGCGGGTAGCCAGCAGGACAAAATTGGGCAGGATGGCAATTAAGGCCAGGAAAATAGCCCCTGCCAAGGTTACCCGGCTCATGACCCGGCTGATATATTCGGCTGTGGGGCGTCCGGGCCGGATGCCCGGAATGAAGCCGCCGTATTTCTTAATGTTTTCGGCAATATCCACCGGGTTCATGATAACCGCCGTGTAGAAGTAGGTAAAGCCAATCACCAGCAGGGCGTAAATGATGGTGTGCAGGGGCGTACCCCAGGCAAAAAAGGCCAGGTACCAGTTGCCAAACCAGGTGTTTTGAAACCAGGTGGCAAGCTGTTCTGGAAACATCAAAATAGAAGAAGCAAAGATCACCGGGATGACGCCAGCCTGGTTCACCCTCAAGGGCAGGTGGGTGGACTGCCCGCCGTATACCCGGCGTCCCACCACGCGCTTGGCGTACTGTACGGGAATGCGCCGCTGCCCCTCGTTAACCGCCACAATGGCGGCGATGACCAGTGCACCAATGACCAGGAGCAGGATCACGCTCAGGATATTGATGGTCCCGGCCCGCAGGTACTCCACCACCCTTACCACACCCGCCGGAACCCGGGAGACAATACCGGCAAAGATCAAAAGCGAGATGCCGTTGCCAATGCCCTTTTCGGTAATCTGTTCCCCAATCCACATCAGGAAGGCCGTCCCGGCGGTCAGGGTCAGGGCCACC
Organism: Desulfofundulus thermosubterraneus DSM 16057; assembly: GCF_900142025.1. GTDB lineage: Bacteria > Bacillota > Desulfotomaculia > Desulfotomaculales > Desulfovirgulaceae > Desulfofundulus > Desulfofundulus thermosubterraneus. Next base: position 68,685 of record NZ_FQZM01000018.1, on the reverse strand, counting down.
AAGAGGTAGTGGCCGACGGTGGGGCTCACCAGCACATGCTGGTTGCGCAGGGCAAAGCTGATCCCGATGGCCTGGATAAACGCCAGCACCACGGTGAGGTAGCGGGTGTACTGGACGATTTTTTTCCGGCCCTCTTCCCCTTCCTTGGCCAATCGCTCCAGGGAGGGAATAACCACCGTCAGGAGCTGCATTATAATAGAAGCGTTAATGTAAGGGGTAATACTCATGGCAAAGATGGAAAAATTTTTAAAGGCCCCACCGGAGATTACGTCAAAGAAGCCGAAAAGGGCACCCGTTTGGAGCAGTTTCGCAAAAACTTCGGTGTTAACCCCCGGCACGGGAATGTGAGCGCCGATGCGGAAAACAAAGAGCATGGCCAGGGTAAAGAGAAGCTTTGAACGGAGCTCATCAATCCTGACGGCGCTTCTGAGGCTGTCCAGCACCTAGATCACCTCAGCTTTGCCGCCGGCAGCTTCAATCTTTTCCACCGCCGATTTGCTGAAAGCGTGGGCCCGCACGGTCAGCGCTTTTTCCAGCTGCCCGTCGCCCAGGATCTTTACCCCATCACCCAGCTTTTTGATTATCCGTTCCGACAGGAGTGTTTCCGGTGTTACTACCGCACCGTCTTCAAAACGATTTAGCGCCTCAATATTTACGGCCACTATCTCTTTCTTAAAGCGCGCGTTGGTAAAACCCCGCTTGGGCACGCGCCGCTGCAAGGGCATCTGGCCGCCTTCAAAACCGGGCCTCACCCCGCCGCCGGAACGCGCCTTTTGTCCCTTGTGCCCCCGGCCGGCCGTTTTTCCTAAGCCGGAACCGATACCCTGCCCCTTGCGGGTTGGTTTGGTACGCGCCCCCGGGTTGGGACGCAGGTCATGCAGTTGAGCCACAATTACACCTCCAGTTGGTTGCTGGTCTAAAGGCCATCCGTACCCGTCGTTTAAACTTCCTCGACCTTGACCAGGTGGGATACTTTGTTAATCATGCCCCGTATCTGCGGCGTATCGTTTTGAACTACCGAGCTGTGCAGTTTGCGCAGGCCCAGAGTACGTACGGTTACGCGCTGGTCTTCGGGGCGACCGATGAGACTTCTGATCAGGGTAATCTTCAACTTGGCCATGTTCTTACCCCCTTAGCCCAGTAATTCTTCCACCGTTTTACCCCGCAGCCGGGCCACCTCTTCCGGGGTCTTCAGGCTCTTTAAAGCCACCATGGTGGCATGAACCATGTTGTTGGCGTTGTGCGAACCCAGGGACTTGGTGAGGATGTCCCGGACCCCGGCACACTCCAAAATCGCCCGCACGGGACCGCCGGCAATTACCCCGGTACCGGGGGCGGCCGGTTTTAACAGTACCTTGCCCGCACCAAATTCACCAATCACTTCATGGGGAATGGTGGTGCCGGATAAGGGCACCTGGATCATGTTTTTCTTGGCATCTTCAATTCCCTTGCGAATGGCCTCGGGCACCTCGCCGGCCTTGCCCAGCCCGGCGCCGACCCGGCCGTTGCCATCGCCTACCACCACCAGAGCCGAAAAACTAAAGCGCCGTCCGCCTTTGACCACCTTGGCCACGCGGTTAATGGATACTACTTTCTCGGTAAGCTCCAGCTTACTGGCGTCAATCCTGGTCACCCGTTTCCCTCCTTCGTCACCTAGAATTCCAGACCGGCTTCCCGGGCGGCCTCGGCTAAAGCCTTCACCCGGCCGTGATAAATATATCCAGCCCGATCAAAGACCACTTTCTTAATCCCGCGCTCCAGGGCTTTCCTGGCCACCAGGCGGCCCACCGCGGCAGCTGCTTCCTTGTTACCACCTGCTTTGAGCTGCTCCCTCAATTCGGGGGAAAGGGTCGAAGCGCTGACCAGGGTAATTCCCCGCTCGTCATCAATAATCTGGGCATACATGTGCTTTAAGCTCCGGAAGACATTCAACCTGGGGCGCTCGGCGGTACCGGAAATCTTCTTGCGTACCCGTAAATGTCTCTTGGCCCGCAATGCCTTGCGATCCGGTTTCTTAATCAAAGCAATCAAGCCTCCCTACTTCTTACCTTTACCGCCAGCCTTACCGGCCTTGCGCCGGATTTGTTCGTTTTCGTACCTGATACCCTTGCCCTTGTAAGGTTCAGGCTCCCGTACACCGCGGATAACCGCAGCCAGGGCGCCGACCTTTTCCTTGTCCGTTCCCTTGACCACAATTTTGTTTGGCGCGGGAACTTCTATCTCCAGCCCCGGCGGGGGGACAATCTCTACCGGGTGGGAGTAGCCCACCGACAGCACCAGCTTGTTACCCTGCTTGGTGGCCCGGTAACCTACGCCGACCAGCTCCAGAGTTTTTGCAAACCCCTTTGTTACTCCCTCCACCATATTGGCCAGCAGCGTGCGGGTCAAACCATGCAGGGACCGGTGGTTCTTTTCGTCCGAGGGGCGTTCCACCACTAGGCGGCCCTCCTCGTCCAGGCGGATGCGCATATCCCGGTGGAATTCCCGTTCAAGCTGGCCCTTGGGCCCCTTTATGCGCACGGTATTGCCTTCTATTTGCACATCAACCCCCTGGGGCAGGGCAATGGGCTTCTTGCCAATCCTGGACACAAGCCTTCCCTCCTCCTACCATACGTAGCAGATTACTTCGCCGCCCACACCCAGCTTCCGGGCCTGTTTATCGGTCATGATGCCCTTGGAGGTGGACAGGATAGCAATACCCAGGCCACCCAGCACCTTGGGGATGGAATCCTTGCGGGCATAGACCCGGAGTCCCGGCCTGGAAATCCGTTTTAATCCGGTAATTACCCGTTTTTTGTCAGGGCCGTACTTCAAATATACGCGGATGATGCCCTGCTTGCCGTCGTCGATCACTTCGTAATCCTTAATCAGGCCCTCTTCCTTGAGAATGTCGGCAATAGCCTTCTTCAAGCGGGAAGCAGGGGCCTCCACTTTATCGAGGTAAACCGTATTGGCATTGCGAATACGGGTGAGAAAGTCCGCGATCGGGTCGGTCATAACCATGGCAATACCCCCTTCCTCTTTACCAGCTGGCCTTTCGAACGCCGGGAATCTCACCGCGGTAAGCAAGAACCCGGAAACAGATGCGGCAAATGCCGAACTTGCGCATGTACGCCCGGGGACGGCCGCAAAGTTTGCAGCGGTTGTGCTGGCGCACCTTGAATTTGGGTTCGCGCATTGCCTTGGCGATCATCGATTTTTTAGCCACTTGAGTCCCCCCTTATATACGATTCTTACCTGCTTTGCCATAATCGTTTGAGGTTGTTCCCGCTTAGGCAGCCGCAAAAGGCATGCCCAGCAGGCGCAAAAGTTCCCGCGCCTCCTCGTCGGTTTTGGCCGTGGTTACAAAGATGATATCCATTCCCCGTACTTTATCGATCTTATCATATTCGATTTCGGGGAAGATCAGCTGCTCCCGAACGCCCAGGCTGTAATTGCCGCGGCCGTCAAAGGATTTGGGCGAAACCCCCCGGAAATCCCGCACCCGGGGGAGGGCCACGTTGAAAAGCTTGTCGATGAACTCATACATGCGGTCCCCCCGCAGGGTTACCTTGCAGCCCACGGTCATCCCCTGGCGCACCTTAAAGGCGGCAATGGATTTCTTAGCCCGGGTGATCACCGGACGCTGGCCGGTAATAGTGGCCAGATCGCTGACCGCCGCGTCCATGGCTTTGCTGTTATGGGTGGCCTCGCCTACGCCCATGTTGATGACCACCTTTTCCAGCCTGGGTACCTCCATCACGTTTTTATAGCCAAACTTCTGCATCATGGCCTTGACTACTTCGTTTTTATATTTATCTTTAAGTCTCGGCACGCTTTTTCACCTGCCTTTTAGCCTAGTTCTTCCCCGCATTTTTTACATACCCGCACCTTTTTGCCGTCCTCCAAAAACTTTTTGGCTATGCGGGTTGGGCTGTTGCATTTGCTGCAGACCAGCATCACGTTGGAGGCGTGGATGGGGGCTTCCTTCTCCACGATGCCTCCTTGGGGCATGCGCGCGCTGGGCCTGGTATGGCGCTTCACGATATTCACGCCCTCCACAATTACCCGCCCTTCAGCCGGTAATGCCGCCAACACCTTGCCTCTTTTGCCAGCATATTTACCGGTCAACACCAGCACTGTATCGCCTTTACGCACGTGCAGCTTGGGCATATCGACTACCTCCAGTTCCCGGCTAGATTACCTCCGGAGCCAGGGAAATTATCTTCATGAAGTCCCGGTCCCGTAACTCCCGGGCCACCGGTCCGAAGATACGGGTGCCCCGGGGGCTCTTGTCGTCCTTGATAATGACCGCCGCGTTCTCGTCAAATTTAATGTATGAACCATCCGGGCGGCGCACTTCCTTGTTGGTCCGCACAACCACCGCCCGCACCACGTCGCCCTTCTTAACAACGCCGCCGGGCGTAGCTTCTTTGACGGAACAAATGATTTCGTCTCCCAAACTGGCATAACGGCGCATGCTTCCGCCGAGTACACGAATGCACATCAGGCGGCGGGCACCGGTGTTGTCGGCGACGTTGAGCATCGACTGTACCTGGATCATCGGCTTTAACCTCCCTTCACAAGGGTTTAATTAAATCCGTTCAGCCCGTTCCAGGATTTCAACCACCCGCCAGCGCTTTTCTTTCGAAAGGGGCCGGGTTTCCATAATGCGTACCTTATCCCCGACGCGGCAGGCATTTTCTTCGTCATGGGCTTTAAACTTCTTGGTCTTACGAATGGTACGCTGGTAGAGCGGGTGCCGCACCAGAGTTTCCACCGCCACTACTACCGTTTTGTCCATTTTATCGCTAACCACGCGGCCCGTCCGGACTTTGCGCTGCTTACGAACTTCCACCTCGTGACTCCCCTTTCGTTAGGCCCGCCGGATGCCCAGCTCCCGCTCCCGGAGCACAGTCTTTAAACGGGCAATGTTCCGGCGCACTTCCCTGATTTTCATGGGGTTATCCAGCTGGTTGGTAGCCAGTTGAAACCGTAGCTTGAAAAGTTCATCTTTGGAATCGTCCAGCTTCTTGACCAGCTCCTCATCGGATAGTTCCCGCAAATCCTTAGCCTTCATTTGCCTCACTCCCACGTTTGACAAACTTTGTTTTAATGGGCAGCTTGTGAGAGGCCAGGCGCATGGCTTCCCGGGCCACCTCCTCGTCAATACCGGCCAGCTCAAATAAAATCCGCCCAGGCTTGACGACCGCCACCCAGTACTCGGGAGCACCTTTACCGCTGCCCATCCGGGTTTCGGCAGGCTTGGCGGTAATTGGCCGGTCCGGGAATATCCTGATCCACACCTTCCCGCCCCGGCGAATGTAACGGGTCATGGCAATACGGGCAGCCTCAATTTGACGGCTGGTAATCCAGGCCGGCTCCAGGGCCATCAGCCCGTACTCGCCAAAGTGTACCTCCGTACCCCCCTTGGCCCTACCGCTCAGATCTCTTACCCGGTGCTGTTTACGATATTTAACCCTCTTGGGCATGAGCATAAGCCTTCTCTCCTCCTTGACCGGCCGCAGCCTTGGCCTCCGGCAGCACTTCTCCCTTGTAGATCCATACCTTTACGCCGATCTTACCGTAAGTGGTATCCGCTTCCGCAAAGCCGTAATCGATATCCGCACGCAGGGTGTGCAGGGGTACCTTGCCCTCGCTATACCACTCGGTACGGGCAATCTCGGCTCCGGCCAGCCGACCGCTGACGGAAACCTTGATCCCTTTGGCGCCCATCTTCATGGCCCGGGCCACACTCTGTTTCATGGCCCGCCGGAAGGCGACCCGCTTTTCGATCTGGGCGGCCACATTCTCCGCCACCAGCTGGGCGTCCAATTCGGGCACTTTGATTTCCACGATGTTCACATGCACCTGCTTGCCCGTCATTTTTTCCAGTTCGCGGCGCAGGTTTTCCACTTCCGCACCACCCCGGCCGATGACAATCCCCGGCTTGGCCGTGTAAATACTGATGCGAATACGGTTGGCCGCTCGTTCAATGGCAATGCGGGAGATGCCGGCGGCATAAAGCTTTTGCTTGATATATCTGCGGATCTTTACATCTTCTAAAAGCAGGTTGGCAAAATTCTTCTTATCGGCAAACCATTTGGCGTCCCAGTCTTTGATAATGCCAATGCGCAACCCTTTGGGATGTACCTTCTGGCCCACGCTACTCCTCCTTTGCTATTCCTTTTCCTTGACCACCACGGTGATGTGGCTGGTCCGCCTGCGCAACAAGTCCGCCCGGCCCATGGCCCGGGCCTGGTAACGCTTCCAGGTTGGCCCCTGATCCACATAAGCCGCTGCAATATAGAGATTATCAGGATTCATATCGTAGTTGTGTTCGGCGTTGGCCGCAGCCGATTTAATTACCTTGGCCACCGGAACCGCGGCCCTTTTCGGCGTAAATCTCAGGATGGCCAGCGCCTCACGTACATCCTTCCCCCGGATGAGATCCACCACCTGGCGCACCTTGCGGGGCGAAATGCGTACGTACCTGGCCACTGCTCTGGCTTCCATCCCAAACCCTCCTTAGTGATTACTTCAGGGCCGTGGACCTTTCGGTGTGAGCACCGTGGCCCCGGAATAACCGGGTGGGAGCAAACTCACCCAGCTTATGCCCGACCATGTCTTCGGTAATATATATGGGAACGTGTTTCCGGCCGTCATGCACGGCAATAGTATGACCGATCATCTGCGGGAAAATGGTCGAACGGCGGGACCAGGTCTTGATAACCCGCTTTTCCCCTTTAGCGTTCATTTCCTCGATTTTTTTCAATAGCTTCGGATCGCAGTAGGGGCCCTTTTTTAACGAACGTCCCATAGCCTTTTCACCTACCTCCTTCCGGCTGCTACCCGGAATACCGAATTACTTCGCCCTTCTCTTGATGATCAGGCGATCGCTGGGTTTCTTCTTCCGTGTACGGGCGCCCAGGGCCGGCTTGCCCCAGGGAGTAACCGGGTTACGGCCAATGGGGGAACGGCCTTCACCGCCGCCGTGAGGGTGATCCACCGGGTTCATGACCACACCGCGCACGGTCGGCCTGATACCCAACCAGCGAGAGCGGCCGGCTTTACCGATGGTGATATTTTCATGCTCCACATTGCCCACCTGGCCGATGGTGGCCCGGCAATCCAAAAGAAGCAGGCGCATTTCGCCCGAGGGCATACGAATATGGGCATACTTGCCTTCCTTGGCCATAACCTGGGCCGCCGCACCCGCCGAGCGCACCAGCTGGCCGCCGCCGCCCGGGTACAGCTCCAGGTTGTGCACCAGGGTACCCACCGGGATATTCCGCAGGGGCAGCGCGTTGCCCACCTTGATGTCGGCATCAGGACCCGATACCACCGTCATGCCCACTTCCAGGCCCACGGGAGCCAGGATGTAGCGTTTTTCCCCGTCGGCATAGTGCAACAGAGCAATACGGGCCGAACGGTTGGGATCGTATTCAATGCTGGCCACTTTGGCCGGGATGCCATCTTTATCCCGCTTGAAGTCAATGATGCGGTACATGCGCTTGTGACCGCCGCCCCGGTGCCTCACGGTAATCCTGCCCTGGAAATTGCGGCCCGCCTTTTTCTTCAGCGGCACCAGCAGGGACTTTTCCGGTTCGGTTTTGGTGATTTCATCAAAGGTCGATACGGTGACAAACCGCCGCCCGGGAGATGTCGGCTTGAACTTTTTAATACCCAACTGGTTTCCCTCCTTCCAAAATAAGCCCGCGCACCCGAATCGGGGGGAGGGAAGTTTTACACACCCTCAAAGAGTTCGATCTTATCCCCTTTCCGCAGGGTGACGATGGCTTTCTTGACGTCGGGGCGGCGACCAACGATATTCCGCACCCGTTTTGTTTTCCCTTTAACCCGCATGGTATTTACCTTTTCCACTTTCACCTTGAACAGTTCTTCTACTGCTTTTTTAATTTCCACCTTGTTGGCATGGGGATCGACGATAAAAGTGTACTTGTTGTCGGCCAGCAGGGACATGCTCTTCTCCGTAATTACCGGCCGCTTTAAAATATCCCGGGGGTTTTTCACTGGGCCAGCACCTCCTGGACCCTGGCCACCGCGTCCTTCGTTATGACCAGCGTATTATGGGCCAACAGGTCGTACACATTAAGACCATCGGCAGACATGGGTTTAATGCCGGGGATATTCCGGGCCGACTTGATCACGTTTTCCTCCCGGTCGGCAGTAACCACCAGGGCCTTGTCGTTTACCTTGAGGTTCCCCAAAATGCGCACCATATCCTTGGTGCGGGGCTGCTCTAACTTCAGGTCTTCCAGAACCACAATTTTGCCGTCCTGCACCTTGGCCGACAGGGCGGACTTCATAGCCAGGCGCCGCACCTTGCGGGGCAGCCGGTAACTGTAGTCCCGGGGATGAGGACCAAAGACGATGCCGCCCTTCCGCCAGATCGGGGAACGGATGCTGCCGTGACGGGCACGGCCGGTACCTTTCTGGCGCCAGGGTTTGCGCCCGCCGCCCCGAACCTCTCCCCTGGTCTTGGTATCATGGGTTCCCAGACGGCGCCCGGCCAGCTGCCAGACCACGGCATCGTGCAGCACGGACATATGCACGGGGACGCCGAATACATCGTCCCGCAAATGGATTTCGCCCACCTGGTCCCCGTTGATATTGTAAACGGCAACTGTAGGCATAACGCTTTCCTCCTTCCGGTGCCTGGTTACTAGCGGGCCTTAACGGTTTCCTTAACCAGCAAAAGACCCCCGCGGGGGCCAGGGACAGATCCTTTCACGGCCAGAAGATTTCTCTCCGGGTCCACCCGCACTACTTCCAGGTTTTGCACCGTTACCCGCTCCACACCGTAATGTCCGGGCAACTTTCTTCCTTTGAAAACCCGGGCCGGTCCTTTCGCTCCCAGGGAGCCGGGCCGCCGGTGGTACTTGGAACCGTGAGCCATGGGTCCCCGGTGAAAGCCGTGGCGTTTAATGCCACCTGCAAAACCACGGCCCCTGGATGTGCCGACCACATCCACCCTTTCACCGGTGGTAAAGACATCGGCCTTAATTTCCTGCCCCACCTGGTAATCTTCCACATTTTCCACGCGCAATTCCCGCAAAAAACGCAAAGGTCGCACGCCGGCTTTAGCAAAATGCCCTTTTAAGGGTTTGTTGACCAAACGCTCGGGCTTTTCGCCAAAACCCAACTGGATCGCGCTGTATCCGTCCCGCTCGGGGGTTTTCTTTTGCACCACTATGCAGGGACCGGCTTCAATGACTGTAACGGGAATGGCCTGCCCGGCATCATTGAAAATCTGGGTCATGCCGACTTTACGGCCGAGGATGCCCTTGGGCATGGTCCTTAGCACCTCCTAAAGCTTGATTTCAATGTCCACCCCGGCAGGCAGATCCAGGCGCATTAAGGCGTCCACGGTTTTAGGCGTGGGTTCCAGGATATCGATCAAACGCTTGTGCGTCCGTATCTCAAACTGCTCCCGCGAGTCCTTGTTGACGTGGGGTGAACGCAAAATGGTGTAAATATTTTTCTCCGTGGGCAAAGGAATAGGGCCGGCTACCTGGGCACCGGTGCGCCGGGCGGTCTCTACAATCTTCTGGGCCGACTGATCCAGCATGTGGTGATCGTAGGCCTTCAACCGGATGCGAATCTTTTGCTTTTTCAAGAGTCTACCTCCTTTCAAACCCGGCAAAGGGGGTTTTCGTAAATATGAGAAGTGGGATGTGGGATGCTTTCCATTACTGGCCCCACTTTCCACTTCCCACTTCTCGTTCCAGCTGGCTACTCGATAATCGAGGTGACCACGCCGGCTCCGACGGTACGGCCACCTTCCCGGATGGCGAAGCGCAGCCCTTCTTCAATGGCAATGGGGGTGATCAGCTTGATCTCCAGCCGAACGTTATCCCCGGGCATCACCATCTCCACACCTTCAGGCAGCGTTATCGTCCCCGTCACGTCCGTTGTCCGGAAGTAAAACTGCGGCCGGTACCCGTTAAAGAACGGCGTGTGCCGCCCACCTTCTTCCTTGGTCAGCACGTATACTTCCGCGTTGAAGTGGGTGTGCGGCTTGATGCTCCCGGGCTTCGCCAGCACCATCCCCCGCTCCACTTCCTTACGGTCGATACCGCGCAACAGACATCCAATGTTGTCCCCCGCTTCACCCCGGTCCAGGATCTTCCGGAACATTTCTACACCCGTGACCACCGTCTTCTTCGGCTTCTCCATCAGACCCACTATCTCTACTTCGTCGCCCACTTTCACCGTCCCGCGCTCTACACGCCCCGTCACCACCGTACCGCGACCGGTGATGCTGAACACGTCTTCGATCGGCATCAGGAAGGGCTTGTCAATGTCACGCTGCGGCGTCGGAATGTATTCGTCCACCGCGTCCATCAGTTCCCAGATCGATTTGCACCATTCGCAATCCCGCTTGCCACAGCCGCATTCCAAGGCCTTTAACGCCGAACCCGTGATCACAGGTACGTCGTCCCCCGGAAATTCATAGGTGGACAGAAGTTCCCGCACTTCCATCTCCACCAGTTCCAAAAGTTCCGCGTCGTCCACCATGTCCGCCTTGTTCATGTACACCACAATGTAGGGCACACCCACCTGCCGGGCCAGCAAAATGTGCTCCCGCGTCTGGGGCATGGGACCGTCCGCCGCCGATACCACCAGAATCGCACCGTCCATCTGGGCCGCACCCGTGATCATGTTCTTCACGTAGTCCGCGTGGCCCGGACAGTCCACGTGGGCATAGTGCCTCTTTTCCGTCTCGTATTCCACGTGGGCGGTGTTAATGGTAATCCCCCGCTCCCGCTCCTCCGGTGCGTTGTCGATCTCTTCGTATTTCTTGACCTGCGCCTTGCCCACCGTAGCCAGCACCGTGGTGATGGCTGCCGTCAAAGTGGTCTTCCCGTGGTCAACGTGTCCAATGGTCCCTACGTTTACGTGGGGTTTCGTCCGCTCAAATTTGGCCTTGGCCATGATCCTCTTTCCTCCTCCTTGAAACCCACTTTTTTACACACTTCTAAATTATTACCACTTTTCTTTAAATCATGCAATAAGTCACAGAACACAAAATTCGCTAAAGGGCTTAAAATTCCTGCTCCCCAAAATAAAAATCACCAGCTTTTACGCTGGCGATTCTTTAGTGGTAGCGGCGCAGGGACTCGAACCCCGGACACAGCGGGTATGAACCGCTTGCTCTAACCAACTGAGCTACGCCGCCGCAATGAGAAGTGTGAGGTGAGAAGTGGGAAGTGAGAATTCAAGGCTGGAATTCGGCTTTGCTGAATTCCTTCTAATCTCACCTCTGACCTCTCGCCTCTCACTTCTCAAACTGGAGCCACTAACCGGGATTGAACCGGTGACCTCGTCCTTACCAAGGACGCGCTCTACCGACTGAGCTATAGTGGCATTGGTTGCGGGGGTAGGATTTGAACCTACGACCTTCGGGTTATGAGCCCGACGAGCTACCAGCTGCTCCACCCCGCGTCGGCAAGTTATATTATAACACAGAACCGGAACTTTTCAAACCCTTTATTTGAAGAAGTCCGGTCCTGAGTATAAGCTGGCATTTGGTGGAGGGGGCAGGATTCGAACCTGCGAAGGCGTCAGCCGGCAGATTTACAGTCTGCTCCCTTTGACCACTCGGGAACCCCTCCGTATGGGATGTGGGAGGTGAGAAGTTGGAGGTGAGATTTTAAGGCTGGAATTCGGCTGCGCCGAATTCCTTCTACTCTTCTCACTTCTAACTTCTCGCCTCTCACTTCTCAGCTGGAGCCGGCGATGGGACTCGAACCCGCAACCTGCTGATTACAAGTCAGCTGCTCTGCCAATTGAGCTACGCCGGCATGGCTCACTTGCTTCAGGCGCAGTTATTATAATAACAGAAAACCCCGGTCGTGTCAATACCCCCACCGCAGCCTTGTCACCGGACTATGATATTGTCACCCTGTAAGCGGACTGAGAAAATGTCACTATGGGAGGAGAAATCTTTTTGAGTGCTAAAGAGTCGCGCAGGGTGTTTGTGATTGAACAGGCCGTCAAAGGCAAGATTACCAACAGGCAGGCTGCTGAGGTCCTGGGCTTAAGTGAACGCCAGGTATACAGGCTAAGTTTAGCAGGTAGCCGATCTTCCCATGAAACACCTTTAAAACATAGTATAGCAAAAGAAGGCTGATGACGGAAGGTGTCGAAATTTTACTATATCAAAGGCCGGAATAATTCCTTATTTCACTGCCCAAGCTAATGCTAAGCACTTTTACTTATAAGGAGGAAAATCCCTTGTCCAGATATGCCAAAGCAACCGTGGCACTTATAATGGCTGTAATTGCCGGTGGATTTTACGCCGGCAAGATGTACCTGGCGACGGACAATCCAAAATCCACTGTCGCTGGGGTCTATTCTTCCCAACCTGCGGGGGAAAAAACAACGGCAAATATCCCCCCTTCACAGGGAGTAAAACCAGCAAGAAATGAGGCAAAGGTTCAAATCCCGGAAAATGTTAATGAAAAGAAAAGTGCCACCGGCGATAAAAAGACCGGCCAGACCACTACTTCCTTGTCCAACGCACGCCGCGGTTGGGGCATTAAACGCAATGACAACCACCAGCAACCGGAAATGCCCAAAGCAATCCGCGACACCCTGGCCCGGTATGACGCCTACTGGATTGGCAGTCCCGGTGAAAAGGTGCTTTACCTGACCTTTGACGAAGGTTATGAAAACGGCTACACGGCTAAAATACTGGACATTCTCAAAGCCAACAACGTCAAAGCCGCCTTCTTTGTGACCGGGCATTACATCAAAAGCCAGCCGGAGCTGGTCAAGCGCATGGTAGCTGAAGGACACATCGTGGGCAACCACACCATGAACCATCCCAGCCTGCCCGACATCAGTGACGATGAGATCAAGAAAGAGCTGCAATCGGTAGAAGAGCTTTACACCAGGCTGACGGGGAAGAAGATGAAATACCTGCGCCCGCCCAAAGGGGAATACAGTGAGCGCACCCTGGCCGTAACCAGACAACTGGGCTATTATAACATTTTCTGGAGCCTGGCCCTGGTGGACTGGATACCCATGCCCGGAGGTCCACAGGAAGCCTACCAGTCGGTAATGGATAACCTGCACAACGGGGCGGTAATATTGCTGCACGCCGTATCCAGGGACAACACCGAAGCCCTGGACCGCATCCTTAAAGATGCCAGGGCCCAGGGGTACACCTTTAAGACGCTGGATGATCTGGTAGCGAAAAAATCTTAGTGATTTGCCGGCACCAAAACAAGGGCCTGGCGTAACTTGAGGATCGCCAGGCCTTTTGTACGGCATTACCGCTTTAGATTCACCTGGTAATCATAGACCATCCGGGAAATCTCCGCGATGCGGGCAAATCCTTTATCAACATCCGTTTCCCCTTTGGACAGCACCACCAGGATGTAAGGGTGTTCGGCAAAAACAATCCCGGCATCGTTGGCCACACCCCAGACATCTCCTTCCTTATGGGCCACCCTTACCTCCGGCGGGAGCCTGCCGGGCAGACCCACGTGGTAAATGGGGTTGGCCATATCATCTAAAAGGCGCTCTCCCAGGGCAGGATGCTTACGGCTGAATTCCAGCACCGCCTCCATATACCGGCCCATGTCCCGGGCAGTGGTGATATTCTCCCCGCCCGGGAACACGGTTTGCCCGCCAAGGTCACGCATAAATTGGGCCACGTTATCCTTACCCAGGTGGCGCACCAGCATGCGGTAGGCAATGTTGTCGCTGATGGTTATGGACAGGTTGGCCAGTATCCGCAGGGAATAGCTATCGCCGTCCCGGGCAGAAAACTGCAGAATCCCGGCTCCCCCTTGATAATCCCGTTTGCTGTCATAAACCACCCGGTCATCCCACTCCAGCCTGCCCTGGGCCACGAGATGGTTCAAGTAGAGGACCACGGGCACCTTTACCGTGCTGGCGGCGGTTATGGGCTCATCACCGTTTATATCAAAGCTGGCCCCGGAGTGCAGGTCCTTAAAGTAGATGCCGTAAACTCCCGGCTGTTGGGCCAGGTAGTCTTTCAGTTGGTTTTGCAGTGGCCGGTAATCCGGTGCCTGCTGAAAAGACGAACCCTTTTCTCCGGTCGCTTGCGCCGGCGAAATGTCCAGGCCCGAACTGTTCCAGGCACCTCCCGTACCCGCGACCAAAAACGGCAGGGCAATTAAGAACATCATTATGCTTAACAAGCGACGTCTTTTCATCATTCACATCCTCCTTCCCGAACGCAAAAAATGAGCCGGCAAAAGCCGGACACACTTTTAAAACTCTTTTGAAGACCTATATTAAAGTATAATGAAAGCATGTTCGCAGGACAATGGCCAATTGATGGGAAGGGTGGTATTGACTTTACGCCTGGATACTTACTGCATGCCGGAGGGGTTTTCCGCTCAAAAAATTGACAATTTCCCCGGCAATTATTTTTGCCGCTCTCATTGGTGCAGCTTCCGTTTTGCCTCCCAGGTGGGGGGTCAGGACGACGTTGGGGAGGGTAAAAAAGGGATGATCCGGCGGCGGGGGTTCCGAAATTAAAACATCCAGCGCCGCAGCCCGGATCCTTTTTTCCTTTAAGGCGCGGTAAAGGGCATCCTCATCCACCAGTTCACCCCGGGCGGTATTGATTAAGCAGGCCGAGTTTTTCATCAGCGCCAGCTGGGGTGCGCCAATTAAACCTATTTTTTCCGGAGCGGGCCGGGTATGGAGGCTGACAAAATCGGAAGCTGACAGGAGTTCTTCCAGAGTCACGGGCCGGCCGCCCGCGGCAAGAATTTCAGCCGGCTCTACCTGGGGACTGTGCACGAGGAGGTTCATACCAAAGGCCTGCGCCCGTACCGCCACCCGCCGGCCAACCTGTCCGAAGCCGATAATGCCCAGGATCTTCCCCGCCAGTTCTACTCCCTCCAGCCGGCTGCGGCAGTCGTACTGCCAGGCGCCGGCCCCCAGGCGGCTTACCAAACGGCAGGTCTCCACCATATTGCGGGCTAGAAAAAGCAAAAGGGCCATGGTTAAATCAGCGGTAGAGTCGGCCGCCCGCCCCGGGGCATGCACCACGGGGATCCCCCGGCTTAAGGCCGCCCGGACATCCACATTCACCGGGTGTGCCCGGGCACAGGCAATCAGGCGCAACCGGGGCGCACTTTCAATCACTTCTTGAGTGACCGGGGCTTTATGCACCACCAGAATGTCGGCCCCGGCCAGCTTACCGGCCAGCTCCGCCGGAGATCCGTAAAACTCTTTGACTCCTTTTTCATGTCCCGGGAGGGGTTCAATACCTTCCTGCCCCAGTCCCATGCTCAGCACTGTTACGGTCACCGGCCACCCGGCCAGCGCCGCCGGCAATTCCCGGCGCAAAGCCCCCGCGGTAAGGGTCCCGTCATCCACAAGATACAGGTGCACGGTTGCGACCTCCCCTTTGATTGCTCCCGGTGTTGGAAATTCGTTTTCCAAATGATAAATCCTGCCAGTATTATTTTGTAGTGAAGTTAAAAAGGCGGCGGGAACCTTCTCCCGCCGCCTCCCTCCGGAGCCGGAAAATTTTTTTAGAACTACGCACTTTAGCAGCCGGTAGCCTTTTCAGCCGGCTGGAGCACTTTTTCTTCCGCAAACAGATTGGGAGTAGAGTCACCTTTGAAGAAGTTGCGTCCGTAGACCAGCAAGCACATGATTATTCCCGCACCGAAGGCGTAAGCTGCTCCCTTAGCCAGTAGCATGCCTCCCACTATGCCTGCAATACCCAGATCCTTGATATTTCTGGATTCTTTAACCCCCACATAAAGGGAAACAAATCCCTGGATGAGCATAGTCAGGGAGAGGGCCACCGGCAGAATTGGTCTTACCAGGCTGACTATAGGTAAAATGAAGTAACCCGTCAGAGTCCCGAACCGGAAAGCTCCCACCCCGCCAATGGAAGAATCCATGGCCGCCCGGCCATTTTTCCATCGTTCATAGGTAACCACGGTCATAGCCGCCCAGATTGGCCCGCACATGGAGATGTCGGGACCGAGAATGCTCATGCCCGTGTTACGAATGCCCACGATGAGGTGCGCCCGGTTGGGGTTATAATCCACCGGATCGTCAGACCGGAATTTTTGAGCATCCCGGATAATGGCCTGGCACTGGACGGCATCTCCAAATATCACTATATAAGCCGCCAAAACAAGGGGAAGAGCTTTAATGTAATAGTCAATTGACGGCCAGCCAAGTTTACCCCAGGGCACCCAATCGGTCCACAGGGTGGCAAAATCGGGCCGGGAAATACCCCACTCAATGGCCGGGAAGCCACTTTCCTTGACCAGAGCTGCTATAAATACCGCGAGCAAGATAGACGGTAAAATACCCAGGTTGGAAATGACACGGGCAATTTTGTTTCTTTCTGCCAGCTTTTTAAAGGATTCGGCATACATCATCCAGAAGGCCAGACCAATGGCGATGGTAATGGTAATGGGGAATTTTTCAAAACGCCCTCCTTTTTGGAAAATCATATAAATAGCTGAAATACCAGCTCCGATAATCACCCCCGATTTAATGGCGGGGGGAATGGAAGCAATTACCCTATTGGCCAGTCCCGTAATGCCTAAAAAGATGCACCATAATCCCAGCAAAAGTTCAAAGGCAATCAACGCGTGCATACGTTCCGGCCCTGCCGGATAGCTTGAAACATAGGCTATGAGGAGTGGTATGGCGGGAGTTACCCACCCGGGTACTACAGGGTCGCCCAACAGGGCATGCAAACAGTATAAGATACCGTTTAACACCACAATGGCCAGGGCTACTTCAAAGGGCATGCCCAGGGTATCCTGCAAAACGGGGATAATGGACAGGCAGACGGCACACATGACCAGTCCTTGAATGTAATCCGCCCACTCCCAGCGGTAGTGCACCCCAGGCAGTCTCATTTTAAAGGGGCCCAAAGGCCAGTACGGCACTTCGACACCATCGGGTCTTATAGCCCGCCAGTTTTTCATCTTTTTATTCCTCCTTTTGTTCTTAAAACTTGAAACTTGATTAGCTCCAACCCGGAGCACGGAGCGACGGGGTGCCCCGCCGCTCAGGCAGTTTTGCGGCAGTATCCACTAACAGAATTAAATGGTACCTTCAAGAGGGCGGCCTTCTTCATCCCACCCGCGCAGGCGGTAGTAATCGGCCAGCATCTGCCTGAAGTTTTCTTCCGGGAGAACATCACCGTTTTCCAGCGGTTCGTTAAAGAAGCGTGGCGGCAGGTTATCGTCATCCCTGGTCAAGCCCTGTAAAAGGTTAAATTGACGGGTGGCCGCAACTATGCGTGTGGCGATGCGGCGCAACTGTTCTTCGTCCACATCCAAACCCGTAGTGGCTTTGACCAGTGTAACCAGGTCCTCCCATAAAACCAGGTCCCGGTAAAAACGGCAGAGAATAAGGGCATCATAAATGGCCAGCCGGTCCTCATAATCAATAAACAGCTCTGCTTTCCCGTGAGTGGTTTTCGGATCGATGATCCCGGCCAGCTCGGGCTTATAAAATGTAGCGCGCAGGTGGCACGCACCCCGGGGAGAGGTAGCGTAGGCCAACCCCATGCCCTGCAACACCCGGGGATCGTAGCCGGCCGGCTCCATCCCTTTAACATGTATGGCGAGACCGGACAGGCCCAGTTTTTCCGCCGCCACCCGGATACCCTCGGCCAGCAGGTCACCCACGCCCTCCCGCCTGGCTATCTGGTGGAGTAACTGCGCAATACTATCTACGTCTCCGTAAGCCACTTTAATGTCCAGCGCTCCTCTTTGTGCCGCCTCTATGGCAAAGGCCGCCATGTTACCCGCACTGATTGTATCCAGGCCGAGCCGGTCGCAGATGTCGTTCAGGTAAATAATTTCGGCCAGGTCGTAGATGCAGCACAATCCGCCGAAAGAATAAATGGTTTCATATTCCGGACCTTCCACCATAAGCCCTTGGTGCCTTCCCCTGGTCACCCGCGTGAGGTTGCCGCAGGCCATGAAGCAGGGGCGGCAGGCCCGGGGCTGCACTTCAAAGTTCTCGATCAGGTAGTCGCCGGTCAGAGACTCCCAACCGGGCAGACTTCCTCTGAACCAGTATTCGGCCGGAAAGGCGCCAACCGAGTTCAATACCGACACAAGCTGGGGCGTACCGTACTTACGGTAGCCAAGCGTCCCGGGGTTATCCCTGGCCTTTTGAGCCAGCTTAGCGACATATTGTTTCAGGCCCGCCGGGTCGGCCAGCTCACAAGCGGCACGACCGTGAAAAACGATGGCCTTAAGTTTCTTCGACCCCATCACGGCCCCCATGCCGGTCCGTCCCGCGGAACGCCAGTAGTTGTTTTCAATGCAGGCATAGCGGACCAGGTTTTCGCCGGCCGGACCGATCACCACCGTCTGGGCATCATTTGCGCCAACCTCCGCCAGTGCTCTGTCTTCGGCAGCGTAGCAATCCAAGCCCCACAATTTCGTACCGTCCCGGAAAGAAACACCCTGATCGGTAACTTCCAATAAGGTAGGATTTTTTGCCTGGCCCTGAATGATAATAGCATCGTAACCGGTTTTCTTCATTGCCGCCCCCACATGGCCGCCTGAGTAGGACTCGCCGTAAAAACCGGTGAGGGGGGACCGGGCAAAGACTCCAAAACGGTTGGAACCCGGCATGGCCGTACCTGTTACAGGGCCGGTGGTAAAAATCAGGCAGTTTTCCGGACCCAGCGGGTCACATCCGGGCGGAATATTTTTGAGCATCAGGTAAGTGGCCAACCCTTTACCGCCCAGGTATGCGGCCAAAACTCCATCTGGAATTTCCTCCGCCTGCCACTGCCTGGTTGACAGGTCAATGCGGAGCAGTCGCCCGTAAAAGCTTTTCATGATTTAAGTCTTCCTTTCCTTGCCTTTAAAATGCCCTTTCGTAGATTTCCCTGATGTCGTCCACCGTGAGCTTCCTCGGGTTGTTGGCCAGCAGGCGGGTCACTTTAATGGCACCCTCGGCCATATCCGGTATGGCTTCGGCAGTTACACCGAGATCACGCAGATGTAAAGGAATTCTAATATCGGTGGACAGCTGCTTAATGGCCTCGATAAATTTATCGGCCGCCTCACGGTCAGGCAGTTCCTCCACCTTTTCACCCATGGCCAGAGCCATAATCTTAAACCTGGGCAGGGCTCCGAGCAGGTTTGATTCCATGACATAAGGCAGCAGGACGGCGTTTGCCACACCATGGGGGATATGGAACTGGGCACCCAGGGGATAGGCTAGCGCATGGACGGCAGCAACACCGGCGTTGGCGAAGGCAATCCCTGCCAGCAGGCTGGCCATGGCCATGTTCTCCCTGGCTTCCATATGCTCACCGTTGGCCACTGCCGTACGCAGGTGCCGGGCAATGAGTCTTATGGCCTCCAGAGCCAATGTATCGGTAATGGTAGTGGCATTAACGGAGATATACGCTTCCACGGCGTGGGTCAGGGCATCCATACCGGTGGCTGCAGTAATGTGGGGAGGCATGGTAACCGTTAGCTCAGGATCCACAATGGCCACTTTGGGGAGAAGGTACGGGCTGACCACTCCCTTTTTCAGCTGTTCATCAACATCGGAAAGGATGGCTATGGGTGTGACTTCGCTACCCGTGCCCGCCGTGGTCGGCACGGCAATTACCGGTATACCCGGATTGGGTACCAGGTTCACGCCAAGGTAGTCTTTAATGGTACCGGGGTTGGTCATCAAAATAGAAGCGGCCTTGGCCACGTCCATGGAACTGCCTCCACCCACCGCCACCAGCAGGTCATAACCGCCTTCTTTAATGGCCTCCTGGCATTTGGTCACCACCTGTAACCGTGGCTCGGGCTCCACTTCACTGAAAAGTCCGATTTCCAGGCCGGTGGGAGCTAGGGCCTCTTTCACCTTGTCCACCAGGCCGGTTTTTAAAAGTACGGGGTCGGTAACCAGCAGGATTTTGGTGGCGCCAAGGTTTTTAACCTCACCGGCAATCCGGCCGAGACTACCCCTACCGGTAATGATTGTGCCTGCCGTCCAGAAATAGGTTACTTTCACATCATGCACCTCCAGAATATTTTCTGTCGGTGCCACAATTTTTCAAAATTCATGCCTGTTTGAAAACTTCTGCTTAAATGGCCGCGAAGCCTTTTAATCTCGCGGCTTGATCCCTACCGCTCTCCCTTATATCCTCTCACACCCGTCTCTGGATGTAGCAAGAGTGCAACAAAAAACGCGCAACTCTGCGCGTTTTAAGAAAAATATTTTTTTATTTTCCGGGCCAGAGTACTCCGGTGAATACCAAGCGCCCGGGACGCCTCCTCTTGCGTGGAATATACCTGCAACGCATGTTTGATAAGGTCCTTTTCAAATGCTTCCAATGCCTTTTCCAGGTTTTCCGGAGTTTTAGGCGAAAGGCTAGTGGTGGATTGCTCCAAATGCGCCTCCAGTTCCCTGGCTACCATGCGGGCAGTAATCGTAACCCCGGAACTGAGAACCACCAGTCGCTCCATCAAGTTCTGCAGCTCCCGCACGTTTCCCGGCCACCGGTAACCAAGCAATTCCCGGCAGGCTTCCGGAGTAAGAATCTTTTTGATGTTGTAGCGATCCTGATAAAGGTTGAAAAAGTGACTGGCCAGGGGAATGATATCCTCCCGCCTGTGGGCCAGGGGAGGAACGTAAATTGGTATGACATTCAACCTGTAGTAGAGATCCTGACGAAAACGTCCCTCACGCATGAGCTGTGCCAAATCTTGGTTCGACGCGGCCACAATGCGTACATCGACTTTTTCCGGCCGCCCTCCGCCCAGAGGGTAGAATTCCTTGTTTTGGATCAACCGCAGAAGTTTCACCTGGGCGGGGAAAGGTACTTCACTAATCTCATCCAGAAACAGTGTCCCTCCCTCGGCTACCTTGACCAACCCGGGATAACCTTCCCGCCGGGCGCCCGTAAAAGCTCCCGGACGGTAACCGAATAATTCCGCCTCAAAAAGTTCCCCCGGAATGGCGGCCGCGTTTATCACCACAAAGGGTTTGTGCTTCCTCGGACTGTATTCATGGATGATCCTGGCCACGACTTCTTTGCCGACGCCGGACTCGCCCTGGATCAAGACGGTGGCGTCGGAATACGCGGCACGAATGGCCCTGTTCACTACCTGTTTCATGGCCTCGCTTTCCGCCACTACCGTCCCGATGCCTTCCAGTTCCACCAGGTGATTTGCCGGGGTCGGCGTGATTTTCTTTCCTTTATTGTTTCGCAACGGTTTCACCGTAGTAACTACCAGAAAAATTTTACCCTCTTCGTCAAAAACGGGATTTCCGGTTACCATCACTTTCTGGCCGGTTTTAAGCACATGCTGGGGAATGGTAACAGGGCGCCCCTGTTCAAGTACCATCAGGGAAACCGACCGGTCGAAGTAGCGGTTATCCACCAGTTCATTCATGTTGCGCCCGAACAGTTCTTCGCCATGCAAGCCGGTTAAACATTCGTAGGCGCTGTTCACGCCCAGGGTATAAGCTTGCCCGTTGGTGTAGTATAAACCGGTCTCAGTATTGGTAACACGCAACGACTTGCCCTGATAATTCCCCTTCCCTTTGCCTGATTCCGAAGCATTCGATTTTAGAAGATTTGTATTATGCAAAGCGAGTAGATGATCGCTTCCATCTTTCCAGCATTCCGGCAGGTAACGAGAAAGGCCTTCTTTGAAAAGCATTTGCTTTCTCCTCCCTCCCCGACAAGTTACGTTAAAATATTTAGACACTTCATGATTTCGACATTGCAATACGATCTCCTCCAGCTCAACCAGCGAAAAACAAAAGGCAGGTTATGCCTGCCTGTGGTCCGTAGATTATAGATGCATCATTTTACCTTCATATCTTCATAAAAGAAGGGAAGACAGGTTGCCGGCCAGAATGAATAGTACCAGAAAAAACCGTGAGGAAAGTAATAAGGTGCAGGTGTTCATAAAGCTTTTGGATTACGTTACGCGATAGTACCTTTGAGGAGGTTGCAAACAATTAAATTATGAATACTGGCTACTTGTTTACACTGATCAACGTGGCCGTATTTCTGGATACCGTGTTGTACGGTATCATCATCCCCGTGGTACCCTATTACGCCACCAGCGCAGGTGCCTCCACCACCGAACTGGGGCTAATTTTTGCCGCCCTTTCCGCCGGCCTCCTGCTGGCCAGCGTACCCGCGGGGCTGGCCTGTGACCGTAACGGCTACAGGCCGGTCATGGTTCTGGGTATGGCCGGCCTGACCATATCCACGCTAATTTTCATAATTTCCCGCTCGGTCTGGCTTCTGGTTATCAGCCGTTTACTCCAGGGAATAGCCGCAGCGGCCACCTGGTCCGCGGGCCTGGCCCTGGTGGCGGCCCTCTACCCCTCGCATTTAAGGGGACAAAAAATGGGGATAGTCATGACCAGCACCGGCCTGGGCACCATTATCGGCCCCGTGCTGGGTGGTACCCTTTACCAGTTCGCCGGTTACGCCTTCCCCTTTCTGGTAACGGCGGGCGCAGGGGCTTTGCTGACCCTTTTGTTGTGGTCTAGCCCCCTGCCCAAAAACAGCACCCCTACCGGTCGGGAGCAGTTGCCGTGGCAGCAGTTTTTATTTGACCGGAATATTTTCTGGGGGGTGGTAATTACCGTCGCGGGTAGCTTCGGCTTTGGCATGCTGGAGCCCCTTCTGCCCATCGACTTTCAAAAACGTTTTGGTCTCGGCAGTGCCGGCGTGGGGCTGCTCTTTGGCGCCTTGAGCCTCTCCTTCGCCCTGTTCCAGCCCCTTTTCGGGATCCTTTCCGACCGGCTGGGACGCAAACCCCTGATCGTGGCCGGATTGCTCGGCACGGCAGCCACTGTTCCGTGGCTGGTCGTGGCACCCAATGTAAAGCTGGTGACTGCGGCTATGGCCCTGCTGGGCCTTACCACCGGGGCCTACTCCACCCCCGCCCTGCCTTTGCTGGCGGAATCCATGGAGAAAATTCACCCCAAACACCCCACTGGCGGAAAGACAGGCCGGGCAAACGGCCTTTACGGCACCACCTACGGCATAGCCAATACCGCCTATTCCGTGGGGCTACTCACCGGTCCCCTGGCAGGCACTTTCCTGGCCCAGCGCTGGGACATCCTCACGGTCATGCTGCTCTACTCCGCCCTGCTGGGGGCCACTGCCATAGGAGTGACGGCCCGGCTGCAGGAAACGCTAAAGGCAAAGAAAATCCTGTCTTAAGCTTTCCAAAAGACTAATTCCCCGGCGGTTCAATGGCGGAAACAATCTCCGGTTTCAACTCGCGGTACTTGGCCAGCCACTGGCGGCGCTCCCGGCGCAGTTCTTCCACCAGCTGCCGGTAAACTTCCGGGCTATAGTAAGTAACGGGGTTATAGCGCTCCAGGTCCAGACCCGGCACCTGTAAAGGCACCTGGTAGCCCCAGTCGGGATCAGTTTGCCAGGTAATGCTGTCCCGGGCAATTTCCCGCAAGATGTGGGTGGAAACGGCAATGGTGATTTTTTCGCCGGGCAAGACGGGCCCAGCGCCCACGCTCCCGGTGTTTAACAGGTAGCATTCCATGTCCGGATTGGCCCGCAGTATTTCCAGCAGGCGGTTGCCTTCCTCTTCTTCAGGACCAATGATAAAGGGATTGGTGCCCACCTCTCTTTTCGATTGTCCGGCACGGGTGGGATCTCCCGCCGACGTTTCAATGGATTCCCCCAGCATAAAATAAGCCGCCGCCTGTTCCGCCGTCAACCTGGCCACGGGAGGGATAATGGTATTCCGGCGGGTGATAAAGATGAGCCGGTGGGCCTTGTCAAGATCAATGCGGTCATCGGTATTGAGCACGTCCCGGCGCAGGATCACTCCCCGGCCGTTGGAAGTAAGCCCGGTATCATCAAATAGAATCCGCCCGTCTTCCAGCACCTTCACGTTTTCAAAAACGGCCCCGGGAGCGGTGGCCGCCCGGTAAAGAACCTGCTGGGACTCATCTAGACCTTCCGTTTTAATATAAAAGCCGTTTTCCGTACCATAACAGTAACCCCGGCCATCCATCATCACCACGTCATCCTGGCGGATGACGACCCCTTCCTCCCCGGTCAAACCGTGATCATGCATGGTGAGGGTGGTTTTCCCTGTACCCGAAAGACCAAAAAGAATAAAACCAACCTCTTGTAACTGGCCGTCCCTGCCCCGCACCCTTAAAACCTTGCTCCCCGCATGCAGGCCCAGCCAGCCCCGCTTTTTCACCGCATACATGGCCATGCGCAAAAAGGATTTCTTGCATTCCCCGAAGTAGTCCGTTCCCAGAATGTAGGTCACACCGGCTTCGGGGTGGCAAAAAATAATCCGTTCAGGCCACTCCGGAACATAAATACTCATTAAATCCGGCTTTTTGTCCGGATCTTCCGGCTCAAAAAGCATCAAACGCCACTGCAGCGGGATGCGGGCATATTCGGCAGTGATATATAAACGGCAGTGCAGGTGGAAACCGGGATGGGTACCCATCTGCCTGTCCAACCGGATGATCGTTTTTTGCCCCAGGTAGGCATGCACCTGGTCCACCAGTTCCAGCGCCCGCTGCCGGGAAATGCCCTGCTGGTCCACCCCCAGCCTCACCCCGTCTTCCACAATATAGGTAAATTTGGCGCTGCGGTTGCGGACCCGGGTGATGTAATTGACGCTGCCATAGAGAGTGACCTGTTCCTCATGGGAGGCCAGTGCCCTTAAAATTTCCGGCGAAGGATTGGCTATTTCCCGGTCTGCTACAACCCTGCGGCGAAACTCTTCCATGCTCAGTCCACCTTCCGGTATTTTTCAAATTTATGTTAATAATTTTATTCAAGTAAATTTTTCATTTTCCTGCATGGTGCATACAAAATACAAAAGAAGATCCATTCGCCTCTATTCAAAATGATTGGTGAAGGTGATATAATATCACCGGCGGCACAACCACAAACGGAAAAGTTAAGGGGGGAAAACCGTGGCCAAAATTCCGTACATTGAATCGGAAGAATGCCTGGCCTGCGGCTCCTGCGCAGACGTTTGCCCGGATGTCTTCCAGATGAATGAAACCCTGGGCTTCGCCGAGGTGATCAATCCACAGGGGGCCAGTGAAGATGAAATTCAGGAAGCCATTGATATGTGCCCTGCCCAGTGCATCCACTGGAAAGAGGAATAGAAAGCATCAAAGCTAAAATCAAGGGGCGCCGGGAAAGGCGCCCCCTTATTTGCTGGAGGAATTGCATATGCGAACCGGAACGGCCAACCTGCCCCTGCACGGAGGGAAATGCCCGCCCTGGCTCTTTGAACGGATGGTCAAAATGAGCCGCGCCTTAATTGAAGTGATGGTGGTGGAAAGCGGCCCGGACGGGATCCTGGCCAGGCTGGCCGACCCCTTCTGGTTTCAAGCCCTGGGTTGCGTACTGGGATTTGACTGGCATTCTTCCGGTTTAACCACCACCGTCTGCGGTGCGTTAAAGGAAGCCCTGCGGGACCGGGCCGGCCAGCTGGGGCTTTTTGTGGCGGGCGGCAAGGGAAAGACTTCCCGCCAGACACCTGGCGAAATCCTGGCCATAGGGGAAAAGTTTCCCCTCGCCCGGGATCCTCAAGAACTGGTTTTTGCGAGCAAGATGGCCGCCAAAGTGGACAACGCCGCCGTCCAGGACGGATACCAGCTCTACCACCATACCTTCTTTTTTACTTCCTCCGGACAATGGGCTATCATCCAGCAGGGTATGAATGAAACTACCCGCTGGGCCCGCCGCTATCACTGGTTGAGCACCACGGTAAAGGATTTTGTCTGTGAACCCCATACGGCGGTATGCTGCGATTACAGGGGTGAAACCCTTAACCTGGTGGCCCTGGAAAGTGACCCCGCCCGGAAGGTGATTGCCGAACTGGCCAGGGAAAAGCCGGAAAACCTGCTCCGGGATCTAACCCGGTTGCAGCAGGATGCCCTCAACCTGCCGGCCAGGCACCGCGTGGAACTGGCCGACCTGAATCCGGCCAGGCTGCACCGGGTGCTCCTGAAAAGTTACGAACGGCAGCCGGAGAACTTCGCCGCCTTGGTGGTCACCGAAGGAGTGGGGCCCAAAGCGCTGCGGGCTCTTTCCCTGCTCTCGGAACTAGCTTACGGAACACCGCCCAGCTTCAGGGATCCCGCCAGGTTCAGTTTTGCCCACGGAGGCAAGGACGGCCACCCTTATCCCGTGGACCGGGCCACCTATGATCACTCCATAGCCTTCCTGGAGAAGGCCCTGGCCGAAAGCCGCCTGGGCCGCCAGGAAAAAATAGAGGCCTTCCGCCGCCTGGGCCGGTGGCCCCGCCACGCGTTTTAGCGCCAGGACACGGCTTGTCCCGGAGATTATTGAAGCCTTTTATTTTATTTCACCAAGTTCTTTCAGGCAGGGCAGGTTGGCGTCGATGGAAACCTCCACGGCACCGGCAGGCGAGGGATTGGCAAGGCGCAATCGAAAGCAGGGTTGTTTTAAGATATGGTGCCACACAGTTTCCCCTTCTTCGACCTCCAGCCTGCCGGTGGTCTCCCATTCCTGCCCGTTGTACTCCTCCACAAAGAGATTCACGATCCCGGTAGTGCGGATGCGAAAGGCAATGTTCAAAAGGGTCGCCCGCGGGCAGTCCAGCTCCACAACCTGACCGGCGCCGAGATTCATCTCCCGGGCCAGGTGAACAATGCGCGGTACAACAATTTTTTGTACATCATAATAAAGACTCATTGCCTCACCCTCTACAAAGAGTTCTCATGGTTTTACCATTGTTCTTTAATATTACACGATTTTTGCTCTAAATGGCAAGAATCCAGGGTTTCTAGAGGTAAGAGATGAAGGACCAGAGTAAGGCAGTCTACCAAATCAAGCGCACCTACGGGAAATGGTTCCTGACGAAAGTGAAACGGGCAATCTACCGGTACTCCATGATCACGGCAGGCGATAAAATTGCCGTAGGCGTTTCGGGGGGCAAGGATAGTTCCGCTCTCCTGTACATAATGTGGCTGCTCAAACACTATTCCCCCCTTTCATTTGACTTTCACGCCGTCTTTCTTGACCTGGGCTGGCCGGTTGATCCTGCACCCCTGGCCTCCTTTTGCCGGGAACGGGACATACCATTTCATGTGGAACAAACGGCCATCGGAGCCATCGTCTTTGAACACCGCCGGGAGGAAAACCCCTGTGCCCTGTGCGCCCACCTGCGCCGGGGCGCCCTCCACGAAGCGGCCCGGCGGCTGGGTTGCAACAAGGTGGCTCTGGGGCATCACCTGGATGACCTCCTGGAAACCTTTCTTTTAAACTGGGTCTATACCGGCCGGCTGGCCACCTTTACGCCGGTAACCCATCTGGCCAGAAGCGGCCTGGTGCTTATCCGCCCCCTTATTTACCTGCCGGAAGCCACCCTGGCCGGTATCACGCGGGCTGAAAATCTTCCCGTGATAGATAACCCCTGTCCTGCCAGCGGTAAAACGAAGCGGGAAGAAATACGCTCCCTGGTCGGCTTGATGGCGAAAGCCTACCCCGATATCCGCGAAAAATTTCTCACCGCCATCGAAAAGGCCGGGTGGTTGGAACCGGGTCCTGACAAATAAACCACCTCCGGAACAATCCGTAGGGCTACACGGAAGTGGTTCACGCCTCGATAGGGCTTGCCTGCCGCGCCTTTCTGGTAACTACCACTGGCTGCATGGTAACAAGCTTGCTTACAGGGTAACATTTTTTGGTTATAATGAAAGCAGCATATGATTTTAAAGTAAGGAGGCGTTTCTTGATGAAGGACTGCCCGGTATGCCATGTACCCCTTAGGGAAGTGCCCCGCTTCGGGGTTTTGCTGGATGTCTGCTCCCGCTGCCACGGGGTGTGGCTCGACGGCGGAGAACTGGAAAAGGTGATTGCCCTGGCCCGGGAGTTCCACGGCGAATTTCAGCACTACAAAGATTACGACGAGCACCACAGCTATCACCATCACGACCACTACGGCCATCACGGCTACCACAAGCACAAAAAGAAACGCAGCATCTTCGAGTTATTTGAAGATCTGTTTGATTAAAAAATCTGGGTGGCGCGTTTCCCGACCACCCTTTTTATTTTGCCGGCCGCCCTTCTTTTTCCCGGACCTCCCCCCGGGCCAGGGAGAAATATACGCCGCCGGCGCAGAGCACGGCAAAGAGCAAAAAGGATATATGCATGCTTTTCAGCAAAAGCGGACTCGCAGCCAGAGTGATGGCCCTGCCCTTCAAATAAAAGCCAAAGAATAAGGTAACCAGGGCCATGCTCAAAGCCTGGCCGACCAGGCGCATGGTACCCAGGGTGGCCGAAGCCACTCCGTAATAGCGTTTCTCCACTGCACTCATTACCGCATTGGTATTGGGCGAAGAAAACAGGGCAAAACCAATGCCAAGCAACACCAGATTTCCCATTATTACCCATAGGGGAGTGGTTTTGTTTATAAGGGAAAAAAGAAAAAGTCCCGCAAAGCTCAAGGCCATTCCCAGGGAAGCAAGCAACCGCGGCTCAACACGGTCGGAAAGCCTGCCGGCCAGCGGGGAAAGAAGGGCCATCAGAATGGGCTGCGCCAGGAGGATAAAGCCGGCAGTCTGGGCATCCAGCCCCCTGACCACCTGCAGGTACAGGGAAAGCAAAAACCCCACCGCAAAGGTGGCGCTGTAGTGAATGAGCGCCGCCAGGTTGGAAAAGGCAAAAACCAGGTTGCGGAAAAGGTTCAGGTTGATCAACGGATAGGGGTAGCGCAGTTCCTGCCGGATAAACAGGGCCAACAAAACCAGACCCAGTGCCAGGACCCAGCGGGCATAGGTGCTGGCGTTGGCCGACGCAATGCCGTACATGAACGCCGCCATGCCCAGGGTGTAAAGGAACGCCCCCGCCGGGTCATATTTTTCACCCCGCACATCCCGCCATTCTCCCTTGAGTTTAAACACGGTGACCAGGACCACAATTAAGCCAAGCAAAAAGTTCAGGTAGAAAATATACCGCCAGCCCAGCTGGTGGGTTAAAAACCCGCCCACCACCGGCCCCAGGGATAACCCCGTATAAACAGCCGCCACGTTGATGCCCAGCACTTTCCCCCGTTCCTGGGGAGGGAATACGCCGGTCAGCATGGCCACGCCGGTACCGAAGATCATGGCCCCGCCAATGCCGTGCAGGATGCGGAAAAGAATCAGCATTTCCCCTGAAGTAGCCAGGCCGCTTAAAAGGGAGAACAAGGTATAAGTAATAATCCCGGCCAGAAAGACCTTTTTCCTGCCGTACAGATCCGCCGCCCGGCCGAAAGGAAGCAAGAAGACAGAGGAGGCCAGGAGATAGGAAGTAACAATCCAGTTGAGCATCAAAGCGTCCAGGTGAAATTCCCGGCCAATGGCCGGAATGGCCAGGTTGACGGCACTGCCCATAAAGGGAGTTAAAAAGGAAGCCAGGGTGGCCGCCAGCAAAACGTATTTTTTCAAGTCCCGCGTGTCATCCATGTCATTTGCAGTCGCAGGGACTGCCCACCCCCCGGGAGTTTATTATTTGGAATTCATTATTATCTTGACATTTCAACGGGTAAAATAAAAATCCTCCCGGGCATAACCAAAAAAATACCTGCCCCATATAATGCGGCAACACAGCTTGGCTAGCAGCTGTATGCCTCCAAGGCCTGTTGCGGTCACCTCGCTGCCCCCATGAGCACGACCAGCACGGTTGAAGCGCATTTTCGAAACCGGGGGTTAACCCGCGCAAGTGTTCTCCCCATCCCTGCCGGAGGCATATTTAGAAAATCGCCCTGACAAAGGCAAGGCGACTTCTGGAACGTGCATTGTGCGATCCCGGCTAAAAAGTGAAAGTGATTCAACTCTCCTTCTCAAACTCCTCTTTGCCCACCCCGCAAACAGGACACGTCCAATCGCCGGGAAGTTTTTCAAAGGGCGTTCCCGGAGGTACACCGTTTTCCGGATCGCCTACTTCCGGATCGTAAACGTAGCCGCAGACAGAACATACGTATTTATCCATTTTTACAGTCACCTCTGCTTGTTTTTGAATAAAGGTGGGAGCGGTTTTAGGAATACTCCCCCTTTTTACCTGGTGATAGTAAGCATAGGTCATGGGAGTACCTTCTATTAACACTTTTGCATCGGTGAGTTCGCCAATAAAAATGGTGTGCGTTCCGGCATCCACTTCCTGAATTACTTTGGCCTCCAGGTAGGCGAGAACATGTTCGGCGGGGTAGGGTAACCCGTTTTGACTGAGTTCATACTTCAGGCCGTTGAACTTATCCACTTCCCTGCCGCTTTTAAAGCCAAAGCGCCCGATTAAGGAAAGAGGGGCCTCCTGGGCTAATACGGAAACCGCAAAAACCCTGCTTTCCTTGATAAACCCGTGGGTCAGGTTTTGCTTGTTAATACTCACGGCAATTGTCGGTGGCTCATTTGAAATTTGAAACACCGTATTGGCAATCTGTCCGTTAAAACGGTCACCTTTTTTAGAGGTGATAACATAAAGACCGTAACTGATCTTGTGCAGGGCTTTGGAGTCCAAAAAGACCATCCCCCTCTGGCATTTAAAAATTTACCTTATTGCCGTCTCTTCCAGGCGTTCCATAACATAACGACCGCCCGCACCCGTTGCTGGTTAAAATAGCTTTCCCCCAGGCACTCACTCTTCAAACGCAGGCCCTTTGTGGCGGGTGCCCTTTACCGGGGGTTTACACTCCAGCTACAGCATCCCCCCACATCAACTAACTTTTCCCGGTCCTGCGGCATGTTCAAGTTTGCACTCCAGCTACAACACCTCCCCCAGCTTACGTCCCATTTCCCGCACCGCTTCCAGTTCGTCCTCACCGGGGATATACTGAAGGTTGACGACATCCAGCGGCACTTCCCAGCCCATCGATTGCATAAACGCCTTTACTTCTTTCGCACCCTGACCACCCCAGCCGTAAGAACCAAAGGCAAACCCGATCCGTTTTTTCGGCCTCAGTCCTTTAAGGTAGGTGAGAAAAGCACTCACGCTGGGCAGCATGCCGTTGTTTAAGGTGGGCGTGCCAATTAAAACGGCTTTTGATACAAGCACGTCGGGCATAATCTCCGAGATGTGGCTGGTCTGCAGGAACCTGACCGTAACGGGAATACCGGCATCCTCCAGGCCGTCCTGCAGGGCCAGAGCAATTTTCTTCGTAGAACCCCACATGGTATCGTATACTATAAGCGCTTTTTTCCCGGTTTCGTGATTGGCCCACCGGCGGTAAACCTGCAAAATCCGGGGCAGGAAGGAGCGCCAGATCACCCCGTGGCTGGGGGCAATTACGTCAATGGGCAGCTGGGAAACAACATCCAGGGCCTTGTTTACCTGGTCGCCGTAGGGCAAAACGATATTGGCGTAGTACTTTGCCGCTTCCTCGTGAACCACATCCCATCCCAGCTCATCATCAAAACGTTCAATGCTGGCAATGTGCTGTCCAAAGGCATCGTTGGGCAAAAGCAGTTTCTCTTCAGGGATATAGGTGACCATTGAGTCGGGCCAGTGCACCATGGGAGTGTGCACAAACTTTAAAGTGCGGGAGCCGATGTTGAGTTCGTCACCGGAATTAACAACCACAAAGTCCCAATTCCTTTTGTAATGCCGCTCCAAACCCTTTTTCCCCTGGGGCGAAGTTACGATTTTGGCACCCGGGGCGAGATCCATTATTTTGGGAACGCTACCGGAATGATCCATTTCCACATGATTGACCACCAGGTAGTCGATTTTGGCCGGATCAACAACTTTTTTGATCCTGCTCAACATTTCATCAAACAGGTAGTGTTTGACCGTATCCACCAGCACAATTTTTTCATCCACAATCAGGTACGCATTGTAGGTGGTTCCCCGCGGAGTGAGATAGCCATGAAAGTAACGCAAGTCCCAATCGATGCCGCCCACCCAGTATATTTTCGTTTTGATTTCCACCGGTTGCATGATTATTGTATTCCCCCTTTGTTGCATAGATGAGCCAGTTAGTTATATCCCACCGCTAAACCGTACAAAGCTACAGCAAAAACGTTTTTGCTTTCTTAATATAGAATTCAAGATTGATAACTGTTTTCCTGTATGCCTGCAAAAATTTTTTGGAAGAACTGGCACGCGGTGAATCAGTGGTGCGTCCCCTCGATGACCTCCACACCTTTGGCCTGGATGGTCTTCTTGATCTGCTCCTTGAAAGGACACCTGGGATAGTCCCCCTCCAAAAGCATGCATGAGCTCAAATGAACATGGGTAAGATCGTAGGGCAGCAATTTTTCCACCAGCCGGGAAACGCGGCGTCCGCAACATCCTCCGCAGGTGAAAAAGCCGATCAGCTCGGCATCGGGGCCGTAGCGGGCAAAGTGCTGTTCCCTTTTGTTGAAGCTGTTAAGACAGCCCACGCCCGGGCAGACCTCGGAAACAATGTTGCAGCGTACCACGGCAATCCTGGGTTTGGCCGGCGGAGGAGCATTGGGGTCCCGGGCGGTCATTTTGCTCCGGGCTTCCATAACCTCGTTCATGGTGATTTCCCCGACCCCTTTTTGCCTGGCCCACTCCTCCACCTTTTTCCTGGCTTTTTCCCGCACAAAAAAGGGGACGTTGTTCATGTACTGCAGGGCCTCTTTGGTCCATTTCATGTGCATCATCCTTTTTTCCCGTTGGTCTGGTACTTATCAGGGCCCATTATAGGAATTTAAATTTGAACGGACAATGAAATAGATCACAAAGGGTGGCGGCAAGTTTCACCTCAAGCATAGGTGCCGTTTTGCTTTTCAGTACCCGCCTCACCCAGGCTGGAACCAACATCCGATGACTCCCCGGCCGGAGGAAGCCCGGCCGCCTTTTTACAACTGTTGAGCTCGCCCCTCAGCTTTTGGACTTCCCCTTCCAGGCGGCGGATATAAAGGTATCTCCTGAAATGCCACCATACACCCAGGAACAGCACTGCCAGGGCCCCCGCCATGGTAGAAAACAGGATCACCAGCACCTTGGAGATGCCGTCCAGGTGCCAGAACAGAAAGTTGATGCTAACCGGTTCGAGATTCTGTACGGCAAATACTGCCACCAGCACGGCCAAAACCAGGGCCAGGACAAAGTAGATCTGCGCCTTACTCATTCTCTTATACCCCTCCTTGCTAATTAATCATATAAATCTGAAACTTTTACGCAGGCCGTGTTCAAACAATCCCGACTTTCCGTAAAAAAGCGCACAGGCGGTACAGGCGGCGGGCAGCGGGGCCGCCGCTTTCCAGAAGCAGGCAGCGGGTGGGCTGCAGGCCCTGCTCGTCCACCTTGGCGTCAGACAGGTACATGGCCAGAAGGCCCTGCACGACAGTCATATGGAAATGAGGATCGGGTAATTCCGCGGCCAGGACCAGGGACCGGTCCACAAAATACTTCAGGCGCCCGGCAGCCTGCTGCCCGTCCCGGTAATAGGAAACAAAGTTTAAGTCGCCCCCTTCCACATCTTCCTGCTGGTCGATAAAGTAATCCAGTAAAATGTGCAACCCGCAGATCCAGGGAAAATAGGCGGCGGTGACTCTTTCCACCTCATCCGCGGTGTAATTCCCCCTGGCCGCCAGGGCGAAGAGGGCAAAGATGCCAATGGTCGAACCGGTGGCTGCAGCCAGTTCCCACCAGTAGAGCCTTTCCGAGAGGCTTTCCAGCAAGGGTTCCAGCCAGGTGGTCAGGCTTTTCACCCGTAGAGGCCACTGGATATGCTTGTACACCTGAAGCTGACAATAGAGTTCGGCCAGCCGGCAGGCCCTTTCCCGCAGCGGCCCGTAGGCGGGCAACCGGGCCAGGGCCTGCTGGCAGGAGCGTACCAGTTCCCGCAGGTACCCGCCGTCCTCCCGGTAGGGATAGAGGGCATAATAATCGCAACCGGACGCCCCGGGGCAAAGGGCGTCCACAAAGGCCCGGTGCAGCCTGTGGAAGGCCTCCCCGTCCTGCACCCCCGCCCGGTCGCACAAATTATCCAGGTAGTCGCTGATAGTCTGCAGGGCCACAATGGCCCGGATCAACTCCCGGCGGTGGTTGCCGGTCCAGGCGCTAAATACGCTGCCCCCCTGGCAGTGAAATGCCTTGGCGCCAATGCTGGCTAGAGCCATCCGGCGCAGGTGCGGCTCAGGGCAACGCGACGCCATCAGCCGCCAGTTTTTCAACTCCCGGGCCACTCCCGGAAAGGCCAGAAAAAGAAAGCGTCCCATTAACCCCAGCCGGGCCGCCACTTCCCATCTGCCCGGGCAGGGCTTTGATGCCTGGTAGGAAAACATGATACCAGCTCCTCCAAAAACGCCTTGTGCATATGGTATTTTTTCGGTCCCGGGCAGGGGTTATGCGGTTAAAACCGGCCGGTTTTAACCGGCGGCCACCGAAGGCTGGAAGGTGGTCCGGGACCGGTTCTTTTCCCGGTGCCTTTCCAGGGCCAGCTCGATAAGCCGGTCCAGCAAATCCTGATAGGGGATGCCGGTGGCTTCCCACATCTTAGGGTACATGCTGGTGCGGGTAAACCCGGGAATGGTGTTGATTTCGTTGATTAGCACCGCCCCGTTGTCCCGACGCAGGAAAAAATCCACCCGGGCCAATCCGGCACAGTCCAGGGCCTTAAAGGCACGGATGGCCAGTCTCTGCAGTTCCAGCATGGTTTCGTCAGGCAACCGGGCCGGTATAACCAGGCGGGATTTTCCCTCCACGTATTTGGCTTCATAATCGTAGAATTCGTTTAAGGGAATAATTTCCCCCGGCAGGGATGCCATGGGATCATCATTGCCCAGAACGCTTACTTCCACCTCCCGGGCATCTGCAAATTCCTCCGCGATAATTTTACGGTCGTAGCTGGCGGCCAGGTCTATGGCCCGCCGCAGTTCCTCCCGGTTCCTCGCCTTGGATATGCCCACACTGGAACCCAGGTTGGCCGGCTTGACAAAGACGGGATAGCCCAGCTGTTCCACCCGGTCCAGTACTGCCTCCGGATCCCGCTCCCAATCACGGCGCAGGAAGTGGCAGAAATGCACCTGGGGCAGGTCGTGCCGGGCAAAGACGGTCTTCATCATCACCTTATCCATTCCCACTGCCGAAGCCATCACCCCCGCTCCGACATAGGGGATATTGGCCAGCTCCAGAAGCCCCTGGACGGTACCATCCTCGCCAAAGGTGCCGTGCAATACCGGAATGGCCACGTCGATGGGGCGCAACTGTTCCACTCTTACGCTTCCATCCCCTACAGGAGCCAGGCCCCCATAAGTGGGGTCTGCCAGCAGAGCGACCCTTTGCCCCAGTTGCTCCGGGTCCTGTCCGGCCAGCATTTGTGCCGGCTCAACACCTGCGAACCATTTTCCTTCCGGAGTAATAGCCACGGGAATAACCTCGTACCTATCTTTATCCAGGGCGCCAATCACCGAAGCCGCCGAGTTTAAGGAGACCTGGTGTTCTCCAGAACGCCCGCCAAAAATGACCGCCACCCGTTTTTTTGCCATCGGCCATCCTCCCACCATAGTTTTGTAATAATCTATTCGAACTTGCTCCTTTTTAGATTTATTTCCCATCAATGATACCGGAATATCATAAGTATACCATAAAAAAGGGCGGGATGGGTTCACACCGGGATTATAACCGGCCGCCGACTTAAAGAAACGAAGAAACCCCAGGGGTAGCAAATCCCCTGGGGTTAATTTACTAAATGCCGGCACTCAAACAAACTGATCCACTGACCAATACCAGTGGAAACCTGAACCTCCGGAGCTTAATCACCAGGTCCCCATCCCGGTAAACTGCCAGGCACCACTCGCTAAAGGGCCATCCGCATGGGCTGGAGAATCCGGTTGAACGGGTTTAAAACCAAACCGAGAATCTCCAGAAATCGAACCTTCCCTGTCCCGGCCACGACATGGCTCCCCCGCAGGGCCGGGCCCACTAATAAAACCAAACCCATTACCCCATATCTGGTATATAATTTAAAGTATACGTTTTGCCTTTCGTGTATCTGGCCAAACCGGTTCAGGCCAGTGCCGGGCCCACCCGCCCTTCGCACCGGCAGAACCATGGCGGGCAAAATTAGAGGCTATGGCTCTTGACGGATGACTGTAGCCACACGGTTTAACGGAGCAGTTACCCCATTTCAATACTGCACTATTCTGGAGGGATTCCTTTGATTTTCTCCCTTTCCTGGCTGGTGGCCGCCCTGGCCGTAACCCTGGCCACCACCCTGCAGGCCGTGACGGGTTTTGGCGCGGCCCTCATTCTCGTCCCCCTGCTGGTGCTGGCCTACAACGCCCACACTGCCGTGGGTATGACCATGGTCATTTCTTTTTGTTCGCTGGCCCTCCTCACGTACCAGGTACGGAAGAACATCATCAAGCCCATGGCCAGAAACCTGTCTCTGGGCGGTCTGGCCGGCATACCCCTGGGAGCCTATGTTTTTATCCACTTCGACGTCACCAGGCTTAAAATCATCATTGCCCTGGTCACTCTGGCCTTTGCCCTGGCCCTCCTCCTGGACTGGGTTCCCCGTAAGTCTTTTGGCTCCTGGACCGAAGCCATAGTGGGAGCTGCGGGCGGCTTTTTAGGGGCCAGTGTGGGCATGCCCGGCCCTCCCGTGGTGCTCTTTTTAAATCACCAGGAAGTGCCCAAGGAGCAGTTCCGAGCCACCACCGCCGCCTATTTCTGCCTGGTTTACCCCGCCAGCCTGCTCCTTCTGCTGGCCGTGCAGGCCCTGGAGCGGCAGACCATCCTGACCGCCCTCTCCCTGGTCCCCTTTGCCCTGCTGGGCCAGGCGCTGGGTTTCGGCATTTTCCCCCGGGTATCCCAGGAACTCTTTCGCCGGGGGGTACCCCTGCTGGTCACCCTGGTAGCCATTTATTCCCTGGCCACGACGTTATTCTAAGGGCCAAAATGGTATACAAAAATACGGCCGGGCCGGAAAGAATAATTAAAAAATAATACTCCGGTATCAACCGCTGCTTGAAAGTTATCATGGGTCCGGTGGTCGTCCTGGAAATATGGGTGCCGGCGGCAAGAATCCAGGAGGCACGGGAGGTTCTCGCCGCCTTTACCGAAGAGGAGGCATAGCCCCCAGCAATAAGGGCCGGGGATCTACGTAATGCTGCTCCAGTCCCAGGCTTTCCCGGGGGAGTTCCAGGGCCACCCCCAGAAGCTGGGTGAAATACAGGACGGGGATTTGGCGAAAGCCGGTGTTTAGCTCCAGGATTTTTTCCTGCAGCCAGTCCAGGTTAAACTGGCACAAGGGGCAACTGGTGATGATTGCTTCCGCCCCTTTGGCAACGGCGGAGTTGAGAATGTCCCGTACCCTTTGCCTCACCAGGTCATTTTCGTGCAGCACCTGGTAGGAGCCACAGCAGGTTGTTTTATGGGGGTATTCCACTACTTCCGCGCCAAGGGCGGCAACCATCTCTTCCATGATGGTGGGGTTCTCCGGATCGTCAAAACCCATCTCCAAAGCAGGCCGCACAAGCATGCAACCGTAATAACAGGCCACCTTAAGCCCTTTCAAGTTACGGCTCGTTTTAGCCTGGATAGCGTTAAACCCCACGTCTTCTTTGCAAATTTCCAGTGGATGGACCACCTGTATTTCCCCGCCATAATTCTCTTCTAAATAATCATTGAGCTTTTGCCTGGCCTCCAGATTATGTTGCATTTCATAATTTACTCGTTTTAGAACGTTATAGCAGAAGGAGCAAACTGTAAGCAGCCTGTCTTCTCCTTCTCCGGCGACACCGGCCAAAATACGCGCCGCTGCGACCATGCCCATGTAATTATCCCGGGCCAGGGGAAATACCGTTCCGCAGCAGGTCCACTGGGGCAGCTCGGCCAGCTCCACCCCCAGAGCGGCCAGGGAGGCCCGGGTAGAATTATCCAGACCTCTTGCTTTATTGTATAACGTACATCCCGGAAAATATGGTATTTTCATATCCCTATGCCCCCCTTTTCAAGCGCTCAGCTTGCGAAAACCACTGGTCAAGGCCATCTGGGGAACCCGGGTGAGCAATTCCACCGGTATTTTCTCTGCAACCAGCACTTCCCTGCCCAAGCGCAGGTTGATTACCCGTAGAGCTTCCATTAACCGGGCCAGATCTATACCCCGCGGGCAGCGGGCGGTACAAAGCAAACAGGTGCTGCAGACCCAAATGGAGCGGCAGTGCAGGGCTTGGGCGTTACCCAACTGGATCAGGCGCATGACCTGCCGGGGTAACAGTTCCATGATCTCCCTGCCCGTACATCCCGCACTGCAGGTGCCGCACTGCATGCATAAATACGGATCCTGCCCGCTAATTTCCTTAATTCGCTCAATGATCTCCCGACTCATTTTGTTTGATAGTTCCATAGCCATTGGCATCGGGCTCCTTTAATTATTTCCGGATACCGTAACCGTCCTTATTTCATGTCAAGCACTGGTGCTCCCTGTTACGCATGTTCTAGCCCCTGCGCGTATAATTAAGCAAACCTCCCGCCAGGATGATCTCCACCTGCCGGGGCGTCACCTGCGCCCGTGCTTTAATGGTAAAATTACGGGTGACATTTTTAACCTCCAGGTCCGCTCCGTCTTGCAGGGCCTGGTGTACCTGATCGATCTGCAGCACATCGTCCTGCTCCAACCTGTCGTAATCTGCAGGCTCAATGAAGGTGATGGGCAGAATACCAAAGTTGATCAGGTTGTCCCGGTGAATGCGGGCAAAGGATTTGGCCAGCACGGCTTTCACACCCAGGTACATGGGAACAAGCGCCGCATGCTCCCGGCTGGAGCCCTGGCCGTAATTTTCCCCGCCCACGATAATCCCGCCCCCGGCCTCCCTGGCCCTGCGGGGGAAAGAAGGATCTACGGCGGCAAAAACATACTCGGCCATGGCCGGGATATTGGAACGCAGGGGCAACACCTTGGCCCCGGCCGGCATAATGTGGTCGGTGGTGATGTTGTCGCCCACCTTAATGAGCACCCGGCCCTGTATGCTCCGGGGTAGAGGTTCGGCCACCGGCAGGGGCTTTATGTTTGGACCGCGCACGATTTCCACGTCATCCGGGTTATCAGCAGGGGGTAAGATCATGCGGTCATCCACATGGAATCTTTCAGGCAGCGCGATTTCCGGAGGGTCACCCAGTTCCCTTGGATCGGTCAGCCTGCCCGTAAGGGCAGTTGCTGCCGCGGTTTCCGGGCTTGCCAGGTACACCCGGGCATCGGCCGTACCGCTGCGTCCCTTGAAGTTCCGGTTAATGGTGCGCACCGAAACCCCGCCGGAAGGGGGGGCCTGCCCCATGCCAATGCACGGCCCGCAGGCGCACTCCAGGATCCGGGCACCGGCGGCCACCAGATCCGCCAGGGCACCGTTTTGTGCCAGCATGGCATATACCTGCCGGGAGCCGGGGGCGATAACGAGACTTACCCGGGGATGCACCACTTTCCCCTTGAGGATGGCCGCAACCTTCATCAAATCCAGGTAAGAAGAGTTGGTACAGCTGCCGATGACCACCTGGTCCACGGCCAGCGGCCCCACCTCGCGCACCGGCTTTACATTGTCGGGGCTGTGGGGGCAGGCCACCAGGGGCTCCAGTGAACTGAGATCAATATCCAGCACTTCATCATATGCGGCATCCGGATCCGGCCCCAGTTCCACCCAGACCTCTTCCCGGCCCTGGGCCCGTAAAAAAGCCCTGGTTACTTCGTCACTGGGGAAAATGGAAGTGGTGGCACCCGTCTCCGCCCCCATGTTGGTTATGGTAGCCCGTTCAGGCACGGTAAGGTATTTGATCCCTTCCCCGCCGTACTCCAGGATCTTGCCCACCCCACCCTTAACGGTAAGGCGGCGTAAAACCTCCAGGATCACGTCCTTGGCCGTGGCCCACGGCGCCAGCCGGCCGTGCAGCCGGACGTTGACCACCCTGGGCATCACCATATGGAAAGGACCTCCGCCCATGGCCACCGCCACGTCCAG
This sequence comes from Desulfofundulus thermosubterraneus DSM 16057, assembly GCF_900142025.1. Lineage (GTDB taxonomy): Bacteria > Bacillota > Desulfotomaculia > Desulfotomaculales > Desulfovirgulaceae > Desulfofundulus > Desulfofundulus thermosubterraneus. The sequence continues at coordinate 28,782 of NZ_FQZM01000018.1, read as the reverse complement.
GCCGCCAACCCCAATGGCCAGCATACCCAGGCCCCCGGCCGTGGGGGTATGGCTGTCCGATCCCAGCAGGGTTTTGCCGGGTACGCCGAACCTCTCCAGGTGAACCTGGTGGCAGATGCCGTTGCCCGCCCTGGAGAAATAAGCCCCGTATTTAGCGGCCGTACTTTGTAAAAACCGGTGGTCGTCGGCATTTTCAAAGCCAGTCTGCAGGGTATTATGATCCACATAGGATACGGAAAGTTCTGTTTTGACCCGGGGGATCCCCATAGCCTCAAACTGCAGGTAAGCCATGGTACCGGTAGCATCCTGGGTAAGGGTTTGATCTATCTTAATGGCGATCTCCTGACCCGGCTGCAGGGTACCGGAAACCAGGTGATTGAGCAGGATCTTTTGGGTGAGATTGTAGCCCATAAATACCACCTCTTCCGTCCTAAAAATAGCACTTGCCTGCCGTTGACACGCCTCTCCGGTAAAGGCAAATGCTTGTCATCCCAATTATATCATTAATAATTTAACTATAGCGACGCTCTTTAACTTCGGGACGGGTATAATCGGGAAGCAACAGCGGCGAGACGCGCCCCTTTTCAATACCTTCGGCTGCCAGTTCCCGATGATAACGGCGCACGTGTTCCAGCGTAAGCTTTCCAGGTGAAGGACCCTCCCTGACAAAAAGCGCCGCTGCCTGTCCGGCCCGCCGGCCAAAGACAAAAATGTCCACCAGGGAGTTCCCGCCCAGACGGTTCCTGCCCTGCACTCCTCCCGCCACCTCGCCGGCCGCAAAAAGGCCGGGTATATCTGTTCTCCCTTCAGGATCGATCTCGATACCACCATTCTGGTAATGCTGTGTTGGAAAGACAAGGATGGGCTCTTTGTGAACGTCAATGCCGTATTCGCGAAACCGGTGCACTATGCCGGCAAACATCCGGTCCAGTTTTCCCACTCCACCGCGGATATCAATTAGAGGTGTATCCAGCCACACCCCCTCCATACCCGTGGGTGTGCGTACCCCATTTTTCCTGTCCCGTACTTCCCGGATGATGGCCGAAGAGGTTACGTCGCGGGTTTCCAGTTCGTTGATAAACCTTTCCCCGTGTACGTTCACCAACTGGGCACCGTTGCCCCGCAGGGCCTCGGTGATCAGCTGACCCAACATCTGCTCCGGCCAGGCGGCACCGGTAGGATGGTACTGAATGGCGTCCATGTGCAAAAGGCGGGCTCCGGCCCGGTAAGCAATCACCAGCCCGTCGGCAGTGGCACCGTAATGGTTCGTGGTGGGGAATTTATTGGGGTGCAGGCGGCCAATGCCGCCGGTAGCCAGGATAACCGCTCTGGCCCGGACAATGATGTGCTCGCGGGTCTCCAGGTTCATCAAAATGGCCCCCGCACAGCGGCCTCTTTCGTCCAGCAGAAGTTCCACCGCGGGACTGAATTCCAGCACTTCCACCCTTCTGTTCCACAGCTCATCGCGAATAACTCTCATAAATTCCATACCGCTTAAGTCCTTGCAGGAGTGCACCCGGCGGCGGCAGTGCCCCCCGGCAAAGGATACCACCAGATCCCCGTTCGGGTGGGTATCAAACATGGCCCCCAGGTCCTTCAGCCATTCCACGATCAGGGGCGCATCGTGTACCAGCGCCCAGACCAGCTCCCGCTTATTCTGGAACCTTCCTCCACCAATGGTATCCAGAAAATGTAAATAGGGAGAGTCATTGGGCTGGGTGGCGGCGGCAATACCTCCTTCAGCCATCATGGTATTGGCATCGCCCAACCTCAGCTTGGTGGCCAGAAGCACCCGCGCTCCATTTTCGTGGGCAATGAGGGCGGCAGTTGCTCCCCCACCACCCCCGCCCACCACCAGGACATCCACATCGTAATCTATACGGCTGAGATCCACACGATCTGGGTCAATACGGCTGTAGGCCTCCAGGATATCCACCAGTTCATTTTGCATGCGCTGGCCTTTATTGGGGCCTACCCTTACCGACCGCATCCCATCCGGACGGAAGTCGGGGTGGCATTGCTCGAGCAGGCGGGTTTTTTCTTCCGGCGTCAGGCGCGGAATTTCCTGCTGAAGGCGAAAGGCACGGGTAGCTTCCAGCTTGCGAATTGATTCCTGCATTTCTATGGGATAGCCCACCTGAAATCTCCTCCCCGCATTATAGCTTTTCAAATTCCCGTTCTAAATAGAGCTTCTTCAACTCTTCTTCACTGGCAGCGGCAATCCCGGCCAGAGCCTGATCGTGGAGGCCCGCCCGGATTTCGGCCACCCGGTCCTTCAGGTGTTGGGGTTTGGGCCTCATATGTTTGCTGTAGTAACGGCGGACAAAGATGGCAATGTTGTACGGCACCAGCTGGGCCGGACAGCGGGCGGCACAGAGACCGCACATAATGCAATCAAAGGACAGTTCCGCCGCCCGGGCAAAATCCCCCCGCAGCGCCGCCGCCACGTAATACATGGGCTGTAATTTCTGCGGACAAACGCTGGTGCAGGTATTGCACCCCAGGCAGCGGGTGGCTTCGGGGTAAAGCTGCAATAGAGTTTCTAAAGGTGAACCCACCTTGTCAAGGTCATAAATGGCTTTATTGACCGGGAAGTAGGGCAATTGCATGAGGGTCATATGGGGGGTAACCGGCGTCTGGCAGGCCAAACCGACCTGTATCCGGAAGTTGCCGGGCACCCGGTATACCGTGGCACAGGCGCCGCAGAAACCGCCCCGGCAACCACAGCCGCGGATAAGCTGGTAACCTGCCCATTCCAGGGCCTTCATAATAGTAAGTCCTTCGGGTACCTCGTAGCGCTTCCCCATGATGTAGATTGGAACTAACGACTCTCCCACAGGGGACTACCTCCTTACCCGCGCATTTTGTCTACAATGGCCTCGGCCATTTCGGAGGTGCTGGCGCTGCCTCCCAGGTCGTAGGTCACCACACGTCCTTCACGGATGACTTCGGCCAGCGCCCTTTCCACCTTAGCCGCCGCTTCTTTTTCACCCAGGTATTTCAGCATCATGACAGCGGAAAAAATCATGGCTGAGGGGTTTACCTTGTTCTGTCCGGCGTATTTGGGGGCACTACCGTGAACGGGTTCAAAGATGGCTATATCGGTGCCGATATTAGCCCCCGGGGCCATCCCCAGACCGCCCACCAGGCCGGCACAGAGGTCCGATATGATGTCCCCGTAGAGGTTGGGCATCACCAGCACATCGTACAGCTCCGGTTTTTGCACCAGCTGCATGCACATGTTGTCCACAATGCGATCTTCAAATTCAATTTGGGGATAATCCTCGGCTACCTTCCGGGCCACGGCCAGAAACAGGCCGTCGGTGCACTTCATGATGTTAGCTTTATGGACCACAGTCACTTTTTTGCGTCCTTCCCGCACGGCATATTCAAAGGCAAAGCGGATGATCCGTTCCGCCCCCCGGCGGGTGATAATCTTGATGCTTTCGGCCGCATCTTCGCCTACCATATGTTCGATACCGGCATACAGGTCCTCGGTATTTTCCCGGACAACCACCAGATCCACATTATCATAGCGCGATTTAACGCCCTGGTATGTACGGGCAGGACGGAGATTGGCGAACAAATCAAACTCCTTGCGCAGGGCCACATTAACACTGCGGAAACCGGTGCCCACGGGAGTGGTCAGGGGGCCCTTCAGGGCCACCTTGTTTTTTCTGATGGAGGCCAGGGTATCCTCCGGCAAAAGCTCCCCGTACTCCCTCAGGGCGGTTTCTCCGGCCAGTTTTTCCTCCCACTGAATATCCACTCCGGTAGCGGCCAGAACCGTCCTGGTAGCCGCCGTGATATCGGGTCCAATGCCGTCTCCGGGAATCAGGGTAATGCGGTACATGCCAGCCCCTCCTTTTGTGTGCTGTTACCAGTTAAACTTCCGGCCAGAAAATCCGGCGCGGCACATAAACAAAACCATCCATGATGCGGCGGGCCGTCCGGGCCACCGCAGCTTTTTCCAGCCGCGGATTGCCGCCGGCATCGCGGGAAATTTCGATTTCAAATTCCAAAGTGCCCGAAGGATGTCCCAACCTGACCACATTGCCCTGCCGGGCAGATGGGCCCAGGACCTCGCTGACCACCGTCCCCTCCAGCTTGGCTGCCGTCGACGTGCAGATCCCACCCGTTACGGCGAAGGCCTTGTGCATCTTCTGCATGGACATGGTCCGCGCCACCAGGTCAATCTGGCCGGCTTCGATGACCCGGCCGTCGCTGGTTTTATATGCACAGGGCGGAGAGACAAAGACGATCTTGGGTACCGCCGGGCTTTTCGCTGTGGCCTCCAGCCGGTGCGCCAACCCCATCATTTCGGCGGCAATGCTCCGGATCTCTTCGATGCGGGCCAGTAACTGCGGGTCATTGTTGACCACATCCGGCAGTTCCACGCCGGTCAGCCCCAGGTCCGTGGCCTTAAAAAATACCGCCGGGTTGGCGGCATCCACCAGGGACACCGTCAGCCTGGTCCCGTCGGACAGGGTTATTTCATCCTTTAAATTGCCGGTCGGGAGCAACTTTCCCGTTACCGCTCCACCGGAATCCAGGAAGTTCAAAGTGATGCGGGCGCCGGTACCCGGCACGCCGTCAATGGCCAGGTCACCCTCGGTGACCGCCCTCCCATCCTTAACGGGAACTTCCGCCGCAATGATTTTCCCGGTGTTGGTGTTAAAGATACGTACCGTGGTTACGGGCTCCACTGCTTTAACCAGGCCCTCGTCGATGGCAAAAGGACCCACGGCGGAAGAAATATTGCCGCAGTTGCCCTTATAATCCACCAGGGGGGCCGTAATGCTGACTTGCCCGAAGGTGTAATCCACATCGGCGTCGGGCCTGCTGGAACGCCCGATAATGGCCACCTTGCTGGTTAAAGAGTCCGCTCCGCCCAGGCCGTTAATTTGCCGGGGGTCGGGACTGCCAAAGATGGCCAGGATCACCCGGTCCCGTGTTTCAGGATCCCGGGGCAGGTCGTTTTCCAGCAGGAAAACCCCTTTGCTGGTACCTCCCCGGATGATGGCGCAGCGTATTTTTTCAAACTCCCGCACGCCTAAGAAACCTCCTTTTCTCATCCCGTCGGATAAAATGGGTTAAAAAACATAAAGGCAACCAGCATGTAACCGTAAGTTACAACTGGTTGCCTTATCCACTCTTACCGCCCGGTCTGCCCGCACGGTGGTGAATAACCGCAGTTGCACCGAAGTTCCCGGCTATAAAGCTCATCAAAGGGAACTCCTCGAAAAACGGCTTTTAAAATGTATACAAAATACGTGGGTTCAGTTTTTAATTTTAGCGCATTAGCGAGGGCAGGTAAAGGGAAATTTTCGGGAAAAGAATCAAGCATATAAGGGTAAGGATCATAACGGTTATAAAGGGCAGTACGCCCTTGACGACTTCTTCCAGACGCTCCCGGCCAATCCCGCTGACCACAAAAAGGTTCAGTCCCACGGGAGGCGTAATCATGGCCAGTTCCATATTGATGACCATAATGACGGCAAAATGGAGCATATTGATATCCAGGTGTTTGATTATAGGTATCAAAATGGGAAGGGTGATCAGCACAATAGAAACAGCCTCCAGAAAAGTACCCATGACAAAGAACATGGTGTTTACTGCCACCCAGAAGCCAGCCACACCCAAATTGCTACCGGCAATCCATTGAGCAATTTTAGCCGGAATCTGTTCACTGGTTAAATACATGGCAAAGGTCATGGCAGCGGGAATAATCAAGAAGATCATTGAAGTGATGCCAATGGCTTCCCTGAGGATGGAGCGAAACCTGCTCCAGGTCATTTCACGATATATAAAGATGGTTACAAAAAGGGCGTAAAAGACGGACACAATTGAAGCTTCCGTTGGTGTGCAGATACCGCCGTAAATGCTGCCCAGAATGATCACAGGTAGCAAAAAACCGGGGATAGCTTTCCAGGTACATTGCCACCTGGTTTTCCAATCGACCTTAGGCTCACCACCGTAGTTTTTAATCCGTGCATAAATGATGGCTGTACACAGGAGTACACCGCCCAGCAAAATACCCGGTAACACACCAGCCATAAAAAGCTTACCGATGGACTCGTTAGCCGTTACCCCGATGAGCACAAAGGTAATACTGGGCGGGATCAAAATACCCAGGGTACCGGAAGCAGCCACCAGCCCCATGGCGTAACGCTTCTCGTACCCGGCCTCTACCATGGCCGGTATAAGAATGCCTCCGATAGCGGCAGCAGTGGCCGGGCTGGAACCCGAGATGGCGGCAAAGATCATGCAGGCCAGGATGGTTACTACCGAAAGCCCCCCCCGCAGGTGACCGACCCAGGCCCGCAGGGCAGCAATCAGGTACCGGGAAATCCCCCCGTGGGCCATAATGGCACCGGCCAGGACAAAACCGGGAATGGCCATGAGCGGAGGGGACTCCAGGGCGGAAAACATCCTCTGGGCCACCATGTACAGGTTGAAGTCCGTAGTTAAGGCTAAAACCAGGACACTGGAAATGGCCAGGCTCAAGGCAATGGGTACGTGCAAAAGAAACAAAATGATGAAAATACTAAAGAGTAGGGCTGCCTCCATGATGCGACATTACTCCTTTCTGTCCATCCTCGGTTTCCACGGACCCTGCCACCGGCCTGTCCTTTCCCCCATTTTTTAAAAGGTGGTACAACTCTTCAATATACCGGGTACAAAGCATTAAAGCTGCAATGGGAACAAAAAAGTACACCGCCCACAAGGGAAACTGCGTATTTAAGGACCGCTGTCCTGTATGCAGGTACTTGGTTTCCAAAACGTATCCCAGGTAAGTCAGGAACAAGCAGAACAAAATGCTGGCCATGCTGGCAAAGATACTTACATAGTGTTGCACTTTTCGTGGCATATAATTGTATAAAAGACTAACCCGGATGTGACGCCCGTCCCGCTGGGCGATGCTCCAACCCAGAATACACCCCCACACGAGTATATAAGTAGAGATCTCGTCCACCCAAAACAGGGGGTTTTTAAATACATAGCGGCTGATTACCCCGTAAAAGATCAGGGTTACTCCCGCAAAGAAAAAGATACCGGCAATAGCCTCCTCGAAGGCGGAATAAATACGCGGCAGACGTTTCATTTTTGACCCCCTTCGCCCCTGAAAACGGGGGGAACCGGGCACACCGTTTCTGGTGCACCCGAAACTCCCAAACGAAGCCATCTCGGGATTTAATATTTATTGATTTAACCTTTTCGCTTCCTCAAAGAGATCCTTGCCGATAATGGGTTCATACTTGGCCCATACCGGCTGCATGGCCTCCACAAAAGCCTGGCGTTCTTCCGGAGTTAACTCGTGCACCTTGATTTTCTGCTTTAACTTAGCCATGCTTTCCTGGTCCAGCTGATCGGCCAGTTGCCGCTCATATTCCGTCGCTTCTTTCAGGCACTGTTCAACAGTTTCCCGGATATCCGGTGGGAGGCTATCCCAAAATTGTTTGTTTACAATCACGATATAGGAAAGATTGTTGACATTAGCTACAGTAAGATAATTCAGGACTTCGGCATATTTTTCGTTTTCGATGTTGTCAAAGGTAGCAATGGTTCCGTCGACAACTTTTTGTTGAAGGGCGGTATAAACTTCACTAAACGGAATGTTGGCAGTTCCCGCACCCAGTGCCTGGAAGATGTCCACTAAAACGCCGCCAGCGGGAATCCGAAATTTCAGGCCTTTAAAATCTCCAGGGGTTTTCAATTCCTTTTTGCTGTTCATGAACTGCCGCATGCCGTTGGGCCAGGCGGTAAGGCCGACCATACCCTGGCTTTCCAGGCTTTGCAGCAATTTTTTACCTGTTTCGCTATCCCAAAATCTAGCCGCCCCCTGGTTATCTTTGAACAGGAAAGGCATGTCCCCGATCTGGAAGCGCTGGTCGAAGCTGATTAACTTACCGGCAGATGGAGCGATAAACTGGACGTTGTTGGCCTGAAGGGCTTCAAACTCGTCCTTGTCCCCATAAAGCTGGGAGGACGGAAATACCTGAATTTCCACCCGCCCGTTGGTACGCTCCTTTACCAGGTCCGCAAACTTTTGCGCCGCCAGACCCTTAGGTGTGCCCGGAGCAGCAACGTGACTGAACTTGGCCACAATTTTTTCACTGGACTGGTTCTGGGCCGCTTCTTTTTTGCCGCCACAACCTGCCAGTAAAAGTGTGAACAGCGTTAATAAAGCTAACAGGGAAAACAAGTAGTTCCGCTTTCTCATTTGCGATACCTCCTCCTAAAATTATCAAACTTTTTTCTTTGAATTTCCTTTTCCCTAAAATCACCCCCTGTGCGAACATAAGTATAAGTCAAAACCTAAACAAAAGTCCGAAAATAAAAATAGGTAACCGTTGACGCCCGGCGTACAACTGGCTACCTATCTACTCGCACCGCCCGATCGCTCGGTCGATTGTAGATATTACAGTTGACGGACCCTTATTAAAAACACTTCTTTCGCTTTAAAGACGCTTTATTTATTGTTTTCGCTACCTGACCTTTTGACTTGCCTGCCCGGAACCGTTGAGGTAAGTCCGGTACAAGTCCTTAAGGGCGGCAATCAGGGCATTCTGCGCCGCCCCGTGATAGCACTCTTTAATTTGCTGGATGGGTTCCTCTATCCCTTCCAGCAGGCTATGTCCCACCAAAATTGATCTGATATACTCCTGCGCCAGCGGAGTAACCAGTGTACAGGATGCCTGGACAATAACGCCGTACTTGCGGTCAATTTCCGCCACTATGGCCAGGGTACCGTATATACCCTTGGCCGCCATACCCTGGGGAAGGCTGGCATGGCCGGCCACAAACACCGTCTTTTTCACCTTCGGGCCTCCCCCACTGCATGTAAAGTCACTGTTGCAAATTTTTTGAAAACCAGATTGAAGAAAGTATTCGACATAAGTATTTAATTTTCCTCCTGCCCGGAGCTAAAAAATTTTTTGGGTTCCGCCACGGATTTAACCACCCACAGCGCGTTGATCAGCAACAGTGCACCTGTAACCGGGAAAACAGCATGCACACTAAACCGGGCGGCAATCAATCCCCCGGCCAGCGGCCCGGTAAAATTGCCCAAAAAAGTAGCGCTGGAAATTATGCCGTAGGCCTTTCCCCGCTTTTCCTTCGGGAAAAGGTGCCCCACTATGGCATTGGCGGACGGGAAAATGCCGGCCATACAAAAACCAAGAAAAAATCTTAATATGCCCAGTTGCCAGGGGGAACTGGCCAGGGTTTGGGCCATGTACAGGAAACCCGCACCGGTAAGGGACAGCACCAGGGTTAATTTATAGCCGGATCTGTCGCTGCGGCGCCCCAGCACAGGGGCGCCCAGCACATTGGCCACACCCGTGGAAGCAATGATTATCCCGGCGATTAAGGACAGAAAACGCTCATCCTGGTATAAGGATTTAACAAAGATAGGTACCATTGGTTCCACAATACGTACTGATAGCTGGGCAATGAAAATAACGACAAAAACAACCCAGAGAGGGGTTTGCCCGGGGGAAGATCCACTTTCCTCCGCCGGATTGTGTATATCCCGCACGGTACAGCCAGGGTCAGAACTTTCCCTGATCAAGCTATATACCATTACCGCAGCAAAGCCATTTATCAAGGTAATCAGATGAAAAACCTGATGGTATCCGTAAAGGCTGGCTATTATTCCACCGAACAGCGGGCCTGTTATGGTTCCCGCCACCTGGGCCGTTTGCAAAAGCCCAAGGGCATAACCCAGGTGCTGTTCGGGCGTATTTACCGCCACCAGGGCAATGGCCGCCGCATTAAAGCCACTGAAGGCCCCCATCAAAGCCCGAATAGCCGTAAACTGGTAAACATTCTGCGCCAGGCTTAAAAAGACGGCAAATGTCGCCAGGGCAACCAGTGAACGCAGAACCATAATTTTACACCCAAGGCGATCCGTCATATTCCCCCACACCGGGGACATAATGGCCGAAGCCAGAAAATTGGCCGAGGCAATGATACCCGTCCAGACGGTTACGGCTCCCTGTTCTGTGACGCCCAGTTTCTCAATATAGAAGGGGAGAAAAGGCATGATCAGCTGCATTGAAGACATGACCAGAAACTGGGTCAGGCACAGGACGTATAAGTTTTTCTTCCATAGCAATCTTTTTTCCCCCGATGACTCTCGTGGCCCAATTCAACCATAATAAGAAACTGCCGCAAAAGCAGCCGGAAGGAAATCTTTCCCGGACTGGCGACAGTACCTATTACAGTCCTATTCATTCCTTCTGCACCGGGAGCATTTTCCCTCTGGCAGTTTCTAACAGGTAATTAATCTCCCGGAAATATGCTCCCAGCCAAAACAACCATTCTTTCTTTTTAAGCCGGAACCTTTACCGAAGAGGCCTTCGCCATTTCAAATCCCGCTTCCAGGGCCTGCATATTCAAGGTTTCGGTACCTTTGGGGATGCGGGAAAGCAGCGCCTGTTCCAGGGCCTGGCGGGAGACAGCACCGGTCAATCCGGCCAGTATCCCCAGCGCCACTATATTAGCCACCATTTCCTTCCCCACTTTTTCCCGGGCCAGACGGCTGATGGGGAACACGTACACCCGGGCGGGGGTCGGCGGCACATTTTTCACGTACGTGTTGTCCACAATCAGCAGGCCGCCCTTTTTGACTTTCCCGGCATATTTATTGGCCGCATCCTGGCTCATGGCCAGGACTACATCGGGCAAGACCACTTTCGGGTAGTCAATTTCACCTTCACTGATAATCACTTCCGCCTTGCTGGCGCCTCCCCGGGCCTCCGGGCCGTAGGACTGGGCCTGCACGGCGTTCTTGCCCTCCCGGATGGCCGCATCGGCTAAAATAACGCCCGCCAGGATCAGGCCCTGGCCACCTGAACCGCTCAATCTGAATTCTATCGTTCTGAACATTTTACTCATCTCCTTTGCTCTCACTGGGTTTTGCCCTTTGCCCTGGCAATGATTTCTTCGTACATGACGGTGTATTCGGGAGCTTCCCCCCTGTACAACTCACCAATGATTATTTTATCCTGCAGTTCCTCTGGGCTCATTTTTTCCGCCTGTTTCACCGTTACCGCATGTTCCTTCTGCCAGAGAAGCATTTGCAGCCCATTGCCCATTTTGTTGCGCCGCCCGTAACCCACCGGACAGGCGGTGATGGCCTCAATGACGCTGAAGCCCTTGTTTTTGGCTCCGGCCATAATCAATTTTTCCAGCATGGTGGCGTGATAGGTGGTGGCCCGGGCCACATATGTGGCGCCGGCACCTTTAGCCAGTTCGGCAATATCAAAGCTTCGCTCTATATTCCCGTAGGGGGCGGTAGTTGCCCTTTTGCCGGGAGGAGTGAGGGGTGAATATTGCCCCCCGGTCATACCATAGATGCTGTTGTTAAAAATGATGGCCGTGAGGTCTATATTGCGCCTGGCAGCGTGTATAAAGTGATTGCCGCCGATGGCCGTAGCGTCGCCGTCTCCCATCAAGACAAAGACATCCAGTTCAGGCCTGGCCAGTTTGATACCGGTGGCAAAAGCCAGCGCGCGACCGTGGGTGGTATGCAGGGTGTTGAAATCCAGGTAACCCGCCGCCCGGGAGGAGCAGCCGATGCCGGAAACCACCACGGTTTTGTCCGGGTCGCACCCCAGCTCCTCAATGGCCCTGACCAGCGCCGATAGAACTATGCCGTTGCCGCAACCGGGACACCAGATATGGGGAAACCTGTCAGACCGCAGGTGGGATTCAACCTGACTGAGCATCTGTTGTCACCTCCTTGATGGCGGACAGGATTTCGTCGAAGGTGATCAGTTCCCCGTTCAGCCGGTTAACCCCCGTCACCCTCACCCGGCCCTGCACCGCCCGTTCCACTTCTCCCTTGAGCTGACCCAGGTTCATTTCGACCACGATGATGTGCCGCACCCGGCCAGCTAGTTCCGCCACCTCTTTTTCCGGGAAGGGCCAGATGGTTACCGGCCGGAACAGCCCCGCTTTGATACCCGCCGCCCGGGCATCCTTGACCGCCCGTTTAGCCGATCTGGCCACCGCACCATAGGCGACCACAACTACTTCCGCATCCTCCAGTTGATAACCCTCTACGGTAACCACGTCATCCAGATGATCGTAAATTTTCCGGTGCAGCCTCAGAATTAAGCTTTCAGCAACCTGAGGGTCGGTGGTGGGATTGCCTTTTTCATCGTGCACCAGCCCCGTTACGTGGTATCGGTAACCATCTCCGAAGTTGGCCATGGGCGGTACACCATCATCGTCGGGGCGGTAGGGGTAATAATCTTTCGGCTCCACCGCCGGCTTTTTACGCTCAATTACCTCCACTTCCCCGGCCCGGGGCAGTACCACACGTTCCCGCATGTGACCGATCACTTCGTCCATGAGCAGGATCACCGGCACCCGGTACTTTTCCGACAGGTTGACTGCCCGAATGGCCAGCATGTATGCCTCCCGCACCGAGGCAGGGCAGAGGACGATAACCGGGTGATCGCCGTGGGTTCCCCACCTGGCCTGCATTACATCCCCCTGGGCCGGGGCGGTGGGAATACCCGTACTGGGACCCCACCGCTGCACATTGACAATCACGCAAGGAATTTCAGCCATAGCCGCATAGCCGATGTTCTCCTGCTTCAGCGAAAAGCCCGGCCCGCTGGTGGCCGTAAGGGCCTTCACCCCGGCCAGGGAAGCACCGATTACCGCGGCCATACTGGCGATCTCGTCTTCCATTTGGATGAACTTACCGCCCAGCCCGGGCAGGCGTTCGGCCATCAGCTCGGCAATCTCCGTGGAGGGGGTAATGGGGTAACCGGCAAAAAAACGCACCCCTGCCGCCAGGGCTCCTTCCACCACAGCCTCGTTGCCCTGCATCAGGCGGGCCATTTCCACCACATCGCTCATTGTTTCTTCACCTCTATGCCGATGGCAAAGTCCGGACAGTGGATTTCACACCGGCCGCAACCAACGCAGCGGTCGGGATTCACCACCGCAACCTTGCCCGAACCATTCAGGGAGAGCACTTCCTTGGGGCAAAGGGCGACACAAATCCCGCACCCCTTGCACCATCCTTCCCGCACCACTATATGCACAGCCTTTGGAGCGGCTAAAGCATTAGCCATTGCCATCACCTCGCGCGGTTTGGAACCTTTACTAGATTATACACGCAAGAGTTGTGCCAGACCCTATGTAATTGCTGGCGCTCGGGGGAATAAGCGGCAGGACCTTGAAACCATCCCGGCTGCAGAAAAAATAAAGCAGGAAGAAAGCACTTCCTGCGACGGCATTTTTCCGTATTCCATCTCAAAGCGAAACGGGAAGCTATCTCATTCTGCGACGCCGGGGTAAACTTTGGCAGCGTTACCGCCAAATCAGGCACTTCCGGCATTTATCTCAAATTGAGAAGATCAGGCCTCTTTCCCCGTCAGGGCACCCACGGGACAGACTCTGGTACATTCGCCGCAACCGTTACAGCCCGACTGGCCAAGGGGAACATCTCCAAAGGTGGCTATTCTACGCTCGAATCCTCTTCCAGCAAAACCCAGCACTCCGGTGCCTTTTTCCCGGCAGACCCACACACACCGCCCGCAGAGGACACACTTGCCGGGGTCGTAGCGCACTACCGGGCTGGAGTCGTCCACCTGCAGATTCCGTTCCAGCTTTCTCAGCCGCTTCACCCGTAAGGGGAAGCGGCGTTCCCGGGCAATCCGCTGCAATTCGCAGGAGCGGTTGCGGGGGCAGCTGGCGCAGTCCAGGTGGTGATTGGACAAAAGGAGCTCAAAGGCCGTGTGTACCAGGCGATCCACCCGCGGGCTGCGGGTGGACACCACCATGCCTTCGACCACGGGCTCGGTACAGGCGGTCACCGGACGCGGGTAACCCCGGATCTCCACAAAGCACAACCGGCAGGCGGCAGCAGGGTGTTTTACTCCGGGAATGGCGCAGAGGTTGGGAATGTAGATGCCGTTTTCCAGGGCTGCCCAGAGCAGTTTTTCCCCTTCCCGCGCCTGCACGGTCCGGCCATCTATGGTTAAGGTGACTGTTTTCATACCTTACGCCCCCCTTTCGGCCACCAGTTCCGGCGGCGAGAGCTTGATGACCGCTTTATACTGGGGCGGGCATGCCTCCAGGCAGCTGGCGCACTTAACACATTTCTGCTGATCAATAACTTTAATCCGGTCCTCGTTGGGGTAAATGGCCTCCACCGGGCAGCTGCCCACGCAGGCATCACAGGAGCGCTCGCATTTTTCCGGCAGGATGTAGTAGGCAATCAGTTCCCGGCACATCAGCGCCGGGCAACGGCGTTCCTTGATGTGGGCCTCGTATTCGTCCCGGAAATAGCGGATGGTACTTAAAACGGGATTAGGTGCCGTCTTGCCCAGCCCGCACAGCGACCCGGCCTTCACGTCTTCAGCCAGTTCCAAAAGAAGCTCTATATCCCCAGGTTTGCCCTGACCCTTTGTAATTGCCTCCAGGATTTCCAGCATCTGCTTGGTTCCCAGATGGCACATGGTGCACTTGCCACAGGATTCCTTCTGGGTGAAATCCAGGAAAAACCGGGCTATTTCCACCATGCAATCGTCCTCATCCAGGATGACCATTCCGCCGGAACCCATCATGGCCCCGGCCTGGCTCAAAGAATCGAAATCTATGGGCATATCCAGGGCCGTTTCAGGCAGGCACCCTCCCGACGGCCCACCAATCTGCACGGCCTTAAAGGCTTTGCCCCTGGGAATGCCGCTGCCCACATCGTAAACCAGTTCTCTTAAGGTTGTGCCCATGGGCACCTCGGCCAGACCGGTATTGATCACTTTCCCGGCCAGGGCAAAGACAGCCGTACCGGGGCTGCCGGCAGTACCGGTCTCCCTGAACCATTGGGCGCCCCGCTCAATAATATGGGGCACGTAGGCCAATGTCTTTACATTATTAATTACCGTGGGCTTGCCCCAAAGCCCGGCAGTGGCCGGAAATGGCGGCCGGTGGCGGGGCAGGCCCGGTTCCCCTTCCATGGAGGCAATCAGGGCCGTTTCCTCGCCGCAAACAAAGGCCCCCGAACCCTGAAAAACATCCACGTCAAAGCTAAAACCGCTGCCCAGGATATTGATCCCTAAAAGGCCGGCCTGGCGCGCCTGTTCGATGGCCTTTTTCACCCTTTCCACGGCCAGGGGATACTCGGCGCGGATATAGAAATAGCCCTGGCGGGCTCCCACCGCGTAGGCGGCAATGGCCAGCCCCTCCAGCACCTCGTGGGGGTTTGACTCCAGGATGGCCCGGTCCATAAAGGCCCCCGGGTCCCCTTCGTCAGCGTTGCAAATGACATACTTTTTTTCCCCCGGCGCCAAACGGCAGGTTTCCCACTTGCGCCCGGTGGGGAAACCGGCTCCCCCCCTCCCCCGCAGGCCGGAAGCCTTTATTTCTTCAAGTACCCATTCAGGTTCCCGGGTCAGGGCTCCGGCCAGGGCGGCATACCCGCCCAGGGCAATGTAGTGTTCGATTTTAGCCGGGTCAATGAGGCCACACCTATCCAAAATAATGGGTTTTTCAATCATTCCCCGGGGAAAGTCGGTGAGGGCTGGAACCATATCGTTGGTCTCTAGCGCAGCCAGGGCAAATTCCAGGCAGGGGTCGTCACCCCCTAAAAAATCCTGCACCAGCCGAGCGGCAATGCCCTCGGTAACGTAGCCGTAGCTGATGGGTGGGAAACCGGGCTTGTAAACGGTTACCAGGGGTTCCGCATAGCAATGGCCCATGCAGCCCACTTCCAGGACCTGGGCGTCAAGGCCGTGTTTTTCAAGCTCTTCTTTAATTATCTTTAAAATCTCCAGGGCCCCGGCTGCGCGGCCGCAGGTGGCCGTGCCCACCAAAATCAAGGGCCGGTCCCGCAGGCTCTGCCAGGCAGTCCTGGATTTCTGTTGCAATTTTGCAAAAGTTTCTGCCACTATACTACTGCTCTTCAACTGCTTCCCCTTCTTTCTGCTGGCCTTTTAAGATTTTTACGCCAAAGGAAAAGAGCAATCCGTCCACCCGGGTGGGGGTTACCTTGCCATGCACCTCTTCATCGATCACCGTTACCGGTGCCATGGTGCAGCATCCTACGCAGGCCACCCTTTCCAGGCTGAATTCCCGGTCCGGCGTAACCTGGTTAACGTCGATGCCCAGCCGTCTCTTCCAGCAGTCCAGGATGATATTGCCCCCCTTCATGTGGCAGGCTGTACCCATGCATACCTTGATCTGGTGTTTCCCTGGGGGAATGAGGCGAAACTGGTTGTAAAAGGTAGCCACGCTGTAAACGTCCACGGCCGGGATGCCCAGGTGCCGCGCCACTTCCTCCATGGCCACCAGGGGCACATAGCCCAGCTTTTCCTGTACCTGCTGCAAAATAGGAATGAGATTACCCCGTTCACGGGAATAATTTTCCAGGATGTTCCCGGTTTGTTCTAAGGCAACCCTTTTTTCTTCTTCCGTTAAATGCATGGACATCTCTCCTGATTGGCTTATTGAAAAACCGGTCAGTTGCCCGGTTGTCGTGGAAACCTCTCCATAATCATAACGCTAAACATATTAACGGTCAATAATCTTAAAATTATTTTAAGAAAATATTCTGCACTTACTTTAATTAGCAAAAACTAGCGGTACCTGCCCCGGTAGAGGTCTACAGGATACTTCCTGGCATTACCCTCCATTTTTTTCTTTACCGCCCGGGCCAGGTCAATGCCTGCGGTGTTAGCCATGGCCAGGCAGTAAATCAACACATCGGCCAGTTCCTCTTCCACCCGCTCTAAAAGCTCAGGTTCCAGTGCCCGCCCGTCGGACCACTGGAAAAGTTCCATAAGTTCGGCGGCCTCAATGGACACAGACATAGCCAGATTTTTGGGCGTATGAAACTGCGCCCAGTCCCTCTCTTCCACAAAGGCAGCTACCATATTTTTCAAATCCTGCAGCGTGGTTCGGACATCTTCGGACATCCGGGAACACCCCCGTCAACAAACTGCTCTTCTGGTCTCAGGCACCACCAGGTAAGAACCCCGGCGCGCGAAAACATGCCGGATCCAATTTCGACACCTTTTCAGGGGCTACATCAAAAAAATTGTCTTAAAAGCAGGAATGTGTCCTTTCAGGTCGAATTAAAAAACAAAGGGCTACTTTTTAAGTAACCCTTTCCAGCTAATTAATTATTTCGCTTTTCCAGATATCTTTCCAGCTTGCGCTTGACTCGCTGCAAGGCATTGTCGATGGATTTGACGTGGCGCTTTAAATCCTCGGCGATTTCCTGGTAGGACTTACCCTCCAGGTAGGACATCAGCACCTTCCATTCCAGGGAGCTCAGGATCTCGCCCATTTTTTCTTCAATATCATAAAATTCCTCCCGGCTGATGATTAACTCCTCCGGGTCGGCAATCCTGGCGCCGGAGATGACATCCAGAAGGGTGCGGTCGGAATCTTCATCGTAAATGGGCTTGTTCAAGGAAACATAAGAGTTCAAGGGGATGTGTTTTTGCCGGGTGGCCGTTTTGATAGCCGTAATGATCTGCCTGGTAATACAAAGTTCTGCAAAGGCCCGGAAGGACGAAAGCTTGTCTAACCGGAAGTCGCGAATGGCCTTGTAAAGACCGATCATCCCTTCCTGAATGATGTCCTCCCGATCAGCCCCAATGAGGAAGTAGGAACGTGCTTTCGCCCGGACAAAGTTTTTGTATTTATTAATCAAATACTCCAGGGCCGCGTCATCACCTTCGCGGGCGTATTCCACCACTTCCTCATCGTCCATCATGTGATAACAGCTCGCACATTCCCTCTGGACGCTCAGACTCACAATATCCCCCCCGCTTTGTGTGTCCGGCTTTCCCACTTAAAACACTTAAACCAAAAGAAAAAGAAAAGCCTTTTCCGTCGTCAGTCAGAAGTCCGGGGTGATATAGATCCCGACTTTTTTCTTTGAACGGATCAAGGCATTTTCCCGTACCTCTTTCTTTAATTTTGCCTAACTAATTATATCTCAGCCCCGGTAACCCGTCAAGAAAAATTAGGACTTGCTTTCGTTCCACAATCATCCTGGCTATTCTTTTTTTCTTCGCCAGCGTTCAAAAATCAGGCGAATCTCGTCCACCAGGCGGTTTTCTAAATAAGCATCCGCCGGCCGCCCGCTGTCAAAATGCTTTTTTCCTTCCTCCTGCGTGTGCTGTACTTTTTTCCACAGCTCCCTGGGCGTAATCCGGTAGGCACCCCGCCCCAGAATCATCCTCTGTTCGGCCCAGTCGTAGGTAGCCACATACACCGTTCCCCGCCGGGACAGCTCCCCAACCAGTTTCTCGATGACTGCATCGGCAGTTTCTCCCTCGGGGGTATAAATCACCTGCACCCCGTTGACGGTTTCCGACCGGTCCCCGGTGTGCTTCACCTGGTGGGCATCAAAGACCACCACCACGTGATCCCCGGTGAATGCGGCATAATTAACTAAAATATCCACCAGCCGGGTGCGTGCATGCTCCAAACTTGATTCGGAAAGCTGTTCCAGTTCCGGCCAGGCATGAATGATGTTATAGCCGTCAACGATCAGGTACTCGTCCATGGACCCGTCTCCTCTGCCTGACCACCTCGTAAGCCAGCAGGGCTGCCGCCACCGAGGCATTGAGGGAGCCAACCCGCCCGGCCATGGGCAGTCTGACCAACTGATCGCACTTTTCCCGCACCAATCTCCCCAGGCCTTTGTCTTCCCCACCAATGACCAGGGCAAGGGGGCCGTCCAAAGGCACATCCCAGTATATGTCCGGAGCCGTCCCGCAGGCCCCTACCACCCAGAGCCCACGCTGCTGGAGGTAGGTAATGGTCTGGGCTAGATTGGGCACCCGGGCCACCCGGACATACTCCACCGCCCCGCAGGAAGCCTTGACCACCGCCGGGGTAAGGGCTGCCGAACGGTGCCGGGTAATAACCACACCGTGGACCCCGGCGGCATCGGCCGTACGCAAAATGGCCCCCAGGTTGTGGGGATCGGTAATTTCGTTAAGCAGGATTATAAAGGGATCTTCAGGGAGCGCGGCAGCAAGGATGTCATCCACGGAAACGTATTCTTTGGCCGCCGCCACGGCTACAACTCCCTGGTGCGGGGCATCCTTAACCAGCCCGTTCAGGTGGGACCGGTCCACGTACTGGACGGGTATTCCCCGTTCCCGGGCCAGATTGAGGATTTCCTGCAGGGCACCGCTGCCGGTTCCTTTAGCCACCAGGAGCTTGTTAATGGATCGGTTGGCCACAAGGGCTTCTTTTACCGAGTGGCGGCCGGCAATGATATTTTCATAAGCCGCCTTTTCAGCCATCCTTTTCCACCACCTGACGGGCCAGGGCAAGAATTTCTCCCAAGCGCTCGCTTTGCCCCGATAGGTACAGATAACCGACAAGACTTTCCAGCGCCGTACTGTAGCGGTAGCTGATCACATCGGAGCCCCGGGGTGGGTGGCCGCTCCGGGCATTGCGACCCCGCCGGGCAACGGCAGCCTCCACTTCGGTAAGTTCATCTTTTAGGGCATGCATCACCCGGGCCTGTGTATCGGCCCGTACATATTTTATGGTTTCCTGATGCAGTTGATTCACGCAAACGATCCCCCGGGCCACCAGATATTGACGGATGGCCAGTTCATACACGGCGTCTCCAATATAGGCCAGCACCAGGGCCGGCAATTGTTCCGGGTTGGGGATGATCTCCCCTGGTATAATGGACATGGTCAAGGCAAACGGTCCCCTTATCCCTGTCTTTTCCAGCGCACACCGCCGGGCGTGTCTTCCAGAATAATGCCCAGTTCCTTCAGGCGATCCCGGATACGGTCGGCAGTGGCCCAGTCCTTTTTCGCCCTGGCCTGCTGCCGCACTTCCAGCAACAAATCGATCAGGGCTTCCTCAAGGCCACCGCCTTTTGTAGGCCGTCCCTCGATGAGTATGCGCCCGGTCCTTTCATCAACCCGGAAAAGGCCCAGCACTTCGTTAAAAGAGCGGAAAAGGTCCATAGCCTTTTCCAGTGCTGCACGGCAGGGAGAGCCGGCGGCGTTATGCAGGTAAGCATTGACTTCCCGGGCCAGTTCAAAGCAAATGCCCACCGCCAGGGCGGTATTAAAATCGTCATCCATGGCGGCCACAAAATCCTGGTGGTTTTTTTCCAAAGCGGCCATGAATTCCTCATCTCCGGGATTCATTTGCTCCCGGGACGGCTGGTCCAGGGCCTCGGTTAACAGGCGAATGCTGTTTTTAAAACGTTCCAGTCCCCGCCCGGCAGCAGCCATCTTTTCGTCGTCGAAGTCAAGCGGGCTGCGGTAATGGGTGGACAGGAGGAAAAAGCGCACTACCTCCGGGGGGAACTTATCCAGAATTTCCCTTACCAGAAAGAAGTTGCCCAGGGATTTGGACATTTTTTCCTGGTTGACGGTAATGAAACCGTTATGCATCCAGTAGCGTACAAATGGCCGGCCCGTGGCCGCCTCGGCCTGGGCAATTTCATTTTCATGGTGGGGGAAAACCAGGTCAAAGCCTCCACCGTGAATGTCGAAGTTATTCCCCAGGTATTTTAAGGCCATGGCCGAGCACTCGATGTGCCAGCCGGGACGCCCTTTACCCCAGGGGCTGTCCCAGGCCGGTTCGCCGGGTTTGGCCGCCTTCCATAGGGCGAAATCCATGGGGTGTTTTTTGCGGGGATCCACCTCCACCCGGGCTCCCGCCTGCATTTCCTCCAGGGTACGCCCGGACAGCTTGCCGTATTCGGGAAAGGCGCCGATATCAAAGTAAACATCCCCATCCACCACATAGGCAGCCTTCTTTTCGATAAGGGTACTGATGAGATCGATAATTTCCGGGAGGTGTTCGGAAACCTTCGGATGTACATCAGCCGGCCGCACATTCAAAGCCCCTGCGTCCCGGTAGTATTCGTCAATATATTTGCGGGCCAGGGCCAGAGCATCGACACCTTCTTCCCGGGCCCGGTTGATGATCTTGTCGTCGATGTCTGTAAAATTCTGAACATACTTCACCCGGTAGCCCCGGTACTGGAAATACCGCCGCACGGTGTCAAAAAAGACCAGGGGGCGGGCGTTACCCAGGTGGATGAAGTTGTAGGTGGTCGGCCCGCAGACATACATATCCACCCGCCCCGGATGCCGGGGAATAAACTTTTCCTTACGCCTGGTTAAAGTATTGTATATTTCCATGGGACAATCGCTCCTCTAAATCCACGTTATGAGATACTGTCGCATTACTAACTACCCAGGGCGGCGGTCGTCCCCCGTCGCTCCGTGCTACGGGCCGAACGCAAAAGAAGTTCCCCGAAAAATACATGTGTTGCTCCGCAGCGGCAACTGAAATAGTTTGCTCTATTGAAGCCCACCGATGCCGCTGCCATACTTGCCTCGGAGCGAACCTGGCAGCGCTGCATATGCGCCGGAAGTCTCTTCTCCTCATGGATAGTTACAGCATAAGTAGCTCAATCATTCTATCGATACTGTTACCAGCGCGATTCGCGCTGCCGGTTCGCTAACCTCGGCAGCGCCGTATTTCGTATCCGGCCCTCTAGCCCAGCACTCACAGGTTTAGCACTCCTTCGGAGTAACGTGATACACACATGTTCAACGGCTATTCTAAAAGAAAGAGGTGTTTCAGTGAGTGCTGGGTCGCTCCTTAAGGGACGACCGCCGCCCGTTTCGTTTCTGGTTTTGCGACAGTACCTATGTAGCAGCCTGTACGCCGGTCCCGGGCTCACAGCGCTTCGTTTCAGGACCGGCGTACCGCCCCCTCACTCGTTTGGCCGGGAAAATGCGCCCTGCACCAAGGCGTCACAGGACTTTAAGGGTTCGGCCGGCTTGCTGTCCGCCAGCTTTTTCTCCAGTTCCAGGACCCGTTTTTCCAGGCGCTCAATGTTATGCATCAGGCAGTTAATTACTTCCGCCACCGGGTCGGGCAGCAAGTCGTGACGCAGGTCAATATCCGGCGCGCTGGCCGAACCCACCCGCTTGCCGTCCTGGATGACTACCTTGCCGGGCACCCCCACCACGGTGCTGTTTGGAGGTACAGGCTTGAGCACCACCGACCCGGCGCCGATCTTGGAGTTGTCCCCGACGGTAAAGGAGCCGAGAATTTTGGCACCGGCGCTGATGACCACATTGTTGCCTATGGTGGGGTGACGCTTGCCCTTTTCCTTCCCCGTTCCCCCCAGGGTTACTCCCTGGTAGATGGTTACGTTGTCGCCAATTTCCGCCGTTTCCCCGATGACCACCCCGGCTCCGTGGTCAATGAACAGCCCCTGGCCGATCTTGGCCCCGGGGTGGATTTCAATCTGGGTGAGAAAACGGGAGATATGGGAAATCAACCGGGCGATGGTGAAGAGCCGCTTCCGGTAAAAGAAATGGGCTATCCGGTGCATGATAATGGCATGCAGGCCGGGATAGCAGAGCAGCACTTCCAGAAGACTTTTAGCCGCCGGATCCCGTTCAAATACCGCCTGTATGTCGCGCTTGAGCTGCTTGAACATAACCCACCCTCCAAGTGGCAAACCGGAGCATGGATATAATTAACCTGCCCGGGCCAGGCGGGACAGCACCTTTTCCTTGCCCAAAAGGGCGATGACCTGGTAAAGTTCCGGACCGTGAATCCGGCCGGTAAGGGCCACCCGGATGGGCAGGTAAACTTTCCGGGCGCCCAAACCCAGTTCCTTGGGCAGCTTTTTCAACATGCTCCGGGCAGTTTCTTCATTCAATCCATCTGTAGCCTTGATTTTCTCCGCCAGAGCAGCCAGCACGCGGGGAACCTGCTCCCCGGCCAGCACCGAGCGGGCCTCCTCATCTTCCGGCTCTACTTCCGGCGCAAAGAAAATATCCACGTGCTGGTTAATCTCGGACAGGTTGGTCAGGTAATCCCGTACGGCCGCCACCAGTTGTTTCAACCATTGATACTGCTCCGGGGTTACTTCTCCGGAAATATATCCGGCCTTTTGCAAAAAGGGTATGGCCAGATCGGTAACCCGCTCCAGGGGGCTTTGACGAATGTAGTGGCCGTTCAACCAGTTAAGCTTGTCCAGGTCAAAAACTGCCGGATTTTTGGCCACCCGCTCGAGGGAAAACTGCCGTTTTAACTCTTCCAAAGTAAAGATTTCCTCTTCCCCGCCGGGAGACCAGCCTAAAAGGGCCAGGAAGTTGACCAGGGCCTCGGGAAGGTAGCCCATCTCCCGGTACTGCTCGATGGAGGTGGCTCCGTGCCGCTTGCTCATCTTGGTGCGATCCTGGCCCAGAATCAGCGAAACGTGGGCAAATTGCGGCACCGGCCATCCGAAGGCCCGGTAAAGGAGAATCTGCCGCGGCGTATTGGACAGGTGCTCCTCCGCCCGGATGACGTGGGTAATGCCCATGGTATGGTCATCCACCACCACGGCAAAGTTGTAGGTGGGGATGCCGTCAGACTTAACGATAATAAAGTCGCCGATGCCGTCAGCATCAAAGGATACTTCCCCGCGGACCAAGTCCTGCACGATAATGTTTTCCCCGGAGGGGACCGCAAAGCGCAATACCGGCCGGCGCCCCTCGGCTTCCAAACGGCGCCGGTCCTCCTCACATAGGTGACGACATCGGCCGGTATAGCGGGGCATCTCGCCCCGGGCCAAAAGGGCTTCCCGCTCGGCAGCCAGTTCCTCTTCGGTGCAGTAACAGTGGTAGGCCCACCCGGTTTCTAAAAGCTGCCGGGCATAACGCTGGTAAATGGTAAGCCTCTCCGTCTGCCGGTAAGGGCCGTGGGGACCGCCCACTTCGATCCCCTCGTCCCAATCGAGGCCCAGCCAGCGCAATGCTTCCAGGATGTTTTTCTCGGATTCCCGGGAAGAGCGCTCCAGATCCGTATCTTCGATGCGCATAATAAAAGTGCCGCCCTGGTTGCGGGCAAACAGCCAGTTAAACAAAGCCGAACGAGCCCCCCCGATGTGCAACGGGCCGGTGGGGCTGGGGGCAAATCTTACTCTGACGCCGGACAAAAAAGGTCCTCCTCTGCAATTTAAAATTACAAGGCTTTAAAGCACATTATTCGACCCATATTATATCACCGGCCCGGTAGAGAGGCAACTTTTGAATGGAGTCAGGGCCTTGCCGGACCGTTCGCGCGGGGTTAGAATAATGACGTAGAAAAAGCGCTTTTCCCCGGTGCTCGAACACCCGGAAGCGAGATTCATGCCCGGCACGGCCGCCTTCATGGCCGTGACAGGGAAAAAGGACGGTAATGGGAAATGATCGCAGGTCTTACCGGCGGCATTGCCACGGGCAAAAGCACGGTAGCCAGGTTGTTTCAAGAACTGGGGGCCCACGTCATCGATTTTGACATCCTGGCCCACGAGGTAATGCGCCCGGGGTTGAAGGCCTGGGAGGAAATCGTCAAGTTTTTCGGGGTGGAAATTTTAAACCCCGATCAAACCATCAACCGTAAAAAGCTGGGCCGCCTGGTTTTCAACGAACCGGAAAAGCTGGCGCGGTTGAACCGGATCGTTCACCCGGCAGTTTTTAAAGAGGACCAAAAAATTACGGCAGAAATTTTAGCCAGGGATCCCGGGGCGGTGATTATTAAAGAAATTCCCCTGTTGATTGAAGCGGGGGCCGGGCACCTGGTAGAGAAGATCATTGTGGTCTACGCTTCCCCCGAGGTGCAGCTTCAAAGGCTTCTGGCCCGGGGTCTTGACCGGGATGAGGCCCTCAAAAGAATTAACGCCCAGGCTCCCCTGAGCGAAAAAATGAAGTGGGCCGATTTCGTGATTTACAACGACGGCAACCTGGAAGAAACCAGAAGGCAGGTGGAAGAAGTTTATCAGCAACTGGTAAGTTGCGCGTCCGTCGAGGGTCAATAATTACACCTGCCTATTTTACGCCGGCGCATAAACAGCCTGGTTCGGCAATTTTTTCAATTACCCCGGCGGCCAATTCGGCAACAGTCAGTTGACGTATCTCCCCGCTTCCGTAAACGGGTACGGTACTGGTATCCTGCAACAAATACCCGTATTGACCGCTATCCAGTTTCTCGCCCATCATACCGAGAAAACGTAGCGTATATCCCCTCACCACCGGATCGGGATCGTCCACGTAGGGGACCAGCATGGGTATGTATCTCCTCACCAGGTCCGGGCTGACCCGGGCAATTTGTCCTGCCGCCCACATTACTCCGCGGCGCAGCATCTCCTCCTCCACGTGAAAGAGGATGATGGAAGCATAATCCCCATATAGATCCGGCCGGCGGGCAACAATTTCCCCCATGGCTTCCACGGAGGCCCAGCCAATGCCCCCGGACTCCTCGTTAATGGCCCAGAGCAGGTTGCGCAAAATCAACCTCACCGCCTGGGGGTCTTCTTCGGCCAGGCGCCCGGCCACCACACCCATGGCCTCGATGGCCCGCCAGCAGAGGAGCGTACCGGGCTCGTACAGGAGCCTTCTCAAGTACCTGATCTTGGTCCTGTCCCCGGCCACCATTTCGGCGATTTCATCATACTTCCGCTCCTTTAACAGGGTTATCACGAGGTCTTTAGTATTCAACATAGAATCCACCCCTTCGCCGGGTATAAAAGCCATGCCGGTTGCCCCCGGAAGAATTCCGTCCCTGCGCGGTTAATCCAGGGTTCCCGTGGGGAATGGATTCTTCCGTACGACCTCAAGAAGAGACAACGGCGGCCACGGCGTAAGCCGCTATCCCCTCACCGGTACCGGTAAATCCCAGCCCCTCGGTGGTTGTAGCCTTGACGTTAATGCGGCCGGCATCAATATTGAGCGAGCGGGCAATGTTAAATTCCATGCTGGGAATGTATGCGGCCAGCTGGGGTGCCTGGGCCACCACCACGGCATCAATGTTGTTCACGGCAAAACCCTTCTCGGCCAGCAGGCGGCCCACCCGTTCCAACAGCAGAAGGCTGGAAATGCCGGCATACTGGGGATCGCGGTCGGGGAAATGGCGCCCGATGTCCCCCTGCCCGGCTGCACCCAGCAGGGCATCCATAACGGCATGGACCAGCACGTCGGCATCGGAGTGGCCCTCCAGCCCCTGGTCAAAGGGCACGTTTACCCCCCCCAGGATCAGGGGGCGACCGGCAACCAGCCGGTGCACATCATAACCCAAACCCACCCGCAACGGTGCAAAAGGCATGGAAATCCCCCCTTCAATTCCGAGCAGCGCCTCTGCCACGGCTAAGTCCTCGGGGGTGGTGATCTTGATGTTCCGGTAGGAACCGGGCACCAGCTTCACCCGGTGGCCCAGGGCCTCCACCAGGGAAGCGTCGTCGGTGGCCGAAATTTTTTCCGCCTCCGCCCTCTGGTGGGCTTCCCGGAGCAGGGAACACCTGAAGCCCTGGGGGGTTTGGGTCAGCCACAGGGACTCCCGGGGGAGGGTGCGCACCACAAAGCCATCGGTACCGGCTTCTTTTACCGTATCTTTAACAGGCACGGCCAGGGTGGCCGCCCCCCAGCGGGCGGCCTCGGAGGCCACCGCCACCAGCTCTTCCACCCCCACCAGCGGCCGGGCGCCGTCGTGGACGAGCACTATTTCCGCTTCCGCCGGCAGGGCCTCCAGCCCCTTGCGTACAGAATCCTGCCGCCGCTCGCCGCCGGGCACCACCGCCAGCAGCTTGCGGCAGCCCCATTCCCGGCGGGCCAGCCGGGTCACGCGGTCTACCTCCCCTTTGGCCATTACCAGGACATAGCCCTTGACCGGTACGGCCTCTTCAAAAACCCCCAGGCTCCGGGCCAGTACCGGCAAACCGGAAAGGGGCAGGAACTGTTTGTTTACCCCCCCGCCCATCCGTTCGGAACGTCCGGCAGCCACCACAACGGCAAAAACATTATCCAAGGGCGTTCACTCCGTTATACCGCACATTCCCGGCCTCCTGGCGCTGTTCCTGCCGGGGGCGGGCAAAGATCATCCGTCCGGCTGCGGTTTGCAAAACGCTGGTCACCAGCACGCTGATGGTTTGCCCCATATATTTTTTGCCCCCGTCCACCACGATCATGGTGCCGTCATCCAGGTAGCCCACACCCTGGCCGGCCTCCTTGCCGTCCCGCACCACCTGCACGGTCATCTCTTCTCCAGGCAAAACCACCGGCTTGATGGCGTTGGCCAGTTCATTTATGTTGAGCACCTTCACGCCGTGAAGCTCGGCCACCTTGTTCAGATTAAAATCGTTGGTCATTATTTTGGCCCCCAACTTCTGGGCCAGTTTCACCAGCTTGGAATCAACCTCGGCCACATCATCCAGGCCCCGCACGTTGTCGATAATCTGCACCTTCACCGGGGAATTCTTGCGCATCTGGTTTAAGATATCCAGACCCCGGCGGCCGCGGTTGCGCTTCAACACGTCCGGGGAATCGGCGATATGCCGCAGTTCCTCCAGCACAAAGGCGGGGACCAGAAGGGTGCCTTCGATGAAGCCGCTCTCAACCAAATCCGCGATGCGGCCGTCTATGATCACGCTGGTGTCCAGCAGCTTGTAATTGGACTGGCGGTTTTCCGCCCGGGAAACCTTTTCCTTGCCGAAGCGGGGAAAATTGCTAAACAGACCCAGCAATTCTTCCCGCTTTTTTACAGCCACACTCATGCCCAGATAACCCAAAAGCAGCGTACCCAGGATCCAGATTAACCTGCCCAAAGGTCCCAGAACGAAAAGAATTGAACCTAATAAATTAGCAATTATGAGTCCAATAATCAAGCCCACAGAACCCATGACCAAGTCCTGGGTCGGTGTCCTGGAAAGGCGCTGTTCCAGGAAAGAAGTCAAGCGCAGCGCCCCGCGGATAATCGGAGAAGTCAGCACTAATCCCAGAACCAGCCCCACCAGGGTACTCAGGGCCAGGATGCCAAACTTCAGTTGGGGTAAACCAGCCGGAAGGGAAAAAAGACCCTTGTCCAGGATGAGCAAACCCACATAAAAGCCGGATGCCGAAAAGAGGGCGATCAGCAGAAAAAAAATAATGCGCCTGAGCAATCTCTTCACCTCCCTTTCTCTTTTGCTGTTTATTATTAGCACTACTGACACTTATATTATAGTCCCATGGGACAGCCACTTCAACTAAAAAATGGAGAATCTTACCTGTAAAAAAGAAAACACGCCAGTAATCACTGACGTGTATCAGGCGAAAGCGCTGTCCACCAGGGACTGGGCCTTTTCTTCCTCCAGTTCGGTAGCCAGAGCCAGCTCACTGATTAGTATTTGACGCGCATTTTCAAGCATTTTTCTTTCCCCGGAAGAAAGGCCTTTTTCCTTCTCCCGTTTGGCCAGGTTGCGCACCACTTCGGCTACCTCATATATATCACCGCTGCGCATTTTTTCCAGGTTAGCCCGGTAGCGCCGGTTCCAGTTGGAGGACATGGCGGTACTCTTTCCCTTGAGAATATTGATTACCTTGGGAACGCTTGCCCGGTCTATAACCTCCCGCAGGCCAACCTCCCGGCAGTTGGCGATGGGAATCATTACTTTCATATCACCCACGGGTAAGCGCAAAATATAATACTGCTTCTTCTCTCCCAGGACTTCCTTTTCCTCAATGGCTTCGATGATCCCTGCCCCGTGCATGGGGTACACGACTTTATCACCAACTTTAAACAACGCCGGACCCCCTTAAACTAAAACTTTGCACTGCCATAATTATAACACGGGGCCTGGCTTTTGTCAAGAAACTATAATTTTAGCATAGCTGCCATACGGTGTCAACAGCAATTTTGGCAGCTGTCACCGGACTATGATATTGTCACCCTGTAAGCGGACTGAGAAAATGTCACTATGGGAGGAGAAATCTTTTTGAGTGCTAAAGAGTCGCGCAG
>NZ_FQZM01000067.1 GCF_900142025.1 Desulfofundulus thermosubterraneus DSM 16057 | reverse complement strand
AGTTGAGTGCCGGGGTAAGACCCCTGGAAGACTACCAGGTAGATAGGCCGGGCGTGTAAGCCGGGTAACCGGTTGAGCGGACCGGTACTAATAGGTCGAGGGCTTGACCAGAATAGAAGTCGGAGGTCGGAAGTTGGAGGTCGGATTTAAGAAGGAAATCACTTACGCGATTTCCGGGGAAATTCGGCTGAAGAGATCCGGTTTCCGGCTGGGAAGGCGAACGAAACTCCGCTGTGAAGTTTTGAGGGAATAAAAAAAATTTCCGGTGGCTATACCGGAGGGGAAACACCCGTTCCCATCCCGAACACGGAAGTTAAGCCCTCCAGGGCCGATGGTACTTGGGGGTCGACCCCCGGGAGAGTAGGTCGCTGCCGGAAAATTATTTGGAGCCTCTGGAATTGTGTCCAGGGGCTTTTTACTTTTTATTCCACCCGGTGAACCGGGGCTGCAGGCGCAAAAAATTTTTTGAAAAAAATCGAAAACCGGGAAGGAAAAAGCCGAAACATATAGAATTGTATAACTGTCTAAATGTATATACATATATGGTAATCAAGCCAGAATTAAAAAATCCTTTTTGGGGGGGTTGTGGATGAAGCTATAAAGATGCCTCGGGTTGAGGAATTTGTGTTTGCAATTTATGGGAAAAACTAAAATTTTAGGAGGGAAATTTAATGACACGGGAAGAAAAACAGGAACAAATGTTCGAATTATGGCTTTCGGGCAATGGTATAGAATTTGTTAACCAGGAAGCTGAAAGGTCGTACAGGGAAAGGGTAACCCGCATAAAAGACGCCATTCAGTTAAAAAAGGTGCCGGATCGCGTACCGGTATGTCCCTTTACAGGACTTTTCCCTGCATACTACGCTGGAATAACCGTTCAAGACTTAATGTATGACTATGATAAAGCAGCGGCTGCGTGGAAGAAATATGTTTTCGACTTGGAACCCGATGCCTATATGGGCATGTTTTTAGCTCCCCCAGGTAGATTTTTTGAAATTCTTGACTACAAGTTGTACCAGTGGCCGGGCCATGGTGTTCAACCGGATCGCTCATACCAGTGCCTTGAGGCTGAGTATATGAAGGCAGATGAGTACGATGCTTTGATTCAAGATCCTTCCGATTTCTGGGTAAGGGTTTACTTTCCGCGCGTTTTTGGCGCTCTAAAGCCTTTTGAAAAACTGGCTCCCCTTACTGATGTTATGGAAATGCCACTGACTTGCGGGAGCTTTATTCCCTTCGGTTTTCCCGAAGTACAGGCTGCTTTCAAGGCTGTTTTGGAAGCGGGTAACGAAGCTGTTCGTTGGGCCGGTGTGGTTCGCGCGGTGGACCAGGCACTTCAAGGGCAGGGATTTCCCGCCTTTGTCGGTGGAGCATCCAAAGCGCCCTTTGATATACTGGGCGACACTCTGCGGGGCACGCACGGTATCATGCTGGATATGTACAGACAGCCCGAAAAACTGCTGCGGGCCTTGGAAGTGTTAACTCCCCTGGCCATAAGGATGGGAGTATCTTCAGCCAAGGCTGCCGGCAACCCGCTGGTATTCATGCCGCTGCATAAAGGGGCGGACGGTTTCCTGTCGGACCAGCAATTCAGGACTTTTTATTGGGCGACGTTGAGAAAGGTTATTATGGGCTTAATAGAAGAAGGGTTGGTACCCTTCCTGTTTGCCGAGGGTGGCTATAACACCCGTTTAGAAGTTATTTGTGATCTTCCGAAGGGTAAGACGGTGTGGCTTTTTGATAATACCGATATGGCTAAGGCAAAAGAAATTCTGGGAGATACAGCCTGCATAGCCGGCAATGTACCAATTAGTTTGTTAACCTTGGGAACAGCACAAGAAGTAAAAGATTACTGCAAACAACTGATAAAAACTGCAGGGAAAGGTGGAGGATTTATTTTATGCAATGGGGCGGTAATCGATGATGTGCCTCCGGAAAACCTGCGCGCCTTGATAGAATCTGCAAAGGAGTACGGAATCTACTCTTAGCAACAGGGTAGAATGGCAGTTTGGCTCTTTTCCTGAATAGCAGATTTGTATTGAAGGAAGTCCCACGAATTATCTAATAATAAAAACATTAACAGTTAGGAGGAAATCGTAAATGGAAAAAGAAAAAATGACAGAACTGGCAAGAGCTTTGATGGAACTGGACGAAAAAAGAGTCTACCAGCTGGTAGACGAGAAGATCAAGAACGGTATTTCCCCACTGGATATTATTGCTGAGTGCAATGAGGGCATGGCGGGCGTGGGCGATTTGTTTTCTGCAGGCCAGTACTTTTTAAGCCAGATGCTTTTCGCTGCGGAGATATTCAAAAACATCATGAAACAGCTGGAGCCCATTATGCCCAAAGCGGAGGCAAGCACTTCCAGGGACAAGGTTGTTATAGGAACCGTCAAGGGAGATATCCACGACATCGGCAAGAACATCGTAGTCAATCTGCTGCGCGGCTCCGGCTTCGAGGTCATCGACCTTGGCGTGGACGTGCCGGCCGAAAAATTTGTGGAAGCGCTCAGGGAAACCGGAGCCAGGGTGCTTGGTTTAAGCGCCTTGCTTAATTTCACCTACCCTGAGATGAAAACCGTGGTAGAGGCTGTTACTGAAGCCGGTTTAAGGGATAAGGTGACCATCATCATCGGGGGAGCCCCGTGCAACGAGCAGGTCCGGCAGTTTACGGGGGCCGACTATTATGCGGAGGACGCTGTAGCGGGTGTTAACATTTGCAAAAAGGTTTATTCTTAATCATAACAACCCCTGGCCGGATACCACTCCGGCCAGGGGTGGAACACCGGGAGGCATCTATGTTAATCATCGGCGAGAGAATCAATTCCACCCGTAAAAGCATAGACAGGGCGGTTCGAGCTAAAGACGTGGACTTCATCCGCGAAGAGGTATTAAATCAGGTAAACGCCGGAGCGCACATGCTCGATGTAAACTGCGGCACCTTGGACGCGCAGGAAGAGCCAACCACTATGGAATGGCTTGTGCAAACCGTACAGGAAACAGCCGGTGTACCCTTGTGCATTGACAGCGCCAATCACAAAGCCCTGGCCGCCGGGTTAAGAGTTCACCGGGGTAAGGCAATGATCAATTCCATTAGCGGGGAGACCGAAAGGTATAAAAAAGTATTACCCCTGGTAAAGGAGTACGGTGCGTCCGTAGTGGCTCTCTGCATGGACGACAGGGGTATCCCGGCAAATAAAAATCAAGCCCTGGAGGTTGGTGTAAAACTGGTCAACAACCTCCTGGATGCCGGAGTACCGGTTGATGATATTTACTTTGACCCCCTGGTTCGCTCCGTGGCCACCAATCCCGAAACGGTTATAGAAACATTGCGCCTCATGGAAGAGATGGCATCCAGATTCAGCGGCCTGCACTTCGTTTCGGGACTGAGCAACGTGTCCTTCGGGTTGCCGGAGCGACGGCACCTGAACCGGGCTTACGTGGTGTTGAGTATGGCCAGCGGTCTCGACGCCGTTATTGTCGACCCGCTGGATAAAACCCTGATGGCCCTGGTGTATGCCACAGAAACACTGCTGAACAAGGACCGGTTTTGTTTGCAGTACATCCGTTACTACCAGGAAGGAAGGTTGAAGGTATAGTTTCTTTCCAGTAACGATTTCACAATATTAACTCCATTTCTGGTGAAGAAAGTTGAGTAATGCGGCAATGTATGGTTTAATGGATTATTATAAATTTGATGTCCGGCTTACCGAAAAGGACGTTTCCAGCACCGGGTGGAACTGCCTGTCCAGGACAACCAGCACCTATTCAAGTTCGCTGGTTAATGAGATACTGCAGGAAGCGCACCGGCTGGCCCGGGCGGAAGCTGTTTGCAGAGCCGTGCCGGTGGTGAAAACAACGGGCAGGGAGATTTTCCTGGAAGGCGGCCAGGCGTTGACAAGCAGTTTGCTTGTCCGCCTGGCCGGTACTGCTCGGAGCCTGCTCCTGGTTGTGTGCACCCTGGGACACATGATTGACCGCAGGGTGGAGGAATATAACCGCAAGGGGCTGGCGGCGCATGCGTACTTTTTGGATATCGCCGGTACATGCCTTATTGAAGCGGCCGGCAGACAGCTGGTGGAAAAGATTAAAACCCAGCTGGAAGCCTGTGGCTTTAAGTCGACCATACCACTGGGTCCCGGCCACTCCTACTGGAAAAGCCTGCAGGACCAGCGGATCATCTATGATCTCGTGAACCCTGCTAAAATCGGTGTAACCATATTGAAAAGCGGCATTATGCTGCCCAAAAAGTCCGTAAGCATGGTTATGGGAATCGGACGTGAACTCCCTCCCAGCGCGGAAAACCATTGCTATTACTGCAGCATCAGGCGAAAATGTCCCCTGAGCCGGGCCAGGGATCCGCTGTAGAGGTTCATATCAGGACATTTGTTGAAAGGGGGGATAAAGGTCTGACCGGTGACAAAATTAACAGGAATTCCTTTATACCTCCTTATTTCCAGCTGGCTCAAATTTTAGAGCAAAAGATCCTTTCAGGAGAATTAAAACCGGGTGATTCCCTGCCGTCTGAAAACGATCTGGCCAAAGAGTATAATTTAAGCCGCATGACTGTTCGCAAGTGCCTCAACATACTGGCTGAAAGAGGGCTGATATCCGCCTACCGAGGCCGAGGTACCTTTGTTTCCCGGCCAGCCCTGGACCGGGCTGTATTTACCATTGAAGAATACCACCAGGAGATGTCCCGCCGTGGCTTAACCCCGGAAGCCAGATTAATCGCGGTCAACGTGCTCAAAGCCCCGGCGGAAATCAGTGGAAAACTGGAATTGAAGGCTGACGAGAGGGTCTTATACTTTTGCCGGCTGCTCCTGGCCGACAATGTGCCGATGGCTCTTGAACGTAAATACATGCGCTTTAAAAAGGGGAGCCCCATACTGGAAAACGAGCTACAGTACAAAGCCTTTTCGGAAGTGATTTCAACGCATAACGAGGTGCTGCCGGTGCGCAGCCGTATGGTAATGCGACCGGCAGTGGTTGAAGAAGAAGATGCTCTCCTGCTTCAGGTCCCGGCTGGTTCCCCCGTACTGTGCCTCGAACAGTATTTATACGCCATTGATGAAACGGTTGTTGGTTGGGGGTTTTTTATTTTCCGGGGGGACCGCTTTAGTTTAGTGTCAGAAGTTAGACCACTGAAGGGGGTTGAGTAAATTGCCTTCCCTGGCCCAGGCAATCAGCGACCTGAATGAGAGTCTGGTAATGGAGCTGGTAAAATACCGCCTGGATATGGGCGCTACGCCCCTTGACATCGTAGAAGAATGCAGAAATGGTATGATCGAGGTGGGAGAGCGCTATTCCAGGGGAGAATATTTCCTGGGAGACCTTGTTTTGTCTGCAGAGATTTTTCATGAAGTTATGCAGGTACTTGCTCCTGCACTTGATAAAAAAATTACGCACCAACCCGTTGGCAAGATTGTTTTCGGGACCGTCGAAGGTGACATTCATGATATTGGCAAAAATATTACCATATCTTTGTTGCGCTGTCATGGCTTTGAAGTCTGGGACCTGGGGGTAAATGTACCTCCGGATAAGTTTATTCACTGCCTGAAAGAAACAGGGGCAAGCATTCTATGCCTGTCCATCCTGCTTTCCTCCTGCTTTGAAGCCCTGCAGCGTACGGTGAGTTTAGTTCGCCTGTTTGACAACCAGGGAAAGATTAAAATTCTCATCGGAGGTCTGGTTAATGAACGGGTGCGGGAATATTCAGGGGCGGACGGGTGGGTGACCGATGCCCGCAAGGGTGTAACCGTATGCCAGAAATGGATGGGAGTGTTATAAAGTGGGTGTTATTATCGAATTTGAACCTATCGGCCTTCGGGTAGAGGCAGAAGCCGGTCAAACTGTTATACAGGCTGCACGGGGGATGTTTACCCCTGAGTCGGGCGGAATCAGCGCGCCTTGTGGCGGCAAGGGTCTTTGCGGGCGCTGCAGGGTGCGCCTGGTGGAGGGGGAATTTTCCCCACCCAATGAGGTTGAATTGAGACTGCTCGGCAAAAAAGGTCTCGAGGAAGGTTACCGCCTGGCATGCCAGGCGGTAATAATTGGCCCGGCAAAGGTGGAAATTCCGTCGGAAGCTCTCACCGGACGCCAGAAGCTGCAGCTGGATGGAACAGATGCCGCTGTTGTTCCGGAACCCGCGATTAAACGCTATAACATTCCCTTGAAAACCACGTCCGTCGATTACCCGTATTCAACCTGGCAGCAAGTGGAAGTCTTCCTGGCCCAAAATTACGGGTTGTCCGGCTTGCGCATAGATCCCGGGCTGATAGACCGGGTTGAGGCTCTGGCCGGAGACGATCCGGTAACGGTTTCTATCCGCGGCAGGGAGATAACCAACGCCTTTATGACCGGGATGAGAAAACCGGTTGGTTTGGCGGTGGACCTTGGAACCACCAAGATAGCCGGTTTTTTGGTCGATCTGGAAACCGGTATGACCCTGGCCGCCGAAGGCATTTTGAATCCGCAGATCGCTTATGGTGAAGATGTGATAAGCCGGCTGGCTTATGCCCTGGAAGGGGAAGAACAGTACAGCCGTGTCGTACAGGTGTTGAGAGAAGGACTTGACCGGCTGTTGCACACTCTCTGCAACGCGGCGGGTGTGGTTCCTGAAGATGTTGAAGAGGCTGTGATTGTGGGCAATACGGCCATGCATCATCTTCTGTTGAAGTTGCCGGTAAGCCAGCTGGCCAGGTCCCCCTATGTGCCGTCGTTAACGCTGCCGGTGGAAATTAAGGCACGTAACCTGGGTCTGGGTATGGCTTTCGGTGCGGTTGCCTACCTGGTACCGGCCGTCGCCGGCTTTGTAGGGGGAGACCATGTGGCCATGATCTTGAGCAGCCGCATACATGAGGCCCACGGGGTAACCCTGGGCCTGGACATTGGCACCAACACTGAAATTGTACTTGCCCGGAACGGAGAAATGATTTCCTGTTCATGCGCTTCCGGTCCGGCTTTTGAGGGGGCTCACATTCAGCAGGGAATGAGGGCGATTGACGGTGCCATCAGCAGGGTGGAAGTGGCTGACGGGGGGCGGAAATTGCACTATGAAACCATAGGCGGTAGCCGGCCGGTGGGTATCTGCGGGTCGGGTATACTGGACGCCGTGGCAGGACTGTACCGGGCAGGAGTGATAAACTATAACGGCCGGTTGGATGCCAATCATCCCCGGGTCAGGTTTAACGGCGAAAGGAAAGTTGCTGAATATGTTCTGGTACCGTTGGAGGAAAGCGGGGTTGACCGGGACATAGTAATTACCCAGAAAGACATCAGCGAAATACAGCTGGCAAAGGCTGCCATTACCGCCGGAACAAAGGTTTTACTTGAGAAGGCCGGTTTGAAAGAAGAAGATATTGAAAGGGTAATCGTGGCCGGTGCTTTCGGGACCCACCTGCGGCTGGAAAGTGCGATTGCCATCGGCATGCTACCCGAGCTGCCGCTGGAGCGCTTTCAACAGGTGGGCAACGCAGCAGGCGCCGGTGCCCGGATGATCCTTTTATCTGAAACCGAACGCCGGCGGGCGGAAGAAATTGCGCGGAATATTAAGTATATAGAACTAGCGGCAACGCCGGAGTTCAGCGATAACTTTTTAGAACAGGTGAGGTTCCCGGGATAAAGGATATAATGCAGCTTATACGACCAGCCTGTATATCTTCTTTAGCCTCTCCAGGCTGCGAATATCGGGAAGTCCGCAAGATGAGGACAGTATCAGCTTACAACTATTTTTTAGATCGTTAATATATTGGAGCATTTCTGCCTCTTGGTTATCATCCAGGTCCGGTCCCATCAGCCACCCGGCCTTTATCCCTGAAAGAATGATCACATTTTCAGGCAATCTGCGGCACAACTCCACCAGGTGCATGGCTTCGGGTTCCAGGGAAAAAACCGAATATCCCTCTTCGACCAAAAAGGAGATTATCGATTCAATGTTGCCGTCGGAGTGAAAGCCCATTGGTTTGCCGCCTTTTATTGAATTTTTTAGCCTGCGGTACAAAGGCAGGAGTATACTCTTAAACTGCTCAGGAGAAAAGTATAACCCACGCTTATAGGCTATGTCGTCGCATAGGATAAGCAGGTCGGCGCCGGCATTATCGGCCGCCATCAACTCATCAGCCGCCAGTGCCGTGTTTTTTTCCAAGTGTTCTTCCAGGCGGTCCGGGTTATAAAACCATTTTATAACCTCTATAAAATCGTGTTCTCTGACAGTCCGCTCAAAGGGGCCGTCAACGGTAACTCCACAGACCAGGCCTAAGGCATGAGCTTTTTTTATGAGGAGTCTCATCTCCCCGGAATTGACAGGAAGACTTTGAACGGGGCTTGTGTAGCTGAAAAAACAAATATCGGCACCAATGTTTATACTGAGAGTGATCAGGGACTCCTGCGTTTGTTCCAGGCCTAATTCTCTTAGTATTTCCCCGGAAATCCAGAGTTCTCCCCGGGGAATTTTTCTTTTCCTTTTCTGAAGCAAGTAGCTATAAAATTCCATAGATATCATTCCCCCTCTAACTCACCTGGCCGGTTTTAAGGCCGGCTGCTTTTATTTTAATACACATAATGAAGCCAATTAAGCCCTCGTTTAAAGGAAACAAACACCGGAATGAGGGATGACTACCGCCGGCAGAGTTACGCTTCAAGGTACCGGAGGTCACCTTATATAGACCAAAAAAGAAAAAACCTTGCTGACACAAGGCATTCACGTTCTGTATATATTCACAAAGTACATTTTGCATTAGGAGACAATGAGCTTCCCTAAACCAACCTAACGGCAAAGATTTTCCTGGAAAAACCTGAAAACTTGCTTTAAGCCTGTGGATATGCCGCGAGTATGGACTTGTGGACAGGCGCAAAGGGCCATTTCTCCAGCTGGAGTTATCTAACCGAACCATGAATTTCCGGACGATTAATTAGTTTCCTTCCCGCCTGTCCACAGGGTCCACACTCGCTTGGACAACGCTAAAGCGTTGCCCACATATCCACAGACCCGGCGGCGACGGTTAAAAACATGACCTCTTTTGAGGATAATAACAAATCCTACTCCAGCGATTCATAAAGTTTTCCCCGCAGCATTTTCAATTCCTCTTTCAACCGTTTGTTTTCGGCTTCCAGCTCCTTGATACGCTTGTTTTTTGCGGCAATGATGATGTCCTTGCTGGCATCGGTCATTTCCCGCTTAATCTGCCTTGGAGAAGGCGCGGCCGCCTGTTGCTTGCGGAGGTTCTCGATGCGCTCCTTGATCTCCGGGTGGGTGTAAAGATAAGACTTGCTCACCCTGGCCTCCAGAGAAACACTGTTGAAGTTGATTTTCTCCCCGGCTTTAATCAGCCTTTGGATGG
>NZ_FQZM01000043.1 GCF_900142025.1 Desulfofundulus thermosubterraneus DSM 16057 | reverse complement strand
GCTCACCGGCAGCTTTGGAAATGCCGGGCTGTCCACCTGGGACTTGATCTGCCAGTAACCGGCCGGTAAAGCCGGATAAGTGGGTTTTTCCACCTGGGGCTTAATCGCCCACATACCCCCTGGTATTTCCGGCAAAACAGGGACTCCCACCGCGGGCTTGATCTGCCACATAGCCGCCGGGATCTCCGGCAGGGCAGGGGAGCTTACCTGGGAGATAATTTGCCAGGTGCTCACCGGCAGCTTTGGAAATGCCGGGCTGTCCACCTGGGACTTGATCTGCCAGTAACCGGCCGGTAAAGCCGGATAAGTGGGCTTTTCTACCTGGGGTTTAATTGCCCAGCTTACTGCGGCAACCGCCGGTTTTACATACCCAAACCCACTTGGAGCTACTATGGGAGTAACTGTCATAGCCCCCGCCAGTGCTGCCGCTGCTGCCGCAATCCTGGCCCGCCCGGCCAGCAAGCCAGAAGCATACATACTCACAAATGCTGGCGCCCAGCGGTCGGCCTCGCTCCCGGGCCCAAGCCTGGTGGGGCTGGAGAAGCCCAGAAAGTCCTTGATCTTTGCTGCCGCTCCTTTAAGCGCCTCGGGAATTGCTTCAACCTTTTCCTCGATTCCTTTTGCAAACGAACTGATCAAATTGCGACCCCATTCCAACGCTTCCCCAGGTAAACCTTTCAGCCAGGTCCAAACTTCCTCTGCCGACTTTTTAAGGTTTTCCCATGCCTCTACCGAATGCGTTTTTACCCAATTCCAAACCTCAGTCATCTTGTCCCTGAAGCCCAGAAAATTGGCTTTCCAGGCCGCTACCGCGCCAGCAATAACAGCACTGACCCCCAGGATAATCCACCCTATGGGCCCCAAAGCAATCAACCAGGCCGCTGCAACTCGGCCGGCAAAAATCATAGCCTGGCCAGCCAGTCTAAGCAGACTCCCGCCAAATTGCCCTGCGTAGCGCACTCCAAGAGCAAACCACGATCCCGCCCGGCCAACTGCTGCCACTATTTTCACCAGGGTGGGGTGTCCAAACGCGATCGCACTCCACAGCGCACGTATTATGCCGGTCCCTTGTCGGAAATACTTAAAGGTATTCCAAAAGCCAATAATGCCCCGCCCGGCAGCCATCGCGCTCCCGCCCAGGCGGGCAAAAATGCCAATCACCGACAAGACGTTTCTCCCGAAAACGGCAATCCCTATCCTGGCCGCCCCGGCTGCAATATTAAATCCCGCCAGGACCCCCAAAGAATACATCAGCCAGCGTGTCAGCCCGGGATGTTCCTTGCTGAATTTAGCAAATTTCCCAAGCAGATCTGTGGCCCGGCTAACCGCCTTTGTTAAAAACCCAAGAATCGGCGTTCCACCAGTAACGAAAAGATTATGCCATGCTTCCTCCAACTGCTCCACCTGAGAATTAAACGTCTGCTGCTGGAGGGCGATTCGCTCATTTAAACCCATTGCCCGTCTTGTTGCCGCGGAAACTTCCTCCCAGCTGCCGGCTCCTTCTTTTATTAATGCAAGAGCCGCCCGGGCGCCTTCCACTCCAAACATTTCCGTGAAAGCAGTCTGGACCACATCGGCGCGCAAGCCCCTGGTATGCTCCCTCAGAACCTTGATTATGTCAGCCATCGGCCTGAGCTTACCAGACTCATCATGGAAAAGATCCCTACCGGCTAGCCCTATCCTGCTCGCCCCCCGCTGGATATTCGCTACATCAGCCGTTGTAAGACCTAATTCCTTCATTGCCTGCGCGCTCATCCGGGTAGTGGGCGCTAGGCGGCGGAGCATATCCGCCAGGTTGGTTCCGGCAGTGGTACCGTCAAGCCCCCGATTGTTTAACACCGCCAGCGCCAGCCCGGTATCCTTGTAGCTTAACCCCAGTTGGGCAGCCGCCGCCGAAGCGTATTTGTATCCTTCCGTTAACGAGTACAGAGAAGCCGTGGAAGCATTGTCCACCCGGGACATAAAATCTGCCAGGTTCAGCATCTCCTTGCCCTGGATAGCGTAAGCATTGCCCACCTTCACCATGGACTCCGCCACCTGGGCCGGCAGCATACCGCTGGCCTGGGCCAGCTTCACCGTCGCCTCGCCGGTGCCAGCTAAAATATCTTTTGCCGCCACGCCGCCCTTAGCCAGCATCAGATAACCCTGCCCGGCTTCTGTAGCACTAAAGCGCGTGGCCATGCCCATCTGCTTTGCCTGCTCAGCCAGCGCTTTGGCCTGTTTTTCCCACTCTTTGAGCGGCATTGCCGAATCATAGGTAACTATCTTCAGTTCCTGCAGCACATCCTGGAAGTCGCCGGCGGCCTTTACCGCACCGACAAATGGCGCGGCCATCATCATCCCGCTAGCTACCTGGGCCATCCCGCGGGTTTCCATCTTGTCCAATGCCTTCCGGGCTTCTGCCAGCGAAGCCGTATTAACACCAAAATTAATTTGTGCGCTGCTTAACTGCTTCACTGCTGTGCCTAAACTTCTTAAGCTACTCTCTGCGCTGGCCAGAGCGCCCCGCATATTGTTATATGCGGTAAGTATCAAGGCCACGGTAAAAGTAGAGCCAGCCATAACTGCACCTTGCCTTCGCCCATCAGCATGATATAATCAAACAAAAGGGGAGGAGCCTATGAAAACAATCATGTTTTTTGTATCTCTTTTAACTATTCCGTTTTGCTATCTGCTGGCCATTATTCCCGCCAGCATCTTGATGGCTACCTTGGACACCGACAGCCTCTGGCCGGCCTGGATTATCACGGCAATTCTTTATCTTATTGGCCTCCGCACCTTGCTATCCCTTGTAAAATCTTAATCTTTCAGTTCCTCCACCAAATCCTCAATGGCAACACAAACTGCTTCCCTGGTCAGGTCATCAAAAGACAGCCATTCGCTAAGGCTCATCCCCGTTAAATGCGCCACCCGGGCCCATCTCAAGAAGTCTGCCCGTTCAGCAAAAAACGGGCCGCTTCCTTAGCCTTGTCTTGCATTTCCTCAGTCATTCCAAACATCTCGTTAAAAACGCCTTGATAAAACAC
Organism: Desulfofundulus thermosubterraneus DSM 16057; assembly: GCF_900142025.1. Taxonomy (GTDB): domain Bacteria; phylum Bacillota; class Desulfotomaculia; order Desulfotomaculales; family Desulfovirgulaceae; genus Desulfofundulus; species Desulfofundulus thermosubterraneus. Next base: position 28,587 of record NZ_FQZM01000043.1, on the reverse strand, counting down.
AACATCTTTTGCGTCCCAGGTATCGAAAAGATTTTTATAACTTTCCACCGGCACCGGCTGATCATTAATCTTCGTTATGCATTTCGCCTGGACGTAATAATCCACCAGCACCGCCCCGGAAAGTACGTTATCCGCGCTGATTCTGGTTAATTTTAAAACTGCCAGCCGGTCTGCTCCTGTCGGCGCCCGAAAATGGATCCTCTTCCCGCTGGGCAATTCCAGAGGCCCGTACTCAGTCATTACTTCCTACCTCCCATTAATGAAAATGAATCGGAATCGGCTCGATACCTTCAGCTTTAAAAGCTAAGTCCTCTTCCAGAACATCCTTACCCTGCTTGGCTTTCAATTCTAAATCGTGGATCTTGCAGTCTAGCAGCCGGTACCGGCCCACATACCCCTTGTCCGGCGCGTCAATAGAAAGTGTAATCGTAAAGCGGGGGGCAATATTGATCCGGCTGCCCCTTTTTAATGAGCTGTGTCCCCAGATGCGATTCACAATGTCAAGAAGGGCGTGCCCTTTTTTAAGCTTGCCCTCTATCTTGATTACTCCGTCCAAAATAGATGGAATCCGCTCGCCTAAACCCAGGTATTCCTCCGTCTCTTCTTTTATCGAAAACTCTGCCTCCTGGTACTCCCCTACTAGCTCCGGCCCTTTTGGACCGGTGATTAATACTGAGCAATCATACCCCTGTATCTTGTGGTTGGGCATCGTCTTTCACTCTCCTTTTAGTGGCAGTCTCGCTTGCGGTTTCGGGCCGGGAGGCGGGTTTAACATCAAGCACAAGTGCTCTGACCGGACACACATCCAGACACAACGCGCAGGCTACACACTCTCCCGAAAGCACGACCTTGTTTCCCGCCATCGTGAGCGCCCCAGTGGGGCACACCGGAGCGCACAGACCGCATCCCGAGCATCTTTCACCTATTTCAAGAAGCATTAACTTGCGCCCCCTTTAACTAATTAAGCAGCAAGTAACCGCTGCACCGCCACGTCAACGTAATCTGCTGCGTAAACGGGCCGGACCCGCACCTGCACGTTTAGAATCCGGGCCGCGATCGTCTCCGGCGTATTGTTGCTGTCGTCGCAGACCGTCGGTTTGTAGTCGTAAATTTCACCCTTCATCTTCTTGTTGAAAAGCAGGGCGTCCATCTGATCGGCCACGGCCGACCGCAGCTCGGGGGTGTTCTCTTCGCCCACCACCCACTGCAGGCCGTCGTAAACTTCCATCTCCAACTGATCGAAGGCGCGGCGGATGTTCGTTTGCGACCAGGCCGGGTCAGTTGACAAGTTAACCCCATTCCGGATCCGGAAACCCCGCCCGACAACCAGGGTGATGGGGGAGATTCTGGCCAGCGTCAGGTCCTTTACCTCTGCTTCTGTAAACAATCGTTCGCAGGAAAGAATCCCGTTGATCTGCTTGTTGGTCGGGCTCTGCTGCGCCGCCAGGACGGCCAGCCGGCCGGCGTAATACCCGTCGGGGGCAACGTAGCTACCCGGAAGCTCCTGGGGTTCCAGCCAGGGATAGGTCAGCACCGCCCGCATGGAATCCAGCGCAGCCGTTAAAGCAGTCGCCTGGCTCACGCTCTGCCCCGGCGGCGTGTTCAGCACCGCCACCCGCAAACCCTGGGCAGGGGTGGCCGTCGCGCAGTGGGCGATCAGGGCGCTTTGAATCGCCGCACTATACTGCTGGGCGCACAGCACCAGGGCGCAGCGCACCGCCTCCAGCGCCTTTAAACCCGTCCGGTTTCCGTTCGCGTCCACCGTGCCCACGTAATCGCTGTCTGAAGTATTCGCCCCATCGTCCCCGCCGGCAAGCGGCGTAGCGCTTATATTCGCCGGGATCTGCGTCGCCCCGGCGGCTCTGGTCACCGTCACGAACTGAGACTTTACGTTACCCAGGTTATCCAGAGTCAAATTGTCAAAAGTCTCGGACTGCTTGCCATAGACAATCACCAGCTTGAAAGTGCCGCTCTGTGTCCCTGATGCCACAGCAACTTTGATCTCGTTTCCCCAGGTGCCCGGCGTGGCCGCCGTTACAATTATGGAATCCTGCGGCGTGGTTTGCGCGTCCTTCAGGATCTTTTGGGCGGGCGCGATTGAACTGCTGCCCACCCGGACAATCTTTATGTCATTGGCCCCCTGGTTTAAAGCCCCCACTGCTGAAAGATAGCCCGTTAGCCCGCTCTTATACCCCCCGAACACATTAATCAACTGCTCCAAACTGCCCACGGTCACCGGCTTATTTACCGGCCCCTTGCAGAAGGTACCCACCAGCCCGATGGCCGAAAGGCTTACCGCCGCCGTCGGCCGGGGGCCCACGTCCGATTCGTCGATGGCCACCCGTGGCACAACATATTCCATCACCATCTAGATCTCACCCCTTCTAAAATTTTCCGGTATCTGCGCCAATGTTTTCAATGGCAGGCGTGCTCGCCTTGACAGCCCTTTCCGCCAGATAATCAACTTCCACTTCCAGGCTGGCTATATGCAGCAGCAGGTTGCTGCCCGCATCTTCCGTCAGGTACTCAATCTCGCCCACAAACACATTATCCACCGCGCCGCCCAGCGTGCTGTTTTGCAAAAGCTGCCGTCTCACCGCGTGGGCCATTTCCCGCACCCGCGCCTCTCCCGCCGCCGGGTCAACGTCCTTATCCCACACGGTCACCGAAAGCCGGGAAGTGCAATTATCGTAAAACCTGTCGTATTCGCTGTAAGTCTCTTTTTGCACCCCGACCGAAATACCTGGAGCATTTAAGGTGATTAAACCGTTTACCGGCTGCCACTCCTGCAGATCGGCCAGGTCCGGCGAAAGCTTAAGAACCTCGATGATTAACTCCGGCAACGGCAAAGGCATTTATTTTCCCTCCAGGATATAGGCCCTGACCGCCCGCATGATCGCCTGCCCGTCTTCCTCCTGGACCATTAAAAAGGGCCGGGCCGGGATGGTAGCCTTTTTCAGCATCAAGAAACGGCCGCCCATCGGGACGCAAAGCGCTTTTTTCGTTTTGGGCCGGATTACCCCACCCAGCTGGTGGATCCGGGCGTAGGGTAGGGAGGAGCCAATTTCCACGCTTTCATTGGTCACCCGGCCAACGTGGATCGACTTTTTCAAGTCGCCGGTCCGGCTCAAGATCTTCCCGACGGCAATCTTGGCCATCTCCAACCGCATGTGTTTCGCACGGGTGGCAGGTCGCTTGTACCGGCTTTCCACCTTTTCCCTTGCCAACCCGTAGTAGATCTTCAAAGTTAGCGGGCTCCACTTCTTCCAGCGCGGCCGGCCCTCTTCCTCGAAATTTCTCATCACCGAGGCAAGCAGGATCTGGCCAGCCCGGGCCATCAGCGGCCGCAGCTTGATCCCCCGGTTCCGGGCCACGTCGTTCATGAAAGCCATAGCCTGCTCCAAACCCTCGGCCTTTATCTGTACCTTCACCACTGCGCCAACACATCCTCGATCGGGCTTTTTTCCGGGGTAGTGGTGGCCATTTGCGGCCCTGTCTTGGTCCGTGCGGGAGCGGCCAGAACCACCCCCGGCTCCCGGTCGATCAAGCCCTTTTCAACAACCTTTTCGAGATCCTGTTCCGCTCTCTTCATCAAGACCTCGGCAAAAGTGGTCTGATCTTTCATTCGCTCGGAAACCTTCTCGTCCAGGATGAAAGCCCCGGTCATATCCACAACAATAGAATTGATAATCTTCGGTACCGGTTCCGCCAAAGGCACCAGGTACCGGGCGGAAAGATAAGCGTTCACCCTTGCCTCGGCTTTGGCGATATAAGCACTGATTATATCGTCTGTTAAATCCTTGTACTTCCGGAGAAGCTCGGAAAGGCTTCTCACCTGCTCCGGCGTAGCATACATCCTGAATAGCCCCTTACTTGATTGTTACCACGGCCACCCAGTCCGGGTGCAACAGGTAGGGCATCCCGGCCCGGCCAACCTGCACCAGCACCCCCGGCGGACTCGGGGGTACCGTGTCGGCCGACCGGGACCAAATCCCGGGCTGGCCCGGCCGGGTGCTCCCCGATAACGAAGTCGGTGCGGCCCACCGGTTCTCCAGCAGCTTCCTTGCACACTACAACCACCTTATCGTCCGGGATCATCTTTGTGATCGTCCTCACCAGGCCGCCGCCGGTAATGATTAACGGTGAACCCGCGATCGTTGCGTCAATGATACCCGATTTGGTGATCGTTATGGACTGGTCTGAAAGGGGGTTTTTGGGTGTGAGCGTGATGGTGTCCCCGCTCACCGTCGCAGTTACCGGCATGGCCGGGTTGCCGTTGATGAAGTTATTCAAGTGTATGGCGACCTTTTCTTTTGTATCGCCGTCAACGGCGGTATACAACCCCGAGCTCACCCCGCCGATGACCAGCGCGATGTCGTCCCCGGCAGCGATGGTCGTATCCGTTATCTGCACCGTTGCCGTCGGCACCGTGGCGGGGGCCAGTGCCTCGTATACCGCATCCTCCGCGACGACCTCCAGCCCCGCGATTCGTACCAGCTCGCCCCCCTGGTAAACCACGAAACCGGTGTCCCGCGCCGATTCGCCCCGGGCGATTACCTGCGCGTTGCGGGACAGGGAGGACCTGATCACCGAGTTCATTAAGATGTGCGTCGGATCCACCTTGCCGTTGGTCCTGATTTTAAGTTTGACCATCTCCAAATCGTCGATCGGTTTGGCGTTGGCCGTATCCGTCCAGGTGGCAGCAAGGCTGTTCAGGGGGATCATGTGGTCGGCCGGTATCCCGGCGGACACGACCGTATGAACATTTGTGCGTGGGTCTGTGTAATCAATCCCGCCCAGGAGCATCTGGTAGCGCAAAAAGTCGAACAAGAGATCGTTCCTGGCCACCAGGCGCTTTATCTCGTCGGCGATGTACTGCTTGCCGTACCGCTCGTTTAGCGTTCCCGGCTGGCGCAGGTTATTCAGCGTATCGCTGTCTACAGTAAAGCTCTCCCGGCTGTAAATCGGGTTGTGACTCTCGGAAACAACCTGCCTTCTGTCGGCAAAGGTGTCCGGTTTTTTGGGGTCGACCACCGGGGCTATTCCGGCGCCCCCATAGACCCGCTCTACAGTTACTGTTTTCACGGGCAGGTTCCGGGAGGGGAAAAACTGCCCCGCCTTGGTCTGAAAGTTTTCAAAGGTTCTCGCCAGTTCGGTCAATACAGTCCCGCCTAATGCCGCAATGTCGGTAGGCATCCGTATTCACTCCTCCTCGGATTTTTGTTACCGGCGGTAACGAACGTGGTTACTGTCTGCCTCTCGCCTCCTTGAAAATCCTCATAAAACAAGGATTTGCGCACCCGTTACCAGGTACCGCCCCTTTTTTAAGCCCTGTTTTCCGGGTAACAATCCGGTAACATGCCGGCCTTAATCCCGTTACCGGCCTAACCAGCCGGTTTTCCCGGCCCTTGAAAATCAAGGCATTTCTGACACCCCCTCATTGTTACCGGCCGTTTTGGTTCGTTACCATCCGGTTACTGCGGTAACGGTTTTAATTAATTGGCTGTTACTCTGGTAACATTGGCCGTTACCTTGCCGTTACTGCTCTTTTAACTGCGGCACCACGTCGCCATAAATGTCTTTTGCACTCGTGGCACCAGGCTGCTGGCTGGTCTGGAATCCCGCCTGGGAGAACTTGACCCGGCAGGTGGCCGGCATGCTTTCCAGAATGGCGTAAATCTGTTCGGCCAGGCTGACCTCCTTGTTGTCGGCAAGCCTCACCCTGGTGGTTGCAAAGGACGGGTTGGCCAGGAGAACGGCTTTTGCCTGCTCGCACATAGCCGGTGGAATTCCCTTTGCCACCATGTCGGCAAGCCTTTGTTCCACCTGCACTTTCCAGGATGTATTTTCCGCGCTGGCCAACTTCGTTTCCGTTTCGGCCAGCTTGGTTTTCAGGGCATCGAGTTCGGCCAGCTTCGCCTTCAACTCGTCAATCTCAGCCAGCTTTTTCCGGTACTCCTCGCCGGGTTCCCCCTGACTGCCGCCTGGCTTTAAGCCTTCCATAAATCTGGAGAGGTTTTCGGCCAGCTTTTTCAGCAGGCTGTTGTTCTCCCGCATTAACTCTTCGCTCATTCCCCTTACCTCCTCATAATCCAGGTATATCGTCTCCGGTGGATCGGAGAGGACCACTGTATCAGGTAGCCTGGTCAGAAACGGTTCGTTGGTCAACGCAATGGCCATTAATACCGGCCCTACCTTAGTACCGGTTTCTTTATCGACGTAATTGGGGTCGTATTCCGCGCTTGCGAAACGGTACTTTTTGTTCCGAACGGCTTCCACGATTTCCTCGCCGGTAGGGTAGGCCAGGGCATAAAGCACATCCCCGTCTTGAATGAGGTCGTGCACCCAGGCCATTGCCGGCGCTCCCCCAAAGGTGGGCGCTGTCTCCCTGTCGTGGCCTATTCTTACGAAGGGTGGGCGTCCCAGGACATTGCGCTTGAAGTTCCTGATCATGGCGTTGAACAATTCCTGGGTTCCCACGATCTCCCCGTACTGCGGGTGCCGCCACCTGCCCAGGCGGAAGAAGGGTATGCGCAACCGCTCCGGCTCCGCCAGGCTGTATTCCCGGCGGTAGCGCTCTTCGTCGACCTCAATGCCTGCTTCCCTGGCGGCCGCCAGGAGCGTTCTCAGCGCCTGCTTCTTTGCTTCCACCGGAATATTGGTCTGTGGAAGGCGGGCCAGAGCGTTGCGAACGTGGTCAGAGTCGATTCTGCCGTCCTTATTGCGGTAGGGCAGATGGCGCAAGCTGCGGGGCACCGTCTTACCTTCCGCGTCTTTTTTACCCCCCGGCTCGATATACGCGAAACAACTATCCGGCAAGTCGTTAATGTATGCCGTTGTCCACTCCACAAGCTCATCCCCTTATTTTCATGCCGCCGTCCGCCAACCCTTGGGCAGCGGGGCAACCTCATCCCAATTCAACCTCTCCGACGTAATCAGCTCCGGTTGATACGCGCTGTATACCGGCACCAGGACCGACCGGCAGCGCCCGTGTAAAGGGGGAGTATTCGCGGCCAGCCGGGGGTCGTTCATCGCCATGATCAGCCCGTGCCTGGTGCGGCACTGGATACTGGTCCGGGCGTCCATCACCGCCGAAAACTGTACGTAGTCAACCTGGTGTTCCGCGAAGCTGGCCAGCCGCCCCCGGTTGTATGCGTAAGTTGTCTCCGTGGTGACGATCAGGCTCCCCCTGTTTCGGCTGTCCTTGAGCACCCCGGCGATTTGCTGTTCTGCCTCCTCCCGGGTAATCTCCACCAGGTGGCTGATGACAATCTTCTTTACTGCCGCCACGATATCGCTGCCCACGTTCCCGGCCAGAACCAGCGCTCTTTTCTCCATTGCTTCCACGGCCTGCGCCGGAATCAGCCGGGGGTCCTTCAGGTAATCGAAATCAAACTCCGGGTATTCAGCCAGCTTCTTTTTGCCGTAGCGCCGGTGCAGCTCCCGCACCAGCCGATCCCCGTGCGCCCGGCCGGCCGCCACCATCCTGGCCCCGTGCCGGGCCAGCATTTTGGCCAACCTTCCTTCGTCCGGGCGTGGGATCAGCTCATCCACTGCCCAGGCTTTCTCCAGCCGAAAGCCGCTTTTCTTTAACCGCTCTATCTTCCGCCAGGGAATCTCTTTGAAATATCCGGTTAACCAGCGCTCAAAATCGGCCAGAAAACTTGTCTCGGCCTCATCCAGTTGACCAAACATTTGTTGCTCCATTTTTATTCCTCCTGGCGGGCCCGGAAATACCGGTCGTACTGGCTTGCCACAGTTTCCACCGGCGCTTGCGCGCCACCCCTGGACAGCGGCCGCTGAGGTAACCCCATCTTCTTCCGGGCAAATTGAAAGTCTTCATCCGTTTCCACGTCCATCAAGCCGTTGTTTACCAGGCTATCAAAAATTTTCGACCAGGTTTCCAACTCCTCCGGCCCCGGGGGGGTTTCCGTAAAATCACCGTAATCTTTCTGCGGCCCGAAGTTATAATCAACTAGCCGGGCAATTAACTGGTCCAGCAAAACCTCCTTGAGTTGCCTGAAAATCGCCTTGACCATAAGAAGAAAACTGTAGAAGTGGGATGTACCCAGGGCCAGGCTCCCCGACCGGGCGCCCTCGTCAAAAAGCAGGGAGGGGACCAAAAGCCCGCGACAGATCATCTTGTTGAGATAATTGATCGCCAGGTTGAAGGCGCTCCCCACGCCCGACCCCCCGGTGACCAGCGCCTTCACGTCTGGAATTTGGATGCTCCCGCTACTGGCCCCGGGCCCCTGGGCGCCCCCCGCCGAAAGGGCCAGGGCTGTCCCGTGCTGCAGATTATTTAGCAGCTTGGTCGCGTATTCAAGCTGGCTGATTTCCTCCTTGGTTTCCGGATCGACAATATTTCCGTCCGGTACGATGGCCACCATCAGCGGCGTGCCGAACTTATCCAGTGCCTTGGCCCACATTTTAAGAAGGGCGTCCTTCAACAACCAGTTCTTTCTCACCGGCTTAAAAGCGCTCTTTCCGTAGTAGTTTCCAAACCTCTTGCGGTATGAGAAAACGATGCACTTTTCCAGCGGCAGCGACTGCTCCATGGCCTGGTAAGTACTTTTCTGTTCAATTACTTCAAGTCGGCCAAAGCGGTTTACCTTAAAGCTGATGGTCGACGGGTGGTACGTCGCCAGGTAGTCTAATTTAATCCGGGCGGCGGCCGGCCGCCAGACAATCTCCGTCACGGAATACCCGGCCCATACCGCCGAAAGAATATCCTCGCAGGCCAGTAGCAGGCTGCCGTCCATCTCTTCAAAGCACTCGCGCACAAAGCCGGTGATCCGTTCGTCCGGGTGGCTGTACTCACCCAGGTAGCTCAACACGCACAAGGTCAGGAAGTAGAACGCGGCGCCCACCGTCTCGTCCGTGTCCAACATCCGCTCGTACTCGCTCACATAAGCGGCGTCCGGGTTGACAATCGCCCCGTCGAAAAGGTTAAACGTAACGCTCAACTGGCTGCCGATCTGCCCAACCTGCGGTTTATCCGCCACCTGGCTCACCTCACCAATTCAAATCCGCCACAACGCTCCGCCCGACCACCTGGCCGCCGGTAAGGCCGGGCCTCGCACCTCCCTTTCCGGTGGCCAGCCACAGGGCAATCCGGGCAGAATTGATTGCCATCCCGTAGTGGTTGGCCACGTTCTTTTTGTAGCGGGCCGGGCTGTCCTCGGACTCTTTCTCTTTTTCCTTGACCAGCTTTTTCAGGTGACTCTCTACCGTACGCAGCACCTGCTCCTCGGCCGGTGTCCGCGGCTTCGGGAGCAGTGCAAGCGGGGGAACGGTGGCGAACAGGTCGGTAGTCTCATCCAGTGATTCGTCGCGGTCCACGGTCACCACGCGCACCGTGCGGTCGCCTTCGCCTTCTGACTTCTCCTTGAGGTCGGAACCTTTGAAGTATTGAATGTATCCCACGGCCCGGGTGAGGCTCCGGACCACCTGCTTGGATGTCGTCTTGTACGGCAATGCGTCTATGACCAGTGCACCGGCGTTGAATGCGTGTTCAAGGTGTTTGACCCGCTCCACCAGGTCCTCGACATCGATCTCCTCGAAGTGCAGGAAGCGGATACCTTCCCCGGCGAAGGGGGCCGCCACCGCGATATGCGCCCGGTCGCCCATGTCGATGCCTATACCGGTAATGGTGTCGCTCCAGCGGTCGTGCCAGTAATAATCGCCGGCCTGCCTGACCCTTTGCAGGACCTCGTCCGTTATGGGCTGCATGTCGCCGCCGTCGGGCCTGGCCAGTACGGAGCACCTGAACTTTGCCAGCTTGCTCGGCTTGTTCTGGGCCTTCTGCCACCTGTCCCAGATAAAGGCCAGGTTGAGCCCGGGCATGATCAGCTGCGGCACTCGATAGCTCACGTGGTCACGGGTGCGCTCCGGCTTCTCCGGGATCCAGCGCCCCTCGTTTACGTCCAGGGGGGTGCCGCACTTCACGCACACCAGCATGACCTCTCCCTTATGGCGGATGAAGTTCTGCGGGAATTCGTCCTCCACCACCTGCTCGCGGCGGCATCCCCGGCACCGCACGTGCCAGCGCCGCCGGTCGCCGTCCTGGTACCGCTCATCGATCCCAATTCCCGGAAACATCCCCACCGAGAAAAACCTGAGCAGTGCCAGGTCGGAGGCCGCTATCCGGTCCAGCGACCAGTCCAGGTTCTCCTGGTCGATCAGGTCCACCTCGTCGTACAGGTTGCAATCGCTGGGAATCGAGATGGCTCCCAGGACCGACTGCAGCCCCACGAAATACAGAAAATGCGTGTCGATCTCCTTGAGCCCCGTCTGGTCGGTGCCCCGCAGCCGGCTGCGCAGGTATTCGCTCCGGTTGACGAAGGCATCCATGCGGGTAGTGGAAAACCGGTCGGACATTTTCTGTGTGGGGAGGAAGTAAATTACGTTCCGGCGGGCCTGGTCCAGAAGGTATATGGCAAACCCAAGGAACAGGGTGGAGAAGCCCGTCTGGGCGCCCTTTAGAATGGTCATCTGGCGGTGCTTCATGTTGCCGACGATTTCCACCAGCGCCCTGCGCCGGCTCATGTCCCAGGGTTTCCCGTCATCCAGGCGCACGTTTTTGTGCATCCACTCGGCGAAGTCCAGGCCCGCCTGGCGCTCGCCGATCAGATCCTTGATCAGCATGGCTACTTCCTCAACGCCTCCGCCTGCCGGTCCACCATCTCCGCCAGCCTCGCCGCCAGTTCCGGGTCGGCGGCCACTTCCGCGCGCAGCGCCTCCTTGATCCTGGACACGGCTGCATCCACGCCCCGGTTGAAGTTGAACTTCAATTGCTCACGGCGCACACCGGAAGCCTCCAGCTTGGCCAGGGCCTTGAGAACTTCCGTTACCTTGGCCTGGGCCAGGTCGTCCAGATCCACCTGCATCAAGAATTCCATGATCAGCTGGGTGGCCAGCTGGTTTGCCGCCTCGGCCATCTCCGTGGCGGGGGCGTCGGGGTTGACTTCCACTATCGCCCTGGCCTGTTCTTTTACCACCCGCAAGCGCTCCAGGCGGGAGAGGAAGTCCTTGCCGTACCGCGCCAGGGAACTTTTCCCTACCGGGTGACCCATCTGGTTAAGCCAGTTGGCGAGCTGCTGGTACGTATAGCCCTCCACCAGCTTGCGGTTGATGGCTTCCACTATTTCCGGGGGGAGGGTCTCGACCTTGAAGTGCTTGCGCCGCTTGCCCACACTACAACACCACGCCCGGGTCAGCCGGGATATTCCCTTCCAGCAGGTCGACACCGGTGGCCGTCAATTTGACCAGGGTGCGGGTTACGCCCAGGATATCGTCCTTTTCCTCCCACCGGGTGATGTAGCCCTTTTCGGCCAGGTATGCCAGGTAACCGTTCAGAACGGCAGGGGAGGTGGGGCAGGACCGGTCGTTAAGGGTGACCTCCAGCAGCTCTACGCTGGCCGGCCCCGGATAGGCCACTTTGAGGATTTGCATTATGTGTCCCCGCACAATACGGGCTTCGTACTTCTCAAGCCCCATCACCTAACGCCCCCAATCAGGCGGTTTAATGCCTTGTTGATTTCGCTCACTTCCTTGCCGATGTTGTCCACCTTGTTGTCCAGCCCGGCAATCGCCCGGATGAAGTCGTCACGTAAGACGTAACGCTGGGGCAGGGTTTCCCTGATGACGTTGAGATCCTTCTGGATGCCGTCGATCTTCTGATCCTGCTCCTGCTGTTTTTCTTTCACGCTTTGCCTGATGTCGCGCAGGAAATAAGCTATAATTCCCATGGCCACGCACAGCAGGGTGTAGAGCAGCGTGGCCACCGGCCGGTAAAGTTCGGAGGGCAGGTCTAGCACGTGCTACCCGCCTCCTTGCGCCCTTCAAGCAGGTCCGCCCACTGGTTGCCGAGCTCGTCCTTGATGTTTCGCAGCGCCCACTCGATTAATCCCTTGATCTCGTCGTCGGAAAGGGTGATACCCGCCCGGGCCGCCTGGGCGGCCAGCCAGGCGGCGGCCGCATTGTACTTCTCCGGACCGCTGGCGCCCTTCCAGGCCTGTTCGACGTACTTCACGGCGATGAGGGCCATGTCTTTCTTGGTTTGCAGTTCCTCCTGGATCCTGCGCAGCTTTTCCACGCCCATCTTGCGCCTTAGCCACTCCAGGCCGGCCGCCACACCCACGGGAATGATGACCGCCAGGGCCGCCCTGCTAACTTCCAAAATCAGTTCGCCCCACAAGCTTTATCCCGCCTTTCGCAGTTCTTCCTGCACGACCTGGCGGACCAGGTCCTTGATCCCGGCCATGATGATGTCCTTGAGCCGCATGCAGAGAGCCACACCCTCGGCTCGGGTGAGGCCGTCGTTCGGGCGGAACTTCTCGTCCCTGGCAACCAGGCCGCATCCCAGGGCATCCTTGATTATACTTTCCGCCCAGTGTCCCGCGATGTCGGTGAACACTTTTTCCACCTTCCTTCCGATCAGTACCGCCTGCACGTCCTTTTTAAAGCCGCTCCAGGCGGATTCCGCACCGGCAAAACCGTACTGCCGCGCCGTGGCGTCGTTCACGAAAAACCGGGGGCAGTCTTTGCCGGTGACGTCATAATGCCGCCATATGCGGTCCACACCCCAGCCATAGCGGCGCAGGATGTCAGCCACCAGATCCACCGCGTTCCTGTAAGTCACGGCAAAATCTGCGTCGGCATTTACGCAGATCTCAACGCCGATAGTGCAGTCGTTGGGGTAGCGGGACAATTTTTGCAAAGCTTCCGGGCGGTAAACCCGTGCGCCCACGTGGTAGGCCATCTCATCTTCGGGGATGCACAGGATTGCCTCGCGGTCGTCCACAATCCAGTGGGCGGACACTTTATCCTGCGGGTGCGTCTCGAAATAGTCGCGGTTGGCCCGGGCGTTGGCGCCGCGATTGGTGTTGGCCGTCCAGTGCACGACCACCGCCTTGGGCTTGATCTTGCGCCCCGGGCGGTTCGCGGAAGTGAGCAGGAGGGTGCGCTTCTGCATGATTACACCTCCTATATTGTGGGGCGTTGGCGTTGCGGTCCGGGTTCCAGTTCCCCAACCGCCGGCTCGCTAGTTTCATTCATGACCGGTGCGGGCCGCCGCGCCCCGCTTCTCCGGGGGACCCCCCCGAACCGGGAGGCAACCCGATCGCCGAAGTACCCGGCCAGGATGGTGAGTACGGGCCACGAGCACACCGACAGGAAGTCCACGTGCAGGTCGGCCAGCCGGCCCCGCATCAGTGCCGCAAGCATTACGATCACCACCAAAACGTATACCCCTGAAAAAACCAGGGCCAGCGTTTCGGTAATGCTCAACCCGTCGTCGTCGTTGTAAAATCCCCTCATGTTATCGCCCCGGCCGGGTGTTAAAAAATTAACAGTCCCCCAAAAAAGCCGAATGGGGCTGCCGGACGGCCATTCGTCCGGCAACCCCAGTTCCATCGTTGTGATCTGGTTTGTTTGCTTAATTATACCTCACTTACCGGCTGTTGTACAGGGTTTTTCTTCCGCCGTTCCACCATTTTCTTAAGGCCTTCGATCACCCGGTACGCGCCGGCCGCGTCCAGCCAGCGCATGTGGGCGACACCGGCCGTACGCCTGACAAAGCCGGCCAGCCGGCGGGGATTGTCGTTCCAGCCCAGCTCTGCCGCCAGTTTTTCGATGAGATATATCTGCTGCCTGGATGCGGCGGTGGGGCGGTAGTCCTTGCGGCTGCGATCCACCAGGTAGTCGATCAGCCTCATGGCGTCCCGCCTGGTGAGCTGCGACAGGCCGTCCACGCCGGCCATGTTGTACGCCAGCCCGCGCAGGTCTTCGTGGTCCATACCCAGCTCCCTGGCCAGGCAGAACAGCTTCCGTAGTTGCGGGGCGGTTGCTTTTGCTTTGGCGGGCGCGGGCATGTTTTACACCACCTTTCCCGGGGGCTTCCTGCAGACGAGCATCCCGTTTCTCTCGTCCCACACCGCCGGCAGGCGGCAGGGACGGGCCAGCCCTCGTCACGCAAGAGTTTCCCCAGCTTTGTTGAATTCAGGTAAATTGCCGTGTTCCCTTCCTTTCTCTCTCTCCTCGCCTTTATCCCGTCGGCCGCCTCCCGCAGGGCCAAAAAACCTCTGTTCAAGCCCACGGTTATCCGGGCCTCCGGGGCGAACTTACCTCCCGCCGCATGCGAAAGCCTGATTCCTTTATCCGTAATGGTTATGCTCAGCTCATCTCTGAAACCGCGCGGCTGGATTTCCGCACCGTACCAGGTGAAGGCGCCGGGGTCCCAGTATGTGACCACCTCGCCGGCATCGTTTTGTTCCTGATGATCCTCCGGCGGCGCTGGTTCCGCCTTCAGGCTCTTTAAAACCCTGGGCATTTTATTCCTCCTTCCGGCTAGCTTTTCTGGTTTGTAGTCGACAATTTCCATCCCCACAATGGCATCGGAGCAGGTAGTCCGCCGTCACCACGGAGTGGTTATGGTTTGTAGTCGACAATTTCTACCCCCACAATGGCATCCTCGAATTCATGCTGGTCGCCGCAATCATTAAGTGTATCTCCTTGCTTATTCTTTAACACTGCTGTATACCAAAAATCGTCGTCAATTTTGAAATTACAATCGGATTTAATTTCAGAGGGATTGCAAAGTGCCAATTCCCAAATAGTATCCGCTATGTCGCTCATCACACTGATCCCCCTGCAATTACCGCCGACCTTTACCCATATGTGGCCACGAAAGTCCCATCTTTGAATGGTTATTTTAATTGTGTGCTCTCCGAAACCATAGGGAGCGTAATTATACATCGTTTGGGTAGTATTGTCGCTCTTTACCGGGCTGGCGGTATCAGGTGCAATCTCTATTCGGTCCAAAATCCTTGACCATTTCAAAGGATGGTACTTGCAGGCATCTTCGAAGACCTGTTCGATGCATTCCCTGATTTCCTCGGGCACATAGACTGAAACCCGCGAAAGTACGCGCAGCGCTCCAAGATAGCGCATATATAAATCATATAAATCACTTGTCAATTTTGAAACCCTCCTTGCCGCAACGTATTAAGCGTTTTTCCTCACCGTTTCCAGGCGGAAATCCAGTGAATACTTGAGCTTGCTGAATTCGGCCGCATACTGTTTCCGCAGGGCCTCCAATCCCTTTTCCACTTCCTCCCTGGCCAGCTCCAGCTTCCTTCTTTTAGAGCAGATCTCTTGGAGCCTGGCTTCGACCTCCGCCTTCTCGCTGTCCAGCACCGCCAGCCTGTCGTTAATAGCGCTTATGTGCTGTTGTGCCTGCTCCTGTGCCTCTTCCAGCTTTTTTTTCAGTTCCAGCAGGCGCTCGGTCTGCATCCGGCAGATCACCCGGTTAATGTCTTCGGAAAAACCGAAATCCAGGTTCACCACCGTTACCACGACCTCATCCTTGACGATGAACAATATATTGTCCTTTATGAAATATGCGTTGTCGAGCTCATCATACACCCGGATGGCTTGTTCCAACCCTTTTAGCATTTCGCTCTGTGCCCGCTCGGGGCCTGCATCCGGGTTTACTCTTTCCCGCCAGCGCTTCAGGGCGTGCTTTGATACCTCCACGTTCTCCCTCCTAACTCAGGTACAGGGATTTCAAAAGCGCCCGCTTTCGTTCCCGCTCCTCGTCATCCTGGCGGTGGTTTCTTGCTTGCAACACGTACCTGGGCCACAGGTCCAGCACCCGGGCCAGGTGGTCCACTTTATCCCCCCAGTACGGGTGTCTGAAAAGCCAGTCGATGCAGGCCTTCCAATCTTCAACCGAAGGCGCGTTTTCCCCGGCGAGCATCGTCCGGGCCACCGCCATCTGCCGCAGGTGCCAGTCCCGGGGGAACTTGTGCACCCCCCGGAGCTTGAGCTTCTCCTTCAGGTACTCCGCCAGGGCCTTCTCCTCGTCGGAGAAGGCCCGGCCCGCACGTTTCGCCATCCCTTCCATCACCCTTGCATCCAGTGCCTGGCCACCACCAGGGCCGCCAGGAGGTAGCCCCCCACGAACCCCAGGAAGACCAGCGCAGCTTTTTCCCTGGCATCCATTGTCAGGACACCTCCGCCAGTTTGTCTCTGTTTACTTCGTACCAGAAAACGTCCTCCACCTTCAGCCTGGCACCGACGGATTCTATAACGGTGGGGTCATATTTCTTCAGCTCATCTTTGCTCACTTCTTCCTTAACAATAATGCAATCGGTCATTCCCTTCGCCTTCAGTGCCGCCAGGATGGCTTTCACGTTTCGCAGGATTACCTTCGTGGACTGCCTGAACCCCAGCCGGCCGAAGTTGAGCACCTTGGACTTCCGCCCGTCCATGTCCTCCCGGTGCCTTTCGGCAAAGTCTTTCACCAGCAGTTCCAGGTACTCCCGCCGCTCCATCAGCGGCCTGGCCAGCCCGGCCAGTTCCTCCTTCATCGCCATCATCTTTTCGTTGTATCTGGCCTCCAGCCCCTCGATTTCCAGGGTCAGCCGGCCGATTTCTTTGAGCGCATCGTCCACCTCGACCCAATCCTTTAAGCTCCTGATCTTCTCTTCTTCCATCCGCTTCCTCACGCGCCGCACCTCCTCAGCTCAAATTCGGCCCACCGGTAGTTCTCCCGCCGGCCACGGCGGGCCTTTTCCAGCTCCCGCAGGGTCATCTGTTCAGGCGGATCATTATCCTCCAGCTCAATCAGCAGGTAACGGCCTTTCCCCGGGCATGCCGCCATCACCCGCCCGGCCATCATCGCCCGTCCCGCCACCATCACCCTGTCACCGACAGTAAAGATCTTTTCCACGGCTCATCCCCCCGTTTTGCCTGGCCACCCGCAACAGGTAATTCAACCGCTTCTCCGCTGCACCCATTTCCAGCACCGCCGCATCGACCAGGTCCGGGTGGTCGGCGTAATCCAGCCGCTGCCTGGCGGCCTCCACGGCTTCCAGTGCCGCCCGGACCTCATCCCATGTCACTGCCACCGCCTGCATCTAGATCCCTCCCGAATTTGTACATGCTTCTTTAGCGGGCATGTACTTCAACCTGATACCCGCCACCCGCTTCTGCTTCATGCCCAGTTCCCGCGCGATCTCGGCATCGTTCATGCCCCGGGCCGCCAGGACCAGCACCCTGATATGCTCTTCCAGCGTCCCCAGCTGCCTGGACAGCCCGGCCACGCTCCGGGCATCCCGGCCCAGCAACCGGGCCGCCTGGCGGCAGTCCATCCCGGCGGCCAGCCAGGACCGCACCCGGAGTTTGTCCTTGATCGTCCACCCGTCGCAGGCCATCATCTCAATCCGCCGGATCTCCTCCGCTGTGAGCGAGCTGTCAGCCGCTTCCACATCCTGCGAGATGGTGGCGGGGCGGGGAGGGGACGTAGCTCCGGCCTGCCCCTCCATCCGCTCAAATTCTTCCGGCGTTATTTCCCTGTATCCACCCGACATCCAGAACTCCTTCAACCGGCAAAAGCCCTCGCCGGTTCGTATGTCCACCCGGCATATGGGGCGGGTGAACTGGTCTGCCACGCCTTTCTTGTTCAACATTATCCCTCCTTTCGCAGCCTGCCGCCGGGCACCGGTCCCGGCCCGCCATCGCGGTCGTCAGGTGGGGGAGGCCATCCCCTCCACGAACCCCGGTTTTACCCGGGGTTTTCGGCTATTCCTCCAGCGTCATGGCGACGCAAACTCCAAAATATTCGCCATTTTCATATAACAGCTCGATTTCCACTTTGCCATCGAAAGAACAGTTCCCGTCGCAAAGCGGGTTGTAATAGATGCATTCCCTAATTGTGCAGACTATCGCCATCCGTGCCTGCACCTCCCTCCCGGGGAAATTTGGTCAGCACCCACTCAAGAGTCCTGATTGAAATGTCGTAGCTCTCCCTGTACTGCGGTTTCGCCTTCTCCCTGCAGTCTTTCAGGATCCGGATCCTTTCCGTTATAACCCTCTTTAAATAGTCCTGTTGTTTCATACCCGGCACCTCAGAACTCCAGCCCCAATGTCTTTGGTGACACCAGCATGCCGTCGGCCTCCCTGACGATTTCCGTGGTGATGGTCTCGCCCGGTTCGCATAGGTCCAGGGCGTTCTGCAGCAGCCTGGTGAACCGCCGCAAACCCCCGTGGGCCTTGCTGACGGCGGCCGCCACCAGGTAATTCCTGGCCCCTTCCGTCATTCTGTACCCGGAGAGAATTTGCATGGCCTCATCCCTGGTCACGCCTTTCATGTAATAGGCCCTGCGCACCCGGCTGTAAAACTGGGCCAGGTTGCTCTGCCCCCCGGGTCCCTTGACCAGGTACTTCGCCAGTACGGGCGGGCCGGCCAGCACCAGTCCGCTGTGGGCTTCGTCCCATATGCCCCGCAGGACGTCCAGTTTTAAGACCGAGTCCCTGCTGACCAGCACGTCGGCCTCGTCCACGATGATCAGCACCGGGTCCAGGCGCAACTGGTTGACTATCTGGCGGGCCATGGCCCGCCGGGAACCGCTCAGGCTCACACCCAGCTTCTGTCCTATTTCGAATAAAAGCTCCTTCGGCGACATGGTCACGTCGGCCTTGATGTACGCCGCCCGCTGCTCCCGCCGGCAGAATTCCTGCAGGGCCGTGGTCTTGCCGCTCCCCGCGGGGCCGATCACCACCCCGATCTCTCCGTCCTCCTGGCACATGGCACACAGGCCGAGCACCTGCCGCAGATCCTCGGTCATGAACAGCCCCGCCGGAAAAGTAGGGTGGGGGAGAATTGTTGTATCCTCGGCCGCCCGCTCCTGCGCCTCACTGCCGGCGGCATACTCTACCCTGGTTCTGAATTGCTGGAGCTTTGCCATGAGGTTGGCGCTTTTCTTTGTCCCGCTGAGAAACTGGCTGATTAGGGAGTGAGAAACTCCCATCTCACGGGCGATGGTGGTCACCGTCACCCCCCGGTTTTTGATCAGGTCATTCAGCCACGCCCGCAGCTTTTCCGCGTCCTCTTCGGTTGCGGGTTGCATTCCGATTACCTCGGCCGGTTCCGCCATGCTCTATCAACCTCCGTAACGTTTTTTCTCATTTCGCCAGCACCCGGTCGCCCCAGGCCAGCAGCAGCCTTTTCGACCGGCTGCCCGCGCCGCTTTTGCCCTTGCCGGGAGCCCGGCTTGCACCTTCCCCGGTGCTCTCCAGCACCTCCCGAACCTGGCGGGCTGCGCTTTCCCCGCCCGTCAGGCGCTGCACGTTTTCATCCACAGCTTTTTCCACAGGTCCGTCCAGGTCGGTGCCCGCGTATGAACGCCTGATGCGCTTGGCCTTCCGCACGATTTCACCAGGTAGGACGTCTTCGATTCCCTCCACGTAGCTGGCCATCTTGAGTTTGAGGGCCTTTTTTACCCGCCGGTTGGCCCGCAGCCTCTCTGCCAGTTCTGCCCGGTCCAGGCCGTGGGCCAGGGCCTCTTCGTTTCTGGCGGTGCCGATGCACTTGCCCCGGTACCAGATCAGCACCTCGCCCACCCGGTGCGGGTCGTACCAGACCTGGACCCATTCGCCCACCAGCATGCCCAGGTCCACGTTGTGCGACCAGTAATCCCTGCCGAAGAGCCTGATATAGCCGGGCTGGACCTTTACGCGCTCCTTGCGCATCATGAGGATGTCCAGGTCACGCTCGTCGACCCGGCCCGGCCGCACGTGCTGCGCCGCCGCGAAGGCGTTTGCCGGCGTGTCTTTAATTTGACTGTGCACCTGGTTGTTGTAAACTTCTACGTACTGCGCCCACCGCCGCACGAAGTCCTCAAATTTCAAGAGCTTGCCCTGCTTGAGCAGCTTTTTCTCGTCGTACCCCGGCGGCCGGTTTTCCGGAGTGTTACCACAGTAGCCGGGCAGGTAGAGCGTGAACTGGTCGTGCACCGTACGGAACAGGCGCTCGATGGCCTTGCTCCGTGGCGTCCTGGGGATGCAGTTTCTGATACCGATGTCCAGCCGTCGGCACACGTCTTTTATGTATTCGTTGATATATTCTTTACCCCAGTCGGTGTATAAAGTCCCGGGCAGGCCGTGAGTGATTATGGCGTGCCGCAGGGCCAGGGCGATGGTGTCGCTGTTGGCCGGGCCGGCGGTGACGCACCAGCCCACAATCTTCCGGCTGCGCAGGTCCATCCAGGCGCTTAGATTGGGGCGCACCGCCCGGCCGTTGAACTCCACGAAGATGTCGAACGGGTGCCCGTCTCCTACTATTTCCTCCATGGCCAGCAGGTGGTTGTACGTGCGCCGCACCTTGGGCATCATCTTTGACTCGTATTCCTTGTCCCCGCGTGTAGCCAGCACTTCCTCCGCCGGCTTGATGTCCGCGATCACCCGGTATACCGTCGCCCGGGATGGCAGCGGCCAGCCCTTCGCCGCCGCCGCTTTTTTCAGCTCTTCATATACCTTGCTCTTCTTCGGTGGTGGGTACTTCAGGTACATGGCGCGTATGAACTTCTCCACCTCCGGCGTTACCGAGCGCCGGCTCTTGTCTCTTGTGCCCTCGCCCGGCCTGCGGTACCGGTCGTGTACCAGCCCGATCACCCCCTCTTTCATGTACCGGTCCGCCATCCGGTACAGTGTCGTCTTGCTTACTTTTCGCCGCCTGGCCAGTGCCTCCAGGCGCCTGGCCTTGTCTCCCCAGGGGCCGTTCATCACCTCCAATGCCTCCAGGACAACCGCCTCCCACTTTGCCCGGGCATCGTTGACGATCTTCCGGGCCTTCTCCTCGCCGTACTTGGCAATCAGTTCCGCCAGGGACCCGATTTTTTCATTCGGGTCGTTTTCCGGTTCCGGCGGCGGGGTAGGGGGAGAAGGAGGTGCGGCCGCAACCTCGGCCAGGTAGCGCCGCCGGGCTTCCGGGGGGAGGGCATCCAGGGGCACGAGGTATACCTGTCCGCCCAAGCCGCCCCGGCCCGCCTGGACCCGGGCCTGCAGCTCGCCCGCCATGATCTTTTTTCTCACGGCCCGCTCAGTCACTCCCAGGGCGCGCGCCGCCTCGCTTGTGGACAGCCATACCGCCTGCAGCTCGGCTCCCTCCTTTAGCCCATGCAGGGGAAATATGCCAGAAAATATGCCAGAAAAATATGCCACTTTACTTAATCCGCTTCCGGTACCTCTCACGACATTTGTCCTTATATCTTTTGCGTTTTCCAGGCTCGTTCCAACCCCCGGCGTGCCTGCTCTGTTGATAAGTTCCGAGATATCCTTTGAATACGCTCTTCAGCTCCTCCAGGGTCAGTAATTTAAAATCGGTCATTTTTAGACCCCCTTGTTTAGCCCGGTTCCGGGCTTAACTCTTCAGCATGACCACCGTATCCCTCACCAGTTCGCCCAGGCACGCGCTGCAGATCAGCTTTCCTCCCGCCGCCGGCCTTAAGTCGCTTATCCTTTCCCATTTGCCCCAGGGGTCCTTCCGCCGCACCCGGGGATGTTTGCCGCACACGCAGCACACTTTTTTCACCGCCCATACCTCCTTTAGCCGGTAGCCCACATCTTTTCGATCATCTCTCTTACCACTTTTTCCCGCCGGGCCAGGTCCCGCTTTACCTGGTCTATCCGGCCCAGCTCCGCCAGTAGGGCTTCTTTGGATTCCAGGACATAACATTTCAGCATCCGGGCCATCATCCGCAGGGGCTCCAGGTGTCCCGTCACAAGGCAGAACGCCGGGAGGTATTCCGCCGGGAACCGGTGATACTCTTTCGACTCGGCCGTCCACGAATCAAGCTGGCTCTTGGTTATCTCTACCCCCACCAGCTCCGACATCCTGGCCGCCACCTCGTACCGGCTCAGGCTGGACCTTTTCAGCCCCTCGGAAATCGCGTTTCTCAGCCGGCTGGAAATATTGAAGCTGCCCGGCGCCGGTCTCTCCTCCTGCTGCCGCGCCTCGTCTTCCTTGATCACGTCGAAGATCGTGAGCTGCTCGAACCCTCCCCGCGAGGCGGCCACGTTTTTCTTCTTTCTGCCTGTGGCCACCGCGTAATCCCCCCTCAATTCAATAATCCCGCTTCCACAGATTACAAATCAGCCCGGCCCCTTGCGGGCCTTATCTTTTCACCGGTATACCCCGCCTGTTGGCCGCCCGGGCCAGCGCCGCTACGGAAGTCAGGCAAACGTATGGGGTGTCCGGAAATTCGTTACCGCTCTCCACATACTCAATCGCCCGGCGGATCAGCCCGTCGTTGACCTCGTCCACCACGCCGTTGAGATCCTCCCTCACGGCATAGTACAAAGCCCGGTTAAACTCATCCCTGGTTATTGCCTGACCTCGCACAGGTGGTCCTCCAGCCAGTAGTAATCCATCTTCACGCTGCCGTAAATGCCGTCGACGAACTCCACGAACCGGGTCCACCCGTCGCCGGCCTGTTCCCGCCCGTATATGATGCCGGTGGGCGTGAACCCCAGGATTAACTTGCACACCCTGGCCGCATCTTCAAAAGGGATCTCAAAATCTGCCATGTTTTCAAACACTCCTTTCACTGTGGCAGGACTTGCCGTATTTTTGGCTAACTTCTCAGTGGGAAGGAGGTGACTTTGCCCGTGAATTACTGGTTACCGTTAAAAAAGCCCGTGCCCGAATTTTATTACGATCTAGCCACCTGGTGCGAACATCTACTTGCCATCATCGGTCCCAGCTTCCCGCCTTACCTGAAAAAATTTGAAGAAGAGGTCAGGAACCGCGCTGCGCAGAAAGAAAACGTTCGTCCCCCATTTTTCAGTGAAGGTTTCCGTATCTACATCTTTGACCACCGCCTGGGTACCCAGCTGGTTCTATTGGACCCCACCGGGAAAACCGCTCAATGGTGCCATCGGTTCGTTCACGGTAATTTCAGGGTTGATCAGTATGTCTATGGGGACGGTGAGCTGATTGGTCCCCAAATTCCCTGTGAGCACTGGGACCATGCCTTCCTCAAGGAATTTATCAACTCGTACGGTTTCGCCCCCATAGACGAACTGGGTCATTCGTGGCTCGTTGTCTTCGAGGGTGATTCACTGGACAGATGGCGGCCAATTGCCCCCTGGCAGGTGGCCTTCCTGTTGATGAAGTTTCGGAACAAAACCCTTATTAACTGGTCGGAAATCTTGAAAGATTCGCGTTATAAGTAAAGTCCTTGCTGCTTCTCGGTGCATTCCTCAAGTATGCGGTACAGCTTCTTGTTCAAGGGCACCCCTTTTGTTTCGGTGAAAGCATCGGTCACGTATTGTCCCCGGTGGTAAACCCTGGCCACTTCCAGCCCTGCGCCCAGGATTCTTATGGCGGATAGCTCAACCTTTTTTCCGTGCAGGCTCTTGAGATCAGGAGCGATAAACATTTTACCTGGAAGCACAATCATCCCACCGCGTTTGAACGTAACCCGCCCGCCCCGGGCGGTTCCTTTTTTCTCGCGCTCCGGCATTTCAAACCCCTCCTTATGGCTTCTCGGTTAAATCACCCCGGGGCCGAAGCCGTCCAGGATGCGGTTCTTGGCGAACCTGGCGATGGAGCTTTTGCCCACGCTGATCCCCTGGGCCTTCAAGACCTCCCCGATCTCCTGATAGCTGTATCCCTTGCCCAAAAGCCTTGTCACCAGGTCGGCCACACCCAGCTTCTCTAGCTTGGATACTGACCGCCGACCGCTCTTGGCGCTCTTCTGCCGCTTCACCTGTAGAGTCACCCGCAGGTCCTCACCCGGTCCGGCCTCCGGCACCGGTATGGTGCACCGCGCGGCCGCCGCCCGCTGCAGGAGGGTGACCACCGCCTGTACCACCACCTCCATCTGCCCCTGCATGGCTGAAAGCAACTGTCCCTGGCCCCGGATCTCCTTCTGTACCGCCTGCATCAGCTGCAGGCTTTGGGCCACCACCTGCCCCTGCTGGACGATCAACTGGGAAAGCTGCTGCACCGGTACCAGGTTGCCCCGCTCCACCGCCTCGTACAGGTCGATTAGGATCTCCTGCACCATCACCGCCCTCGGCTGGTTGGATTTCATACAAACTTTCAAAGCGCCGCGCTTGGTGAAGACCCGGACGTAGGGATCGCCGCCCTGGGGGTTCGTCATCAATTTGATGACGAACGTGTCACGGTCAGTAAATGATTCTTTGTTCCGATTAACAAGGTTTAAGATAGCCCTCTCTTTTTGATACCCCAGCGCCCTGGCCAGGTCCCGGGCCGTCACCACCGGCTGGCCGTCCACCTCCACGATCCGGACCTCGCTCCGCTCTGCCAGCACCGGTAGCACATTTTCCATGACCACACCTACCTTTCGCCGGAAAATTGATCGTGCCCGGTCCAAAAATTACCGCCCCCTTTCCATTGCCACCCCCTCTTGGTTCTGATAAGATTAAATCGGTGTAAACAAGTTTCCAGTGGAAATGACCGGCGGCCCTTAGCGCGCCGCCCTGCGCTCGACCTCGGGCGGCCAGATCTCGTCTTCCGGCAGGCCCAGGGCCTCCGCGATCACAGGGCGCAGCCGCCGGCCCTTGTACTGGTCCTTGCCGCTTAACATGCGTGTGACTGCAGGTGGCTTCACCCCGGCCCGGGCCGCTATGTCCACGAGCTTGATGCCCCGCCTCATCAGCTCGATCCTGATTTCCAGGCCGGTCAGGCCCTTTTTTGCGGCCACCACTGAAGCCTCCTTTCCGTAGACATGCCCTTGGAAAATTTTTAACACCCTCTGGACATAATGATAATGCAACTGTGGTGAGTAGTCAATAACAAAAGTTATCTGTGGTGCATTTTATGAGTCTTGCTGAACGGCTGCGAAAAGCCAGGAAAACCCTAAAACTTACGCAAGCTGAATTTGCCAAGCCTCTTGGTATTGATAGGGGTTACGTCTCCTCGCTTGAGCTTGGCTTAAGAGAACCATCTCAGACGTTACTAAGCCTCATTAGACATGAATATGGCATCTCAGATGAATGGCTAAAAACAGGAAAAGGGGAGATGTTCATCTCCCCGGAAGAAAAACTTAGAAACCTCATCGCCCAACATGGAGAGCGGGTCCTAGTAGAAGCTTTCAATAATATAATGAAAGAACGCGGCCTGGCCGTGGCCGCCGGCCGGCCTGCCCACCGCGCCGACACCGGTGACCCCGACCTGGACCGGATGCTGAACGACCTTTATGACCTCTGGTCTACTGCCGACGACGATATGAAGGGCTGGATCAAGGTCCAGTTCCGCCGCGCTTTCCCCGACGACGTTGTAGGGGAGGCCCAAAAAAAACAAAAAGAATCCCTGGGGCAGGCCTCCGCTGGCTAACCTTACACTTATTACCAGTTGCCGCCATCTAAATATCTAGATTACCATGGATTGATAACGGCCCCCACATTTACTTTACCGGTCGGCCCTCCTCGTCCTGCAGATACATCGGCCAGAATTCTTTAATGATACTTTTGTTACCTTAAAGTATTTATGGAATCCGCCAGCAATTGATTTTCCTGCATTCTTACTGCGCCAGGCCTGCGGCAGTTTCAATTTCCCCAGTATTTACAGGACATTCCGCCTTTCGCTGAATATGCATAATTATACAATTCTAATGCATAATTATGCATATTTTGGGACCCTCCCCAGTTCCGCAATCACCCGCCCGCAACTGCACACCCATTACCCTAAAACCTTGATTTTCAAGGCCTCAGCAGTGGTTCCGCAATCAAAACCGGTTCCGCAATCAAGTTCCGCAATCCAATCCCACAAATTGCCAGTTTTACCATCTGAATTGACCACAAAATGACCTTCCGGAAGCCCAGCCACCGTATAACACCTTCTCCTCAAAACAATCGTTCACCGACATTGTTACCCTGTATCGATCCTTGTAACTCCCATCATTCCTGGATTCTTGAACACCGGTGCCCCGCAAATCTATGCCCGGTAACGATATAGTAACAGATTATAAATAGCCGGTAACGCATCCACCAGATCACGACTAAATTTCCAGGTAATAATCACCATATTGCCATAAGATTGCAAACACCGGTCCGGCCATCTGAATTTTTCTCACACCAAAATGAAAAAAATAAAAGCGGTCCAAACCCGCATCACTCCTGGCTTAACCCGTCTTTTCCCGCCCAAACCCGCCTTATCCCATCTTTTTCATTTTATTTGAGAAATTACAATTCGACGGGAAGGAGCTGATGTACAGGTGCCCGTGGTGACCGCCGACCACCGCGTGCTTTACTCCGGGCCGTCTACCGAGGACGCCTTTCTGGTGTACAACCTGGCCCGGGAACTAGGAGCATACCGCCGTAAACTCGAGTATTCTCCGGACGGGGGTACCGATACCCCCACAGGTACCTGCGGGAAGATCATCGTACAGCTCGAAGCTGCGGAGAAAAGAAAAGCCGTCGCCGAAGCCCTGCGCCCGTTCCGCATCCAGGCGGAAAGGTTGCACCTGAACAGCCGGAAGTGGTGGGACGACGAACCTTCTCCCGAGCCGCCGAAGGTCGTGGTCAAAAACCTCCTGGCGGCGTCTTCCGCGGAGGACTTCGAGACGGCCCGCCGGGAATGGGAATACCGGGGAGAAGTCATTTACGAAGGAGAGTCCGGGTTCGCCCCCGAGTGCGAGCTGTGCGGCCCGAAGGAACTCATGCGCACCAATTACGTCATCCACAACGTCGTCAACGGGAACAGGCTCCGGGTCGGCTCCGTGTGCGTTAAGCGGTTTCTCGTCCTGGTGGGGGCAGCTTCCCCGGCGGAGAGCGCGGACGTATTCGACCGCAGGACAAAACTGGCCCTGTTCGGCAGGACGCAGGCTGACCGCATAGCCGACCTCGGGAAGGAAAAAATCCCCGAAAAATCAATTGTCGGGCTCCTCGGCGCCCTAGAGAAAGCGTTCCCCTTCCCGGACCGCGTCACCGAAGAGGACGCGGGAATAATCCTTCGCGCGGCGGGGGCGGGTGTCAGGGCAAGTGAGGTGTTCACCGCCCTGGTGACGGGAAACAGTACCGTCCTGCGCGGTCTTAAAGTTCAAAAGATGCTCGGCAAGGAAGATAAACGCAGGAGAATCGCGGCAGCGTTTTCCACGCTGAGCTGGTCGTCCGCGTACCGCAACCCGGCAGGGAATTTTTAAGAACGGGACCGTAGCTCAATTCGGGAGAGCGTCTGCCCTGCAAGCAGAAAGGTGCCGGTTCGAATCCGGCCGGTTCCACCACAAACAACAGCATGGGAGCGGCAGCACGGCGAGATGACGTGCTTAGTGCATACAGCGAGGGACCTTAAGCCGCAGCTGGCAGCACACGGGACGGCTTGGGGCCGCACCAGGTGAGGAGCCAGAGAGCTGATGCACGAAAGCCAGCACAGCCGGGGCAGGACCGGCCCGCTCCCACAATTATAAAATTCTACAAGGGCAGAAACATAGCAGCGTCTGGCAGGCAGGAGGGACTATCATCCTATGGAGGTGGAGAATCCAACCCACCCCTTTCCCGGACCGGACCAACTCGGCCCGGTCCCCGGTAAACCCGCTGACAAGGAGTTGACGACATATGGCCAACCCCCGCTTCGGAATCTGGCCGGCGGAGGACGACGCGGCTGAATTCGACCCATTCGGCACCGTACCTTCCGCCGGGGACGAATTTCTGAAAAATACCGAGCCGGAGCCGCATGAAGGTGAGCGCGAAGAGCCCGCTCCCGGCCGCCTGGAACGCCTCATGGCCCGCGTCGCAGCGGTGGAAGACCTCCTGTACGGCAGAAAAGACGAAGAGCACCCGGCGGGACGGGAGGGCGGCAGGCTTTCCCTCAAGGTCAGACCGTTCGCGGCCTCCCCGGCGTCGTTTCGGCCCGGGGACCCGCACGCGAGGCCGTTCACCCTGGAGGAGGCCGCCCGGGTGCTGAAGAAACTGGGCATCTGGAACGCGGTGCCGCTGCGCACCTACCTTTCAGGCACGCCCCACCAGGACTACGCCGAGCCCCTGGGCCGGTGCCAGGTGGTCGAGGCGCGCGTCGCCGGGCGGGAGGTGCACTTCTACCTCCACCCCTGCCGGAGAGGGAAGCGCGGGGGGTGGAGGGCCGCGGGAGCCTTTGCCGCAAGCGACTTCTGCCCGAAGACGAACTGGGAAGAAACGCTGGGAAAGGCGCCGTGCCCGGAAAAGTTCGACTTCGCGGCGAACGGCCTGACCCCGGGCGCGCGGGTGCGGGTGAAATTCGACACTACGGTTACGGCGCACTCCGTGATCGAAATAACCGGGAAGGTGGAAGGCATTTACCCCGACTTCGCGGTGATCAGGTCGGGCGGGGGTGTCCCCGTCACTGTTCACAGGACTGACATCGCGTGCGGGTTCGCGAAAATTTCGCGTGCTTAATGCCGGGATAATGTTTCCCGGCGTTATTCATTTTCCGGGGGCCGGTTTGCCGCTCCTTTCCGGCCCACCTTCATGCACCTTCCTTTCTCATCCCGGCCGCATGGTAGTGGTAATCTAAAAGTAGACCACTGCGGCAAACAAAAAGGTGCCCACCCCGACCAAAAATCCTGTACGCTATAGTTAGCAAAACTTTCTATGGCGTACGGGAGGTTGAAAGGAGAATGATCAGGGTGGACACCAAAGATCGCATCAGGGAGCTGTACTTTAAAGAAGGCCAATCCATCCGGGCCATCAGCAGGATGTTGAAGGTGGCCCGCAAAACCGTAAAGCGGGCACTGGCCGATGCCGAACCGCCCAGATACCACTTGACCAAAGAAAAGCCCAAGCCGGTTATAGGTCCTTTCC
>NZ_FQZM01000056.1 GCF_900142025.1 Desulfofundulus thermosubterraneus DSM 16057 | reverse complement strand
TGAGCCAGGTGTCCACGATGTCCACAAAAGACCCCATGACCGGCTGCCGGCGCCGGGTCTGCTGCATGGGCTGATACCAGTCGTCTTTCTTGGCGTACTTAGCCGCTGTTCGCCAGTTGATACCTACCCGCCGGCTAATTTCGGCAATACTGCACTCTTCTCGCTCGTAAAGATGTTTGATATACTGTTGTTGGGCCATTGCTATCACCTCTTGTATCCCCTCCTGCCTTTGCCCAAGTCAGAAGGGTTATTCTAGAGCGTGATGGCAATGCCCTCTTTTACACGCGCCATGCTATGCATTTTTGGCTGCCGTTTTATGCAATTCTATTATGCCAAAAACATTATTCAACCCCTACATAAAGGGGCTTTTTATTTTTTATTTTATTTTTTATTTATCTTTTATCTAATATTATTAAGTTTTTGTTCACAGGATCTGATTTTAAATTAAACATTTTTAACAAAAATTGCCCCGGGTTTAAAGGCCTTAATATAATACCTATTGACTGAATTCAAAAAATTGTTGAAGGGAAGGGTGGTGTGGAAATGGAAGCAGGCAAGCGATGACAAGGGGTTTATGGCCGCCCAACCAGATACTCCCGGTACTTTAATATAAGGAGGTATTAAGTCAGTGGGTGTTCTAAAACCGGCGGAAATTTTGGAGTCTTGCGGCAATGTGGGAGCCATGCGAGCCAGGACGGCGGTTCCGAAAACTTTAATGCTTGCTTTTCTGGCCGGGGCATACATTGCTTTTGGCGCTTTGTTGATGGTTACGGTGGTGGCGGGCCTTCCCCAGGAAAGTTTTGGCACCCTGATTAAGTTCATTGGCGGTGCGCTCTTTCCCATCGGTTTGATTATGGTTATACTTGGTGGTGCGGACCTTTTTACCGGGGATGTGATGTACAATACCGTTGGTCTGATCCAGGGGAAAATGGGCGCCGGTGATCTTTTCAGAAACTGGTTTCTTGCCTATGCAGGGAACTTCCTGGGAGCGGTATTTGTGGTTTACCTGGCCATGGCTTCCGGGTTTCTCTCCGCCGAACCCTGGCTTGGCTGGATCCAGAAAATCGCCGTAACGAAAACCTCTCTTACCTTTGAACAGGCTTTCTGGCGCGGTGTCGGCTGCAACTGGCTGGTTTGCATGGCCTGTTGGCTGGCCATGGCTTCGGATCATGCGGCGGGGAAAGTTTTGGGTATCTGGGTGCCCATCATGGCTTTTGTCACCATGGGGTTCGAACACAGCATTGCCAACATGTTTTTCATCCCTGCCGGGATCTGGGCCGGCGCGCCGGTAACCTGGATCCAGTTCTGGATCAACAACCAGTTGCCCGTTACCCTTGGCAATATCGTGGGCGGCGGGCTTTTTGTGGGGGTGATTTACGCTTTTTGCTATGGCAACCTTTCCTGGGCGGTTCTAAAAAGTCGTATTTCCCTCAGGGTCAACGATGGCGCTGTAAAAAGATAAATGTCCTTCTTGCTTAAATTTCAAATATAGCTGGCGTTTGCGAGTCGATGGTAATCATTTTAAATGAAAAGGAATGTCGGCACGGGCAGGAAGTTTGACCGTGCCGGCGAATTGTTTTTCTCAGAACTAATTAAAAATTTTTATTGAAATCTGACATCTGGAGGAGTTTTGGTGGGCAAGGGCGAATTAAGAAAGGATGTCTTAAAAGCACGGGGCAGCCTTTCTCCAGTGGAAGTAGCCGAAAAAAGTAAGCGGATTTTGACCCGTGTCCTGTCCCTGGAAGAATTTCACCGGGCACGGACCCTCATGGCCTATGTAGATTTTCGCAATGAGGTGCAGACCGGCGCTCTGATTGCAGAATCCATGGCCCGGGGGAAAAGGGTGGCCGTACCGGTGACCGACGTGGCCGGCAGGAGGCTTACACCGTCCCTGTTGCTGGATTATCCAGGGGATCTGGCACCGGGAACATGGGGCATTTTGGAGCCCCGTCCGGAGTGCCTGCGCCCCCTGGAGCCCCAGGAACTGGACCTGGTGGTGGTGCCCGGGGTGGCTTTTGATCTCAAGGGCAACCGGCTGGGTTACGGCGGCGGGTTTTACGACCGCTTCCTGCCTCGCACCAGGCCCGACACCGTCTGGCTGGCCCTGGCTTTTGAGCTACAGATCCGCCCGCAGGTTTACGCCGGGCCCCACGATTGCCCGGTGCACATTGTGGTTACCGAGGAGCGGGTTGTTTACACCCGCTGGTAAAGCCTGTGCACCCGTAATGCGCAGGCTGTTGGCTGTATTAATAAGCGGGTTTGTTTGCACCTGCAAGGGAGAGTAATGGGAGGAGGGAAATTCTGGTGAGCTGTCAGTGTGAATGTCAGGATGAAGTGGCCAGGAAAGAAGCCCTGGAGAAAGTTTTTGAGCAGTACCGGGGCACTAAAGGCGCTCTCATCCCGCTGTTGCAGGAAGCTCAGGAGATTTACGGGTACCTGCCCGGGGAAGTGATGCAAAGGATAGCCGCCGAGCTGAAAGTTCCCTTCAGCAAGGTCTTCGGGGTGGCCACCTTTTACGCCCAGTTCCATTTAAAACCCCGGGGGCGGAATATTATCAGAGTCTGCCAGGGGACGGCCTGCCACGTGCGGGGGGCGGCCCGGGTATTTGAATCGGTATCGGAGAAGCTTGGCGTGGGCAGAAACGAAACCACCGCCGACCTGCGCTACACCTTGGAGACGGTGGCCTGCCTGGGTGCTTGCGGCCTGGCGCCGGTGATGATGGTCAACGACGATACCCACGGCCGTCTGACTCCGGAGCGGGCGGCTGAAGTTCTCGAGCAGTACGAATAGAAAGGGGGCGGCGAAGAAATGAAGTCATTAATGGATAAATGCTGTGAAAAGTGTTTCCATTCTCCGGCCAGCCCCTGCAAAGACTATATCAAGTGCCGCCAGCAGGGGCCGCTGTGCCACGAAGATGATAACTGCCGGGCCAAATACAAGGCTTTTCTGGAGGATATCCACCTGCCCGCGGACAGCTCCAAGCGGCAGATTCTGATTTGCGCCGGTACCGGCTGTACCTCCTCCGGTTCCCGCAAACTGGTGGATGCCCTCGTGGAAGAGCTCAAAAAGCAGGGTTTGCAGGATAAAGTAGCGGTCAAAATCACCGGTTGCCACGGTTTCTGCGAGCAGGGCCCCCTGATGATTGTGGAACCCCAGAAAATTTTCTACACTCGGGTGCAGGTAGAGGATATTCCCGAGATTGTAGCCGGCCATCTGGTGGGAGGCCAAGTGGTTGAGCGCCTGCTTTACGTTGATCCCGCCACCGGTGAGAAATCCCTCACCTACGAGACCGTTCCTTTCTATGCCAAGCAAAAGCGCCTGGTGCTCGCCAATTGCGGGCACATCAATCCCGAAGAAATTGCCGACTATGTGGCCAATGACGGTTATCTGGCCCTGACCAAAGCACTGTTTGAAATGACTCCCGAGCAGGTAATTGAAGAAGTCAAGATCTCCGGTCTGCGGGGCAGAGGCGGCGCCGGCTTTCCCACCGGGATGAAGTGGAGCTTTGTCCGTGCCGCGGAAGGGGACAAGAAATATGTAGTCTGCAACGCCGACGAAGGGGACCCGGGAGCCTTTATGGACCGCAGCGTTCTAGAAGGGGATCCCCACGCGGTGCTGGAGGGAATGCTTATTTGCGGTTATGCCGTTGGTGCCGATGAAGGATATATTTACGTGCGGGCCGAATACCCCCTGGCCATTCACCGGCTCAAGGTAGCCATAGCCCAGGCTGAGGAATGTGGCCTTTTAGGGGATAACATCCTCAACTCCGGGTTCAACTTCCGCATCAAGATCAAGGCTGGGGCGGGGGCCTTCGTTTGCGGTGAAGAGACGGCCCTTTTAACCTCCATTGAGGGCAACCGGGGTATGCCGCGGCCGAGACCGCCCTTCCCGGCGCAAAAAGGTTTATGGGGCAAGCCCACCAATATCAATAACGTGGAAACCTTTGCCAACGTGCTCCTGATCATCCGCAACGGTGGAGCCTGGTATGCCGCCATGGGCACGGAAAAGAGCAAGGGCACCAAGATTTTCGCCCTGACCGGCAAGGTGAATAACACGGGCCTGGTGGAAGTGCCCATGGGTATTACCATGCGGGAGATCATCTTTGGCGTGGGCGGCGGCATCCGGGACGGCAAGAAGTTCAAGGCCGTGCAAATCGGTGGACCCTCCGGCGGCTGCCTGCCCGAGGAGCAGCTGGACCTGCCCATCGACTACGAATCCCTCACTTCCGCAGGGGCTATCATGGGTTCCGGCGGCCTGGTAGTTATGGACGAGACCACCTGTATGGTGGATGTGGCCCGATTCTTCTTAAACTTCACCCAGGCCGAATCCTGCGGCAAATGCACCCCCTGCCGGGAAGGTACCAAGCGTATGCTGGAAATCCTCACCCGCATCTGCGAAGGCCAGGGTAAGGAGGAAGACATCGAAACCCTGGAGCGGCTGGCCCGGGTGGTCAAAAGCACGGCCCTGTGCGGCCTGGGACAGACCTGCCCCAACCCGATCCTGTCCACATTGCGCTATTTCCGGGACGAATACGAAGCCCATATCAGGGATAAACGCTGCCCGGCCCGCGTTTGCCAGGCGCTTTTGGTGTACACCATCAACGCCGAAAAGTGCACCGGTTGCGGCAGTTGTGCCCGCGCCTGTCCGGCCGGAGCCATTAGCGGCGAAAAGAAACAGCCCCACGTCATCGATATTTCCCGGTGCATCAAGTGCGGCAACTGCATGCAGAAGTGCAAGTTCGGCGCCGTGGAAAAGGCGTAAGCAAGCGCTGGCCGTTGGGGTGATACCATAAGGAACGGTTAAAGGGGGGAAAGTTTTCAGTGGCCAATGTCACTTTAACCATAGACGGGCAAAAGGTGACCGTACCGGCCGGCACCACCGTGCTGGATGCGGCCCGGTCGGCGGGGATTTTCATCCCCACCCTGTGCCACGACCCGGCCATTCCGGGGTTTGGGGCCTGCCGCCTGTGCATCGTGGAGATACCTGGAATGCGCAACCTGCCGGCCTCCTGCGTGACCACCGTGGCCGAGGGGATGGTGGTCCACACCGCCTCGGAAGCGGTAATTGAGGCGCGGCGTACCATTATCGATTTGCTGCTGGCCAACCACCCCCAGGACTGCCTGACCTGCGAAAAAAACGGCGACTGCCGTTTGCAGGATTATGCCTTCATGTACGGGGTTCGACAGACCAGCTTTCACGGCGAGAGGAAAAACCACCCTCTGGACGACTCCAACCCCTATATCATCAGGGATCAAAATAAGTGCATCCTGTGCGGCAAGTGCGTGCGTACCTGCCAGGCTGTGCCCGGGCGTAGCGTGATTGACTTCGGTTACCGGGGCTTTAACACCAGAGTGGTTACGGCCATGGACGTGCCCCTGGGCGAGTCGGATTGTGTCTATTGCGCCCGCTGCGTGGCCGTCTGCCCGGTGGGGGCGTTGACCTACAAACCCATGGCCGGCAAAGGGCGCACCTGGGAAATGCAAAAGAAATCCGTCACCTGCACTTTTTGTGAAAGCGGCTGTACCTTTGAACTGAACATCAGAGACGGCAAAGTGATCGGCATTACAGCAAAAGAACCCGGCCCCGGCCGGCCCCTGTGCCTCAAAGGCCGTTTGGGCCTGGAACTGCTCTACGTGGAAAAACCAATGACCCCCATGCTGAAGAAGGACGGCCAATTTGTGCCCGTATCCTGGGCCGAAGCCCTGGGGCTGGAGGGCCTTGTGGACAGGATGAAAGAAGTGGAGGGGCAACCTTAGCGAAGATGATAACAGTGATAACAAATTATGCTGAAAGGAGGTACCCTGGTTGGCGGAAGTTACCTTGACCATAGACGGCCGGCAGGTGACCGTACCGGCCGGCACCACCGTGCTGGATGCAGCCCGGTCGGCGGGGATTTTCATCC
The DNA here is from genome assembly GCF_900142025.1 of Desulfofundulus thermosubterraneus DSM 16057. GTDB lineage: Bacteria > Bacillota > Desulfotomaculia > Desulfotomaculales > Desulfovirgulaceae > Desulfofundulus > Desulfofundulus thermosubterraneus. Next base: position 11,617 of record NZ_FQZM01000056.1, on the reverse strand, counting down.
CCACCCTGTGCCACGACCCGGAACTCACCCCGTGGGGGGGCTGCCGCCTGTGCGTGGTGGAAATCGAGGGCATGCGCAACCTGCCGGCTTCCTGCGTCACCACTGCCACCAACGGCATGGTGGTGCATACCGCCTCGCCGGCGGTGGTGGAAGCCCGGAAAACCATTATCGAGCTGCTTTTGGCCAATCACCCGGAGGATTGTTTGACCTGCGGGCGAAACGGCGACTGTCGCTTGCAGGATTACGCCTACCTGTACGGTGTACGGGAAGCGGGTTTTGTTGGGGAGCGCCACCATTACCCGCTGGAAGAAGATAATCCCTTCATTATCCGGGACTTGAATAAATGTATCCTCTGCGGCAAGTGCGTCCGGGCCTGTGCCGAAATCCAGGGCAAAAACGTGGTGGATTTTGCCTACCGGGGATTCAACACCAAAATTACCCCGGCCATGGACACCTCCCTGTCCGGCTCCGACTGTGTCTTCTGCGGCAACTGCGTGGCCGTCTGTCCGGTGGGGGCCCTGCAGGAAAAGGGCCTGCGCGCGGCGGCCCGCACCTGGGAAGTCAAGAAAGTGCGCACCACCTGTCCGTACTGCGGCACCGGATGTACCTTTGACCTCAACGTAAAGGACGGCCGGGTGGTGGGGGTAACATCCTGTGACGGTGAAGTCAACGGGCGGGCCCTGTGCGTAAAAGGCCGTTTTGGTTACGGTTTTATTCACCACCCCGACCGCCTCACCAAGCCCCTGATCAAGCGCAGCGGAGTCTTTGAGGAAGCCAGCTGGGAAGAGGCTATCAACCTGGTGGCCGAAAAGCTGGGCTCCATTAAAAAAGAATACGGTTCCGCCGCCCTGGGGGTCCTGAGCTCGGCCCGGTGCACCAACGAAGAGAACTACTTGATGAGCAAGTTCACGAGGGTTGTGCTGGGAACCAACAACATCGACCATTGTGCCCGTCTCTGACACGCGCCTACTGTCGCCGGTCTGGCGGCAGCCTTTGGCAGCGGTGCCATGACCAACCCCATCGGTGATATTGGGGGGGCCGATTTTATCCTGGCCATAGGGACCAACACCACCGAATCGCACCCGGTTATCGGCCTTCAGGTGAAAAAAGCCGTGCGCAACGGCGCCACCCTGGTGGTGGTGGACCCCCGCAGGACGGAGGTGGCCGGTCTGGCCCACCATCACCTGCAGTTGAAATCGGGTACGGACATCGCTCTTTTGAACGGCCTGGCCAATGTGATTATTTCCGAAGGCCTGGTAAACAAGGAATTTGTGGACACCCGCACGGAGGGTTTTGAAGCCCTCAAAGAGGCGGTGGCCAAATACACCCCCGAATATGTGGCGGAAATTACCGGTATCAGCCCCGGTGTGATCCGGGAGGTGGCCCGGGGTTACGCCACGGCCAAAAACGCCACCATCCTTTATACCATGGGCCTCACCCAGCACATCTGCGGCACGGACAACGTCCTGGCCGTGGCCAATCTGGCCATGCTCTGCGGGCATATCGGCAAGCCCAACAGCGGTGTGAACCCCCTGCGGGGGCAGAACAACGTCCAGGGAGCCTGCGACATGGGCGCTCTGCCCAACGTCCTCACAGGCTACCAGAGCGTTACCCTCGAGGATGTGCGGTCCAGGTTTGCCGCGGCCTGGGGGGTGAGCGAGCTGCCGGCTAAGCCCGGGCTAACCGTAGGCGAAATGATCGAGGCCGCCGCCCGGGGAGAAATCAAGGGGATGTACATCATGGGTGAAAATCCCGTGCTGTCAGATCCCGACGCCGATCACGTGATCCACGCTCTGGAGAAACTGGATTTCCTGGTTGTGCAGGACATTTTCATGACGGAGACTGCTCGTCTGGCTGATGTGGTGCTGCCGGCAGCCAGTTTTGCGGAGAAGGACGGCACCTTTACCAACACCGAGCGCCGGGTGCAGCGGGTGCGCAAAGCCATTGAGCCGTTAGGGGAAGCCAAACCCGACTGGCAGATCATCTGCTTGGTGGCTACGGCCATGGGTTATCCCATGCAGTACGGTTCGCCGGCGGAAATCATGGAGGAAATTGCCCGCCTCACCCCCTCCTACGGTGGCATTTCCTACCAGCGCCTGGAGAGTCGCAGCCTGGTCTGGCCCTGTCCTGCCCCCGATCACCCGGGAACGCCCATCCTGCACGTAGGCAAGTTTGCCCGGGGGCTGGGCAAGTTCCACCCGGTAGAATACGTACCCCCGGCCGAGTTGCCGGACGAAGAATATCCCCTCATCCTGAATACGGGACGCCGGCACTTCCACTACCATACCGGGACCATGACCCTGCGCACCGGTGCCCTGGAGGAGTACTACGGCCGGGAGCACCTGGAGATCAATCCCGCCGACGCTCGGAGCCTGGGCATTGCGGACGGCGACCGGGTGCGGGTTGTCTCCCGACGGGGACAGGTGGAAGTAACCGCCCGGGTTGTGGATACCGTGCCGCCGGGGGTGGTCTTTACCTCCTTCCATTTCCCGGAGGTGGCCATCAACAAGCTGACCAATACGGCCCGGGACCCCGTGGCCAGAATACCGGAGTTAAAAGTCTGCGCCGTGCGGGTGGAGAAGATCGCCTGAGAGCATTAAAATACGGGACCCAGCTTTCACCAGGGGCTGGGTCCTGTTTAATCACGGGCTTGTAACACGGTGCGCCGGTTGCAAAGTCGCTGGCTTTAGGGCCTGCGCACCGGTTGCTCGTCCAGGGGAGGGATTCATCTGAGGGAGTTATTTGCATTGCTTGATCCCGTACCCGTGGGGTTGGTGCTGGTTGATGCCGGGGGAAGGGTGGAGTTTTTGAACCGGGCCGCCGGAGATCTCCTGGGCCTGGAGAGAAGTGCGGTTGCAGGGAGGCAACTTGGCGACATCTTGCCTGCCGCCCTGCTAGAGCAGTTATGGCCGCAGGACGGTTCTCCTTCCAGTATAAAGGTGGAAATAAACGGCCGGAAGGTGGCCGTGCAGGCCAACCCGCTGGTGGGAAAAGAGGGCGCCGGCGGGACGATGCTGGTTTTACAGGACATTTCCCTGTACGAATCCTTGAGAGAAGCCAAGGAAGAACTGGAGGCCATCTTTGACTCTTCTTATGACGAAATATACGTTGTCGACGGCGAGGGCTACACCCGCAGGGTGAACAAGATTGGCGAAACCTATTACGGTGTGGAAGTGGAAAAGATAATAGGCAAGCATTACAGCGAAATGGAGAAGGAGGGTTATTTCAACCCTTCCGTTTCCCGCCGGGTTTTTGAGGAAAGACGGCGGGTGACCATGGTCCAGCACACGAAAACGGGCAAGACGCTCATCGTTACGGGAAATCCGGTCTTTGACGATTCGGGCAGGATCACCCGTATAGTGGTCAACTCGCGGGATGTTTCCGAGCTGATCAATTTAAAGCAGCGCCTGGAAGACACCGAACAGCTGGTGGACAACTACCGCCGGCTGGTGATGTACCTGCGGCAGGAAAAGCTGGAAAACACGGAAATTATCGCGGCCAGCCCCCAGATGAAACAGGTCCTGGACCTGGTGGACCGGGTGGCCCAGGTGGATTCCACCATCCTGATTACCGGCGAATCCGGTGTGGGCAAGGGCGTTATTGCTTCCCGCATTCACAAGTTGAGCAAGCGGGATAAGGGTCCCTTTATCACCATCAACTGTGGCGCCATACCCGAGAACCTGCTGGAATCGGAGTTGTTCGGCTATGAGCCCGGGGCCTTCACCGGGGCCAGGCGTGAAGGAAAAAAAGGTTTGATCGAAATGGGTGATGGGGGAACCGTTTTTCTGGATGAAGTGGCGGACCTTCCGTCGAACCTGCAGGTCAAGCTGTTGCAGGTAATTCAGGAAAAAAAGTTAATGCGTGTCGGGGGCAGCCAGCAAATTGCAGTAAATGTGAGATTTATCGCCGCTACCAACCGCGATATTCAAAAAATGGTCAGGGAAGGATTGTTCCGGGAGGATCTTTACTACCGGTTGAATGTTGTGCCCGTAACCATCCCTCCCTTGCGGTATCGCAAAGAGGACATCAGGCCGTTGATTGAGCATTTCGTCAATAAGTTTAATCTAAAATATGACATGAATAAACATTTCTCCCCGGAGGCCCTGGACATGCTGGTAGCGTACCATTGGCCGGGTAATGTGCGGGAAGTGGAAAACCTGGTGGAGCGGTTGATGGTTACCACCGACGGCAACCTAATTGAAACGGTGCATATTCCCGATTATGTTATCAACTCCAGCGGCGAACTTCCCGATAAGGTATATGTGCTGGGGATATGCCCCTTAAAACAGGCCGTCGACGAAGTGGAAAGACAATTAATTATGCTGGCGTCCCAGCGTTGCAAAACCACCTACGAAATGGCCAGTGCCCTGCAGGTCAACCAGTCAACCATTGTCAGGAAGATCCAGAAGTACCGCGTGCAACCCACGGGGAGCAAACAAAAGAAGAGCATGAAAAACACAAAATAATGCAAGTATACATTAAATGTAATCCTGTGTTGCATTGTCAAAAAGGGGGGCAAAGTTCAAGGAAGTGCCCGGTGTTTTGGGTTTGCGCCAATTTGGATTAATGAGTTCCTGCATCTACCTATTTGTTTAAAATTACAGAAGTCTTAAAAATGTTGCGCCAATTAAGATTATTAAGCCTGGCATGCTTTTTGCGCCCTTAAGAGGTAAAGACTCCGGAAGAGACAATTTCCGGGGTAAACCCTTAAGGGGAGTGATTTGATGAGCAAGCAGTTGAACAGTTTTGAACTGGCATGTAACCACGTCCTCTCGGCGGTGAAAAGGCTCAACCTCAACCCGGCGGTATACGAAATTCTACGCAACCCGGAGCGGGTACTGACGGCGGCAATACCGGTGAAAATGGATGACGGCAGCCTCAAGGTTTTTACCGGCTACCGGGTCCAGCACTGCAGTGTACTGGGTCCCTTTAAGGGGGGAATAAGGTTCCACCCGGATGTGGATATGGACGAGGTGAAAGCTCTCGCCCTGTGGATGACCATGAAGTGCGCCGTACTGGGGTTGCCCTACGGCGGCGCCAAGGGTGGAGTGACCTGTGACCCCAGGGAAATGTCCCTCGATGAACTGGAGAGACTGAGCCGGGGTTACATCAAGGCCATGTACCCGTTGCTGGGCCGGGAAAAGGACATTCCTGCCCCGGATGTTTACACCAACGCCCGGGTCATGACCTGGATGATGGACGAGTTTTCCGGGATCAAAGGGTACAACGAGTTTGGGGTTATTACCGGCAAGCCGCCGGTGGTGGGCGGGTCCCTCGGGCGGGAAGAGGCCACGGCCAGGGGTTGTGTCATTGCCGTGCGGGAAGCGGCCGCGGCGTTGGGGATCAGCTTAAACGGCGCCACCGCTGCCGTGCAGGGCTATGGCAACGTAGGGAGCATTGCTGCCAGGCTGTTGCACGAAATGGGCTGCCGCATTATTGCCGTATCCGACTCTTCCGGCGGCATATATAACCCCAGGGGGCTCGACCCGGTGGCTGTGCTTCAATTCAAGAAAAATACGGGAACCGTGAAGGGGTATCCGGGCAGCCGTCCCATCAACAACGAGGAGTTGCTGGCCTTGAATTGTGACATTCTCATTCCGGCGGCCCTGGAAAACCAGATTACCGAACAAAACGCCCGCAATATTAAAGCCCGGATTATTGGCGAGGGAGCCAACGGTCCCACCACTCCCGGCGCCGACCGGATCCTGAATGAGAAAAAGGTTTTTGTCATTCCCGATATTCTGGCTAATGCCGGCGGCGTAACCGTGTCCTACTTCGAGTGGGTGCAGAATAATACCGGCTATTACTGGTCCGAAGAGGAAGTGAACCGCCGTTTGGAGGAGAAGATGGTAGCCGCCTTTAAGGAAGTTTATCAAATGTACAAGGCCCGCAAGGATCTGAATATGCGGGATTGTGCCTACCTGGTGGCCGTGCGTCGCCTGAGCGAGGCCATGTGGCTGCGGGGATGGCTGGGCAAAGGTGCCGAATATCAAGATAAGCGGGAAGCTGTTCTGGCGTAGATGGCTTTGCGACCTCGGGTTGTTTGAAGACCCGGGGTTTTTTTGGAGGGTTATAAGCTGGGGTGTGGTCTGTGATGGTGGCTGTTTATAACAATTTCCGGCTTTGAAGACAAAAGTTGTCTGGCACAAAATACCCCTCTAAGACATGAAAAGGCAGCTCAACATGGGGGTGCTTTTATTGTACACTCTTGATTTACTATTGCATTAGTTGATGTCAGTATGCATTAATTATAACAGGTGGTGTCTCAAATGAGGTGCTGGACATTGTTTAAAATGGTTAATGCAGATATGCATTCCCGGTGTTTTGTAAAATGTCAAGGAACTCAAATATCGACCGTTTTCGCTATTTTAAACCGGGAATAGGGCTTGCAAGGGCTGTTTTTTACTGCCAAATGTGTGACAGGGGGTGAAATTCCGAAAAATTCACAAATGCAGTGGTAAAAAGAAATATCTGACAAGAATTTAGATGCAGGAGGTTTTTAAGTAATGGCTCAGAAAGAAAGCTTTGCGCGGGTTTTAACCCGCAAAGATGTACTGGCTCTGGCCTTTGGAGCCATGATTGGATGGGGCTGGGTTGTTTTGGCGGGTTCCTGGATAAAATCGGCGGGTTCCTTGGGTGCCATGCTGGCTTTTCTAATTGGAAGTATTGTCGTTATTCTGGTGGGCCTTACCTATGCCGAGCTGACTCCGGCGATGCCCAAGTGCGGCGGGGAGCATGTATTCAGCTACCGGGCGATGGGTGTGACCGCTTCCTTTATCTGTACGTGGACTATAATTCTGGGTTATGTTTCGGTTGTGGCCTTTGAAGCTGTAGCTCTGCCAACGGTGGTGGAATATCTTTTCCCGAATTATAAGCAGGGATATCTCTGGACCGTGGCCGGGTGGGATGTTTATGCCACCTGGGTGGCAGTGGGGGTTATAGGTTCAATAATTCTCACGATAATCAACTACATGGGGATTAAACCGGCCGCGTTTTTGCAAACAGTATTTACCGGACTGATTGGCGTTGTAGGGTTGATGCTGGTGACTGGGAGCCTTTTCAACGGGAGCACCGTACGCATGGAGCCGTTCTTTGTAAACGGGATTCAAGGGCTCTTTGCGGTGCTCATAATGACGCCCTTTATGTTTGTGGGTTTTGATGTAATTCCCCAGGCGGCGGAAGAAATTAATATACCTTTTGCTGCTATTGGTAAGATATTGTTAATCTCGGTTTTTCTGGCGGCAGCATTTTACATCATGATTATTTTTGGTGTTTCCAGAGCGCTTACTGTTGAACAGATGGAGGCTTCGAAGCTGGTGACCGCGGATGCTATGGGTGCCCTTTTCGGCGGCGGCTGGGCGGCAAAGCTTTTGATCCTGGGAGGTATCGCCGGCATTATTACCAGCTGGAACGGTTTTTACATTGGCGGCAGTCGTGCCATCTATGCCATGGCCCATGCCAAAATGCTGCCCGGTTTTCTGGGTAAGCTTCATCCAAAGTATAAGACGCCGTCGAACGCCATTTTACTTATCGGGATTTTGACCACCTTTGCTCCCCTGCTGGGCCGCAAGATGCTGGTCTGGCTGGTTGACGCCGGTGGCCTGGGTATAGTAGTGGCCTGGTTCATGGTTGCCCTCTCATTCCTCATTTTAAGGTACCGTGAGCCCAATATGGAGCGGCCCTTTAAAATTGCCAATGGTAAACTGGTTGGTTTTCTGGCCGTTATCTTGAGCTTTAGTATGATCCTTTTGTACCTGCCTGGAAGTCCGGCTGCTCTGGTTTGGCCTTATGAATGGTTAATTTTCCTGGGCTGGTCACTTCTGGGAGTGGTTTTCTATATCTGGGCCAGAGCGGCTTACGGTAATGCTGCCGACGAAATCATGCAGGAGGTTATTTACGGCCGGGTAATTAGAAAGGAAGCATGCACCATTTCCGCTAAAAACGGGAAACCTGCTTGATAGTTTTACTAGATGGTGCCTGGGTACGGGATCCTGGAGGCTGCTTTCAGGATCCCTCTCATGTTTGTCTTTTTTGCTGTTGCTTCGGGAGAGCGTTCTTTTCAGGTATTTCTTTTGTATGTATTGTTTATATGATTTGTTATATAAATCCGGTAATATCCGGTGTACAAGAATAAACATTCCAGGAAGGAGCGTGTCTTTAATGCTTCAAAGAGTGACATCCATACCGGGTCCAGGGTCAATCAACCTGCTGGAGAAGAAGAACAAATACGTTGCCCGGGGTATTTCCAATGCCACTCCCGTCTTCGTGGCAGAAGCAAAAGGAGCCTTGATCAGGGATGTGGACGGGAACGAGTTTATTGACTTTTACGGCGGCATCGGCACCTTGAACGCCGGCCACTGTCCCGAGCCGGTGGTGAACGCCATTAAAAGCCAGGCCGACAAACTCCTGCACACTTGCTTTATGGTGACCATGTACGAGAACTACGTGGACCTGGCTGAAAAGCTGGCCGGCCTTTGCCCCGTTAAAGGCGAGAACAAAAAGGTCATGTTTGCCAACAGCGGGGCGGAGGCGGTGGAAAACGCCGTCAAGATAGCCCGTTTTTACTCCAAAAAGCCGGGCATTATCGCCTTCGAGTGTGCCTTTCACGGCCGGACCCTGATGGCCATGAGTCTGACCAGCAAGGTGAAGCCTTACAAGTTCGGCTTCGGGCCCTTTGCTCCGGAAGTCTACAAGGTTCCTTCGGCCTACTGCTACCGCTGCTACTACAACTCCACTTACCCTGGGTGCGGGCTGCACTGCCTGGAGAACTTCACCCGTTTCTTTGCCGCCGAAGTGGCGCCGGAAAATATCGCCGCCATGATTATCGAGCCGGTACAGGGTGAAGGCGGATTCATTGTTCCCCCGCCGGAGTTCCTGCCGGGCCTGCAGAAACTCTGCGAAAAGCATGGCATTATCCTTATTGTGGATGAAGTGCAGACCGGTTTTGCCCGTACGGGCAAGATGTTCGCCGTGGAGCACTGGGGCGTGCAGCCCGACCTGATGACCGTGGCCAAGTCCATTGCTTCCGGGTTGCCCCTGAGCGGGGTGATTGGCCGGGGGGATGTTATGGATGCGCCCGATCCGGGACACATCGGCGGCACTTACGGGGGCAACCCCATTTCCTGTGCCGCGGCCCTGGCCACCATTGACTACATGCAGGAGCAGAAGCTGGCGGACCGGGCCGCCAAAATCGGGGAAATGGCCCTGGGGCGCCTGCGGGCTATGCAGGAAAAATATCACCTCATTGGCGACGTGCGCGGCCTGGGGGCCATGGTGGCCATGGAACTGGTCAAGGACAGGAAGACCAAGGAACCAGCAAAAGAGGAGGCCGGCCGCATTATCCAGGAGTGCTACAAGCGCGGCTTGATCATTATCGGGGCGGGAATTTTCAGCAACGTGGTACGTATGCTCATGCCCCTGACCATTACGGACGAGCAACTGGATCTGGGCTTCTCCATCCTGGAAGAAGTGGTGGCCGAAGTAGCCGGTTAAAAGCCACCTGTAATTGGGAAGGAGCTGGAGTATCCCCGGTTTTGAAAGTGGGGATAACTCAGGGGAAGGAGGCTAAAAATGTACGGTTTTTACGGCAGGTTGCTGCGTCTGAATCTTGCGGACCGGTCCTTTGCGGTGGAGGAATTGCCGGAAAGCGTGTACCGGGACTACCTGGGCGGGAAAGGGCTGGGCACCTACCTGTTGCTGCGCGAGGTCGAACCGGGGATAGATCCCCTCTCTCCGGACAACAAGCTGATTATCACCACTGGTCCCGCTACCGGCACGGTGCTGCCCGGCTCCAGCCGCTACGGGGTTTTCAGCAAATCTCCCCTGACCGGACTTTACGCCGAATCCTATGCCGGCGGTCGGGTGGCCCCGGCCATCCGCCGCACCGGCTACGACGCGGTGATAGTGGAAGGTGCGGCTGAAGCGCCCGTGTACGTGGAAATCGGCGACCGGAACGTGGTTTTCCACGATGCATCCCACCTGTGGGGAAAGGACACTTACGCTACAGAAGACGCCGTGCTGGCGGAGGTGGGGCGGAAGGGGGCCCAGGCCGTGGTCATCGGGCCGGCGGGGGAAAACCTGGTAAGGTTTGCCTGCATTGAAAACAATTACTGGCGCTCGGCGGGGCGCACCGGCATGGGTGCGGTGATGGGGTCCAAAAAGCTCAAAGCTCTGGTCTTCCACGGGGAAGCCGGCTGTGAGGTTGCCGATCCGTCCCTTTTGAAAGAGGCCGCCCGCCGCATTAGGGAAAAGGGCAGGGACAACCCGGGGGTCAAGGCCTACCAGACCTACGGCACCACTGTTATGGTAGGTACCATGAACGGCGCCAGGGCGTTTCCGGCCCGCTACTGGTCCATGGGCACCGACCCCAATTGGGAGAATTTAAGCGGGAATACCTTGCTCCAGAATTTTGAAGTGCGGCCCAGGGCCTGCCCCAACTGCTTCCTGACCTGCGGCAAGCTGACCACGGTGAAGGAAGGAAAACACGCCGGATTAAAGCTGGAAGGTCCCGAATACGAAACCATTTATGCCTTCGGCGGGTTGTGCGGCATTAACAGCCTGGACGAGGTAATCTACCTCAACGACCTGTGCGACAGGCTTGGCATGGACACCATTACCGCCGGGAACCTGGTGGCCTTGATGATGGAGGCCGGGGAAAGGGGCCGGGTAAAAAGTTATCCCGCCTACGGGGATGCTGAAGGAGCGGCCCGCTTGCTGGAGGATATTGCCTACACTCGCGGCCCGGGGGAATTGCTGGCGCGGGGGATAAAACGCGTGGCTATTGAGCTGGGCCTGGAGGATCTGGCCATTCACGTCAAGGGGCTGGAGCCGGCCGGTTATGACCCCCGGGTGCTAAAAGGGATGGGCCTAGCCTACGCCACCTCGCCCAGGGGTGCCTGCCACCTGCGGGCCACCTTTTATAAGCCGGAACTGAGCGGGATGATCGACCCCTCCACCACCGAGGGGAAGGCCGCCCTCTTCATTGAATTTGAAAACCGGTTGACGGTGTTCAACACCATGATTTTCTGCGTCTTTTTCCGCGACCTGATCCAGTGGGACGACCTGGTGGTCATGATCAAGGGCAGCACCGGCTGGGAGTACACCCGGGAGGAGCTGGCCCGGCTGGCCGACCGGATTATCACCGCCACCCGCCTCTTCAACATCCGGGAAGGCGCCACCCGGGCGGACGATATGCTACCGTCCAGGTTCTTCAACGAGCCAATTAACGATGGCCGGGACATCATCACCAGGCAGGAACTGGATATTATGCTGGACGACTACTACCGCCTGCGCGGCTGGGATCCAAACGGCGTTCCCCAGGGGAATTGAGAGGGAGAACGAGCCGGCTGGGATGCCCGTTGACCGGGTAACCATTCCGCAGGCTGGTTTATGGGGATAGTAGCTACAAAACCTACCTTGTCGAATGGGAAATGTTCCATCTTCCACTGTACCCCCTGCTGGGGGTATTTTTTTCAGGGAAATATACCCTGCCAGTGAAGGTATTTTTCCCAGCGGAGAAATAACAGCTGGTTGTGTCAATCAAAAAGTTACCCACCACGGTAATCAAAAAGGGAACCACCCCTGGACATAAAAATCCTCTTGAACTAATACTGTCTTC
>NZ_FQZM01000051.1 GCF_900142025.1 Desulfofundulus thermosubterraneus DSM 16057 | reverse complement strand
ATGTTGGCCGGTCCTATTTTGACCAGTAAAGTATGGTCCTCTTCTATAAATGACTGGTTGCTTATTTCCACCGGCAGCCACCGGTTTGATTTTCCTGGGGTAACTCCGTTCCGGTCTTTAAACTTTCGCAGCCAGTACCATAACTGCCTGGGGCTGATGCCTTCATGGGCGGCGCACCATTCTCTGACGCTTTGCCCACTCATCTTGTATTCGGCTATTCGGGTTTCCCATAGCGCTTCCCGTTCGGCTTTGGTCATAAGAAAAAATCCTCCTCATCGAGCTTTTATCTGAGGAAGATTATCCCTTAAACTTGGGTATTATGCCAAGGTGGGTTGTATTTGACGCTTACTTTAAGGCCAGCAACCGCCGCAGGTTATGTTCCTTATCTTTCCACTTGATCATCCAATCTGCAGGATAGATGGCAAAATAGATTTTCCGCAAACAGCCGTTTTATCGCTCCTCTCTTCTGGCAATTAAAAACGGGCAATCAAAAACCCCCGCTACGCATAAAGCGGGGGCATGGAAAATCAGACCGAAATCAAGTTTCTACTAAGAAAATCCATTTCTTTTAGCCGTTACCTTTTTCCAGGAACCGCTATCGTTAAGCAGACGGAAGCCGGATTGGATGCCCGGGGCGTTTGAAGATTTCCCCTTTCCCTTAAAAAGAGAACTATCCGCTTCTCTTTTAAACGTCAGCTATGCGTAATCATGAGTTCCCTTGACTACCTTTACCCCAAACTTTTCCGTAATCTTTTTGGCAAGCTCGTCCACATCCCTGTAGGGACAGGCCGGCCATGCGTTGACCATGCAGGTGGAAAGGTGGATAACATCAAAATCTACATTCTTCTTAACACAACCGATGTTTGGAATCAATGATCTCCCTGGACATTCACAGGCCAGGAAACCCACCACATTTACAGCATCGTAATCCTTGAAATTACCCTCCCGGTCCCGGGCGGCTTTAAAACACTTCCACTCGCCGGGGCAGCCATAACCCTGAGATAAATAGGAACCACAGCTGACGATAAGTACATTCACCATTGACCACTCCTTTTTGCTTTTGTTTTACTATATTATTATCAATATGTCAATTATTTAGTATACATGGTGTGTATTTAACTTTTCCACAGTTACGTGTTATACTTTTACTTAAGCAGAACTTAATCACTTCGGACATTTTTTTAATTTTTCGGGACCCTGGACCGGGAGGGGTGTTTTATGTCTTCCATCCCTGAGCACTTGAAGTTTACCTACGAAGATTATCTGCTTTTACCTGAAGACAGGCGGTATGAAATTATCGGAGGCGATCTTTTCATGACTCCTTCTCCCAAGCGGGCGCATCAACAAATAAGCAGAAACTTGACTACCATCTTATGGTCCTACGTTAAAGCCCACGGCCTGGGAGAAGTTTACGATGCGCCATTTGATGTGCTTTTCAGCCGCCACGATGTGGTGCAGCCGGATGTGCTCTTCGTGAGCCGCGAGAACCTTTCGATTGTGGGGGAATACAACATTCAAGGGGCACCCGACCTGATCATCGAGATTTTATCGCCTTCTACTGCCGAAAGAGACCTTGACCTGAAGAAAAAGCTGTACGCCCGCCATGCCGTCAAAGAATACTGGATTGTGGATCCCGACGCCCGAAAAGTGACGGTATACCTGTGGAAGGACAACGATTACGTAAAAACCGGAGTTTACGGCGAAGAGGATAGCTGGCAACCTCATCTTTTGCCCGGCCTAACCATCAAGGGCAAGGAGGTATTTGCATAAGGACAATCATTAAAGAAACTGTTTTTACTTCAAACCATTTTTCTGGCTGCGCAGATCTGACATAAAAGCTCATCCTCTCCCACCACGGTTTTCTGCACTGCCACCACTTCGCCACAGCAGGAACATTTAACGTAGTCGCGGCGGCAGGCTGTTTGCGGCGGCCGCAGAAAGACCCTGGACTTCACGAACAAGCTCTCATCGGGAATACTCAATATCTCCCGCACGGCATCATCAATGGCCTGCTGGTATTCTTCTAAATCGGCTGCACTGGCCCGGCCGGCAACGATCCTCTTTTCTATATCACCCTGGTGGCTGAGGTCGACAATTGGGTTAATCAAGGCCACCCGCAGAGCCTCCTGCCGGGGTTCAGAACCGGCAGGGAAACTACCAAAGTAATAAACGTGTTTACCCAGGTCGTAGGCAAAAAAGTTCTGATTTCCTATGGTACAGCCTGTCATGAACTGTAAGGCATCAATGGCAGAGGTCATGTTTTCTGCCAAAACAAAGAAATCCTTTGCCTTTTCGCGCGTAAGGCCCAGTTCTTTTTGAGCAACCAGTCCAACCCGATAGCCTACGGCCAGTTCCGGGCAAAGATGCCCGTGAAAATGAACAATGTTTAAAAGGGGCACGGGAACCACCATTAACTTACTTGTTCCCTCTGGCAAAGAGAAAAAGTTATTTCTGCGGTTTGCTGGATACAAAGGAATCACATTGCTAAAACCATGACTTTCCTTTTTAGGAGGAACATCGTCCTTCACCCGGTACCTCAAAACCCACCTGCTTTTACAAAAGGGATATTCCTCTTTTTCGCGCATCAAAGTCAAGTTAAAGACGCCTCCATCGGTGAGCAAAAGGTAGTGCAGGTGACCTCCTGTCGACCTGGTTACCAGAATAGGCTCCAACACCTCGTAGTGTTTGTTGCGCCATTGAAACCCCAGGGGCGTCTGCTGGTGGTTATCGAACTGAACCGATACCTCTTCCTGGATGATGGTAATCTGATCCTGCTGGATCTTCGATAAAATTTCCTTGACATCCAGGGCAACTCACTCCCTTCATTTCATTATGAAAATTTACACCTGATGCAAAAAGAAAAAGCCACGGCGACCCTTTCCTTCTTGAAAAGGAAACCGTGGGCCTTCGTGGCCGTTTATTTTCGACCGCTCAAATTTATTTTTAAAGCCTATCCGTGTTGCACCTGTCCCGGTTAAAAAGGGTCGTTAAACGGAACCGGCTTCTGTACCCGGCAAGTTTTTCTTTCGTTCTCAACTCCAGTTTAAACTAGCCGTTAGAAAGTGTCAACAAAAATGTTGCTTAAGGTAAATAATCTATGCTGAGCAATCCTTACAGACCGGACGTCCCTCCTGAAAAAAGGCATGATCCTTCATCATTTCTTCGCCGCAGCGGCTGCAGGTCACCATTTGCAGACGGAGCTCGGGAAGAGATTTTTCCAAATTTACAACCTGCATTTCAAAAATTTCCTCAACCGGCCCTTCCAGAATGTACTTCATCAGGGGCTCCTGGCGGTGGTAAAACTCCTCCCGCTCCTCTTCTGTAGCTAAGCCGTTGGCTACCTTTTCCATGAGGGTTACAAAGCCATCACCTTCCCTGCTCAGCACTCCTGCTTTTAAGCTTACCCGCAAAGCTTGCTGCTCTCCCATACAGGCAAAGGTAAAGACGTATTTGCCGTTGTCCCTGTAGACAAAGTTTCTCTTGCCAAAGGTGCAACCCGACATCACCTGCACTGCGTCGGCGGCACAGGTACGGTTTTCCACCACGGCCACCAGGTCGTGCCCGGGGCTGCCAGCACCCAGTTTCTCCAGGGCCACCCTTGTTGCCCGGTACCCGATAGCCAGCAAACAACACGGGTGCCCATGAAAGGCAATTACTTTTTCCCAATCGGTCATCAGAAAGCCCCTCCTTTCTTTAAAACACGGATCGATAAGGGCCGCGCAGTCCATCAACTAGACATATGCAAGTAACACGCGCAAGTTACATGCAGCACCATGAACCGGAACACCGGATGCACACAAAAGCCATGAAACCCACTCCCTCGCTTCGACGAGGACCAAGGGATGGAAGGCAATACATTTTTCCACAGCTTCAGCAAATCAGGGAGGACATCTGAAACGGGCTGCACTGATCATCCCCACCATTTGAAAAGGCCTGTAGGAACTTACGGCAATAGAATTTTTTCCATATGGACAGTTTGCTGGGAACCACCTTCATACAGCCTCAGCTTGAACCCCTGCGCATGCCAGAATTCATAACCACCTGGAAGGTACATGTGGGTATAAAGATAAATTACTTTATACCCTGCTCCCCTGCAGAATTGTTCAGCCTCTTTAACCAACAGGGAACCAATTCCCCTCCTCCGGTATTTCCTATCAACGTAACATTTGGCCAACTCCGCCGTCGCCTTTAAATCATAAAAACCCTCTAAAACCTTAATTCGCCCATCATAACGGCGTACAGCCAGGGTTCCAGCGATTTCGCCATTTTCATTAAAAGCGACCAGAAAGGTATTTCCCCGGGTATGAAGGTAAAATTCTTCGAAATTAAGCAGGTCGCTGTCCCAAACAGGGTCAATTCCTCTGCCATAAACTTCTTTGATCATTTTAAAGGCAAATTCCGTGGCGGGCTGGATATCACTATTACCTGGTCTTTTAATAAAGATCCTTGTGCTTTTTGACATACAAACCACCACCTTTTATTCCGGAGCAATGAAATCTGAAGTTAACTAAGGCCTGACAGTTACGTCCGGATTCAGTAAATAAAACTCGGGCGGAGATGATTCAATACCCTCGACTTTATTGCTTACAGCCAGGAGAGACTTGGGATAGACCAGAAAGGCAAAAGCCGCGTCATTTAGTACGACCTGTTGGTCTTCTTTCGCAATGGCATTTCTTTCCTGTACGTTAAAGGTTGTTTTCAGTTTATCGGCCAGTGAATCAAGCCTGGGATTGCTATATTTCCCAAAGTTAAAACTTGCCCCCGTTCCCGCCTGCGGGCAACGGGGGAAGAAGGCGCAATGGGCCGGGAGATTGAGAAGCGACGGCGGCTGTCCCTCAACCGGCACCAGTTCTTCCTTGCCCAGGCACGGTACGGAACGGAGCAAAGCCCGGGTGTAGGGGTGGGCGGGAGGGTCAAATATTTGCGCCACCGGGCCGAGCTCCACAATCGATCCGGCGTACATCACCGCCACTTCGTCAGCCATGGCCGCGACCACCCCCAGGTCGTGGGTGATGAGGATGATCGCCATCCCCAACTCTTCCTGCAGCCGCTTTCAGCTCCGCCAGGATCTGGGCCTGGACGGTAACGTCCAGGGCGGTGGTGGGCTCATCGGCAATCAAAACCTTCGGGCGCATCGAGAGCGCCATAGCCATCATCACCCGCTGGCGCATGCCCCCGGAAAGCTGAAAAGGGTACAGGCGCATAAGCCTTTCCGGAAGGTTGCCGCCGGCAACACCAGATGCTCTGGCCCGCTCCGGCCCATTACCGGCAAAACACCCAGCTTCACGGCAAAAAGGTATCATTTAATGCACACTCCCGAAGGAAATAAAAAAGCCTGAAAATTAAAAGCCACGAAAAAGCAACCCCCTTCCGGTGAGGAAGACATTGCCTTCGTGGCTTTTTCAGTTCGAGTTTTTAACTGTTTAAAAAACCGACGACTTCGGTCGCCTTATTGGCAAAAAATATTCTTTCATTACTTCATAATACTACATTGACTTAAAAACTCCTGCAAGGTGAAACAAAAATTTTTTTCAAATGTTGGTAACCTGCAGGTAATTCATATATCAGGCATAATTATTCTCCTTTCCAACAACATTTAGATAGACTTTCCTCAACAGGCAATCTGCCTTACAGGCACGGTCCACCCGGCCGGTAAAGGCATAAGCACGGGCGGGGCAGCCGCCGCCGCACAGGTATCTATGCCAGCAATCCCGGCAGCCGGCCATCACTTCTACAGTACGCCCCAGGAGCGACGTTCCGGCCAGCGCTTCGGCCAGGGAAAACCTCCCGTCCGTGATCCGGCCCAGGTAAAATTCTGTCAGGCCGGACAGGGAAGCACAGGGATAAACCGAGCCGTCGGGCATTACGGCCATGGACTGCCCGGTGGTGGCATAACAATAATGCTGCCTGGTTATTCCCCGGTGTAGCTGGTATTTCAACCTCTCCACTTCCCGAAAGCGGATCAATGGCCCGCCCAGCCGGGCTATTTCCTCTGCCCGCTTTATGGCTGCTTTGACCTGCTGGCTCAGAAGCTCCGGCTCCGGCGGTGCTACGCGCCCCTCCCGACCCCTGCCCAGAAGGCGCAGCAGGTCCAGAGAAATCCCATACACATTCCCCAGGTAAGCAGCCAGTTCCACCAGCTGAGTCAACCCCGCCGTGCTTTCAGCCGTTAAAACCACCGTCAGACCTACCTTGATTCCTTCTGCAGCCAGATTTTGCAATCCCCGGATTACAGCCAGGGTAGAACCCTCACCCCCGGCAAAAGGGCGCAGCCGGTCGTTAATCTCCGGACGACCGTCCAGGCTCACCCCTAGCGCCACGCCCAGGGACTTTAATTCCCGGGCCACTACGGGGGTGATCAGCGTTCCGTTGGTCTGCAGCTGTAATTTAACGGAAAGCCGGCGTGACCGAACGTAGGCCACAACCTCTCTTACCAGGGGCAGGTTTAACAGAGGCTCGCCGCCGGAAAACTGGATTTTAAAAGATCGGCTCCGGGCGGCGGCATAATCCACCGCCTGCCGGGCCACCTCCCAGGTCATGTGTTCTCTGCCTTCGCCTCCCCGGGCATAGCAATAAACGCAGCGCAGGTTACAGTCCGTGGTCACCAGCAAAATAAGGAGCTTTATTTTTTCAGTCATTTGCTCCCACCCGTTAATTTTTACACACTTTCCTTTACTTGTTTAACGGCCACTCCGTCCGGGCCTCCAGTTCCCCTTCTATGTCCAGGTAAAGTTCTCTTAATGCCTCGTTCATTTCCGGTGCTGCCTGCCACATGCCCCTTTCAATGGCTTCCAGTAAATGTTCCACAATATTCTGCAAAGCCCAGGGATTGACTTCTTTAAACCACTCCTGCATGGATGGATCCAGGGCATACTTATGTGCCAGAGCCTCGTAAAGCCAGTCCTCCAGCACCCCGGCGGTGGCGTCCCAGCCGAAAGCCACCTCCACCAGGTGGGAAAGGTCCCCCGCTCCTTTATAGCCGTGGCGTTTCATACTCTCAATCCACCTGGGATTAAGTACACGAGCGCGGAAAATATGCTTTGTTTCCTCGTCGAGAGTACGCATCCGCACCCGGGCGGGGTCGGAACTGTCGCCGCTGAAAGACAGGGGCAATGTTCCCCGGATTGCCTTCACCGCTGCCACCATCCCGCCGTGGTAGGAGTAAAAGTCATCGCTGTCATACATATCGATCTCGCGGGTATCCTCATTTTTCACGGTAGCTTCCACCAGGGCCAGGCGCTGCCGGAAAGCAGGCCGGGCATCTTTACCAAAAGAGCGCCGGCTGTAAGCATAACCACCCCAGGTGACGTAGACTTCCCCCAGGTCTTTCTCGTCCCGCCAGTTCCTGGCGGTTATGAGGTTACTCACTCCCGCCCCGTAACACCCCGGGGGATCGCTGAAAATACGCCACAAGGCTTCTTCCCGGGCCTGTTCCGGATTTATCCCCTGAGCTACTTTTTCTGCCACCTCCTGACGCACGTGGGCAGCTACAAAATTCAAATCTTCCGGCTCGTCCAGATTGGCCACCATTTCCACTGCCTGGTCAATCAAGTGGATGACATTTAAAAAGGCATCGCGGAACATTCCGCTGGCCCTTATAGTCACGTCTATCCGGGGCCGTCCCAGCTCCTCCAGGGGGATTACAGCCAGTCCCTTAATTCTCCCGCTTTTTTCATCCCATACCGGCCGGACTCCCATTAAGTACAACGCCTGGGCTATATCATCACCGCCCGTACGCATGTTGCTGGTAGCCCATACCACAATGCCAACACTCCCGGGATAGGTTCCCTTCTCCTGCCTGTACCGTTCCAGCAGGGCATCAGCCAGGGAGCAGCCCACCTGCCAGGCCGCACGGCTGGGAACAGCCTGGGGATCGACAGAGTAAAAATTGCGCCCGGTAGGGAGAATGTCAGCCATGCCACGGGTAGGAGCTCCCGAAGGTCCAGGGGGCACAAAACCCCCGGCTAAAGCGTTGAGGCAGTTGTCCAGTTCCTGCTTTGTTGCGGCCAGAGCCGGCACCAGCGTATTGACTGCGTATTCAAGCACCCGGCAAATCTCCTCATTTTGTTTTCCCAGGAGCTTTTGCACTATAAAGGGTGCTTCATTTGCCGTATAACCGCCATTTACGAAGGCTTCCAACAGCCGGCGGGCCAGGTGCTCAATTTCATCCAGCATTTCTCCATATGTACGTCCCCGATCTGGATCGAAATAGCCGGGATTTGACAGGAGTGCTTCATAGTTGAACCCTTTTATACCGGCTACCTGCTCCCGCAAAGACGGCACCGGGCCGTTGGGCAGGCGGGTTAGGGCTAGGAGCATTTCCACCAGAGCCTCGCCTGCCGGCGGCTGGCCCAAAATGTGCAGGCCGTCCCGGATTAAAGTATCTTTTATCTCGTGCAGGTACGAATGCAGGCGCTCCAAAAAATCCTCCCAGTCTTTTTCTGCTGCCTCCCGGGTTATTTTTAAATCTTTATCTAAATGAGCAAGAGCTACTTTTTCCCAGATCAGGTTGTGCAGGGAGGGCAACCTGGAAGCGTCCATCATCTTTGCTTCGTTATATTCCTTCAAAAGCACCTCAATTTCGACCAGCTCTTCATATGACCCGGCCCTGGTCATGACCGGCACCAGGTGGTCAATAATGCAGGCATGGGAACGGCGCTTGGCCTGGGTGCCTTCCCCTGGATTGTTTACAATATACGGGTAAACGTGAGGCAGATCGTTAATAGCCAGGTCCGGGAAGCAGGCCGCGGAAAGTCCTACCCCCTTGCCGGGAAGCCACTCCAGTGAGCCATGCTTACCAATATGAAAGACAATATCTGCTTGAAAAACATCCCGCAACCACCGGTAATAGGCTAGGTAGTGATGTGGCGGGGAAAGATCCGGGCTGTGGTAGATTTTCGACGGGTCTTCCAAAAAGCCTCGCGGCGGTTGCACGCCCAAAAACACGTTGCCCAGAAATATCCCGGGTACCAGCAAATGATCTCCGTAATAGAAAACCTCCCCGGGAGGAGGCCCCCAGTCCCGTTTAAGGTGCTCCTGTGAGATCCCGGGGAAAGCGGAAAACCACTCCCTGTAAGCACCTTTCTCCACCCGGGCGGCTGCCCGGCGCTCCAGTTCCCGGGGCTCCAGCCAGCCCCGCTCGTTGGTCAAGCCGGACAGGACTTTTTCCATCAAAGCCGCTCCATCGGGCGGCAAATCTTCAACCAGATAACCGGCCTTGTGCATGGCCACCAGCAGGCGGTGCACGCTGGCCGGCGTATCCAGACCGAAGGCGTTGCCGATGCGGTCGTTGCGGGGCGGGTAATTGTGCAGGATAATGGCCACTTTTTTCTCGCGGTTGGGCTTGCGCCTCAACCTTGCCCAGCGTAAGGCGAGGGAGGCCACTTTTTGCATTCGTTCGGCAACGGGCACATATTTAATTGGAGCTGCCCCGGTAAGGGGATCTCTTTCCAGCTCCTCCCTGGTAGCCACCGGCACAGTAATCAGATCGCCGTCAAACTCCGGCAGGGCCACACTCATAACCACGTCCAGCGGGCCGAGACCCTGCTGGCTGTTTTCCCATTCGCTACGGGACGCTACGGAAAGGATGGCTTTGACTAAGGGCACGCCCAGGCGCAGGTAGAGATCCTTTTCTTCAACCCGGCTAAAGGTTGGCGTGGCCATGGTTTGGGCAAACATGAGAGTGTTTACCACCACATCCACCAGCGGCCGGCCCTGGCGACTAAAGTAATTTTCCACCACCCAGGCTATCCCCCGGCTACCCAGCTCATCGTTTCTGGTCGCATACAGGAATACCGGCAGGGCTACACCACCCTGGTTTTCTATTTGATTGATCAGCTCGTCCACAAAGCCAGTGTTGCCGGTTACCCGGTAACTCTGGTAGAAAAGAATACCCACCACGGGTTTACCTTCCTTTAGTTTTTCCTCAAGAAGGGCTGCTGCCTGGGCCTCACTCTGACACCCCGGGTAATATAACCCTTCCCAGGGGAGGGGTTTGGGCTCCGGTACAGGGTAAAACTTTTTTAAATAACGGTTAATTGACCAGATGAGTAAATTTTTTAGGTTCTCCTCCCCGCCGTAACCAACATATAACCGGACAAGCCGGTAATCTTCTTCAGAAAGGTTGCTCAAGCCCAGGAGCGCCCGGGCATCATCCCCCGCCGAAGGCAGAACGGCCAGAGGTATGGCCTGTTCTCTGGCCAGGGCCGTTACCCGGTCGAAAGAGGGTAAGGAGTCCGGCCCACCCATCAGGTGCAGGATCACCAGGTGGCAGCAGGGAACCGTATCCAGTAACTCTGCTTGCTTTTCCGGGCCGGTTAAATCCCGCTTCGCGTATGCCAGAACTTCCACCAGGGGTCCGTATTCCCTCTGCACGCTCCTGACGGCATTACTGAGGCTGCCCAATTCACCCTCAATGGCCGTGTAAAACAATATTCTAAGCTTCATCCCATTCTCTCCCCTCTTCTAAAAAAGTTTGTAATGTGTCAGGAGGAGGTCATAATCTACTTCTTCCAGGAACTTCTTCTGCCTGGTTTCCTTCGGGTTTAAAAGCATAATGTTGATCCTGTCCTCATTAACAGGAGACACCAGCCGCACGCGCCTTTCAGAGTACCGGGAATAACTGTAAATTAAGCTGCCGCCCAGGGCACAAAAAGAACCGTTGGACCCCCACTGGTTGGCCACCACCAGGTGCATTTGTTCGGCTATCCTGGCTTCCCAGATAAACTGGCTTTTTTCATCATTCCAGAGGGCGGGAACACAGAGCACATCCACCCCCTGTTTGGCCAGACTCTCCAGGCTTTCCGGGAAAAACAAGTCATGCCCCAGTAAAAGGCCCACCCTGCCAAAGGGGAGGTCAAAAAAGCAAAAATCTTCCTGCCCAGGGCGAGCCCATTCCCTGTCGGACGGACTCAGGTGTATCTTTCTGTATTTTCCCAGCAATCCCGCCGGACCGATCAACACGGCAGTGTTAAACAGTTGGCCATCTTCCCTTTCCAACACCCCCATCACCACATACAGGTCCAGCTTTTCTGCCCTCCGGATAACGGCCCCGGCAACAGGGCCGGGAACCGGTTCGGCCAGTTCTTCTGCCTGTGATGGTTGAGATATGGCCCCTGTTACAGCAAGTTCCGGAAAAACAACCAGGTCGAGCTTCATACCCCTGCGGGCAGCCAGGTCTGCAGCCTGGTCCAGTAATGATAAAATGCGCCGGGTATTTCTCACCGGCTCTTTAGCCTGTGGAGCAAACTGAACAGTAGCCACGGCAAATTCCTTTCCTGCGGGCAACCCCAGCAGCGCCTCCGGTTCAAATTGGGAAAAGGTATCCAGCGTTATACCAGCATAAAATTCCGGCCGCCTGTCGCCCAGGAGGACACCGGCCCCGGGGGTAAAAATTTTTCCGTTTTTTAAAGGCAACGTGCCATAAAGAATGGTGTCATGCACAGACTGTACTTCTTTTAAAACGCTACCGTCGGGGCCAATGATGAACGATTGTGACGCATTACAGTTCATGCTTTTATCCTGGCCCGTACGGTTACAGGCCAGTACATAAACTCCGTTTTCCAGAGCCCGGGCACGCCAGAAAACTTCCGGCGGGTAGTGATGGGGCGGCCAGTTGGCCGGGATCAGCAGCACCCGGGCACCTTTCAGGGCAGCCATTCGCGCCGCCTTGTACCAGTATGTGTCGGCACAGATGAGCACACCCACTCTACCAAAGCAGGTTTCTGCCACCAACACGGGCAGGTTACCCCTGGCCGCCCAGAGATTTTCTTTAAACGCAGGGGCCAGCTTGCGATGCTCACCCATTACCCGGCCGTCGGAGCCTATGAGCACAGCAGTGTTATAATAAATACCCGATTTTGAATCCACTTCCGGCAGTCCCAGGCAGATGTAGACGCCGTACCGGCGGGCCAGGGCACCGAACAATTCCGTGGTCAGCCCGGGAACGGTCTCCACAAAGGGGGAAATGTCCCTCCTGCTTTCAAAGGTATAACCCGTGGTGGCCAGCTCGGGATTTACAATGATCCGGGCACCACTAGCCGCAGCCTCTTCATTTAAGGTAAGCAACCGCCGCAAGTTATGTTCCTTATCTTTCCACTTGATGACCGCATGGATTAAAGCCACCCTGACTTCTTCCGGCATATTTAACACCTCATTAAGAAACTTCTTTTCCACCCGGAAATCTCCGCCCGTCCGGCCAGATACAATATGAAATGAATGGGGCCTGCTGTCCGGCGGGGCGACGGTAGAGGCAGGAAGAAACTTTACTGGGGGCTACTGTTGCCAGCAGGCAGAAAAGCTGTCAACCCGCGTAGACCATCGCCTTTCTGGCACAGCCTAAAATACCTCCTTCCCGGGAAAATTAAAAAACCCCGCTGCCGTAAAGCGGGGTAAGGCAAAGTACTGGCTTACCACCTCCCTATCCGCGTAGGCAGCATGGTGAAAAACGGGGCAGGTCTCCTGGCTCGGGTTCATCGGGACTCCACGTCTTCCCATCCAGCACTCAGCCATGTTATGGTTCCCTTCGCCGTAACCTTATCGTAGCAGTAACCAATTTCTATCAAAGCAGAAAACAATCTTACTGAGTGCTGGACAGTGACATTATGTGGGTCCCTTCCCCCTCACAGTGGCGGGACCGCGCCGGATTTGCACCGGCTTCCCTTTTCAGCCTGCTCCCATCAGGGAAGCAGGACACCCCGTCCACATTATTCAACTGCTCAAAAACATAAAAGGCCTTTCCCATTCCGGGGCAGACCTTCGTGGCCGGCATTTCCATTCAATACCGGAATTATTTAAAATGAAAATTTCTACACCTGGGGTAACTTCTACATCCAACGACCAAATCCTCCTTACATTTAGAAGAAAAATTTTTTCGGAGAGGGTTACTATTCAGTCTACCTCATGCAATCCCTGCATACAGGCCGTC
This sequence comes from Desulfofundulus thermosubterraneus DSM 16057, assembly GCF_900142025.1. Classification (GTDB taxonomy): domain Bacteria; phylum Bacillota; class Desulfotomaculia; order Desulfotomaculales; family Desulfovirgulaceae; genus Desulfofundulus; species Desulfofundulus thermosubterraneus. The sequence goes on along the minus strand of NZ_FQZM01000051.1, from coordinate 9,654 downwards.
CTTCTTCAAAGATAGATAGTATAAATGTGAAATATATTGACCATCAAATTTTTTGATGGTATATTTTACTTGGAAAGACAGGTGATGTGATGAATAACAACGAGCAGTTGCTCACTGAAAAAATTGCCGATGCGCTCTGGCAAATCTGGCGTTACTGGCGTTTTACGTCCCACCCGGTAAAACAAGGTAAGATTACACTTGAGCAGTATTGGGTTTTGCACATCCTGCACCGGTTTGGACCACAGCGGATCAAAGACATTGCCGTGCGCATGGGTACCGGCTCAAGCTCGGTGACCATTACTGTCAAGCGACTGGAGCGGGATGGTCTGGTATGCAGAAAACGAGGAACGGAAGACGAGCGGGTGGTAACTGTGTATCTCACCGAGCACGGGCAGGCAGTATTTCACGCCTGGCGGCAGGAAAGGCACCGGGTTTTATCAGCCCTTTTTGAACCGCTCGACGGGGAGGAAAGACGCCAGCTTTATAGCCTACTGGAGAAAGTGCTGGGGCAGATGAAAGAAGGAGCGGTGTCCGGTGGAGGTAATTGTCGAAGTTGAACACCTGAAAAAATCCTTCGGCAAACACATCGCGGTAAAAGGTGTTTCTTTTAACATTACTGCCGGGGAGGTTTTTGGCCTGCTGGGGCCAAACGGAGCAGGTAAGACAACCATTGTACGCATGTTAACCACCCTGTTACTGCCTGATAGCGGCCGGGCAACGGTCTGCGGTTACGATGTGCGCCGGCAGGCGGCCCGGGTACGGCAATGTATCGGTTATGTACCCCAGGCCCTATCGGTGGATGGGGCACTCACCGGTTATGAAAACATGATGATTTTTGCCAAACTGCTTGGTTTAAAAGGAAGAGAAAGAGAAAGGCGTATTGCCGAGCTGCTGCATTTCATGCAACTGGACGATGCCGCCGGCCGGCTGGTGCGCACCTATTCCGGCGGTATGGTGCGACGACTGGAAATCGGCCAGGCTGTACTCCATTATCCGCGCGTGCTTTTCCTGGATGAGCCTACGGTGGGGCTGGACCCGGTGGCCCGCAGGGGAGTCTGGGAAATACTCGCGAAACTACGGCGGACTTCCCGTATGGCCATCCTGCTCACCACTCACTATATGGAAGAGGCCGATACAGTCTGTAATCGAATCGGCATACTTAATCGTGGCGAAATGGTGGTTACCGGCACGCCGGAGGAATTAAAGGCACTGGTGGGTAACCCCGATGCTTCCATGGATGATGTATTTACTTATTTTACCGGTAATTTTTTGGATGCGGGGGGAGATTTTCGTGGAATCAGACAGGTTCGCCACATCAGTCGCCGCCTCGGTTGAACCGGCGGCAAAATCAGGCGGCACAGTGCTGCAGGCACTAACAGACATGCTGGTCATTATTGAAATGGAACTGCGTAAGCTGCGCCACGAACCGACCGAGCTATTCACCCGGGCCGTGCAGCCTGTGCTCTGGCTGCTGATTTTCGGCCAGGCTTTCAGCAAGGTACGCGCATTTGACACAGGCGGGGTAACTTACCAGACTTATATGACCCCCGGCATCCTCTCGCAGTCGGTGATGTTTACAGCCATCTTCTTTGGTCTTTCGACTATCTGGGAAAGAGATATGGGTATACTGCAAAAGTTTCTGGCCATGCCCATACCCCGGGCGGCGCTGGTACTGGGCAAGGCTCTGGCAGCCGGAGTACGTGCCTTAAGCCAGGTAACCATTATTTTTCTGCTTGCGGCCATAACCGGCATACCCCTGCACTGGCACCCGGCCCTCCTGTCAGCAGCCGCCGGTGTGGTCATACTGGGAGCCGTATTTTTTGCCACCCTGTCCATGATTATTGCCGCCATTGTTAAAACCCGTGAACGTTTCATGGGTATCGGCCAGTTAATCACCATGCCCTTGTTTTTTGCTTCCAACGCACTGTATCCCATCTCCATCATGCCCGACTGGCTGCGCGTGGTGGCATCGGTCAACCCGCTAAGCTATATGGTGGACTTCCTGCGTGGCGCCCTTGTTACCGGCCAATTGACCAACTGGCAGGCCGACGTAGGAGTTTTGCTGGTAGCCTGCATTCTAGCTACAGCAGTGGGCACATACCTTTATCCCAGGATAGTCGCTTGATCTTAGCCATCCAATATTTTCAGCCTGAGCCAGCCCAGGGTAAATAAAACAACACTCCATCCTCCCAGCACCGCCGCCAGCCGCCAGTTGAATCCGTTCCCGGTCAGGGTGGTACGCAACAGTTCTGCCGCCGGGGTAAGGGGCAAAAGCCATACCACGTGCTGCAAGAATCCGGGCAGGCGCTCCACGGGGATCAGGGTACCGCTTAAAAAGGTGATGGGCACCAGGATGAATTCGCTAACCAGGGCCTGGTCGTCAAAGGAGCGCAGGCACAGGCCGATGAGCACGCCAAAAGTCCCGAAGCAAAGGGAGGCCAGCAGCATCGTCCCGAAAAAAGGCCAGTTTAGCTTTAAACCAGGGACGAGCAGGAATACCATTATCAGAACAATCAGGCCGGCTAAAAGGCCACGCATGGCGCCGGCCAGGGTGTAACCCAGGCAAATGGAAAAATTGCTCACCGGGGCCAGACGGTAGGCTTCAAAACTCTGGAAGTGAAGGCGCGTATAGAACATGCGCACCGTTACCGATGTCACCCCGTTATTGAACAAAGCCAGGGCCACCACGCCCGGCACTAAAAAGTCCAAATAGCTCATCCCTCCGGGCATGATCATCTGCAGCCGCCGCCCCACCCCGAATCCAAAGGAGAGCAAAAAGAGCATGGGGGAGAGCATGTAGGTGGCCAGATAGAGCCAGAACTTGCTCCGCCAGTAGATCATTTCCTCCCAGATAATTGGGTACCATGGGGGTAAAAAGCAGCGAGCCCTTACCCCGCCCGTGGTTGCCGGAACACGCAAGCAATACCACATCCTCTACAGAAACCGGCGCTTGAATATCCCCGGGTTCTGGTTACCCCAGCTTAACCCTGCCCTGCATCACGCTCGACCACGCGCCTAAGGGATCCACTGGGGCAACTCCAAAGAGCGGCATTCGAGCAGGCCGTAAAAGCCGCTGCCCTATTTAATCTTCCAGCCGCCACCTCAATAAGAAGTAAGCAACCAGGTACAGACCAGCCAACCAGCCCAGGCTCTGGAAAAACCACCCCGGCTTACCGGTACCGGTCAGGACAAGAGCGCGCAGGTTACATGTTGCCGCCGTCAGGGGCAGTCCCCAGCTCAAGCACTCCAGCGGACCGGGCAGTTGCTCCACCGGAAAAAAGGTGCCGCAGAAAAAGGTCATCGGAAACACGATCAGGTTGGTAAACATCAGTGTATCTTTATCACCCCCGGCGACCATGGCCACGGCCACCGCCAGGCAGGCAAAGGTGAGGCAGATAATTAATAATTGAATAAAGCAGAGAATGGAAAACTGGAAACCCTTGACCAGCAGGGACGCGGTCAGGAACACCACCAGGGAAGTAAGAAATCCCTTGATCCCTGCACCCAGCATGTGCCCGGTTAAAAGCGATCTGTTGGAAATGGGAGCCAGCAGGTACTCGTCCAGCACCCGGTAAAAAGTACGCCTCAGGGTAAACCAGTTCACCAGGTCGGCATAGCTTGCCGAAACTGCAGCCATGACCACCAAGCCGGGCACCAGAAAACCCAGATAACTGCCGGTGGCGGTAGCCGTTTTATCGCCCAGATTCCAGGCAAAAATAACTAGAAAGATCAGCGGCCTGTTCAATCCCCCGATGAGAAAGCGCCACCAGCGCCGCCGCCAGACCATTCCCATGGCCAGCACAATGGGCAGCCAGTCCAGACGGGCTAAAGGCGACCAGACTCTGAAAGGGCCCCCGGCCAGGGGGGTACCCTCACCGATAGATAACTTTTTGGACTGAAGCCAGTTCCCTTGCTTCACGGCCGGTCAGCTCCACAAAAACATCCTCCAGGCTCGTGCGCCGGACTACCGTATCACATTCTTTGCTCTGGGCATACGCCTTTGCTTCGCTCCGGGTGGCGAAGAAATGCCGCTCGGTACCCTGTTCGTTCAAGAATTCCACGCAGTAATTCCCCAGCCTCTCCTTTAATTCCGCCGGCGTCCCCAGGGCGATAAGCCGGCCGTGATCAATGATGCCCACCCGGTGACACAGGCTGTCCGCCTCTTCGATGTAATGGGTGGTCAAAAGGACCGTCATCCCGTCCCGGTTCATCAGCTGGATCAAGTCCCAAATCTTTCGGCGGGTCTGCGGGTCCAGGCCAATGGTCGGTTCATCCAGAAAGAGAATGGGCGGGCAATGCAGCAGGGCCCGGGCAATGAGCAGGCGGCGGGCCATACCGCCCGAATAATGCTGTACCCGTTCATCAGCCCGGGAAGAGAGGCCTACATAATCCAGCAACTCCTCAATACGCCGCTCCCGCTCAACCCGGGACATCCTGTGCAGCAGGGCATGGAGCAAAAGGTTTTCCCGCCCGGTTAATTCCCGCTCCAGGTTATTTTGCTGGGGCACCACGCCGATGCGCTTCTTAACCTCCACCGGGCAGGTAGCCACGGGGTAACCGGCCACATATAGCTCTCCGGCGGTGGGCCTGGTCAGGGTCGTGAGCATGCGGATGGTGGTGGTTTTGCCGGCCCCGTTGGGGCCTAAAAGGCCAAAGATTTCCCCCTGCAAAACCTGAAAACTCACGCCGGCTACAGCCGTTATACGGCCGTAGTTTTTGACTACGTCCTTCAGTTTGATCATTACCGCCGGCTGTTCTTGTACACAGGTATCGGCTCCGGCACCTTTCAACCTCTCCCGCTCCTTCCACGCCCTTCCTTTAGACCTCCGGCGACTTATATCCGCCCAGAGGGCATGGAATCATATCCCAGATAAAACTGGTCAACCAGACCCTCTCAAAGTAGATTTACCAATCGTCATCCCTGAGCAGCCAGAACTACCTTTACCATTCCCTTCGTTCCGGTCATATCCAGCGGCGCCACCGGCGTCACCTGCAGGCCCCACCTAGTCTCTGTTACCACTGCTTCGACCCCATATACAACACGAATATTCTCCGGCGTAAGCACCGTTTTGGGAGTACCGGCGGCAACAATACGACCGTTATGCAGCAACAACAAACGATCGCTAAAGCGGCTGGCCAGATTGAGGTCGTGAAGCACCATTACCACCACCCGCCCCTGTTCCGTGGCAAGTTCCCGCATCCGCGCCAGAACCTCAAGCTGGTAACGTATATCCAGGGTCGCCGTGGGTTCATCCAGTAGAAAAACCTCGGGCTCCTGGGCCAAGGCCCGGGCAATAAGCACTTTCTGGCGCTGGCCGCTGGAAAGTTCACCGAGCTGCCGCTCCCCCAAGTCGGTTAAACCCAAATATGCCAGCGCTCTGGTTACCGCAGCAAGGTCGCCATGGCTAACTCCCCAGGTGAGGTGGGGACGGCGTCCCTGCAGCACCGTTTCCAGTACGGTGCACGGAAAAGCCTGCCCCGTACCCGGTGGGGGCACGTACCCCAAATAGCGGCCCACATCCCGGCCGCGAAGAGCGGCCAGGTTTTTCCCGTCCAGAAAAACCGTCCCCATACGCGGCTTCAACACCCTGGCCAGGCAGCGCAAAAGGGTACTCTTGCCGGAACCATTGGGCCCTATAATGCCCAATGTCTCGCCGGCCTGTACTTTAAAGGTCACATCTTCTAGAACTGATACGCTTCCGTAGGAAAAACACACGCCCTTAACTTGAAGCCGCACCCCGATTTCCTCCTCTCCTGGATACAGTACCGGGGGTTCGCTGGTTTACGAAGCACCCCCGGTACTACCTTTAATTTAATTAACTAACGAATAATCACCTGCTGGGCATCTTCCTTCCACTCTGCCTGCAGCCCCAACGCCTGGGCTACAAAACGGTATGGTAGCATTGTCCGCCCGTTGACTATTTCCGGCGCTGCATCAATAGAGATGGGCACACCCTGGATGAGATAGGCCTTTTGCCCCACCTTGAACTGGACCACCCGCTTGCCGGCCAGAAGGGTTACGGTCTGATTTGAACCGTCCCACAGGATGTTTTCGTCATTCAGGCCGGCAGCCAGGGCAAGGTACCTTACCGGAGCATAGGTGCGGCCGTTCTTAACGTAAGGCTCCACGTCCATTTCCTTTTCCGTGCCGCCGACTTGATACATTTTACTGCCAATGGTGAATACAGCCGCCACCCTAATCTGATCCGGGGCAGGGGTGCCACAAGTGGCCAGAGGTACTTTCAGTTCATTTAATGTACTGGAAAAAATCATTTCAGTCTCGCTTAAGGCACTGCCGCTTACCTTCAGATTGACCACGCCTTCCGGAACTGTTCTATCTACGGTTAACACCATACCGCTGACCGTGATGGTACTACCCTGTGTTTCTGTACCGCTACTTGTTTCAGTACCACTACCGGTTACTCCCCCTTCTGTACTGCTGGCGGACTTTTCTTCTGCTTCATTGGTGGGGGAACCTTCAGACTGCGCAGCAGATTCCTCAATCGGTTTACTAACAGGACTGACACTGGATGTCTTGACAGGAATCACCAGCACCCGGTCGCCCTGTTCGAGTCTGATATTAGTTTTGTCTAAAACCAGATCTCCGGTGCTCACTTCCACCACCGGTTTTTGAGCGAAAGTAACGCCTTCAGGTAGCTCAAGCCTGAGGAATGCCGTGGCACCGCTGGCGTCCCTGGCCCGCACAGCACCAGGCATATTTTCGGTAATCGTCAGCTTGCCGCCGGGCTGGTTGGGAACACCAATGCGTACCGTGGTCTTTTCTGCAACCACCGCAACCGGAGGCTGCACATGGGCTACAGTTACGGTACCCCTGGCCCCGGCAGAGCCGCCCACGGTGATATCCACCTGCTCGGGAGCATCCAGAGCCAGGTCAACCGTGGCATATTTGAAGCAAAAAGCGGTTCTCTCAGTACCTGACCTGATCACGGTAAATTTGACTGTTTGTCTGTCATCGCCTACCGGTATGGGACCGCTTAGTTCCCCATTTCCGGCTTCCCTTTTTACTGTGGGATAAGTGTTCCATTTAACTCCTTCAGGTAACGTTAGGGTGATGGTACGACCCCTGGCCAGATCACCGGCCATCCCCTCAGTCACGGTAAACTCTCCTATCCGCTGGTTGCTGTGGCCGGCAACAACATCGGTGGCAGTTTTGCCGTTGACGGTTGCTCCTGCAGTGCTGTATTCAGCTACTGTAAGCAGAGCCGGATCAACGCCCGGATTGTTGCCCTCGTAGCTTACCTGCACATTACCGGACCGGGCCATGCTTTCGTCCACGGAAACAGTTCCCGAAATAACCACCCGCCCCACCCCGGTATCCTTCGTGGTTTCTTTTTTGATTTGTAAATACAGAACACTCCTGCCACTGGCATCCTCACCAATGGCATAATCAATATCACCTGACTGCCACCCCCAGCTCGGGAGCAGAACTACGGTTTGCCAGGTAAAACCAGGGGAAAGGATAAATTTTACCGTATCCTGTTTTCTGAAATCGGTACCGTTCATTTTAAGAGCCCCGGGGACATTCTCCTTAAGGGTAATATTAGCCACTTTCCCCCCCACGTCGGTCAAGCTTTCCGGCGAAGCAGCCGTAGCCGTACTTCCACCAATGGAAACATTGGCCACCGTAACTGTACCTGGACTAAACCCGCTGCCTGAAGGAGCATCGAGGGTTACATCTATCTTCCCGGATTCCTCAGGCGGCAGGGCCTTGATATAAACCTGGTCGAAGTAGATGTAGCAGCGGAAAGTTTTACTTGTAGGTGCTCCGCCAGCACTAACTTTAAGGCTAAAAGTGTTCAATCCTTCTTTTTGCAGAGCAACGCCACTTCCGCCCAGAGAAATCTCATCTCCCACGCTGTACACCGCATAAGGAACAGTATATTCATCTGTTGAAGGCCAGTAGGAGCCGCCAGGAAAATAAAAGCGCAATTTCTGCAGTTCCACAAAGGAAGGCAGGCTGATGGTAACCCAGTCTCCTTTTTTAATGGAGTTGGCGTACTCTTCTTTGAGCAGTAACGTGCCCAGGGCCACCGTGCTATCGGCACTAACAGTAGGAGTTTCCTGGGCTTTAACTGTTGTATAGGCCGCTGCCGGCCCGGCCGCAGTCAGCAAAAAGCAGGATACGCAAATCAACACCAGAATTTTGCGCAGCATGGCTGTCATCTATCCTCCTTTAAAACTTTTATTTCTCCGGATAAACATAAGCCCCTTTAAGCTCTATGCCGTGAAATTTCTTGAGCATCTCTTTGTGGATCGCCTCCGGGTTAACATCACGGAAAAGCTGCGGGTAGAGCCACTTCGCCATGTAGGCCATCCCCACGATCGCCCGCGGCCCGGTGAAGATCTCGCTGGAGAGCATGTAGACCTTCCCCTGCTGCACGGCGGTAATTTTGTTCCAGCCGGAGCGGCGCATCATTTCCGTGCGCTTCTTTTTCATTGCGTCCGCATTCTCCCCGTAACCGCTGGGAACGCTGGTGCTGCACGCTTTAATGATCACCTGCGGGTTCTGGGCCACCAGCCACTCGGAACTTATCTTCGGGTAGGGCGCCCGCAGCCCGGCACCGATATTCCGGGCCCCGATGCCGTCCAGAAGCTCGGCACCGCCGGAGCCCGGACCACTCAGCGTGTAGTCGGTGTACTGCTCCAAATAGACCAGCGGCCGCTTATTGAGCGGTATTTTCTTTGTCCGCTCCGCAAACAGCTTCCGGTACTTCTCAATGTAAGCGATATAAGCTTCCGCCTCTTTCCTGCGGTTGAGAATAGTCCCCAGGGTGCGGATGTCCTGTGCCATCGTTTTAATCTTGTAGCAATCTAAAAACACCACTGGTATGCCTGCCCGCTGGAGTTGTGCTACGATCTCCGGCTTTAAGAAGTTGCCGTAGCCGAAAACGACGTCGGGCTTGAGGGCCAGAATCTTCTCCACGCTGGGAGTAAAAGATTTACCGACATCTTGCGCCTTCTTGAGCCGCCCGGCGTAAAACTTATCCTGTAACGTATAACTCGATGCCCCCACAATTTTATCCGCATCCCCGAAGGCACAGATCAATTCGGCTACATCACCGTTTACCTCCACAATCCGCTGCGGCGGGCAGGGAACGCTCACCGTGCGCCCCATGGAATCCTTGATGGTAATCCGCTTTGACGGCGCAGGAGCGCTCCTGCTACCGGCACTACCGCTACCGGTAACAATAATCACTGTGCGTTTCGTCTCGTTCCAGTCCACTTTGGCGCCCAGCGACTCGCCGATAAAGCGCAGGGGCACCAGGGTGCGGCCGTCTAATATCTTCCCCGGCATGTCCAGGGCCACTGGTTTACCGTTTACATGAGCCGTATACCGCCCAATGACCAGCTCAACGGTGGATGTTCCCTTCCTGCCGGTTACCTTCTGCGTTTTCTCGTCCCAGCGGACCTCGGCCCCTAACGCCTCGAAGATCGCCCGCAGCGGTACGAGGACGCGGCCCTTTTCCATCACGGGCGGCACATCAGAAGCCAGCCTGACGCCGTCAACCTGCACGTCGATGGTGGCCGCCTGCGCCGGAAGAACATTTCCCCCGGACAGGGCAAAAAGAAACACCAGACATAAGAAAAGAAGTACAGCTTTTTTAATCCCTGGCATTAAAGACCCTCCGTCAT
>NZ_FQZM01000086.1 GCF_900142025.1 Desulfofundulus thermosubterraneus DSM 16057 | reverse complement strand
ACAGAGAACGCCTGTTGTCACCCTGGGTAAAAGCGGTTAATTCCCAGGTATTAGATGGTATTGAGTAGGATTTATGGTAAACCGATCACGCATGCTTGAAAGATATTTGTACAATTTTTGCTCCAGACAGGGTTGAAGAAGCCATAAGTTATTACTCAGAAACCTATGACCGGCTCCATGACCGACTTATCAAGGTATATCCCATTGGCGACAATAGAGTAAAGTTGTATTGCCTTATTCCATTGATTTTTTTATCTGCTGAGCTATTAGAGCCTGGAACCAAGCGCCAAGTATCGCTTAATAGCTAGTTTACTGCTAAAGGAACTGCCGGACACATTTACTTTTTCCCCGGGGTTCCTGTATTGCTTTTCACAAGCACCTCCACCATGTATACACCTTCCTTCTCCGGGCATTACTAAAAAAAATGTTTCCGGGAGGAAGACAGATGGCCAAAAGGGAAAGGGTCCAGCTAGGCGGCCGGGTCAGTGTGCACGACTCGGTCCAGGAAATGTATGAGCATATACGCCGGAACGGTTTAACCAATGTATGGGATCGCTTTGACCCCCAGGAGAAAATCCGCTGTAACTTTTGCCTGGCGGAGGTTAGCTGCCAGCTGTGCACCAACGGTCCCTGCCGCGTTTCGGATAACGTGGGAGCCATTCTGGGTGTATGCGGCATCGACCGCAACGCCATGGCCATGCGGGACATGCTTTTGCGCAATGTGATGGGTACCGCCACCTATACCCACCACGCCTACGAAGCCTTCCGCACCCTCAAGGCCACGGCGCAGGGGAAAACGCCTTTTTCCATCACAGATAAAGATAAACTGTACAGCTTCGCCGGGCAGGTGAAGGTAGATACCAACGGTTCTCCCGAACAGGTGGCCATTCGCCTGGCCGATTTTCTGCCGATTTTCTGATCAGCAAACTTTACCGCAACTACGATGAACCCAGCACCATGGTGGAAGTTTTTGCCCCCGAACCACGGAAAAAACTATGGCGGGAACTGGCCATTTACCCCGCCGGAATCAGGCCGGAAAAATTAAAGGCGTGGTGGCCCTGGTCAACTGCACCACCATTTCCACCGGTCCCCACGACTACATGACCGTGGGGTTGGCGAGAGAACTGATCCGGCGCAACATACTGATCGTCAGCGGCGGTTGCGGCAACCACGCCCTGGAAGTGGCCGGCTTGGCCAGTCTGGAAGCGGCAGAACAGGCGGGGGAGGGCCTCCGGGAAATCTGCTGGTCTTTAAATATCCCTCCGGTGCTCAGTTTCGGTACCTGTACTGACACGGGGCGCATCTCCATGCTGGTCACCGCCGTGGCCAACCACCTGGGGGTGGACACCAGTGCCCTGCCCGTGGCCGTAACCGCGCCGCAGTACCTGGAGCAAAAGGCCACCATTGACGGGCTTTTTGCCCTAGCCTTCCGGCTTTACACCCATCTTTCGCCCACTCCTCCGGTAACCGGGGGCCTCGACCTAGTCAAGCTGTTGACCGAAGATCTGGAAGGCATTACCGGAGGGAAGGTTGCCCTGGGAGACGATCCGGTGCAGGCGGCCAACGGCATTGAGGAACACATTAACAAAAAACGTGCCGCCCTGGGAATTTAAGCATTAGCTGAGCGAAAAAGGTTCAGGCAAAATCTTTCAAAATCTTTTAGGAAAGCATCATTCGCCGATAACCCACTTCCACGCGATCAAATACGAACGCAGGAACGAAAAAGTGCGCCCGGACTAAGTTAACCCCCTTGCCATGTCCCGTGGCGAGGGGAGTCTAATGCTGGGGACCGGATCGGCGCCTGTACATTTGCAAAAAACTCTGGCTCAACGGATAGGGACCACGCTCATAGCGGGAACAGGGAAATTCGGAACAATCCCGGGAGCAGTAATCGATGTTCCGGGTAATGGCGCAGGCCAGCACGGGGCAGCGAAAACCCAACTGTTCCTGAATGTTGATTTTGGCCCGAGCTTCAATGCTGTTGCCGGGACCGCAGGACGCACATTTGCCCCGGTTGTACAGGCCACAGGCATCGCAGGCCAGCCCACAGGGACCGGTAGCCATGAAAAAACCTCCTTAAACAATCAAAAAAACAGCATGATGGCATTGCAAACACGGCATTCCGGGAAATATTTTACCTATCGCTTTTTGCCCTTTCAATGGCTTCTTGTTTTTCTTAGAGGGCGCGTCCACTCTGGCCCAACAACACCTAACCCCTGTCAAGGGACAGTGAAAATGTCACCCCAAAAACGCCTTAACGGGACAGAGAAAATGTCACCCCTCTTGATTGGTGGGTAAGATATTATTGTGAG